>NZ_JBIWLV010000050.1:0-1065 GCF_044766345.1 Streptomyces sp. NPDC102278 | reverse complement strand
GCGGGCAGGGGCTCCGTCGGGACGGGGGCGTACTTGGCGATGACCTCTCGGAAGGCGTTGAACTTCTCCGTCGGGTCACCCGCCTCGTCGAGGGGCGCGTCATAGTCGTAGGAGGTGACGGTGGGCCGGTAGGTGTGCTTGTCGTTGGCGCCGTTCATGAAACCGAAGTTCGTACCACCGTGGAACATGTAGAAGTTGACCGAGGCGCCGGTGGCGAGCAGTTCGTCCAACTCCTGCGCCGCATCCTCGGCGTCGCGGACGATGTGGTTGCCGCCCCAGCGGTCGAACCAACCGATCCAGAACTCCGTACAGAGCAGCGGCCCCGACGGCCGGACCGCCCGCAGCGCGGCGAGACTCTGCGCCGAACGACTGCCGAAGTTGGCGGTCGCGAGAACACCCGGCAACGCACCGCGCTCCAGATCGGCCGGCTGATCACACGTGAACAGCGGCACATCGACACCGCAGCCGCGCAGGGAGTCGGCGAGGTGCTCCAGATAGGCGGTGTCGTCGCCGTAGGCTCCGTACTCGTTCTCCACCTGCACCGCGAGCACCGGACCACCCCGCGTGGCGAGCCGACTCCGCAACGGGAACAGGAGTTGGCGGAAGTAGTCGTCCACCGCGGCCAGGAACCGGGGATCGCGGCTGCGCAGCCGAATGTCCGGATCCGCCAGGAGCCACGACGGCAGACCACCACCCTCCCACTCCGCGCAAATGTACGGACCGGGACGCAGAAGCACGAACAACCCCTCGGCGGCGGCCAGATCGAGAAACCCCGGCAGATCCAAGCCCCCCTCCATCCGGAACTCACCTGGCCTCGGCTCGTGAAGATTCCATGGCACATACGTCTCCACCGTGTTCAACCCCATCAAACGAGCCTTCCGCAACCGATCACGCCAATGACCGGGATGAACACGGAAGTAATGCAGTCCACCCGAAAGAAAACGGAACGGCTCCCCATCGAGTCGGAAACCGTCATCATCGATCCGGAGAAGAGGCATGCGCGTGCTCCTCAGCTGAACGGGTGCGCGGGACTCGCGCCACTCCTGCATGTTTACGTAAACACGC
>NZ_JBIWLV010000049.1:0-1074 GCF_044766345.1 Streptomyces sp. NPDC102278 | reverse complement strand
TGGAGGCGTCGACCATGGTGGTCGGGGCGAAGGCCTCCTTCGGGAAGTCCTTGCCGTCCTTGAGCTTGTGGTACATCGTCTGTACGGCCAGGGCGCCGACGTCCTTGCCGTTGATGAAGAGTGCGGCCTTCATCCCGGAGGGCTTGTCAGAGCTCCAGTTCTTGCAGGCCAGATAGGCGCCGAGACCCACACCGATCACGTTCTCCGCCTTGAAACCGGCGTTCTCCAGCGCGGTGACCCCACCCTGGACGTTCTCGTCATTGCAGCCCCACACCACCCAGTGCTTCACGGAGGGGTTCGCGGTGATCGTCGCCGCGATCTTGTCCTGCGCACCCGTCGGCGAGTTGTCCGTCGGCACATCGATGTTCTGAACCGGTGCGCCGGCGCCATCGGTGAACGCCTTCTTCGACGCGTTCACCCGGTCGGTGCAGACGGTGACGTCCTGCTTCCACGCCGAGATCGTCCGGGTCTCCGCGGGGTTCCAGCCGGCCTTCTTGAACTCCTCGGCCGCCCGCTTCCCGACCTCACCACCCATCTGCTGACCACTGAAACCGATACGAGGCACCAACGCGTCGGCGCCGCAAGAAGACGGATCAGGACCCGTGCCGCAGATCTGGTCGTCCGACGTCAACAGCGCCACCTTGGCATCCTTCGCCAACTGCACCACCTGCGGCCCCACCGCCGGATCCGGAACCACCACGATCAACCCGTTGCTCTTCTGCGAGATCGCCGCCTGCGCCTCACCAACCGTCTTGTTCGCGTCATTGCCCAGATTCACGATCTTCAGATCGATCCCCAGCTGAGCCGCCTTCGCCTTCGCACCGGCGGCCTCACCGATGAAGTACTCCTGATCGCCCTGCTTCTGAAGATAGGTCAGAGAGATCTTCCCCTCGACCTTCCCCACGTCCGAGCTCCCGCCCGTCGCCTCCTGACCACTGGAGCACGCCGACAGGACGAGCATCGAAGCCAGACCCAGAGCCACAACGGCTACCGGTCGGCGGTGGTGGTGAGTGAACATGTCGTTCCCTTTACTTGGACGGGTCGCACAACAGCGGCCAGTGAGACACGTGCGAG
>NZ_JBIWLV010000048.1:0-1075 GCF_044766345.1 Streptomyces sp. NPDC102278 | reverse complement strand
CCGGTGGGTGGGGGTCTGACCGCTGAGCGTCGGGCGTTTCGTGAGGGGATCCGGCTACAGGCCGGCGAGCGGTTCGCGGCGGGTGAGAAGACCGCCGTGATCGCGAAGGACCTGCGGGTGAGTGTGCGGTCGGTGGAACGCTGGCGCCGTGCCTGGCGCGAGGGCGGCATGGAGGCCCTGCACTCGACGGGCCCGGCCAACTCCCCAACTGTCACTGATACCCAGTTCGCCGTGCTCGAGGAGGAACTCGGCAAGGGCCCGTCAGCGCACGGCTTCGAGGATGAACGGTGGACTCTGGTCCGGGTCCAGACGGTGATCCGCCGCAGGCTGCGCCTGACGCTGTCGGTGGCGACGGTCTGGCGGCTGCTGAAGCGGCACGGCTGGTCCTGGCAGGCACCGGCCCGCAGAGCACTCGAGCGGGACGAGCACGCGGTGGAACTGTGGAAGAAGGAGGTGTGGCCCCAGGTAAAAGCCTCGCGGCGGCGTCCGGGGCATGGCTCGTCTTCGAGGACGAGGCCGGATTCTCCATGACGCCGCCCCGCGCCCGAACCTGGGGCCGGCGCGGACACACCCCTGTCATCTGCGTCCGCGGCCGCTCCCGCCGCCGGACCTCGGTCGCCGCCCTGTGCTGCTACAAACCCGGCGAGAAGAGCCGTCTCATCCACCGGCCCCGCAACCATCTCCTGCTCAAGGGCGCCCGCAAGAGCTTCTCCTGGCAGGACTATCGCGACCTGCTGGTGAGGGCCCATATTCAGCTCGGCGGCCCCATCGTGGTGGTTTGGGACAATCTCAACACCCACCTGGCCGCCGGGCTGAAACGCTACGAGGCCGAACACGACTGGCTCACCACCATCCGCCTCCCGGCATACGCACCAGACCTGAACCCGGTCGAAGCCGTCTGGTCCCTCGTGCGCAGAGCCACGGCCAACACCGCCTTCGACACCCCCGACGACCTCGAACGCAAACTCCGCCGCGAGTTACGCAGAATCCAGCTCCGACCCCACCTCATCGACAGCTGTCTCACCGCCACCGGCCTGACAATCAACCCACCGACCCCGCCCTGAAATCCTCAGTA
>NZ_JBIWLV010000047.1:0-1130 GCF_044766345.1 Streptomyces sp. NPDC102278 | reverse complement strand
ATGGTCCGGTGGCCCTTGCCCGCGTGTACTCCCGACCAGTCGAGATCCCCCGACGTCCCGTTCACATACGCCGCCAACGACCCGTGCACCTCCACCTGATCCACCCGATCACGACGCAACGTGCCCAACCACAACGGCTGATCCCCCACCCACGAAGCACGCGCCAACGACGTCAACTGCGGATGCGAACCGATCTCCCACACCACCCCCGCACCCGACCCACTCACCGTCGCGACCGCCTCACCGAAACGAACCGGCTCCCGAATCGCCCGACCCCAATACCCCGGATCCACCACCGACCCCGCCGAATGCCACCCACCCGACACCGACGACACAAACCCCACCACCGGAGCCGACAACCCCACACCCCCCACCGCCTCCACAAAAGGCGCCACCGCACCCTCCATCAGAACCGAATGAAACGCATGACTCACCACCAACGGAGAAGTCCGCAAACCCGACCCCGCACAAAACGCCGCCACCGAATCCGCCGGCCCCGAAACCGTCACCACCCGCGGCGCATTGAAAGCCGCCACCTCCACACCCACAAACCCCGCCAACGCCTCCACCACAACCCCGACATCCCCATGCACCACAGCCATCGCACCCCGACCCGGCTGCGCCTCCATCAACTCCCCACGCAACACCGTCAACCGCAACAGATCCGCCAACCCCAACACACCCGAAGCCCACGCAGCAGTCAACTCACCCAGACTGTGACCCACCACCGCATCCGCCCGAACCCCCACCGACTCCAACCACCGCACCAACCCCACCTGCACACACACAATCCCCACCTGCGCATACCGCGTCCGATCCAACCCCCCACCCACACCGAACAACACATCCAACAAAGGCACATCCAAACGCCCCACCAACAAACCCGCACACTCATCCAACGCAGCCCGAAACACCGGCTCCGTCACATACAAACCCCGCCCCATCCCCACATACTGCGAACCCTGACCCGTAAACATGAACACATTCGAAACCGCCCCACCCCCCCTACGAGAAACAACAGCCCGACCCTCCGCCACATCCCGCAAACCAGCCCTCACCACACCCGCGTCAACACCCGCCACCACCGCACGAAAACGATGCCCCGCACGCCCCACATTCGCCGAGAAAGC
>NZ_JBIWLV010000046.1:0-2571 GCF_044766345.1 Streptomyces sp. NPDC102278 | reverse complement strand
AGGTCCGGCCCTCCCGGCCGATTCGAAACCAGCGACCAACAAGCGGCCCCACGGCAGCTCGGCGCTCCGTAAGCTCCGACCATGACCGACCGAGCTATGGTAATCGAATTGCAAATCCTCTGAGAAGGGGCAGGTCGCGAAGGGGTGCTCCCCGCCGACGCGGGGGTGATCCGGTCCAGATCACGGACCAGCCGCGCCAGATACAGTGCTCCCCGCCGACGCGGGGGTGATCCGTCGGCGGAGGAACTGGCCCGGCACCTGCTGAAGTGCTCCCCGCCGACGCGGGGGTGATCCGGCTGCGGCGAGCGTTGAGCTGGCCCCAGCCGAGTGCTCCCCGCCGACGCGGGGGTGATCCGTGCTGGGCAACGGCGCGGTTAGAGCCGAACTCGTGCTCCCCGCCGACGCGGGGGTGATCCGCGCATCGAGCAGTTGATCCAGGAGGACCCCGGGTGCTCCCCGCCGACGCGGGGGTGATCCGGTCGAGGTCGAGGCCGAGCGGAGGCCACCGGCGTGCTCCCCGCCTACGCGGGGGTGATCCGGAGTACTGCTCGCGGACGCACAAGGAGTACGCGTGCTCCCCGCCGACGCGGGGGTGATCCGGTGGACGGCGCCCCGGTTCAGCACAAGCTGACGTGCTCCCCGCCGACGCGGGGGTGATCCGACCGCATGGGGCCGCTCGACCTGGGTGACGCGGTGCTCCCCGCCGACGCGGGGGTGATCCGAGGGCCGTCTCCAAACCGGTGACGGCCCTCCCGTGCTCCCCGCCGACGCGGGGGTGATCCGACACCGGGTCTTCTCGTCAAATTGAGGGGAAGGTGCTCCCCGCCGACGCGGGGGTGATCCTCGGTCCGGGCACGGGACGCACGAGACATGGCCGTGCTCCCCGCCGACGCGGGGGTGATCCGGTCGCCGAGATGTTCAAGACCCTCGGCATCTCGTGCTCCCCGCCGACGCGGGGGTGATCCGATCCTGATCGGCGCGCTCCAGCGGCTCCACGAGTGCTCCCCGCCGACGCGGGGGTGATCCGATCCTGATCGGCGCGCTCCAGCGGCTCCACGAGTGCTCCCCGCCGACGCGGGGGTGATCCGAACAGGACCCCGATGTCCCACATCATGCCCGAGTGCTCCCCGCCGACGCGGGGGTGATCCGTCGATCGTGTCGCCGGGCTGGCCTACGAGGGTGTGCTCCCCGCCGACGCGGGGGTGATCCGACCATGTACGCCCTCCCCGAGATCGAAGCCCGGTGCTCCCCGCCGACGCGGGGGTGATCCGGCGAAGACGTGGGGGACGTTCCTCCCTGTCGGGTGCTCCCCGCCGACGCGGGGTTGGTTCGATCGATTCCGTCGTCCGCCAGCACCACCGCCGGTTCTCCCTGACTGCCTGGACCGTGCCGCCCCCACACCGGGATCCCACGAAAGCGAGATGGGCGAGGACGTCCCGATCAGTTGACCTTCGTCCTACGGACAAGCGTTCCCGTGCTTTGCTTGCCTCTACTCGCGCTGCCAGAATGCGAGGTTGTTCCGGGTGATGGGGGTGCCAGGCGGCCGGGGCCGAGCACCCTGACCCGGTTTTTGAGCAGGGAGGTCTGGCGTACGTGCGGTGGCTCCGGTGCCAGCTCATCCGCCAGGGAGTATCCGGCCCCCAATCACGGCGTATGACGCCTTGCACGGCGGCAGGATCTGATCCAGGCAGCAACGCCCGGCTCTCCCCGCCCGTCACGAGACACACCATCGGAGTCACCACCGCATGATCACACCACCGGCCCCCATACCGTCGGCGCCGCTTTGGCCGCACTGCGCACACGGCGCGGCCCCCGCCACCGACCCCGTCGGCTGCACTGGCATCCACGTTCCCGGCCAAACCGCTTGCCTGGCCCACCTGACCGATACCGACCGCAACACCTACCTGGCCAGCCTGGCGCCCGGCGCCGACATCGACCATCGCGGCACCCATTTCCACTCCTCATCTCACTCCTCCACGCCCTGCGCGACCCCACAACTACAAACCTCCACCTCGGCTCCGCCCGGTTCGATCGGGCGCAGTTCTCTGGCGATGCCCAGTTCGGCGAGGCGCAGTTCTCAGGGAACGCCCAGTTCGGCGAGGCGCAGTTCTTAGGCAACGCCGGGTTCAGCCGGGCACAGTTCTCACGGAACGCCGGGTTCGACCGGGCGCAGTTCTCCGGGAGCGCATGGTTCGGCGAGGCGCAGTTCTCCGAGGACGCCGGGTTCGAACGGGCACAGTTCTCCGGGAACACCGGGTTCGACCGGGCGCGGTTCGCTGGCGACGCCCAGTTCAGCGAGGCGCAGTTCTCCGGCGATACCTGGTTCAGCCGGGCGCAGTTCTCCAGGCACGCCGGGTTCGGTGGGACGGAGTTTTCCAGGAAGGCCTGGTTCGAGCAGGCGCAGTTCTCCGGCGATGCATGGTTCGAGCGGGCGCAGTTTTCGGAGGACGCCGGGTTCAGTGGGGCGCAGTTCTCGGCCTCTCTGGCAGCGTGCGGGACCGGTTTCCCGACCGTGGCCCGACGCCGCTTCAGGGGTCATAGCCTGGTCTCCCAGGTTCAAGAGGTGGGAGA
>NZ_JBIWLV010000045.1:0-3634 GCF_044766345.1 Streptomyces sp. NPDC102278 | reverse complement strand
GAGGCCCGGCCCTTCAAGTGGACCAAGACCGCTGATCAAATCCTCGACCGAATCTGCCGTTACTGCGACAGGATCTCCGGACCAGGTCACTAGGCACTGTTTCTCGGATCATGTGCGGAGCCAGATGATGAGGGCTGTGAGGGTGACGGTGCCGAGGTAGATGTAGGCGCGTTTCTCGTAGCGGGTGGCGACCGCGCGGAAGCCCTTCAGGCGGTTGATGGCGCGTTCGACGGTGTTGCGCTTCTTGTATCGCTCGCTGTCGAAGCCGGCAGGACGGCCGCCTCGGGAACCGCGATTCTTGCGGTGTCTTTGCTGGTCGAGGCGTTCGGGGATGGTGTGCCGGATTCCGCGTCGTCGCAGGTAGCGACGGTTCTTCCGGGATGTGTAAGCCTTGTCCGCCAGGACATGGTCGGGCCGGGTCCGGGGCCGGCCGACTCCGATACGGGGCACGGAGACCTGCCCAAGCACGCGCTCGAACTGGGGCCCGTCGCCGTAGTGCCCCGGTGTCAGGACGAGGGCGAGAGGCTGGCATCGCCCGTCAGCGGCGAGGTGGATTTTGGTGGTGAATCCTCCGCGGGAACGTCCCAGGCACTCGCCGATCTGACCACCTCCTCCAGTCGCGTCGCCAGTTTCCGCAACACCGGATCGACCCGGTTCGTCCCCCGGACGTTCCCCCTTTGAGGAACCGCGACCGCCGGCGCCTTCCTCGCGCCGGCGGCGTGCTGGTGGGCCCGCACTGCTGTCGAGTCCACCGACACGTTCCAGTCGATCTGACCCGCGGCGTCCTCGGCCGCCTGGATCCGAGACAGCAGCATCGTCCACGTTCCATCGGCCGACCAGCGGCGATGACGTTTGTAGACGGTCTCCCACGGCCCGAACCGCTCCGGCAGGTCCCTCCACTGCACGCCCGTCCGGACTCGATAGAGCACTCCGTTGATCACCCGACGGTGATCACTCCACCGGCCTCCACGGCCACCACCAGGAGGTAAAAACACCTCCAGCCGGTCCCACTCCGCGTTCGTCAGATCCCCACGGCCCATACGGACAGCCTGACCCCAACACCCCGCCCACGTCAGGAGATCCGAGAAACAGTGCCTAACGCAAGAGGGACTGCTCCGACGGACCACCCCCACGTCGGCGGGGAGCACATGCTGAGGGAGGCCGTCGTGGCCATGCCCAGCGGACCACCCCCACGTCGGCGGGGAGCACCAGCGCGACGACGACGTCTCGCCCCCGCTCTACGGACCACCCCCACGTCGGCGGGGAGCACCCACACTCGGTCCTCCACGGCGTGCCGAGCAGCGGACCACCCCCACGTCGGCGGGGAGCACCTGCTGATGCTCCTCGCGAACATGATCGGAAACGGACCACCCCCACGTCGGCGGGGAGCACGCTTCCTGGCGCGTCATCCGTACGGCTACGAGCGGACCACCCCCACGTCGGCGGGGAGCACGGTGTGGACGTGGCCGGTTGGCGACCGTCCGGCGGACCACCCCCACGTCGGCGGGGAGCACTGCCGACGCTCCGCTGCCTGCCGGAACCTCGGCGGACCACCCCCACGTCGGCGGGGAGCACGGTCTCAGGCTTGGTCACATCGAACGAGGTCACGGACCACCCCCACGTCGGCGGGGAGCACTACGACAGGCACTCATCGGCGTCGCCAGAGAACGGACCACCCCCACGTCGGCGGGGAGCACGGCGGCCCAGCAGCTCACGCCGGGCCTCTACCAGGACCACCCCCACGTCGGCGGGGAGCACCCAAGAACCCGCTCAAGAAGCTGGTGCCGTGGCGGACCACCCCCACGTCGGCGGGGAGCACGCAGCATGCGGGTGGGCAGGGAGAGCCGGCAGTGTTCTCCCCGCCGACGCGGGGGTGGTCCGTGCCCGGACGATGGCGTGGGGCATGCCGACACGTTCTCCCCGCCGACGCGGGGGTGGTCCGCCCTCTACCGGCAGGCCGCCGACCACGGAGACGTTCTCCCCGCCGACGCGGGGGTGGTCCGTTCATGGTCTTCACCACCAACGGCGAGGGCTCGTTCTCCCCGCCGACGCGGGGGTGGTCCGGAACTGGCCGAGGAGATGAAGGCTCATCTCCTGTTCTCCCCGCCGACGCGGGGGTGGTCCGGTGAGGACGGTCGGCCGGTCGATCGCCAACGCGTTCTCCCCGCCGACGCGGGGGTGGTCCGTTTGTTGCGCTCACGGGTCGAGGTGTGGCTTAGTTCTCCCCGCCGACGCGGGGGTGGTCCGGTCACGAATTTGGCGAGGACCGGCCAGCAGAAGTTCTCCCCGCCGACGCGGGGGTGGTCCGGATCTTCGCCATGCCCGAACGGTCTTCCGCGAGTTCTCCCCGCCGACGCGGGGGTGGTCCGTCGGAGGCATGGGTGTCCCAACGCCTCGCTCTGTTCTCCCCGCCGACGCGGGGGTGGTCCGACGGCGCCTTCGGCTGCGACCCACTCGCCGAGGTTCTCCCCGCCGACGCGGGGGTGGTCCGTTCTCATCGACGACAAGGGCAAGATCCGGCGCGTTCTCCCCGCCGACGCGGGGGTGGTCCGCCTCCGACGCCGGCCACACCGACGCCGCCGTCGTTCTCCCCGCCGACGCGGGGGTGGTCCGGTCTGCCGGCGGTGGCGGGCCGGCTGCACGAGGTTCTCCCCGCCGACGCGGGGGTGGTCCGATCGCCGTCCTCATCCCGGTGGCCATGGAGGTGTTCTCCCCGCCGACGCGGGGGTGGTCCGGCCCGGGTCGCCGAGCTGGACCCGGCGCCCGAGTTCTCCCCGCCGACGCGGGGGTGGTCCGTGATCTTGTCGCATGAACCTTGCGGTGAGGCCGTTCTCCCCGCCGACGCGGGGGTGGTCCGTTGACCGGGCCCATGGTCCGCCCGACGACCGAGTTCTCCCCGCCGACGCGGGGGTGGTCCGCCCCTGCCGCCCACGCTGCTCGCCCACGTCACGTTCTCCCCGCCGACGCGGGGGTGGTCCACTGGCGCAGCCGCCAACCTCGGTGCCCTGCTCGTTCTCCCCGCCGACGCGGGGGTGGTCCGTTGGAGGCCAAGGAGAACCACCTGATCAAGGTGTTCTCCCCGCCGACGCGGGGGTGGTCCGTACGCCACCTGGGAAGACGTGCGCCTCAACAAGTTCTCCCCGCCGACGCGGGGGTGGTCCGCGACTTCCAGCGCGAGTACCACCTCGGCCCGCGTTCTCCCCGCCGACGCGGGGGTGGTCCGCTCTCAGTCTTGAGGCTGAGGTCCGTGTGTCCGTTCTCCCCGCCGACGCGGGGGTGCTCCGGACCGGAGCTCGTGCCCGTCCGGCGTGCGCGTGTTCTCCCCGCCGACGCGGGGGTGGTCCGGATCCGCAGATCTCCGCCCGCGCGATGCGTAGGTTCTCCCCGCCGACGCGGGGGTGGTCCGGGAGCCATCGAACGCGTCAAGGCCGGCGTCTAGTTCTCCCCGCCGACGCGGGGGTGATCCGGTGTCCACGGGAGTCCGCTTGCCGACCTCCCGTGCTCCTTACCGATGCGGGTGTGGCCCGTCTGAGTCGCTGCAGTCGCTGCTCCGGCTGGATTCGGTTTCGTGCCGTCGGCTACGACCTGCGGGTGGCTGTTTTGGGTGCGGGTTATTGGTCGGGGTGTACGGCTT
>NZ_JBIWLV010000044.1:0-5068 GCF_044766345.1 Streptomyces sp. NPDC102278 | reverse complement strand
GGGGGACCCTGTGGGAGAGTAGGACGCCGCCGAACAATCATTGTGGGAAAGCCCCGCACCCTTCAGGGTGCGGGGCTTTTCTGCGTTCCGGACCAAATCGCCAGGTTCGGCTGGGTATCCTGGCCGCGTTCCCCAGGAGGACACGATGACAGCACAGCAGCTGGAAGACGGCGGCCCGCTGATCCCTCAGCCGGCCATGACCCGGGAAGCGCTGCGGGATGCCGTGCGCCGTATCGACATGGCCAATCTCGCCGTGCTCGACAGGGAGTGCAACGAGGCGTTCGATCGTGCCGCCGCCACGGGCGCCATCAATCCACTGCGGTTTTTCCTGATCAAGTGGGCCACGCATGTGGCCATCCATCGCTGGCCCGCCCGCGCGGCGGCTCTCCACGAAGCAGAACGCGTCGCCGGGGATCCGAGCGCGACCGAGCAGGAGTTCCGGGCAGCGATGGAGACCAGCAGCCGAATCCTGGCCGAAGCCCAGGAGGAGATCGGCCGGTGACTGCCCGCGGCGAAGGCGTGGAGAACGAGAGCGGCTGGGCGTGGGAATGCGATCCCAGCCGGCTGTGGGTATTCGGAGACATGCCCGCGGACCAGCAGAAGTCGGTCGGTGCCGTCATGGACGGATTGGTGGACCTCGCGTCGATGGGCGTCGACCCGAAGGACGGCAGCCTCTACGAGGACGAACAGCCGATGCGGCTCCGTACGTACGAGGACGAGCACCTGATGCTCTGGTACCAAACGATCCCGCACCGCACCCGCGTCTACCTGAAGCGCGTCAACCTCTGACGACGCCGTCCGACCCGTGAGGGATTCGTTGCCGGACTGGTGGGCCCCACCTCATGCCGGCTCATCAGGACGCCGCCGGGAAGCACCACGCGGTCGGGCATTTCCGCGGAGGCCTGCGTACGAAGGCCACCCGGTGGGCGCGACGACTGTGCGCGTTCGCTCACCTCTCACCCGCGTGTACCGGCCCCGTGCGATCCGAGGGCCTGACCGCCGAGGCGGCATTCGCGAGTCATCCCGCGGCCGGCAGGCAGGACCAGTCCCCGAGGGAAGTCCGCGTGCGTCGGCGACCGATCCCCATCCCGCCAACGGTCCATCTGGCGTCCTCGATCACATGTCGTCGGGCAGCGTTCGATCCGGGTGGTGCCGTGGCGGTGGCAGATCGCGGCTGCGTGGGTGTGGAAGCCCGCGCAGGTCGCGACTTTCTCGTCCGCGTGGGTCTAGCTGTAGGCGAGGCGGGTGTGGTCGTCGACCGCGGAGTGGATGTGGTCGAAGCCCACGTCGTGGATGGGCCGGCCTGCCTGACGGCCCAGGACGCGGTGGCCGCCGCCGTCGGGGGGCCAGCCGAGTTTCTTCACGTCGACGTGTATGAGTTCGCCGGGTTTCGCGCGTTCGTAGCGGCGGGTCAGGGTTCCGCTCGGACGGACGAGCCAGGCCGGGCGGTGCGGACCGTGGCGGGTCAGGTTGCGGTGGACCGTCGAGGCGGGCCGTCCCAGGATCGGGCCGATGCGGGCGGGGCCGAGCTCGCGGGCCACGGCGGCCGGAGTCCGTGTGGCGTCGTGTGTGGCCAGCTGGACCAGTCGTGGAGCCCGGCTTCGTCTTCCGTCCGCGGGCGGAAGACCCATCTCCGGGCGGTGGCCCGCGACATGCCCATCGCGGACGCGGCATGCGCGACCGGACGACGGTTCTTGGTTCTGTTCAAGACCTACCGAGGGCGGTTTGGTTTGTCTCGTCAGAGTTCCACCCGGCGCTCGGCAGCCGATGGGTCATCGAGCGGGCCGTAGCGCAAGAGGACGTGGGCCGGGCGGAACGGCAGATCGTTCAGGACAGGTGCCATTACAGCGAAGAGTGCATCGGCGTCCGGTCCGTAGGCGAAGAGGACAACCTCGCCGCCTCCATATTCGTTTCCGTCGAACTCACCGACCTCGGCTTGATCGATCGCCTCGGTCAGCAGGGCCTGGGCCTTGCGGACGACCTCCCGTTGGCCAGGTTCGCCGAGGCGGCCACCGGTCAATCGATAGCGGGCGATGACGGCATGCTCAACGTCGTTTTCTGCTTCGTGGGCGTCGACCATGCGAGAGACGATCTTATTCCGGACCGACATCGTCATCGGCCGACCGTCTGGGACACGCTCCAAGGAGGTGGGCCTGGTCGGACGATAGCTGGGGCCGTTCATGACGACGTGGTGGTTGCTGTTGATCAGCCTGTCAAGGGTGAGCACGTCGGGCCGTGCCAGTTCACGGACCGCTTGTCCCAGGTGCGATCCGCGTGGCCGCCGACGAAGTCTGCGGGGAGCTGGTTGATCTTGGCGAGGCGGACGTGGGCACGTTGGCGGACGGTGAGGTGGCCGAGGGCATGGGCGACGTGTCTCTTGAGCCCGGCCGGTCGGACAGGTTGATCGACCCGCCGGAGTGGAGCAGCCAGGGCCTCGAGGCTGAGGATCTGGGCGGCCGGAAGCTTGGAGGAGGCGGTGAAGTCGAACTCCTCCAGGGTAATCTTCTGCTCGAACTCCGCCCTTGTCAGGCGTCGTTGGACGGTACTTGTCTCGCGTCGGGTGATCTCGTCCCGGCAGAGGAGCTGGAGGAAGGCCAGGTGCCCGAGCCCTCCGCCGTGGGCTTGGGCCAGACGGGCATCAAGGGTTCAAGCGTCCCCGGGAGCCGCAGGGACTTCAGCGACTCACGCAGGGCAGGCGCCATCACGCTCATCAGATGCTTCTCCAGCTTCACCGTGACCTGGTCGTCGTGGAGCTCATCCGCCGTCCTGGACGGGGCGACGGAGGCGAAGAGCCTCTTGGACCGTAGGGGAATGCTGCGGCACCCGCGTTCCCGCTCGGTTCGGGCTTCGGATCGGTCTCGGTGCCGGCGATCAGGATGCCCTTGATGGTGCGGTAGGTCAGATCACCTACCGTGACGGCCCTCGCGCTGGCGGCCTCCAGCCTCGCGTCGCCGTACTTCTTCTTCAGCGCGAGGACTCTCTGAGCGGCGCGGGGCCGGTAGAGCACGTTGACCTCCAGCAGCTGGTCGACCACGGTCCGGCAGGCTTCACCGACATCGGATGTCCGGACCAACCAGCGCCGTTGATCAGCGGGTCAGCACGAATGCGGTGGGCGGCGTAGGAAGCCAGGTCTCGGCTTCGATGGCCTCGAATATCGCCATCGGGGCGGCTCCCTGCGACGGCCGGCACTGTCGTCGGCCGGCCACCTTCTGGCTCCGGTCACAACCTCGGTCTGTATGTGCTCGATCGAGATGAACTCCCGCCCCGCCAGAACGAGTCCCGGGTGTAGGGCATCCGCCGCTCGACCCGCGGCTTGTCCTCGGGTCGGGCCGTAGGCCGGATGCACCAAGGGCCGTAGTGGGCGGCGAGCTCGGCATACGCATTGTTGATCGTTGAGTCGGAAGGATCGGGCTTGTCGACCTCGGTCCGCGGATTGTCCGGAAGCCGGCGCGGGACGCCCCGAAGTAGCGGAAGGCGGGGACGTGGGGCTCGGTCCAGGCGTGGTGGTGCAGATGGAGGACCTGGCGGACAAGCATGTGCCGTGAGCACGGCAGCTCCATCTCGAAGGTCCAGATCCGGTTCGCTTGCCAGCCTTGGGGTTGGTCCACTGACCGATGTGGCTCGGGGATACCAGCTCTTGATCAGCGGGGCCCAGTCGGCCTCCCGCATCGGCAGGCCGCCCGGAGTGATCAAAGGCGCCTCCGCCGGCTCCAGATTCCGGCCCTCCGAACCACAGGCCCAGGGCCGCCAACGCGCCTCCGCGACGGCCAGGCCCTTCGAGCTCGAACTTCGTTTTACCCATGGCCAATGGTTCGCTTGTGTGCGCGTGAGGAGCACGTCGCGTCCGGCCAGGGTGTCGCTTGGCCGGGACGGGGCCGTCCACGCGGGTGGGGAGACGGACACGGGCCACGGCCGGTGGGTCGCCGGCCTGACGTGAAAGGGCCGTGGGCGCCCCGGCTGTGCCAATGGTCGCGAGATCAAATTCTTGTGGTCAGCCGCGGAGGCTGCCGGTGGCGTGGTTTACGGCTCTCCGGCAGGAGACGCCGGTTGCAGGATCCGGCGGATGGCTGAGGCGTACGTACAAGCGTGGAGTCGACCGCAGGGGCCTGTACCTGCCGGGCCCCCGACTACATCCGCACCCGCACCGGCGCCGTTCAGCTACTGGCGGTGCTGTCGGTCCGGCCGGGCGACGTCCACCAGGCAGTCACTTCCGCTGCCGTCGTGTCGGGACGCAGGGCCGAAGGAGCGAGGCCGAAGTGTTCCACCAGCTCCTACCGCGGGAACACGTCAACCTCCGTCTGTCCGGCGCCGCGGTGGAGGCGACCGAGCAGAGGGGCGAGCAACCCATTGAGCAGATGCCGTAGGTCGCGCTCGGTGGCGGTGCTCCACGGTTTCACCGACCCAGATTGCCGCCCCGAAACGGCCGCCCCTGGGGCTCCTCGCTCGTGGACGAGGTGTCGTACCGGACGGACGGCTGCGAGACGCCGCAGGCCGCGGCCTGGTCCGGTTGGTCTGTCCGGCGGGTCGAAGTGGCGAAGCGCGGCTGTGAGGACAGTGCGACAGGGCGGTCCGTCGAGGTTGGCTGTCCTGAACGAGCTGAGTCAGCCGCAGCTCGGGGCGGTGATGTCAGCTGCCGGCTCGCACCGTCTCGGGACTCTGGCTGGATGGGAGAGTCCCCGGGATGGAGTTCGGGGCCTGGTCCACGGTCCGGCCCATGGCGGCCTGGGTCGCGGTCAGCCTGGTTGTCGGCGGGGCGGGCGGTCGGCCGACGCGTGGTTCGACGGGCGCCCTCGGGCCGATTGGACCCCTGTCTGAAGCTGAGGTAGAGTAGAACGGTTGCCTCGAGCGGAACGGTTCGGCAACACAGCCCTGATGAATCGAATTCAGACAGGGCACCCTCGACTCCTCATCCAGGAATCTGAAGCCGGGAAATCCGGTGGAAAACTTCTGATAGAGTCGGAATCGCCGGAAAAGGAAACGCGAAAGCGAAGAACTGGAAAGCGAAACCCGCTTCGACCGGGAATCGGACACGAAAGAGTCTGATAGAGTCGGAAACGAAGGAAGCGCC
>NZ_JBIWLV010000043.1:0-5087 GCF_044766345.1 Streptomyces sp. NPDC102278 | reverse complement strand
GGGTTGTGGTGCTTGCAGGCGATTACACAGCGAGGACGCAGTGGTCGATCGGTCTTATTCCGACATGATCGGCCCGCTCTAAGTGCGTGTGCACCCGATTACGGGTAAACATTCATGGAGAGTTTGATCCTGGCTCAGGACGAACGCTGGCGGCGTGCTTAACACATGCAAGTCGAACGATGAAGCCCTTCGGGGTGGATTAGTGGCGAACGGGTGAGTAACACGTGGGCAATCTGCCCTTCACTCTGGGACAAGCCCTGGAAACGGGGTCTAATACCGGATAACACTCCTGCCTGCATGGGTGGGGGTTAAAAGCTCCGGCGGTGAAGGATGAGCCCGCGGCCTATCAGCTTGTTGGTGGGGTAATGGCCCACCAAGGCGACGACGGGTAGCCGGCCTGAGAGGGCGACCGGCCACACTGGGACTGAGACACGGCCCAGACTCCTACGGGAGGCAGCAGTGGGGAATATTGCACAATGGGCGAAAGCCTGATGCAGCGACGCCGCGTGAGGGATGACGGCCTTCGGGTTGTAAACCTCTTTCAGCAGGGAAGAAGCGAAAGTGACGGTACCTGCAGAAGAAGCGCCGGCTAACTACGTGCCAGCAGCCGCGGTAATACGTAGGGCGCAAGCGTTGTCCGGAATTATTGGGCGTAAAGAGCTCGTAGGCGGCTTGTCACGTCGGATGTGAAAGCCCGAGGCTTAACCTCGGGTCTGCATTCGATACGGGCTAGCTAGAGTGTGGTAGGGGAGATCGGAATTCCTGGTGTAGCGGTGAAATGCGCAGATATCAGGAGGAACACCGGTGGCGAAGGCGGATCTCTGGGCCATTACTGACGCTGAGGAGCGAAAGCGTGGGGAGCGAACAGGATTAGATACCCTGGTAGTCCACGCCGTAAACGTTGGGAACTAGGTGTTGGCGACATTCCACGTCGTCGGTGCCGCAGCTAACGCATTAAGTTCCCCGCCTGGGGAGTACGGCCGCAAGGCTAAAACTCAAAGGAATTGACGGGGGCCCGCACAAGCAGCGGAGCATGTGGCTTAATTCGACGCAACGCGAAGAACCTTACCAAGGCTTGACATATACCGGAAAGCATTAGAGATAGTGCCCCCCTTGTGGTCGGTATACAGGTGGTGCATGGCTGTCGTCAGCTCGTGTCGTGAGATGTTGGGTTAAGTCCCGCAACGAGCGCAACCCTTGTCCTGTGTTGCCAGCATGCCCTTCGGGGTGATGGGGACTCACAGGAGACCGCCGGGGTCAACTCGGAGGAAGGTGGGGACGACGTCAAGTCATCATGCCCCTTATGTCTTGGGCTGCACACGTGCTACAATGGCCGGTACAATGAGCTGCGATACCGTGAGGTGGAGCGAATCTCAAAAAGCCGGTCTCAGTTCGGATTGGGGTCTGCAACTCGACCCCATGAAGTCGGAGTTGCTAGTAATCGCAGATCAGCATTGCTGCGGTGAATACGTTCCCGGGCCTTGTACACACCGCCCGTCACGTCACGAAAGTCGGTAACACCCGAAGCCGGTGGCCCAACCCGTAAGGGAGGGAGCTGTCGAAGGTGGGACTGGCGATTGGGACGAAGTCGTAACAAGGTAGCCGTACCGGAAGGTGCGGCTGGATCACCTCCTTTCTAAGGAGCACAGTACCGATTGCAGACAAATGTTCTGCACGGTCAGCTCATGGGTGGAACGTTGATTATTTGGCGCCAGATCATCTGATGGTCTCTCGAGTACTGCTTCGGCGTGGAAAGAGAATCCGGATGAGGTCTGGTGCCTGGCACGTTGTTGGGTATCTGAGGGTACGGCCGTAAAGGTTGTATCTTCGCGATGCCGGCCCCAGTGAACTTGATCTGTATGGATCAGGGTGATGGGTGACTGGTCGTTGCTTGAGAACTACACAGTGGACGCGAGCATCTGTGGGCAAGTTTTTAAGGGCACACGGTGGATGCCTTGGCACCAGGAACCGATGAAGGACGTGAGAGGCCGCGATAGGCCCCGGGGAGCTGCCAACTGAGCTTTGATCCGGGGGTGTCCGAATGGGGAAACCCGGCAGTCGTCATGGGCTGTCACCCACTGCTGAACACATAGGCAGTGTGGAGGGAACGAGGGGAAGTGAAACATCTCAGTACCCTCAGGAAGAGAAAACAACCGTGATTCCGGGAGTAGTGGCGAGCGAAACCGGATGAGGCCAAACCGTATGCGTGTGATACCCGGCAGGGGTTGCGCATGCGGGGTTGTGGGAATTCTTTTGATCGGTCTGCCGGCCGGTCGGCGAGTCAGAAACCGTTGATGTAGTCGAAGGACATGCGAAAGGTCCGGCGTAGAGGGTAAGACCCCCGTAGACGAAACATCAGCGGCTTGCTTAAGAATCTCCCAAGTAGCACGGGGCCCGAGAAATCCCGTGTGAATCTGGCGGGACCACCCGCTAAGCCTAAATATTCCCTGGTGACCGATAGCGGATAGTACCGTGAGGGAATGGTGAAAAGTACCGCGGGAGCGGAGTGAAATAGTACCTGAAACCGTGTGCCTACAAGCCGTGGGAGCGTCGCGCATTGAGTTTACTCAATGCGTCGTGACTGCGTGCCTTTTGAAGAATGAGCCTGCGAGTTAGCGGTGTGTAGCGAGGTTAACCCGTGTGGGGAAGCCGTAGCGAAAGCGAGTCCGAATAGGGCGATTGAGTTGCACGCTCTAGACCCGAAGCGGAGTGATCTAGCCATGGGCAGGTTGAAGCGGAGGTAAGACTTCGTGGAGGACCGAACCCACCAGGGTTGAAAACCTGGGGGATGACCTGTGGTTAGGGGTGAAAGGCCAATCAAACTCCGTGATAGCTGGTTCTCCCCGAAATGCATTTAGGTGCAGCGTCGTGTGTTTCTTGCCGGAGGTAGAGCACTGGATAGGCGATGGGCCCTACCGGGTTACTGACCTTAGCCAAACTCCGAATGCCGGTAAGTGAGAGCACGGCAGTGAGACTGTGGGGGATAAGCTCCATGGTCGAGAGGGAAACAGCCCAGAGCATCGACTAAGGCCCCCAAGCGTACGCTAAGTGGGAAAGGATGTGGAGTCGCAGAGACAACCAGGAGGTTGGCTTAGAAGCAGCCACCCTTGAAAGAGTGCGTAATAGCTCACTGGTCAAGTGATTCCGCGCCGACAATGTAGCGGGGCTCAAGCGTACCGCCGAAGTCGTGTCATTCCAGCACATACCCCCAACGGGGGCTGGGATGGGTAGGGGAGCGTCGTGTGCCGGGTGAAGCAGCAGCGGAAGCTAGTTGTGGACGGTTCACGAGTGAGAATGCAGGCATGAGTAGCGATACACACGTGAGAAACGTGTGCGCCGATTGACTAAGGGTTCCTGGGTCAAGCTGATCTGCCCAGGGTAAGTCGGGACCTAAGGCGAGGCCGACAGGCGTAGTCGATGGACAACCGGTTGATATTCCGGTACCCGCTTTGAAACGCCCAATATCGAATCCTCTAATGCTAAGGCCGTGAAGCCGTTCCGGACCCTTCGGGGAAAGGAAAGTGGTGGAGCCGCCGGCCCAAGGTGGTAGTAGGTAAGCGATGGGGTGACGCAGGAAGGTAGTCCAACCCGGGCGGTGGTAGTCCCGGGGTAAGGGTGTAGGCCGAGGGGTAGGCAAATCCGTCCCTCATCAAGGCTGAGACCTGATGCCGAGCCGATTGTGGTGAAGTGGATGATCCTATGCTGTCGAGAAAAGCCTCTAGCGAGTTTCATGGCGGCCCGTACCCTAAACCGACTCAGGTGGTCAGGTAGAGAATACCGAGGCGTTCGGGTGAACTATGGTTAAGGAACTCGGCAAAATGCCCCCGTAACTTCGGGAGAAGGGGGGCCATCACTGGTGATAGCACTTGCTGCTTGAGCTGGGGGTGGCCGCAGAGACCAGCGAGAAGCGACTGTTTACTAAAAACACAGGTCCGTGCGAAGCCGTAAGGCGATGTATACGGACTGACGCCTGCCCGGTGCTGGAACGTTAAGGGGACCGGTTAGTGCGCTTTCGGGCGTGCGAAGCTGAGAACTTAAGCGCCAGTAAACGGCGGTGGTAACTATAACCATCCTAAGGTAGCGAAATTCCTTGTCGGGTAAGTTCCGACCTGCACGAATGGCGTAACGACTTCTCGACTGTCTCAACCATAGGCCCGGTGAAATTGCACTACGAGTAAAGATGCTCGTTTCGCGCAGCAGGACGGAAAGACCCCGGGACCTTTACTACAGTTTGATATTGGTGTTCGGTTCGGCTTGTGTAGGATAGGTGGGAGACTTTGAAGCAGCCACGCCAGTGGTTGTGGAGTCGCCGTTGAAATACCACTCTGGTCGTGCTGGATGTCTAACCTCGGTCCGTGATCCGGATCAGGGACAGTGTCTGATGGGTAGTTTAACTGGGGCGGTTGCCTCCCAAAGGGTAACGGAGGCGCCCAAAGGTTCCCTCAGCCTGGTTGGCAATCAGGTGTTGAGTGTAAGTGCACAAGGGAGCTTGACTGTGAGACCGACGGGTCGAGCAGGGACGAAAGTCGGGACTAGTGATCCGGCGGTGGCTTGTGGAAGCGCCGTCGCTCAACGGATAAAAGGTACCCCGGGGATAACAGGCTGATCTTCCCCAAGAGTCCATATCGACGGGATGGTTTGGCACCTCGATGTCGGCTCGTCGCATCCTGGGGCTGGAGTCGGTCCCAAGGGTTGGGCTGTTCGCCCATTAAAGCGGTACGCGAGCTGGGTTTAGAACGTCGTGAGACAGTTCGGTCCCTATCCGCTGTGCGCGTAGGAATATTGAGAAGGGCTGTCCCTAGTACGAGAGGACCGGGACGGACGAACCTCTGGTGTGCCAGTTGTCCTGCCAAGGGCATGGCTGGTTGGCTACGTTCGGGAGGGATAACCGCTGAAAGCATCTAAGCGGGAAGCCTGCTTCAAGATGAGTATTCCCACCTCCTTGAGAGGGTAAGGCTCCCAGTAGACGACTGGGTTGATAGGCCAGATGTGGAAGCCCGGTAACGGGTGGAGCTGACTGGTACTAATAGGCCGAGGGCTTGTCCTCAGTTGCTCGCGTCCACTGTGTTAGTTCTGAAGTAACGAAC
>NZ_JBIWLV010000042.1:0-8099 GCF_044766345.1 Streptomyces sp. NPDC102278 | reverse complement strand
GACAGGACTTGAAGGCCCGGGGGGAAGTCCTCGACCGCGTAGGGCATGGAGTCATCCCCGGCCGTGTCCGCGGACTGGGTGGCGTAGGCGCTCGCACCTACACCCATGAAGGCGAGGGCGACGAGGGCAACGAGGGTTCTGCGGGCGCGGTGGATCACACGCACTCCTTGAAGCAGGCGGCTGGTGAAGGGGGGAAAGGGGTGCGACCCGGCCCGCCCCCTGCAGAGGGGGCGGGCCGGGTCGCATCATGCGGCGTTTTCTACCTCCCACGTTGACCTTGATGCGCTGTCGCGGGGGAGCGGGGCTTTGATCGCGACCGCGGGCACGACCACCAGGTTTCGGCGGTCGGGGCCTGCGGCGTCGCGGCCGGGGTGGGTCAGGCGCCTAGGCCGCCGGGGATCTCGACCCAGTTCGCGCCCCACGAGCCGTTGCCGAGGTTGGCGTCGATCGTGTACACGAGACCGTCGGTGCCGATGCCGTAGACGTGCAGTCCGTTCGCGGCCACCGTGCTGGTGAGGGAGGCGAGCTGGCGGTTGCCGCCGCGTCGGGTCCAGGTGTCCCACTGGCCGGTGTTGTAGTCGCCGCGGTTGGTGTAGAGCGCCTTGTCCGAGCCGGTGATGGCCAAGTGGACGGTGTTCCCGTTGGCGGTGGCGGCGATGTTCGTCGCGCCGCCGGCGCCGCCGGGGACCTCGACCCAGTTGGACCACTTGCTCGTGGTGTAGTTGGCGTCCTTGCTGTAGACCTTGCCACCGGCGATGCCGTAGATGTGGACCACGTTGTTGGCGGCCACGCTCGTCAGCGCGGTCAGACCCTCGCCGTCCAGCCTCGTCCACGGGCTCCACTGCCCGTTGTCGTAGTTGGCGTCCACGTTGTACAGGGTGCCATCGGAGCCGATGATGTTGAGGTGCAGCGTGCTGCCGATGGCGGTGGCGGTCAGGTCCTTCGCCCCCTCGGCACCGCCGGGAACCTCGTTCCACGCCGTCCACTGACCGGTCGTGGGATTGAAGTCCTTACCGAACACCTTGCCCTGCGCACCGATGCCGAAGAGTCGCACACCGCCCAGGATGTTGACGCTGGTCACGGAGGTCATGCCCTCGGCGTCGCTGTACTTCCAGCTCTGGTTCCACTGACCGGCACCGTAGTTTCCGACGGTGTTGTAGAGCGCGCCGTGGGTGCCGATGAGGCTGACATGCGCGGTGGAGCCGACCGCCGAAGCGGTGATCTGCTGGCCGCCGGCCACGCTGGCCGCAGGCTTGGTGGTCTGGCGGATCCAGGTGCCGAGGTCATCGACGCGGGTGGTGTAAGCGCCGCTCTTGTCCGCGGTGGCGCCATCCAAGCACGCGTTTTGCCAGGAGCGGCTGATGATGGCGCTGAGGGCGGGCTTGCCGTTCTCGGTGCGCAGGGTGGGGGCCCCGGCATCGCCCTTGCACAGGGTGGCGTCTGTGGGTGTTTTGGCTGTGATGTCGAAGCCTGCCGAGGCTATGGCCCCGGTGGTGTAGATCGCTGAGTGCAGCTTCGCGGGGGCCCACTCCTCAGCCGTGCGGCCGTAACCGGCGACAGTGAAGTCCGTGCCCGCCGCCGGTGCGATGGTCGACAGTGCCACAGGCGCAATACCGGTGGCGGGCACGGCCAGGCGAGCCAAGGTCAGGTCGCGGTCGGTGTGTGGGACGAGTTCGACGATGTCACTCGTGTGCCCGCCGGTGGACGTCAGATCAGCCCGTCCGAGGGTCAGGATCGTCCTGCTTTTCGGCGCGCCGCCCGTGACGTTGATGTTTTCGGCGGGCTTGTCGGCGAAGCAGCTCTTGGCGGTGACCACCCAGCGAGGGTCGATCAGTACAGCCGTGCATGCCCGGGTGTCGCCGATCTGGAGTTTGCCCGCGAACGCTGTGGCGTTGTTCTCTGCCGGCTGCTCTCCGGCCGGACTGCTGGACCCGGTGATCCGCATGTCGAGCAGAACGGCGCGGTTCGGGTCGGCCGGGTCGGCCTCGCCGAACCCGTAGGAGGAGTCCTCGGGTACGTCGAACGTCTGGGTTGCGCTCTTGATGGAGACGCTGGCTTTCAGGGTCCGGTCGATGGTCTCGATCCGGAAGGCTCGCGGGATGTTGACCGACAGGTAGCCCGTGTTGAGGGCCTTGAAGCAGATCCTGGACTCGTTGGTCTTCAGGTCACGAGCCCAGACCTTGATCTGGTAGGGGCGCGTGCACGAGGTGTAGGCGATGTTGCCGTCACCTGCGATCAGCTCGGCGCCGGTGGCACCGAGTATGTTGCTGCGGTAGGGGTACGTGCCGTCTTCGACAGCGTAGGGGGCCCCGGAGTTGGCCGGGGGTTCCCCGGCCGCCGCGGCGAGCGGGGAGGGCGTCCCCATGGCGACAGCTGTGGCCACAGCAGTAACGGGCAGCCATCTGCGTATACGCACTGGTGTTCTTCTGCTTTCAAGAAAGAACCCCCCGGCGGGTGCTGGAGAGTTCGACGTGGAGAGGAGACCGTGCCGCGACGGTGCGGTTGGTCATGATCGCCTGGGGAGGCCGTCGGTCAATATAGCGACAACGCTGCCGAGCGGCGCCATCGGGCCATTTGCTAGAGCGGCCGCGTAACGCGTGGTGTAACGATGAGATAAAGGCTGACCGTTCACCTACAACCGTTCCGTTGCTGAGTGGATCATCGCTACTGATCAACAAGGCCAACCCGGGCTCAGAGCCCGGCCGGGGCCTGCCGCCTTCGGCCTGGGGAAGCCGAATCACAGAAGGCCGCAGGCCCTGTCAGCGTGCGCCACAGGCAACGACGCCACGTCCCATACCCGGATACCGGCGCACGCTCCATGGCACCACGAAGCGTCGAAGGAACATCCGTGTATCTGCAACAGGGCCGTTGGCCCCGGGGGAGAGGCTTCCAGGTGGTGGCGAAGTCTGCCTCTGGCCTGCTCCCCCTGGCCCTCGTGGCCACTCTCATATCGGCGACACCAGCAGCCGCCGACGATCCCGTGCCCTCATTTTCGGACCGGGCGCAAGTACTGCAGTACTACAAGTCCGGAGGGCTGGCCGTTAAGGCCGCCGCCGCCGCCGCCCTCACTGGCAGCGACGAGCAGGTCCGCCAGTACCTGAACAGTGGTCAGAAGCTCGCGGAGGAACTGGACCTGCGCGAGGCTGCCCTGACGCTTGTCACCGATGCCGGAGCCGGCGTCAGCGAAGCCGCATCCAACGCACTCAAGGGCACACCGCAAGAACTCGCGGCCTTCATGAAGGACGGCTGGAAGCGGCCACTGGAGGATGACCAGCGCGTGGCCACGGCGCGCGCTACGGCCACCGGCGGAAGCGGCGTCCGCGAGGCGGGTGACGCCGCGATGAACGGAACCATCGACGACGTCAAGGCCTTCCTGATGGAGGGCCAGTACAAGAAGCGTGACGAGGACGCCCGCGTACGCGTCGCCCAGATCGAGGCAGCGGGAGGGCCCGCCACCAAGCGGGCCGCCGGCGCCGCCTTGAACGGGAGCATCGACGAGGTACGCGACTTCCTCGCCTACGGACAGCACATCACCCGCGCCCAAGACCAGGAGTTCGCGAGCGTCAGCGACTTGGTGCAGCAGAGCGCCGACGCGGCCGCCGCCGCCGAGAAGGCCAGGCTGAGCGCCGAAGAGCAGGTGGAGAAGGCCAGGAACGGGGCCGCGCTCGCCAAGAAGGAAGCTGCGACCGCCGCAGCGGAGACGCTTGCGGCCAAGAACGACGCGGTCAAGGCACAGGATGCCGCCCGCCGGGCGGCCGAGGCCACTCGACGTGCCGCCGCGGCGGCCAAGGCCGCGATATCCGCTGCCCGGGCAGCCAACGCCGCAGCACAGACCGCCGCGGCGGCTGCCGCCGGCGCGTCTATCGCGGCACAGCGCGCGTCCCAGGCTGCCGGCAACGCGTGGAGCGCCGCGGCCTCGGGGAAGGTCAATGAGAAGGCGGCGGCTGACGCGTTGGCAGCCGCCGAGGCCGCCGAGAAGGTCGCCGGCTCGCTGAAGGCGGTCCTGAAGACCGCCATCGCGGCGAGCGAATCGCTCACGGCAGCCTTGTCGGCCTACGACGACATGAGGTCCGCCGCGGCCAGCTCGGACGAGGCCGCAGGCTATGAGGCGCAAGCAGGCGCCCATGCAGGACAAGCCAAGGCTTCGGCGGCATCAGCTCGTCGGCACGCGGACGAGGCACGGCGTGCCGCTTCTGCCGCCCAGGCCTTTGCGGCAGAAGCCGTACGGGCAGCCAACCAGGCATACGATGCGGCTGTTTCGGCAGCGGCACACGCTCGCAAGGCCGCCGAAGCCGCCCGCAAGGCCGCACAACACGCCGGCGACGCCCAAGCCGCCGCCAATCAGGCAAAGGTCAACGCGGACGAGGCCCTCAAGGCCGCCGAGGCGGCCACCACCGCGGTCGGTAGAGCACAGGAAATCCAGACAGCCACACGCAAGGGCGAGGCGGACGAAATCGCCACCCGTACCACCTTGCTGGTCAACGAGGCCCGTGACACCAAGGACACCACCGACGCCGCGAAAACCGAAATCGAGCGCCTCAAGCAGGAGGCAGCCAAGCTGCAGACGGACTTCGACACACTCGCTGCCGAGGCCGCCAAGCCCGAAGCACAGGCCGGACAGATCGCCGTGGCCGGCCGGAAGATGGCGCTGACGGCCCTGCAGATCCGAGGCCCCTGGAGCCGTGCCGCAGCCGAGGTCGCGCTCGGCGGGAACGACGAAGCCGTCGTCGCCTACGCCCGCACCGCATGGAGGCAGGCCGCGGAAGAAGACGAACGCGAAGCGGTCAACGTCCTCGCGAGCCAGTCCCCCCACGAGGTCGTCCGCACGGCCGCGACCAACACGCTCCAAGGCACGCCCAGTCAGGTCCACACCTTCCTCATCACCGGTCAGTACCAGACAGCGGCGCCCGATAACCGTATCGAGGTTTCCCGCATCAGCCAGGCCGGAGGAACAGGAGTCAAGGAGGCCGCCCAAGCGGCCCTCGACAACCCCGACCCCAAGGCCCTCGACCTCTTCCTGAGCTGGAAGCAGCACCAGGCCCGAATCGAGGACTACCGCGTCGAGGGAGCGAGGCTGGCGCAGGGAGGAGGCCCGGAAGTCAAGGCAGCCGCCGAAGCGGCCCTCGCCAGCGCCGACACCAACTTGATCAGGTTCATCGAATCGGGCCAACACAAGGCCAAGCGACGCGATCAGCTCAACGCCGCCCACGTAGAGCAGATCCAGAGCATGATCGCCACGGCCAGCGCGAACGCCGCCCGCGCCTACGAATCCGCCTACGGGGCTGCCCAAGCCGCCGCGACAGCCCAGGGCCACGCCGACCAAGCCTCCGGCCACGCCCGGAAGGCCGCCGAATACGCCAACCAAGCTGCTGGCCACGCCACCAAGGCCAAGCAAGCAGCCGACCGCGCGAACACCTCGGCCAACGCGGCATCCGCCTCCGCCGCAACCGCACGCAAAGCAGCGAACCAGGCAGAAACAAGCGCCCGCAATGCAGCGCGATCCGCCACAGCCGCCCAGGCAAGCTATGTCGCCGCGCAGGGTTACGCCGCAAGCGCCTTCCAAGCTGCCGAACAGGCACGCCAGTCGGCCACCAATGCCGGCCAGAGCGCGCTTCAGGCCTACGCGGTCCACCGCAGCACAGTGGTGCGATACCAGACGGAGCGCTACACCGCGACAGAACAAGGGCGTCTGGAGCAAGAGGCAGCTGCGCACCAAGTATCTCTCGAATCTCTTGAGTCCGAGTCGGGCCCGGGCTCGCTGGAACTCTATTACCTGCTCCAGGCTCTCGTGGGTAATGATCCTCCTCCCGGCATGAGCACGAAGGACTGGATCCATCTAAAGCTGGACGAACTCGGACTGCTCCCCGTTGTAGGGGAGCCCGCCGACGCAATCAACTGCATCGCATACTCAGTGGAGTCCAACCTTGCAAATAAGTATGGAATAGGCGACAAGGATGCGTGGAAGGACGCTCTCCTTTCGTGTGCCTCGATGCTTCCGATCGCCGGTTGGCTCGCTGCTCCGTTCAAGAGCATGCGGTGGGCCAACAAGTTCGGCACCAGTGTTGGTGCAGTTTTCGAGGCGATGGGCAAGATCTTCAAGAAGAATCCTTGCAACAGTTTTCCCGCAGGGACGTTGGTTCTCCTGGGTGACGGCTCCAAGGTACCCATAGAGCGGGTTCGCATCGGTGATCTGGTGCAGGCAAGCGATCCCGTATCCGGACGTAACGGGCCACGATCAGTGCAGGCGACCATCTACACACCTGATGATCGCGACTTCACGGACCTCACGTTGGCTGAAAGTGCCGGTGGCGGAGTCGTCACGGCAACTGACAACCACCCCTTCTGGTCAGGCAAATCGAAGCAGTGGACGGACGCGGCTGACCTGAACCCTGGGGACACACTCCGAACGATCGCCGGCCAAAATGCGCGAATAGATCAGGTGCGCCACTGGAAGACCAGGCAGCCCGCGTACAACCTGAGTGTCAACGACCTCAACACGTACTATGTATTCGCGGGCCCCACGCCGGTGCTGGTGCACAACACGAGCTGCCCCGTTTTGTCCAATTCGGCCCGCGCATACATTCAGAGGAAGCACTCGGTGAATGGCTCGGCCAGGACTTCCGACAAGACCTACTGGACTATCCCGGATGCAGAGTGGAACAGGGCGATCAATATCGTCCTAGATGCGGACCCGCACGGAATGGCCAACACTGCGGGCCGGACCGGGACGATTCACAGGGCGCCGATGCCTGATGACATAGGTAATGGTGGATGGGTCGGGAAGTCCGGAGCGGATAATCATGAGTATGAACTCGATTGGGTAGAGGTGATCAAGAATCCGGACGGTAGTATCCGTAACGCCTACCCGTGGGAGCCGGGGTTGCCGAGTGCAGCGGAGTGATGGAAATGGTCAGTATTTCGTACTCGGTTGATAGGCGGTCTGGCGAGGAGTTCAAGCTGGCCGAGATGGATATTCTGAACTCCGAAGAATGGACGGTGCGTGAGCGATGGTTCAATGGTTCGATGGATTTGCGTTTCAGTGATGCATCCTTCGAGTATTCCGACACGCCGCTACTGGACTGTGCACTAGCTCTCAGATATGCGGTTAATATCCTGGCGGCTGATTCTGCTGCTTCGGTTGACTTGAACGGCGGACCTCAGATTCAATTGACGCTTGACGGCGCTAGAGTGACGGTTCGTGCTGCCCATAATGAAATTGTGGCCGAATGTAACTTTGTCGATCTTGTGCGCGCGGCGAGTGTGTTCTTTCGTGACCTGGTCAACGAAATAACCCGCATTCGCCCGGAGTTCATCGTCAATCAGACCGTAGAGGCGGCGTACCGAGAGGCAGGAGTCCGGCAACTAGGGCGGGAGCAATTCTTGCGCCATTCGCATGCCATCCGCCTTCGCCATAAGCTGAAATCTGTCAACTAGCAATTTCACGTGCTCAGTCCCTGCCTAATTCCAGGGCGGGGGCTGAGTTGACGGATAGGTGCTCCACCACCGACAGTGCGTTAACGCCCCCAGGTGAAGGGTGGCTCGGCCAAGCCGTGGGAAGTCGACGACGAGCTGTGGGCGGTCATCGAGCCCCTGCCCCGAAGGTCGAGCGGCCGACTCGTCATGCCGCGGGTCCCCCTTCCGGGTTCGCGGCGGGCTTCGGAGTTCGCTCACCGGTTGAGCCGAGTCCTGCGTGTATCGGGCCAGCCAGCCGTCAGGTCGGCGAGTGGTCACCAGAGCTGGTGGACGGATTCGCAGGGAGCTGCGGTTTCTGCCTGTCCGTGCGAAGAATCGTGCAGAACAGCTGTTACGGAACTTGCTGCTCCGGTTGGGTGGCGGGCGGGGCAACCGCGCCGACACCGCCACCCTGCGCGACGACCGCAACCGCACCGTCGACACCGAGTCCTGGGGCCGCCGCCGCTACTGAGGATTGCGGGTTGTCGTCGGGTGGTGACGGTTCATGATCCCTGCGCTATGCCGGTGGTATGCGTTATCCGCGCGCCCGGGCCGGTGGGTGGGGGTCTGACCGCTGAGCGTCGGGCGTTTCGTGAGGGGATCCGGCTACAGGCCGGCGAGCGGTTCGCGGCGGGTGAGAAGACCGC
>NZ_JBIWLV010000041.1:0-9398 GCF_044766345.1 Streptomyces sp. NPDC102278 | reverse complement strand
CTGGCCCACTGCCCGGGTGGTACCCCGCAGGGCGAGCTGACGGCGGCGGACATCGCGCGCGTCCTGAGGTGCCGCCTGGGCCTGCCCTTCGAGGAAACCCCCCTGAGCCCCCTGACCATGCCGGAGGACCCGGGCTGGATGACCCGGCTGCTGGCCAACCCCAACCTCCCGCCCTACCTGAAGCAGCTGCCGGACTACTACGAGCACGCCCGGTGACATGCCCGCGGACTGCCACTTGGTCGACGAGAGCGGCCGGCTGCGCAGGTGTTCGTATGGTGCGACTCCGTTCGCAGGCGTCCCTGAGGGGTCGCCCGCCCGCGCCGCCGAACGGCACGTAGACGACGCTTCACGACTGCGGGCCCTCGGCTGGAGTCGCGGCGCCGGCCAGGATCGCCCGGAGGGCCGCGACATGGCCGTTGAAAGCCTCCCGCCCGTCGCCGGTGAGCCGTGCGTAGCGCTTGTGACGGCTGCCGCTGAGGCGGCGTTCCGTGGCGACGTAGCCTGCGTCCTCCAGTGTCGTGAGCTGTTTCGACAGCGCCGAGTCGGACAGCTGGACCCGATCCTTGAGGAAGGCGAATTCCGCCCAGTCAACCGCTGCCAGTGTCGCCATCAGCGACAGGCGGGTGCTGGGATGGATCAGTTCGTCGAAACGCGCGTCCGTCATGCCCGCACCCACCTGCGCAGGACGCGCAGCATGTCCGGGCCGCCGAATCCGATGACGGGCGCGACCAGCGCGGCCGCCCAGATGCCGGCGTGGTCGGCGCCGTCGGCGTCGAGCGCGAGCGCCACCCCGACGGTGACCGCGACGAGCCCGAGCAGCATGCCGATCACGATGAAGGGGACGCGGCGACCGGCGACCGTCCTGCTGACCTGCACCTGCCCGGTACGCCTGCGACCGTCGAGCAGCCGTGACGCGAGCCCCGCGTGCCCCATGCCGAAGGCCAGGGTCGCCGCCCCGGCCACCCAGGGGGGCGTCAGGCTGCCGAGTACCCCCAACAGGAGCCAACCGGCGGCCATCGACCACCAGTAGCCGCGGGGCAGGCCCACCTCCTCGGCGACCTGATGGCGGGCGCGCTCGACTGCCTCAAGAGCCATACCTGCCTGCTCCGGAGTGATGTCGGCCATGGCGATACCGCACTTTCCCAGTAGGAAAGTGAGCGTCCCACTTTCCCACTGGGAAAGTCAAGGGGCGGGGACCGAAACCACGGCAACTCGACCACCCCGAACCTGACGGGCAGCCGATGGCCCACGGGTGCCCTTCGGCGGCAGGGCCCGGTCAGCGGGCCAGTTCGCACTCGTCGACGGGGAGGGCGGTGTCGGTGCCCCGGAGGACGACGGGAGTGAGGGTGTCCGCCACGGCGGAGATGCCGACGGTGCAGACGATCTGCTCGCGGGCCAGCTCGGACAGGTCACCGACCGGGAACGGCACCTGGACCGTCATCCCCCGCTCCTGCGAGTAGGGACTCACCGTCACCGCGTCCGCCTTCCCGGCGGGCAGCCGGGGCAGCGCGGTCGTGAGGCCCGCCTCCCCGGCCCGGCCCATGGGGCCGTCCAGCAGCAGGCGGACGAGCGCCGCGGGGGCGATGGTGTAGCCGTCGAACAGGGTGAACGGGGCAGGGACGAGCCGGTCGCCCTCCTTGGAGACGAAGTAGAGGACAGTGTTCTTGCCGGCCCCGGAGACCTTGACGGTCGCGGCGTGGCCGCTCTCGATCACCCCGGTGCGTTTGATCCCGCAGCCGGTGAGCAGCAGGGCGCAGCCCGTCAGCGCGGCCGTGGCCGTGGCGGCTCTGGAGCGCGTCCTGCGGCGTGTCATGTGCGGGCCTCCAGGGGCATGTCGAGGGTGAAGACGGCTCCGCCGTCGGCGCCGTTGGCGGCGTGCAGGGTTCCCCCGTGCAGGTGGGCGTTCTCCAGGGTGATCGCGAGTCCGAGGCCGCTGCCGGCCGAGCGGGTGCGGGCCGCGTCGGCCTTGAAGAACCGGTCGAAGATGTGCGGCAGCACCTCGGCAGCGATGCCCGGTCCGCTGTCGGCCACCTCGATCACCAGACGGTCCCCGTCGGGCCCGGGCGCGCAGGTGACGGTGATCCGGACCGGCGCGCCACCATGTCGCAGGGCGTTGCCGACGAGGTTCGCGAGGATCACGTCGAAGCGGCGCGGGTCGAGCCGGGCACGCACCCCGTCCGGGAGTCCGGTGACGACACGGTCGTCGTCCCAGTGACGGCGTTCCAGGGTCTTGCGAACGGCCTCGGCGACGTCGACGTCGTCGAGGTTGAGTTCGGCGGCCCGGGCGTCGAACCGCGAGATCTCCATGAGGTCCTCGACGAGCACGGCGAGTTTCCCGGTCTCGGCGCTGATCAATCGCAGGGCCTTGGCCGTGTCGGCATCGAGGCTCCCGGCATCCTCGTCGAGAACCTCCGTCACCGCCAGCATCCCCGCCAGCGGCGTACGCAGCTCATGGGAGACATCGGAGGCGAACCGACGCGCCCGAACCTCCGCCTGCCGCAACTCCTCCACCGAACGCTCCAACGCACCGGCCGTCTCGTTGAAGGTCCGGGCGAGACCCGCCAACTCATCCGCACCCCTGACCTCGATCCGCGTGTCCAACTCCCCCCGACCCATCCGCTGCGCCGCGGTACGCAATCGCCGCACCGGCCGCAACACACTACGAGCCGCCAACAGAGCGGGAACCACGGCGATCGCCAAGCCCGGCACAGCGCCCTGCTTGGCGGCGTCGACCATGGCCTCGACGGTCTGCCGCTCCGTGGAAAGCGGAACGCTGGCGAAGAAGACGGCCCCGGTGGACTCCTTGAATCCGTTGTGCTGGAACACGGCGGGGACGCCGACCGTGAGCCACGGCTTGCCGCGCTCGTCCTCGACCCGCTGGAAGGCGGTGTAGTCGTGACGGCGGACCTTCTCGCGCAGGTCGTCGGTGATCACACCGGAGGTCGGTGTGTCGGGGTTGGTGGAGACGCGCAGGCTGCCGTACTCGCCGAAGACGATCCACGGGTGCGGTTTGCCGCGCTTGCCGAGCTCGATGACGACCCGTTGCAGCTCCGCCTGATCCAGGGGGAGGCGGATCTCCAACTGTTCGACCTGGTCGCGCAGGGTACTGACGGCGGTGTCCTGGGTCTGCTTGAGAATCGCGTTGCGGGCCTGCTGGTAGGTCAGGGCGGCGGTGGTCACCGCGCTGATCGCGGCGACCAGCAGGAAGGCGGCGATGAGCCGGGTCCGCAGGCCGAGCGGAGCCATGCGTCGCACCGGGGCCTACAGGGGACCGAAGCGGTAGCCGAAGCCCCGCACGGTCTGGATGTAGCGGGGGCTCGCGTGGGGGCTCTCTATCTTGGTGCGCAGTCGGCGGACGCAGGCGTCCACGAGTCGGGCATCGGCGTGGTAGCTGTGGTCCCAGACGTACTCCAGGAGCTGCCGGCGGGAGAAGACCTGCTCGGGCGAGGCCGAGAGGTGCAGCAGAAGTTTGATCTCGCTGGGGGCGAGGGGCACGCGTGCGCCGTTCTTGGCGACGCTGAGCCCGGCGCGGTCAATGGTGAGTTCGCCGTGGTGCTCGATCCCGGGGCGGGCCCCCACGGGGTCGCTGAGGCGGCGCAGCACGGCTTTGACGCGGGCCTCGATGACCTCGGTGCGGGCGGGTTTGACGATGTAGTCGTCGGCTCCGGCCTCCAGGCCGACGACGATGTCGAAGTCGTCGCCGCGTGCGGTGAGCATGATGATCGGCACCTGGCTGTTCTCGCGTATGCGGCGGCAGACCTGGACTCCGTTGATCCCCGGCAGCATCAGGTCGAGCAGGACCAGTTCGGGTCGGAAGCCGGCCATCAGGGCGAGCCCCTCCTCCCCCGTCTCGGCGGAACTCACCTCATGGCCTCGGCGGCGCAGGCCGAGGCCCACGCCCTCCCGGATGGAAGGGTCGTCCTCGATCAGCAGTACACGTGACATCCGGACAGTATCCCTGGGTCGTGCGTCGGCCTTGCCTGCCGCTACCGGCCGAGCTTGCGGCGCAGGGAGTCCAATGGCTCGGTGATCTCCGTCAGGCGCAGTGGCCGGGCGAGGAGTACGACGACCAGCGAGAGGGCGGCGGTTCCCGCCCCGACCGCCGTGAAGTCGCCGAGGGTGTCGGTGACGCGGGCGGCCGCGTACCCGGCGACGGCCGCCGGTGTACAGGCGGCCAGCAGCCGGAGGTGGGTCCGTACGGCACTCGTGCGGCGTTCGGTACGGGTTCCCGCGCGCGGACCGAGCCTGCGCGCGAGGGTGTACCCGGTGACGGCGGCGCCCGCGAGGAAGGCGACGGAGGAGGCCGCGGCCATGCCGGTGACCGCCCAGCGCGGGGCCAGCAGGAAGTAGGCGCCCGCGGACAGTCCGGCGTTGAGCCCGGCGATGACCAGGTTCAGGAAGAACGGAGTCCGGGTGTCGGAGAGGGCGTAGAAGCCGCGCGAGAGGACGTACTGGGCGGAGAAGGCGATCAGACCGGGTGCGAAGGCGATGAGCATGCCCGCCATGACCTCGATGTCGGCGGCGCCGGTGCGGCCGTACTCGAAGACACTGCCCATCACCCAGGGTGCGAGGGCGGCGAACAGCGCGGCGGCCGGCACGACGAAGGCGGCGCTGGAGCGCAGCGCGTAGGAGACGTCACGACGCAGGGCGGCGAGGTCGCCCGCCGCGGCGGCCGAGCTCATCCGGGGCATCAGGGCGGTGACGAGGGAGACGGTGATGATGCCCTGCGGGACGATCCACAGCTGGTAGGCGTTGCTGTAGGCGGTGTAGCCGGCGCCGCCGGCGAGACCCGCCAGGGCGGCATCCTGCCCGGCGGTGGTGGAGAGCCGGGTGACGACCCAGTAGGCGAACTGGTTGGTGAGGACGAGCATCACCAACCAGCCGGCGTTGCGCAGCGGGCGGGCGAGGCCGCTGCCTCGCCAGTCGAAACGGGGGCGCCATCGGAAGCGGGCGGCGCGCAACGGGGGGACGAGGGCGAGGGCTTGGAGGACGATGCCGGCGGTGGTGCCGAGGCCCAGGAGCCGGGTCTCGGCGGCGGTGAGGACGCCCGGCGCGTCGTGGGAGACGTGGAGGAAGAGCCCGAAGACGGCGATGATCACGAGGTTGTTGAGGACCGGGGTCCACATCATGGCGCCGAACCGGCCGCGGGCGTTGAGCACTTGGCCGAGCAGGGTGAAGAGCCCGTAGAAGAGGATCTGCGGCAGGCAGTACCGGGCCAGGGCCACGGTGGTGCTGGCCTGGTCGCCGCTGTAGTCGGTGTACGCCGAGACGATCAACGGGGCGGCGAGGACCGCGGCGGCGGTGAGTACCACGAGGGCCGCGGTGCAGGCGGTGAGCAGCCGGTCGGTGTAGGCGGCTCCGCCGTCCGCGTGCTCCTTGGTGGCCCGGACCAGTTCGGGCAGGAAGACGGCATTGAGCGCGCCGCCGATGAGAAGGATGTAGATGATGTTCGGGACCGTGTTGGCGACGGCGTAGCCGTCGCCGAGGAGTCCGGTGCCCAGCGCCGCGACGACGACGGCGGAGCGGACGAAGCCGGTTGCGCGGGAGACGATCGAGCCGACTGCCATGAGTGTGCCGCTGCGCAGCACCGAGGCCTTCTCCGGCGCCTCGGCGACGACGCCTCCCGGGGCGGTCGCTCTGCTTCCGGGCCCGGTGTCGGTGGCCGTCACCGGCGGGCCAGGTAGGTCTGGAACGCCTTGTGGAGCGCCGCGTTGGCGACTCCGTCCGTCGGTGTCTCCCACTCTCCGAGCGTTTCGACGACCTGTCCCCCGGTGCCGAGCTTCCAGCGCAGCAGACCGTACGCACGCGCCGTCGGGTCGACGGTGGAGGGTACCCCGCGCATGTCGTACTCCCGGGCGCCGAGGGCGTGGGCGTCGGACATCATGCGCCACTGGAGGGCGTTGCTCGGCCGGACCTCGCGCCGGTGGTCGGCGGATGCGCCGGTCTGGTACCAGACGCGCCCGCCGGCGAAGATCATCGTGTGGGCCGCGAGGATCTCCCCCTCGTGGACGGCCAGGTAGAGGCGCATGCGGCCCGGTGCCTCCTCGTTGAGCGCCCGGTACTGCTGCTCGTAGTAGGCGAGCGAGCGGCCGAGGCGGAAGCCGTCGCGCTCCTCGGTGATGCGCAGCAGGCGGTGGAACTCGGGCAGATCGGCAGAGGTGCCGATGACCGTCCGCACACCGGCCTTCTCGGCCTTGCGCACGTTGCGCCGCCATTCCTGGTTGAGGCCCGCCCACACGTCGTCGAGGGAGCGGCCGGCCAGCGGCACGCGGAAGACGTGGCGGGGCTGGGCGTCGCCGTCGTCCTCGCCGCCGCACCGCCTCCAACCGCGGGTGCGCAGCCGGTCGGCGAGGGCGGCCCCCACCGGGTCGACCTCGGTGGCGAGGATGTCGGACAGCTGCCGGCCGATCCCGGCGCCGCACTTGACGGTGCTCGCGTCCCAGCGGCGGTAGGCGGGGGCGGGACCGATACGGACGGCGAAGGCGCCGTTGGCCCGCAGGTGTCGAAGGAGCGGGGTGAGCCAGCGGTCGATGTACGGATCGGACCAGTCGGCGACGGGGCCTTCGGGAAGGTAGGCGAAGTATTTGCGGGTTCCGGGAAACTGTCGGTAGAGAACGAGTCCGGCGCCCTGGATGTCTCCGTCCGGATGATGCCATCCGAGACTTTCCGAGCGCCAGAGGTCCTTCACGCGGGCCCAGGACGGGTATTGGAGGAAACTCGCCCCACCGTGCCGGGACAGGAACGTCTGGTATTCGGTGACCGACAGGGCGCGCACGTGGAGCTCCCGGTCCTGGTCGTGGTCCTGCTGAGTGGGGTTCACGAGCAGTGCGCACACGGCTGTCGACCTCCCTGTTCTTCCTGGTCTCCCTGACGGGCACTCACAGGACTTTCACAGCCGACCATGACCGGATCGCGCGAGGTTTGTGACCGGATGATGACCGTTTCGCTGCGGTCGGCGTCACCGGCCAATCCACGGCCATTTCCCGCGATCCGGGAACCTAGAGTCGAGCCGCTCGCATCCTCTTGTGCGAACGCTCACCACCACCACCGCTCCTGGAAAGGGCCCTTCGTTGAGCCGTATACGCCGCACCGCCATGGCGGGCACCGTGCTTCTGGCCGCCTCGCTCACCGCCTGTTCGGGCGGGAGTGACGGTGGTGGTGACGACAAGGGCAAGACGGAGCTGAAGCCGAAGGCGCCCATGGCGGTCTCGGTCAACCTCACGGGTGACCGGGTCGCGGCGGGCCGGCCGGTGATCGTGACGGTCGCCGACGGCAAGCTGGCCCAAGTGAAGGTGACCGACGCCAAGGGCGCGGAGCTGCCGGGGAAGATATCCGACGACGGAAGGACCTGGACCTCGGAGCGCAACGCCGCGCCCGGCGCGGAGTACAAGGTCGAGGCGCAGAACAGCGACAGTCAGAGCGCGACCACCCGGTTCAAGACGAGCGCCGCCGACAAGGTGAACAAAGTCTCGATCAACATCTCCAAGGGCAGCACGGTGGGCGTGGCGATGCCGGTGTCGCTCGTCTTCGACAACCCGGTGACGAACAAGGCGGAGGTCGAGAAGCAACTCAAGGTCACCACCTCGAACAACACCGAGGGGACATGGGGCTGGATCAAGGACTATTCCGGCAACGACCGCGTCGACTGGCGGCCCACGGAGTACTGGAAGTCCGGCACGGACGTGAAGGTCGAGATGCACCTGAACGGCGTGGACTCCGGGAAGGGCGGCGGCATGTTCACCCGGGACTACAACACCGAGTTCAAGATCGGCAAGGATCGTCGCATCCAGGTCAGCCTCGACACCAAGAAGATGTCGGTGACCCAGGACGGCCAACAGCTCGCGCCCGTCCCGATCTCGGCCGGCACCCCCGGCGGAAAGAAGGCCTCCTGGTCCGGGAAGATGGTGATCATGTCGAAGGAGGGCACCATCCGGATGGACTCCCGGACGGTGGGCCTGGAGAACGCCTACGACAAGATGGTCGACTACTCGATGCGCCTCACATGGTCCGGCATGTACGCGCACGCCGCCCCGTGGAACGAGGGCGCCTTCGGCCGCGTCAACAGCAGTTCCGGCTGCGTGGGGATGAGTACCTCCGACGCCGGGGAGTTCTTCGGACAGTCCCAGATCGGTGACGCCTTCGAGGTGGTCGGCGAGGGCTCCAAGGGCAACGCGGACATCGGCAACGGTTACGGTGAGTGGAATCTGTCCTGGGATCAGTGGAAGGCCAGGAGCGCCCTGTCCGACGCCCCACGGAACGGCTGACGGACGGACTCGGGCCGCGGTCGGTCGCCTCTGCATTCGCCGTGGAGGCGGGGCGCCGGCGGGACGTCAGCGAAGCGTCAGCGGCTGGGATCAGGCTGGGTCCCGTACCGCCCCGTACTCGGACAGGAGTCCCGTGCCCCGCACCACCCACTCCGCCGGCGCGTCTACCTGCTCACGGGTATCCTCGGTTTCCGAGACCCTTGCTCTGCCAGGCCTCTCCACCACGACATCAGCGTCGAGAACAATGGCTTCGAGAGGCCGCCACCTTCGTGCTGGGGTGCGTCGTGCTCGGCCGTGCGCCGGAAGAGGTATTGCCGGGCTTCCCCGCCGCGATGGCCGTGGACGCCACGGTCTTCTCACCGGACACCGGCTTCCTCGCCCTCACTCTGGCCGCGCTGCCGGCGCTGTTCTTCCGTCGCACGGCTCAGGCTGCCGCCAAGGAGATCGCCTGGCCGGTCGTTGTCCTGGGCTGCGGAATCATCACGTACATCGCCCAGCTCCAGAAGCTAGGCGTCGTCGACGCACTCGGTACGACGATCGCGGCGATCGGCGCACCATTGTTGGCAGCCCTGCGTCGCCGGCGTTGTTTCCGCCTTCACCCGCGGCAGGTGGAACCCGTGCACCACGCCTGGCAGCCGACCGAGGCGGAGCGGGACGGGGCGCGCCGGGTCGTCGCGGCCCCGGGCGATTCCGATGGGGCCGCCGTGCGCGTGGACGGCCGGATGATCGACCGACCGGACCTCGCGCCGGCCCGGGCCCTGCCGGCGGGGTGACGTCCGGCCGTACGATCACGGAGGACAGATCACGGAGGACAGGTCACAACCACCCATGAGACGGACGTCCTCCCCGTCGCTGGTGTCGTCGCTGACCTCCAACACGCCGGCCACGGTCATGGGGAGTTGCACAAGCCGCGGGAACGTGTGCCGCTCAGCCATGCTGCTGATCGACGGTCGGTGGGGGCGGGTACGCGCCGCGGCGGTCGTACCCGTCCTCGATGCCGGTGGGAGTCAGCCGCATCTGACTCCCACATGCTTCCAAGTGGAGGCGTCGACCATGGTGGTCGGGGCGAAGGCCTCCTTCGGGAAGTCCTTGCCGTCCTTGAGCTTGTGGTACATCGTCTGTACGGCCAGGGCG
>NZ_JBIWLV010000040.1:0-9624 GCF_044766345.1 Streptomyces sp. NPDC102278 | reverse complement strand
CGTCATCATCGATCCGGAGAAGAGGCATGCGCGTGCTCCTCAGCTGAACGGGTGCGCGGGACTCGCGCCACTCCTGCATGTTTACGTAAACACGCGCGGCCTGACAAGTCTCTTCACGTGTGAGCTCGGGAGCGGCCTGCACGAAGAAGCCGAGGAATCAGGACATCTGGAGGCATACCGGCGCGGCCCTGACCGGACCGGAGCGGGGGTCGGCGGCCGGGGGTTGTGGCAGGGGCTTCCGCCCGGGCTACGGCTGGGAGGTTCCCAGGATCAGCCGGCCCACCGAATCACTCAGGACGGTGCGTGCCTCGGCATCGAGCCCGTCGTCCGAGACGAAGTAGTCGATCTCCGGGAGGGTGATGAACCGACTCAGGCCGACGACTCCCCATTTGGTGTGGTCAGCGACCACGGCGACCTGAGTGGCGCAGTCGATCAGCGCGCGGTTGGTCTGGGCTTCGGCGAGGTTCGGGGTGGTCGCGCCGGCACGTTCGGAGATGCCGTGGGCGCCGATGATCAGCAGGTCCACCTGGAGGGAGCGGATCGCCTGGTCCGCCAGGGGGCCGACCAGGGAGGCCGACTTCGTGGGAGAGCCGCCGGTCAGCAGCAGCGTGCGTTCCGGGGAGCCGAGCTCCGCTCCCGTGGGTCGCAGCAGGTCGGCGACCGGCAGGGAGTTGGTCACCACGGTCAGTCCGGGCACGTCCCGGAGCCGGCTGGCCACCGCGTAGGACGTCGTTCCTCCGGAGATGGCGACGACGCTGCCCGGTTTCACGAGGGCGGAGGCCGCCTCGGCGACCGCTGCCTTGGCCTGTGACTCCAGACCGGCCTTGGTCTCGAAGGCGGGTTCGTCCGCGGTCGTGACGGACGACCTGATGGCGCCGCCGTGCACCTTGGACAGAGCACCGCTGCGGGCCAGCACGTCCAGGTCGCGGCGGATCGTCATGTCGGAGACGCCGAGCTGTTCCACGAGTTCGGTGACGCGCACCGCGCCGTCGCGGCGGACGATGTCGAGGATCAGGGCCCTGCGCTGGGGTGCAAGGCGTGCTGCTTCCGTCACGTTGTCGTCCCCGCTCCTGTGCGCGCCATCCGTGTGTGGAGTCAGAGACACACGGCCATCCTCACGAACGAACAGTCTACGTCGACGGATCCCGCCCTCACCGGCATCTCACTCGATGCGCCGGGCTCCGGAGGCCGGGGACACGGCGAACAGGTGCGGGGCCAGGTACCCGGCGGAGCGGAACGCCGCGGTGACGGCCGCGTCCAGCGCCTGCGCCCGGCCCTCGTCCACGAGGACGATGACGGAGCCGCCGAATCCACCTCCGGTCATGCGTGCTCCGAGCGCTCCGTGTGCCAGGGCCGTGTCCACCACGAGGTCGCTCTCGTCGCACGAGATCCGAAAGTCGTCCCGCAATGAGGCGTGACCGGCCACGAGGATCGGTCCCAGCGCCGCGACGCGTCCCGCTCGCAGGTGGGAGATCGATTCGGTGACCCTCGCGTTCTCGGCCACGATGTGCTGGACCAGCGGCACCAGGTGCGCGGGGAGCATCTTGCCGGTGGAGGGCAGGTCCGCCGGCGAGATGTCCCGCAACGCCGCGACGCCGAGCAGCCGGGCGGCCTGTTCGCACCCGGCGCGCAGCGCGGCGTACGCGCCGTCCCCGAGGTCGTGTTTGACGCGGGTGTCGATGACGAGCAGGCACAGCCCCTCCGACTCCGGGGCGAAGGGCACCTGCTCGTGGGTCCCCGCGCGGATGTCCAGGTGCAGGGCGGCGCCGGCGGTGCAGCAGGCCGAGGCCATCTGGTCCATGGCCCCGCACGGGACGCCGGCGAAGCTGTTCTCCGCCCGCTGTGAGATCAGGGCGAGCGCGGGTGCGCTGAGTCCGAGCCCGTACAGGTCGTTGTAGGCGAAGGCGACCGCGCACTCCAGCGCGGCGGAGGACGACAGGCCGGCGCCGGTGGGCACCGTGCTGTCGACGTGGAGGTCGGCGCCGGCGACCCCGTGTCCCGCCTCGCGGAGCGCCCACACGACTCCCGCCGGGTACGCGCCCCAGGTGGTGACGGCTCCGGGGGTCAGCTCGTCGACGTCGAGGTCGATGACCGGGCCGTCGCCCTGGGCGCTGTGCAACCGCAGGCGTCCGTCCTCGCGCCGTCGCGCCGCCACCCGCGTGTTCTGGGGGATGGCGATGGGCAGGGCGAAGCCGTCGTTGTAGTCGGTGTGCTCGCCGATGAGGTTGACGCGCCCCGGCGCTGCCCAGATTCCGTCCGGGGAGGCGCCGTAGATGTGCCGGAAGGCCTCCTTCATGCGGTCGCCCCCTGCGCGAAGGCCCAGGCCTCGGCCACGATGGAGTCCAGGTCGGTTCGGGTCGGCCGCCAGCCGAGGCGGTCGTGCGCGCGGGCGGCGGAGGCGACGAGCACCGCGGGATCGCCGGGTCGCCGGGGGCCGACGAGTTCCGGGATCGTACGACCCGTCACCCGTCGGACGGAGTCGATCACCTCCCGGACCGTAAAGCCCCCGCCGTTGCCCAGGTTGCAGATCAGGTGCTCGCCGGGGCGGGCGGCGTCCAGGGCCAGGAGGTGGGCCTCGGCGAGGTCGGCGACATGGATGTAGTCGCGGACGCAGGTGCCGTCTCGCGTGGGGTAGTCGTCGCCGTGGACGTCGATGTGTGGGCGTTGTCCCAGGGCCACTTGCAGGATGAGCGGGATGAGGTGCGATTCGGGGTCGTGGCGTTCGCCGTGGCCCGCGTGGGCGCCCGCGACGTTGAAGTATCGCAGGGACACGGCGGCCAGCCCGTGGGCGGCGGCCTCCCCGGTGATCAGGTGGTCGACGGCGAGCTTCGTGGCGCCGTAGGGGCTGGTGGGCTCGGTCCGGGCGTCCTCGGCGATGGGCACCTGTTCGGGTTCGCCGTAGACGGCCGCGGTGGAGGAGAAGACCAGGGTGCGTACGCCGGCGCGGCGCATGGTGGTGATCAGTTCCAGCGAGCCGGCGACGTTGTTGCGCCAGTACTTCTCCGGGTCGCGCACGGACTCGGCCACCTGTGAGGACGCGGCGAAGTGCAACACCCCGGCATAGCCGGTGTCCAGCAGGGCGGCGGCCTGGGCGACCCCGCCCCGGACGAAGTCGGCGCCCTCGGGGACGGCTTCCGACATGCCGGTGGTCAGGTCGTCGAGCACCGTGACGCGGTGGCCGGCGGCGAGGAGGCGGGCCGCGACCACACTGCCGATGTATCCGGCGCCGCCGGTGACGAGGTACCTGCTCATGACGCGACTTCCCGCAGTCGCCGGGCCGCGGCTTCCGGGGCGACGTCGTTGACGAAGGAGTCCATGCCGGATTCGACGCCCGCGAGGAACTTGAGCTTGCCCGCCGATCGTCGCACCGTGAACAGCTCCAGGTGCAGGGCCAGTTCCTGCCCTCCGGTCTTCGGCGCCTGGTGCCAGGCGGAGATGTACGGGGTGGGGGTCGCCGGCGCACCGTCCTCGCGGTGGAACAGTCGGTCGAACCTGCGCAGCAGTTCCAGGTAGATGCCGGGGAACTCCGCGCGCTCGGCCTCGGTGAGGCGGGTGAGGTCGGGGACTCGGCGGTGGGGGTAGAGGTGCACCTCGTAGGGCCAGCGGGCGGCGTAGGGGACGAACGCCGTCCAGTGCTCCCCCGCCAGGACCACCCGCGACACGGCGGCGCGGGCCTCGGCGAGCAGGTCCTCGAAGAGGTTGCCGCCGGTGACGCGCCGGTGCGTGTCCGCGACGGCGACCATCTTGGCGGTGCGCGGCGGTACGAAGGGGAAGGCGTAGACCTGTCCGTGGGGGTGCGCGAGGGTGACGCCGATCTCCGCGCCGCGGTTCTCGAAGCAGTACACCTGCTCCACGCCGGGCAGGGACGACAGGTTCTCGGTGCGGTCCGTCCAGGCGTCGAGTACGAGGCGGGCCCGGTCCTCGGTCAGATCGGCGAAGCTCGCCCCGTGCTCGGGCGTGAAGCACACGACCTCGCAGCGGCCCACGCGTCCCGCCAGGGAGGGGAAGCGGTTCTCGAACACGGCGACATCGTAGTCCGCGGCCGGGATCTCGCTGTGGTTCCCGTCCCAGGAGGGGCACAGGGGGCACGCATCGGTGGGCGGATGGTGGACGCGCCCCTGACGGTGCGAGGCGATGGTGACCCAGTCGCCGGTCGCCAGGTCCAGTCGCAGCTCGGGGCGGCTGTCGACCGGCTCCAGCAGGCGTCGGTCGACTGCGTCGCGGACGGCGCCGCCGTCACGGTCAAAGTAGATCAGCTCGCGGCCGTCCGCGAGCTTCGTCGTGGTTCTCTTCACGGAGCGTGCCCGTCTCTCGAAGTACGGCGGCCCTGGGAGCCACACGCTCACAACAATAAACATGAATCAACGTAAGTCAACGTCGATGCTGTTGTTTGTTTCGTGGGAGTCCCTGGACGCCCGCCCGGCTCCTCCGCGCACCGCGACCACGGTGGCGCCCCCTCGGGGTGTCAGTTCGGCAGGCGGAGTTCCTCGGCGACGGTGTCGAAGACGGGCCGGCGCCGGGCCCCCTCCTCGTCCGGCGCCGAGAAGTGGACGACGTACCGCGTGCCCGCTGCATCAACCGGTACCGGCGGGCCACCAGCCGCCCTTGTTCAGGCAGTGGCATTGCGCCACCCCCGGCCGCGACAAGTCGTTTGCGGCATAAGGCATTTCGGATGGATCTCCCGTCCAGGCAATGGCTTGACACGCACCTGAGGCATGGTCAAAATAACGGCACCGCGACACATGAGCACAGAAATGCTGCTTTCGCCCTCGAACGGCTGCGGGGCGACGGCGCACTCGGCGCCCTTGATATTCGGGCGAAGGCGGGCAATGCGCAGGTCCTCAGCGAAAGCCACCGCCCGGTTCCGCGCCCCCGCCACTGCCCCCGGCGCCCCGGCGGAGGGTGAGCCTGGCGCGGCGCATCCGCGCGGAAAGCCGTTCGCCGGTGTTGCTGATCTCCTCGGGGACCGATCCGGTGGATGTCGTCCTCGGCCTTGAGGCGGGCGCTGACGACTACGTCACGAAGCCGTTCGACCTCCCGGTCCTCGTGGCACGGATCCGGTCCGCGCTGCGTCGCGCCACCGACTGCCCGACCGCCGCCCCCTCGTCCCGCACACCGCGATGGACTTCGGTGACCTGCGGATCGACCCGGCAGCCCTGACGGTCAGGCGGGACGGCCGGCTGCTCGACCTCACGCCCACGGAACTCGAACTCCTCCTGGCTTTCGCCGCACGGCCCGCCGTGGTCCTGTCACGGGCCACCGTGCTGGAGCGCGTGTGGGACTGCCCCCGGAGCGACGACAAACGGCTCGTCGACGTGCACGTACAGCGGCTGCGCCACAAGATCGGCCACGAGCGCATCATCACCGTGCGCGGGTTCGGCTACCGGTTCGAGCCCTGACGGCCCGGGTGCCGGCCGCCGCGCCAGGGGCGTCGCCGGTTGGTCGGGAGCCGGCTGCTCGCGTGCCCCGCGGAGCGCGTCGACACCCCGGGGGCGACTCTCCCCCGTACGGCGGGCGGCGCTCACGCCCCCTGGGTGTCCGCCAGGATCAGCCGTCCCACCTGCTCGCCGAGGACGGTACGGGCCTGCTCGCCGAGGCCGTCGTCGGACACGAAGTAGTCGATGTCGGACAGGTCGGCGAACCGGCTCAGGCCGACGATGCCCCACTTGCTGTGATCGGCCACGACGGCCAGCTGGGTGGCGGCCGAGATCAGGGCGCGGTTCGTCTCCGCCTCCGCGAGGTTCGGGGTGGTCACCCCGGCACGTTCGGAGACGCCGTGAGCACCCACGATCAGGAGGTCGACCTGCAGGGAGCGGATCGCCTGGTCCGCCAGCGGTCCGACCAGCGACGCGGACTTCGTGGGGGCCCCGCCCGTGACCAGCAGGGTCGGACCGGTGGCACCGTCGTCGGCGCCGGACGGACGCAACAGGTCGGCCACCGGCAGGGAGTTGGTCACCACGGTCAGGCCGGCGATGTGGCGCAGCCGGTGGGCGACGGCGTACGTCGTCGTCCCTCCGGAGATCGCCACGACACTGCCGGGCCGCACCAGTTGGGCGGCCACGTCCGCGACCGCCGCCTTGGCCGCGGACTTGAGGGTGAACTTGGTCTCGAAGCCGGGCTCGTCGGACGTGGTACCGGAGGTACTGACCGCCCCGCCGTGCACCTTCTCGACCGACCCCGCCTTGGCGAGGACGTCCAGATCGCGGCGGATGGTCATGTCGGACACCCCGAGCTGCTCCACGAGCACGGCGACGCGCACCGCCCCCTTGCGACGCACGGTGTCGAGGATCAGTTCTCTCCGCTGGGCCGCTAGCGGTGCCGGCTCTGTCACAATCCCACCCGATGATCTCTCACAATTCCAGACAGAGATCAATTGTACACTGCATCCAATAACGTGGTGCAAGGGGTTGGGGATGGCCTGCGCAGAACTTTCACACCGAAGGGTGGATAAGCGGCTCGGCGCATCCGCTCGCCTTTCCGCGTGACTGTTCCAACAGGACCGCGTGCGGAGCCTCCTGAGGCCGTTGTAGCGCCTTCGTGCCACCTCGGGTGCTTTATGGCGAAGAATGGTGTGCCCGTACCGAAATGCAACGACCGCTTCTGCCGCACGCCCCGGCGGGGCGAATGCGTTTCGGGCCGTGATCGTGGATCGTCCTCCTTCTCCCTCTTTGCCGTGATCCGTCGGCACGTGGCACGACGAGGCCCGGCTCCTGTCGGAGCGGGGCCTCGTCGTGGCGTCGTGTCAGTGGGGCAATCCGACGGCGCGTTCCCCGCTGCGGCGCTGCTGGATGACGACCGCGGCGACGAGGAGGGCGCCCTGGGCGACGTTCTGCCAGAAGGTGTTGATGCCCTCGACGGTGAGGCCGTTCTCCAGGGCCCCGAGCAGGGCGACGGCCAGGAGGGTGCCCCCGATGCCGCCCTTGCCGCCCTTCAGCGCGCACCCGCCCAGGGCCGCCGCGGTGATGGCCTTCAGCTCCAGCCCCTCACTGCCGGAGACGGGCTGTCCGGAACCGGTGCGTGCGGTCAGCAGGATCCCCGCGACCGCGGCGACCACACCGATGAGCGCGTAGACCGCGACCAGATACTTGTTGATGTTGATGCCCGCCAGGCGCGCCGCCGTGTCGTTGCCACCGATCGCGTAGATGTTGCGACCGATGTCCGTGTACTTGAGCAGGACGTGCACGGCCAGTGCCACGACCACCAGGATCCAGATCATCACCGGTATGCCGGCGATCTTGCCGCGCCCGAGGAACACGAAGAAGGGATCGTTGAGGACGTAGCCCTGCGCACGGCCGCCGGAGACGAGCTGCGCCACGCCCTTGTAGGCGGCCAGCCCGGCGAGCGTGGCGATCGTGGGGTTGACGCGCCCGTAGACGATGGCGACGCCGTTGACCACACCGACGAGGATTCCGACGCCGATCGCGGCGGCCATGCCGAGGTAGGGATTGGATCCGGCGGAGGTGAAGACCATGGCGCTCACGACGGAGGCCAGTCCGGCTTGGGAGCCGACGGAGATGTCGAGTCCCCCGCAGATGATCACGACGGTCTGCACGATGGCGAGCAGTCCGGTGATCGTCGCCGCTTCTCCGATGACCTGGATGTTGGAGAGGCTGAGGTAGTTGTCGTTGAGGAACCCGAACAGGGCGAGGACGAGTACGAGGGCGCCGATCAGGCTGAGGTTCTGGCCGCCGAGCGAGGAGAGCAGTGCTCCCGTGGTCTTCCGCGCCGGAGCGGGGATGTTCTCGGTGGTGGCCGGCGTCTGGGTGGTGGTCATCGAGCGTCTCCATCGGCGGAGTCTGTGAGCGGTCGGTCGGATGCGACGGGAGCCAGGTCGTCGGCCATGGCGAGGTTGAGGATGGCTTCCTCGGTGGCTTCCGAGCGGTTGAGTTCGCCGGTGACGCGTCCGTTCTGCATCACGACGATCCGGTCGGCCAGCCCGAGGACTTCAGGTAGTTCGGAGGAGATCACCAGCAGGGCGACCCCTTCCCGGGCGAGGTCGGCGATGATGCGGTAGATCTCCGCCTTGGCCCCGATGTCGATGCCGCGCGTGGGCTCGTCGAGGATGAGGACCTTGGGCTTGCGCAGCAGCCATCGTGCGAGGACGACCTTCTGCTGGTTGCCGCCCGACAGTTTGCGCACTTCGTGCTCGATCGAGGGCGTGCGCACCCGCAGCCGATCGGAGAAGTCCTGCGCCACGACCTTCTCCTGTCGGCTCTGGACGAAGCGCCAGCGGCGCAGCCGGTCCAGGCTCACCAGGGACGTGTTGTCGCGGATGGAGCGATGGAGGAACAACGCCTGGGCCTTGCGCTCCTCGGGGGCGAGTCCGATGCTTGCGCGGATCGCGTCCTTGGGGCTGCGCAGGCGCAGGGGTTCGCCGTTCACGCTGACACGGCCCGACCGGATGGGTTGGTCGCCGGCCAGGGCGAGGGCCAGTTCGGACCGTCCGGCTCCCATGAGGCCGGCCAGGGCGACCACCTCTCCGGCGCGGACGTGGAGGTCGATGTCGGTGACGTCGTCCGTGGTGACGCCCTCCAGCCGCAGCACCACTTCCTCGCGGGCGACGTCCTGCCGCACGAACAGGGAGGAGAGGTCGCGGCCGACCATCAGGCGGACGACCTCGCCCTCGTTGGTGTCGCGCGCCTCCAGCACACCGGCGACCGCGCCGTCGCGCAGGACCGCGATGCGGTCGGCGAGGTGGAAGATCTCCTTCATGCGGTGGGATACGTAGATGACGGCGATGCCCTGGTCCCGGAGGCGGCCGATCAGGGCGAAGAGGGCCTCGACCTCGTTCTCGGAGAGGGAGGAGGTCGGTTCGTCGAAGGCGATGACCTTCGCGTCGCCGGTCAGTGCCCGCAGGATCTCCACCAGTTGGCGTTGTGCGGCGGTGAGTTCGGAGCCCAGCTGATCGGGGTGGATGACCTTCTCGAAGCCGAGTCGGGCCAGGTCCGCGGTGATGCGGCGGCGCAGCTCGGCCCGATCGAGTCGGCGTCCCGCGCCGCGCGGCAGGGCGCCGGCGTACACGTTCTCGGCGACCGAGACGTGCGGAATGATCTCGGGTTCCTGCGGGATGATGCGGATCCCGGCCTTGTGGGCGTCGTGCGGTGACGACAGGGTCCGCGGACGCCCGTCCCAGAGGATGGTTCCCTCGGTGGGCTGGTGGTCACCGGTGAGGATCTTCAACAGGGTCGACTTGCCCGCGCCGTTCTCGCCCATGAGGGCGGTCACCCGGCCCCGGGGGAAGGTGAGCGTGACGCCGCTGAGCGCCTGTACCGCGCCGAAGCGTTTGGTGATGTTCTCCACAGAGATCTCTTCGCCGAGGTTCCGGGCGGAGGGGGCGGCAGTCGGTGGTTCTGTGCCGGCTGTGGTCATGGGGGGGCCTCACATGCTGGGGGAACGTGTGCCGACTCAGCGGCGCTGCTGGTCGGTGGTGGTCGGGACGGGTGACGGGTACGGCGCCGCCGCGGCGGGTCCGTACCCGTACTGGCCTCGGGGCGGGCTCAGCCGCAGGTGACTCCCGCGTCCTTCCAGTTGGAGGCGTCGACCATGGTGGTCGGGGCGAAGGCCTCCTTCGGGAAGTCCTTGCCGTCCTTGAGCTTGTGGTACATCGTCTGTACGGCCAGGGCG
>NZ_JBIWLV010000039.1:0-9869 GCF_044766345.1 Streptomyces sp. NPDC102278 | reverse complement strand
ACGAGGCCCGGCCCTTCAAGTGGACCAAGACCGCTGATCAAATCCTCGACCGAATCTGCCGTTACTGCGACAGGATCTCCGGACCAGGTCACTAGCAGGGCGCGTACACGGAACTGATCTTGTCGTTGAAGTTCCCCGGGAGGTTGATCGGCGGTCCGAACGCGCCGTAGCTTCCGAGCATGGTGTTCCCGTTGTTCCCGTTGTAGACGCTCAAGGGGCTGCCGGCCCTGTTCCACAGGGAGCTGGCCCGGTTGTTGATGCTGGAGTCGAGGTTGTACACGACGTTGCAGCTGGGCACGACCCACATGGTCCCGCCGCCGTTGCTGTTCTGGAACAGACACGCCTGCCCGTGGATGCAGTTGTCCCAGGCCTTGATCTCGGCGTCGGTGCCGTTGAAGTGGATCGGTTCGATCACTTGGCCCGCCCCTGCGGGAGCAGCCGCCGAACTGCTTCCTGTCAGGGTTTGGTCTTGTGCGAGTGCGGTGCCCATCGTCGATGCCAGCAGCAGGGTGGCGCCCACGGCAACGAGTACGATCTTGTTGCTCATGATCGTTCCTCCTTCTCAGGATCTCTCCGGAACGCGGACCCTGCACACCGGGGCCGCGTGATACGACCCTAGGTTGGTCAAGGCGCGTCAAATGGGCTGCCCGTGCAGGATTTCTGGGCACGTAGCGCACGGCCGGCTCCGCGGCTCTGCGACCGCACGCGCGGGCATGAGCCTTGATCGCCGCGGCTGTTCAGGGTCGAGGAGGGTTGCCCGCGTCGGGTTCTGCGGTCGCGCGCCGGCGGTGGTCCTTCGGAGTACTTCCGTACGCGCTGCGAAACGTACGGCTGAACAAACCGGCGTCGGTGAAGCCCCAGCGAGCGGCGATGACGTGGATGGGTACCGTTCGTGAGCGCGGATCGGCGAGTTCGGCGCGGGCGCCTTCCAGTCTCCGGTGTCGGATCGTCGCGGCAACGGTCCGCTCCCGCTGCCGGAAGAGCGCGTGAAGCGTCCGGAGTGCGATGTGGTGTCGTGCGGCGATGTCCGAGGGGGACAGCATCGGATCGGTGAGGTTGGCGTCGATGAACTGGTCGATGCGTGCCAGAAGCATCCGCGCGCGGGACTCCGGCTGTACCCGGTTCAGCAGGCCGAGCCGGTGGGCGAGAAAGGCGGCCGCCAGGTCCAGGGTCACCGGACCCAGCGCTGTGCAGTCCGGCTCCGCGAGGGCGGGGGCTTGTTCCATGACGCTGCACAGGTGGCGGGCCAGGATGGAACCCATGCCGTCGGCGGCCGGCAGCCCCTGGGCCAGTAACTCGTCGACCCTGGCGTGCGGCAGGGGAAGGAGCGCCCGAGGCAGGTGCACGATGATGGCGCGCGAAGCGCCCACCGAGGCGCCGCTGAGGGCCTGGCCGGTATAGGGACGCGAAGAGTTCCACATGAGGAACTCGCCGGCAGTCGCCTGGACCTCGTTGCGGTTCTGGGAGATCCACATCTGGCCGCCAAGGACCAGAGTCAGCTCGTACGTCTCCGGATCCGACTGTCGGATCAGGTCAGCGCTGCGCTGCGACTGCACCGCGGGGAAGGCGAGAGTGCTGGTCTGGACCGGCCCCATGGTCAAGAAGGCAACACTGCCCGCGAAATCAGCCGCGTGACTGCTGGTCTGCCGGGTGGGTGACACGCTTCGGTTGACGGTCTCGCACCACCAGTCGAACCTTTGCTCCGTCGGCAACGCGGTGCTGTCGAAGAACGTGTACGCCATTCCCTTCACCCTCCCAGGTCGCGTCCTTCGTTCACTGTCGGCATCGGTTGCGCGCGAGACAACGCGCCGATCAGCCATGTCGCCCCCGTTTGCAGAAGGCACGGCTGATAGCGAGCGAGGGGCGGCCACGGGTCCACGAGTCCATGAGTCATGAGTCCGATGGCGGAGGCCGCCGCCGGCGATCCCCGAGGCTGCGGGGCGGTCCTCGTGCGACACGGCCATCGAGCCGCCCCGCCACTCCGCCCACCGTTCGCGGGCGCCGAGGAGCAACGCCGTCCGGGCGTGACCGTACTCGTCTACGACCACACACAGGGGGACGGCGAGGCAGGTGATCAGGGAAGAGATCCCGGGGTTGTGGCCCAGTGGGATGTACCTGCGGCCGTCCATCCGGTTGAGAACGATCCGTTCCTCGGCCCGCGAATCCATCTGCTGTCGTGGTGACCAGCCGTGTCGAGGCGACGTCGGGCCCGAAGTCGTGCTGGACCTCCACGTTCTGGAGCCGTGGCCTCAGCCGCGGCATCGTTGTTCGGGGGTGCGGGAGCGCGCAGCATCAACGTCAGCGTCAGCGTCAGCGCGGAATGATCTTCACTGTGATTCCTGCATCTTGCTCTTGTAAGCCTGGATGGCCTTCTTGACCACGCCATCCTTTACTTCTCGCTCGACGTCCAGCTTGGATGCCGAATTGGCTATCTCGCTTCTCTGTTCACGCTCTTCCTTGTGGTGCCACAGCGCAATCAAGCCAGTCTTCCTCTTGCATTCGACATCCGAAACCGCAATTTCCATCTCCCGTGAGCCGGGATTCGGACCTTCGAGGGTGACCCCCAGCGCCGCCAAGTCATCAAGCGGAGTTTTGACGTCAAGTCCGCTCTTCCCCATACAAGCTGACCACTGATCGAACGCTTGCACCACGGCCGGATCTTGTTGGGCCGCAGCGAAGGCCCGTCCTTCGACGTTCACCGCTTCAGGCGTTTGTGGCACCGGGAACGCACGCTTGGCTTCCCCGCGACATCCGCCCTCTGGCACCTTCTGGCCAGCGTAGAGGCCATCGACCACCTCTTTTCCGTTGCCTGTGAAGACAGCCTCTTCGGCACCCTTGGCGGGTTCCCAGCGCGGCGGCTCCGGGGTCACCGGAAGGTGATACCCACGTGTCTTCGCGGCCTCCGGGTCCGAGATGCCGTAACGGCGCCCCATGTCGATGTCAGATGCGGCTATCGCGGTCTCCGTCGATGCTGAAGGCGGATTGAAGGACTTGAGACCGAAGCGAGTCATGCACTGCCGCCACTGGTCCTGGGTAGCGGCCTGCCAGGCATACTGCTCGCGCGCGCCGAGGGAATAGGCGTCCAAGGGGAGCGTCAATCCTTTGGCCAGCCCTTTCGTGGGTGCTTCGGGGATAGCCTCGAGGGCGAGCCGCGGCGTGGGTTTCAGGGGCGCGGGTTTCAGGGGCGTGGGCGCCGATGGGGGCGCACCAGCAGGTGTTCCGCATCCGACCAGCACGCCGAGAAGGGCGGCTATTCCTACTACCTGGAGGTATTTGGACAACACAACCTCATTCACATGGGGCGTTGATTTCGCGCAATTCTTCCTGGCTGCGGATGATCCGGGTTCAAGCCCAGGAGGTTTACGGCACAGCCTCCGAGCGTAGAACAGGGCGGCCAGATGACGTAGCCCCCGGACCATCAGCTCAGTGAACGACGGTGCCGACGCGGGCCCGCCGTTCACTCGATGAGGCACAACAGGCGTTCTCCTCCCACAACTGCGGGTGGTCCCACGCCCACCCGCACATTCGCTGACGCCGGCTCATGGCGCTGTTCGTTTCGGGGGGGGCGGCCGGGCTGCGCCGGAGGCATGGCGTCAGGGGCTGCGTTCGGAGCGCGTGGGGGACGGCGCACGCCACGCGCCGGGGAATCCCGTTCCCGAGGATCGGGGAACGACGGGCGCGGCCGGGCGCCGGGGGCGCGGGCGCTTCCGGTGGCGGGGCGCGGCCGGTTCCGGGGGCGCGGCCGGTTCCGGGGGCGCGGCCGGTTCCGGGGGCGCGGGCGCCGCGGCTCCGGTGGCGGGGGCGCCGCGGCTCCGGTGGCGGCCGGCTCCGGTGGCGCGGGCGCGGCCGGCTCCGGTGGCCGAGCCGGCCGCGCCACCGGCGCGGGCGCGGGCGCGGGCGCGGCCGGGCCCCGGGCGCCAGGCCCCGGCCGCCGGGCCCCGGGCCCCGGGCCCCGGCGCCGTCGGCCGTCGGCCGTCGGCCGACGTGTCAAGGGTCTTGACGGGGGTCCGGGGGCCTCACATACTGGCGGCCAAATCGATTTGGCCAAATCGATTTGGCTCTCCGTCCAGGGCTGGATCGCGGCTGAACCCAAGCGTGTCGAACGCCGATCGGAGCTCGAACGTGTCAAGTCCCCGCCCCACCATCGCCCGTACGCAGCAGCAAGCCGGCAACGCCGACCGCGTCGTCCATCCCGTCGACGAGTCCCGGCCGGTCGGTCGGATCCTCCTCTTCGGCGTACAGCACGTCCTCGTCATGGCCGCCACGCCCATCTCGGCGATCTTCCTGATGAGCGCCACCCTCAACCTCGGCCCGGCGCTGACCGTCGACCTGCTCTCCGCCGCCTTCGTGCTCTCCGGCATCGGGTCTCTGGTCCAGTCCCTCGGCCCCTGGAAGTTCGGTCCCCGCCTCCCCTTCGTGATGCTCCCGGGCGGAGCGCCGCTCATCCTCTTCCTCGCCATCGCCGAACAGCACGGCCTGCCCACCGCCACGGGCGCGGTCGTCCTCACCGCCGTCTTCTCCTTCGTCGTCCTGCCCCTGTTCTCACGGCTGTTGGCCTTCTTCCCCGCCCTCGTCATCGGCACGATGATCGTCATCGTCGGCGTCAACCTGGTGAAGGTCGGCGCCGTCCTCGTCACCGGCCGCCCCGGTGACCCCGACTTCGCCGACCCCGTGAACCTGGGGCTCGGCATGGCCACCATCGGGTTCACCGTGATCTTCTACCTGCTGTTCACCGGCATCCTGCGGCAGCTCGCCGTCATGCTCGGCCTGCTCGCCGGCGCCGCGCTCGCCGCCGCGCTCGGCGCCGTCGACTTCGAGGGCGCGGGCGGCGGCCTCTTCAACGTCCCGCAGCTCCTGCCCTTCGGCTCGCCCCGGTTCGACCTCGTCGCCGCCCTACCCCTCATGCTCTACAGCCTCGCCTCCATGGCGGAGGCCACCGGCCAGACCGTCATCAACGCCGAGGCCGTCGGCAAGGAGATCGACCGACGCACCGCCGTCCCCAAAACCATCCGCGGCGACGCTTTGACCTCGGTCGTCGGCGGGTTCTTCGGCCTGCCCCTCATGGTGACGAGCGGCGAGAACATCGGGATCGTCCGGGTCACCGGCGTACGCAGCCGCTACGTCACCGCCGCGGCCGGCGTCGTCCTCATCGTCATCGGCTTCCTCGCGCCCGTCACCCACGCCATCAGCGTCATCCCGTCCGCCGTCATCGGCGGCACCGCCATGGTCGTCTTCGCCGTCATCACCGTGCTCGGTGTGCAGATGCTCGGCCGCTGCGACCTCGACCAGCACACGCACACCTTCGTGTGCGCCGTCGCCCTCGCGTTCGGACTGCTGCCCATCCTCATCCCCGGCGTGTACGCGAGCTTCCCGCCGAACCTCCGCATCCTCTTGGAGAGCGGCGTCGCCGTCGGCGCGTTCGTGGCCGTCGTGCTCAACATCCTCTTCCACCACATCAGGCCCGGCATCGCCGCGCGCGTGACCGCAGCCCGTACGGAAAGCGACAACAGCAACCGATGAACCATTCCCTCCGTGAACTCCTCGACGGGACCGGCCCGTTCCTCCTCCTGCCGGACGCCGTCCTGCTGCCCGAAGGTCCCGCCGAAGGCATGGCGGTCGTCGTCGCCGACGGGTCCTTCGCGGCCGTCGGCGACGCGGCGCAGGTCCAGCTCACCCACCCCCACCTCGACCCCGTACGCCTCCCCGGACACCTGCTGATGCCCGGCTTCGTCGACGCCCACCACCACCTCACCCAGACCTTCGGTTCGGCCCTCGCCTACGGGGAGCCGTCGGAGATCTTCCGCCGGGTCTGGGTGCCGCTCGAAGGGGCGCTGGACGAGGAATCGGCTTACACGTCGGCGAAGCTGGCGGCGCTCGAAGCGCTGCGCGGCGGCTTCACCACCGTGACCGATGCCGGCAACCGCACGGGCGTGGACGTCGACGTGGTGGCCCGCGCCGCACGCGACGCAGGTATCCGTTGCGTCCTCGGGCTCGTGTGTGACGACGTGGAACCCGGCGCCGTGGGACCCGGCGACCCGGGCTCCGGCGGCGCGGGCTCAGGCGGGGCGGGCTCAGGCGTTGCGGGCTCCGGCGTTGCGGGCTCCGGCGGCGCGCAGCGGGAGGAGGAACACCTGGCCCGCTACGAGGGCGACGCCCTCGTCCACGCCTCCCTGGCGGTCTCGATCCCCGAGGCCGCCACCACCGCCACGCTCCGGCGCACCGCGCGCCTGGCCGCCGAAGCCGGGGCGATCGTCCAGATCCACGTCAACGAGCACTTGGCGGGCGTCGAACGCTCCCTCGTCCGGCACGGCCTGCGCCCCTTGGAGCACCTGCACGACATCGGCGCCCTCGGCCCCCACCTGCTCGCCGCCCACGCCACCCTGCTCACCCCCCGGGAGTTGACGCTGCTCGCCGACACGGGCACCGCCGTCAGCTACAACCCCGTGGCCAGTGCCTGGAAGGGCAACGCCGTCGCCCCGGCCGCCACCATGGCCGAACGCGGCATCCGCTTCGGCCTGGGCACCGACGGCACGCGCGGGGACGGCTTCCGGCTCGCCGAGGCGGCCGAGTTCGCCCAACGCCTCGCGTACGGCCTCGCCATCGGAGACTCTTCCTGCGGCGCCGGCTGGACCTGGCTGGAGCACGCCACCCGGGGCGGCGCCGACGCGGTGGGCCTGGGCGCCCGTACCGGCACCATCGCCGCGGGCTTGGCCGCCGACTTCCTCCTCGTGGACGTCACCAACCCCGAACTCGCGCTGTCCTGGGACCTCCCCTGGGAGCTCGTACGCCGCGGCAACCGCGACCAGATCAGCGCCGTGTTCGTCGCGGGCCGGCTGCGCCTGTGGCGGGGGCTGCCCACCGGCTGGGACGGCCCGGCGCTCGTCCGGCGGGCCGCCGGCCTCGCCCGCGCCGCGGTGGAACGGGCCCCCATCACCCGGGCCCACCCCACCTCCACCACCGCCCGCGCACGAAGCGCCGCGCGATGAGCCCGGATGCGCTCGCCGTCCTCGCCGTCACGGTCGCCGTGGCCGCCTTCGTCCAGGGCAGCAGCGGCCTCGGCTTCGCCCTGATCGTGGCGCCGGTCGCCGGGATCGTCGACCCTGGCCTGCTACCGGTGTTCGTCCTGGCGGCGATGATCCCGCTGAACCTGTACGTCGCCTGGCGGGAGCGGGGCGCCCTCGACCTGCGGGGCGCCGGCTGGATCACCGCTGCCCGACTGGCCGCCACCCCCGGCGGCCTCGCGTTGCTCTGGCTGATCCCGGACCGCAGCATCGGCCTGTTCGTCGGCGGCGCCACCGTCCTGGCGGCGGTGGTCAGCCTGGCCGCGCCCGCCTTCACGCCCGGGCGGCTCGCCTACGTGGGGGCGGGCGCGGTGACCGGGCTGACGGAGACCGCGACGGGCGTGGGCGGTCCGCCGCTCGCCCTGGTGTACCAGCACCGGCCGCCCGCCGAACTCCGCGCGACCGTCGCGCTCTGCTTCCTGATCGGCGAAGTGGCCTCGCTGATACTGCTCTTCGCCACGGGCAAGGGTCATCCGCAGGAACTCGGCCCGGTCCTGCTGCTGTTGCCCGCGATCGCCGTCGGAGCCTGGCTGAGCCGGCTGGTCCACCACCGGCTCGACGCCCGCAGGATGCGGCTGTTCGTCCTGGTGTTCGCCCTGGTCTCCGGCCTCGTCCTCATGACGGGGGTGTGAAGGGAGGCGACACCGGCGGGCCGGCCCGCAGCGACGAGGCCCGTACCACCAACCGCGGCGGGGGGGGGGGCCCCCCCCCCGGGGGCCCCCCCCCCCCCCCCCCCCCCCCCCCCCGGGGCCCCCCCCCCCCCCCCCCCCCCCCCCGCGCCCCCGGGGGGGGGGGGTGAGGGGGGGCGCCCGGGGGGGGCCGCCCCGCCGCCACGCGGCCCGCGCCCCCCCCCGCGGGGGGGGGGGGGCCCCCGCGGGGGGGGCCGCCCCGCCGCCCAAGCGCCCGAGCAGCAGTTCCACCGCGTCGGCCGCCGCCCGGTCCAGGTGCAGGTCGACGGCGGTCAGCAGCGGGTCACAGGTCCGGGCGCGGAGCCCGTCGTACCGGGTGGCGACCAGGACGTCACCCGGTACGGACCGCCCGCTCTCCCGAATCGCCCGGACCGCGCCCACCGCGAACACGTCCACCAGCGCACACACCGCGTCGATCCCGGGATGCTCCTCCAGCAGCGCCACACACCGCTCGTAGCCGGCCTGCTCCCCGCCCTCTTCCGAGGCGGTCGCCACGATCGGCGGCCACCCGTGACGCTCGGCCATCCGCCCGTACGCCTCGCGCGCGTCGACGGAGGAGTGCCGTTCGCCGGACCCTATGAGCAGCGCCGGCCGCCGGGCCCCCTGCTCCCGCAGGTGCGCGAGCAGCATCTCGGTCACCAGCCCGCCGCGCAGGTCCACGTACGGAACCTCCTCGCCCGCCGCCACGGGCCGGCCGAGCGCCACGTACGGCAGTCCGCGCTCCCTCAGCTGCGCCACCGCGGGATCGTCGACGTCCGGCTCGACGACGATGGCGCCGTCGATGTCGACGGAGTGCAGCCCTGATCCGGATCGCACGGGCGGCACCAGCACGAGCGCGTAGTCGTGCAGGAGCGCGCTCTCGGCCGCCGCGGCGGCGATCTCCATGTAGAACCCGAGCCGCGAGGTCCCGCCGGCGACGGCGAAGGGCATCGAGGAGGCCAGTGCGATGGCCTTGGCCTGGCCGCGTCGCAACCGCTGCGCCCGCAGGTTCGGCCGGTAGCCCAGTTCGGCGGCGACCTGCTTGATCCGTTCCCGGGTCCGCGGGTCGACCTTCCCGAGTCCGTTGAGCGCGTGCGACACCGTCGTGCGCGACACCCCGGCGACGCGCGCCACATCGGCGATCGTCGGTGGCTTGGACTCAAGGCCGGACGGCGTCATCGACGCGCACACTCCCCACGGCTCGACTACGGCTGACCCCGCCATCTTCCCCGACGCGGGCCCGGTCATGGAGTACCGGCCGACGGGGGAAGCAGGGTGGGCGGTTTCGCTTCGCGACGTATGCCCGGTTTGCGGTGGTATCGGACATTCCGCGGAGCTGAGTGGTGTGTTCTCAGGTGGCGAAGAAGCGGGTTTGAGTGCTGTGGAGTTCTTCGGCTGCCAGGGCCGCGGCTGCGGCGTCGCCGATGGCGGGTGTGAGGCGGTACGCGATGACCTGGGCCTTCGTCGGGGAGAGGCGTCCGAGGCGGACGGCGGCGGTGAGGAACGGCACGGCGGCGCCGCGGAGTTCGATGAGGACGGCTGCGAGCGGGGTGACGCCGAGTTCCTTGCTCAAGGCGCCCTGCATCACGGCGAGGTTCCCGTCCGCCTCCCGGGCGCGGTAGGCCCGTGCGAGCTGGACGGCAGGGCTGTGCGGGTCGCTGTCGGCGAGGAATTCCAGGGCGAGGGCGGCGAGTTGGCGTCCACAGGTGGTGGAGGCGGTGCGGGCGGAGCTGGTCATCTTGCGGGCGGTGAGGTGCCGACGACCGTGTCCGCTTGGAAGGGTGAACCGGAGCTGCGAGGCAGAGTCGTCATGCGCGACGGAATGCGGCTCGGCTAGAGGGGTGGCGTTCACCCAGTGACGTTTCTGTGGTGAACGGACTACGCCATTGGCGTGAGGCAGTCGGCGCAGTAACCATTCCCCCGCAAATGGTCAGGAAATGATCTGCTTTGGGTAAAGCGCCGCCGTGTCGCGCGGTCGCCCGGTCACCGGATACGCACAGCACCTCGAAGGAGTCTGGCCATGAGTCACGGAAACACGCTGCGGGAAGAGATCGCCAAGCCGGGCACCACACCCTTGATCGGGGTGTACGACATGTACTCCGCGTCGGTGGCGGCCGGGCACTACGACGGCATGTTCGTG
>NZ_JBIWLV010000038.1:0-11687 GCF_044766345.1 Streptomyces sp. NPDC102278 | reverse complement strand
AGGTAACTGGCGGCCGGGGTGTCACCGCCCAACGCGAAAGCCTCGTCGGCCGCGCGGACGTGCAGAGCGTCCCGGTCCGGGTCGGCGTAGACGGCCACACTCCCGATACCCGCATCCCGGCAGGCCCGAGCAACGCGGACAGCGATCTCGCCGCGGTTCGCAATCAGCACCTTACGCACGAACGCTCTCCTCAACCTCGGTGACGGTTCGAACCATCGACGGTCGAAAACGTATCCCCGGCTCGCCGCCGGCGGCCCACCGGCAGGTAATCACCGCACGAGGACCGCCAGAGAACGCCTGGTGACCGAGTTGTGGTCGGGTGGCCGCGCCCCGGGTTTCCCCGCGGTTCCTCGCGCCGCGGCACCGCTCCGGCGCACTTCTCCGGCTCTTCTCTCGTGTCTCATGGAGGTATGCGGTCATGACCGATGTGTCCCGTCGGGTGCTCATGAAAGGCGCGGCGCTGACCGGCGGCGCTCTGGCGGTGCCCACGATCGGTGTCGTGGCGGCCGCGGGAGCCGCCGAGGCGGCCGTCGTCGAAGGCACCGGGGAGGCCGCCGCCCGCGCGGCCGTCCCCGCCCCGATCACCGTCACCCGCACCGATCCGCGCTACCGCGGGCTCATATCGGGCTCGAACCAGCGCTGGGTCGGCTCCCCCGACTACGTCCGGCTCGTCGGCTCCGCCGACCAGGTCGTCAGCGCGGTACAGGAGGCCGTCGACAAGAAGCTCAAGGTCGTGGTCCGCAGCGGCGGCCACTGCGACGAGGACTTCACGGCCAACCCCGAGGTCCGTGTCGTCATCGACATGGCCGGGCTGGGCTCCATCGCGTACGACCCGCGGATGCGCGCCATCGCCGTCGAGCCGGGCGCCCTGCTGGGCACCGTCTACCGCACCCTCTACAAGCGCTGGGGCGTCGTCCTGCCCGGCGGCACCTGCCCGACCGTCGGCGCCGGCGGCCACATCAGCGGTGGTGGCTACGGCGCGCTGTCGCGCTCGCGCGGACTGACCGTCGACCACCTGTACGCCGTCGAGGTCGTCCACGTCGATCAGAGCGGCCGGGCCCGCAAGGTGGTCGCCACCCGCGAGGCGAACGACCCGAACCGCGAACTGTGGTGGGCGCACACCGGGGGCGGCGGCGGGAACTTCGGGATCGTCACCAAGTACTGGCTGCGCTCCCCGGGCGCCACCGGCGACGACCCGACGAAGCTGCTGCCCAAGGCGCCCTCCGAGGTCATCCTGTCGGACGTCAGCTGGTCCTGGGAGGACCTGGACGAGGCGAGCTTCACCCGGCTCGTGCACAACTTCAACGTCTGGCACGAGAACAACTCCGGCCCCGGCGCCCCGGGCCGTTTCCTCTACAGCCAGTTCAAGGCGATGCACAAGGCGGCCGGCTACTTCCGGATGAGCACGCAGATCGACGCGGCGGCGCCGGACGCCGACCAGGTGCTCGACGGGTTCCTCGCGGCCGTCTCCGAGGGCACCGGGGTCCGCTACACCGTCGGCGACCGCTACCGGGCGCCGTGGCTGTACGCGGTCACCGAGTGGTCCGGCTTCGTCGAGGCCGCCGTGCCGCGCTGGAAGTCCAAGTCGGCGTACATCCGCAAGGCGATGCCGCAGGACCAGCTGAAGGCGATGTACCGGCAGCTGACCCGCACCGACTACCCGGGACCGTACGGGATGATCGCCCTCGTCAGCTTCGGCGGCAGGATCAACGACACGGCGAGCGCGGACACCGCCACCGCCCAGCGGGACTCCGTCGCCAAGATGCTCTACTGCAGCCTCTGGACGAACCCGGCGGACGACGCGGTCCACCAGAACTGGGTGCGCGAGGCCTACGCGGACGTGTACGCGAGCACCGGCGGGGTGCCCCGCCCGGGCGGGGTCAACGACGGCTGCTACATCAACTACGCCGACGCCGACATCGCGGACCCGACGCTCAACACCTCGGGCGTCCCGTGGCACCGGCTGTACTTCAAGGACAACTACCCGCGCCTCCAGCGGGCCAAGGCGAAGTGGGACCCGCGGGACGTCTTCTCGCACCGGCTCGGCATCCGCCTGCCGTAACGATTCCTCACACCGCGGCGACCCCTCACGCCGCACCGCGGCGCCGCACACGAGGGGAGAGCCCCGCCGGCCACAGGCCGGCGGGGCTCTCTCGTGGCCGCCCCCGTCACGGGGCCGCCGGGAAGTGGCCTTCCTCGACGAAGAAGCCGACGTACTTCTCGAACAGCTCCTTCGTCAGCACGGGGATCTCGACGCCGGTCCCGGCCAGGGCCGCCGCCGTCTCGGTGGTGTCGATCGGCGGGTAGAACCCGTCGGTGTCGGACGTCATCATCTCGAAGGCGTCCAGCAGCGGCAGCAGGGCGTTGTCGCCCGCCTTCACCGTGGTGTTCCAGTTGTCCCAGCTCACCTCGTCGAGCTCGTAGCCCAGGCCGCGCAGGAACTCGGCGCACCGGGTCAGCGCCAGCGAACTCTGGTTGAAGAGGTGGAAGGTGCGGCCGACCGCGCCGGGCTGCCGCGAGATGCCGGTGATCGCCGCGCTGACGTAGTCGACCGGCAGCAGGTGGAAGCGGCCCTCGGTGCCCTTGGGGATGCTCCGGGACTGGACCAGCCCCTTCAGCGTCAGCCACACGAAGTCGGCGGTCTGGCAGGCGCCGTTGACCTGGTCGCCGGAGATCACGTCGACACGGTAGACCGAGACCGGCAGACCCCGGTCCCGGGCCAGCTCGATGATCTGCTCCGCGACCCACTTAGAGCGCAGGTACCCGCTCGCGAGGGCCTCGGCCGGCCCGGTCGGGTCGGTCACCTTCAGCGGGACGCCGGGCTCGCGCACCCCGTTGAAGACACCGACGGTGGACACGTAGTGCACCGGGACCGTGCGGTGGCGCGCCGCGAGCCGCAGCACCTCCTCCGTGCCCGTGACGTTCGAGGCCTTGAGGGTCTCGTACGGGTGCAGCCAGTGCACCCGGGCGCCGTTGTGGTAGACCACGTCGACGGTGCGGGAGAGCGCGTCGAACGCCTCCTCGGTGAGGCCGAGCCGGGGTTCGGCCAGGTCGCCGAGGACGACCGAGAGCCGGTCCTCGTCGATCTCGTCCCAGACCCGGTACCAGCGGGCGTTGGCCTTCAGCCGCTCCAGCGCCGAGGCCTCGTCCTCACCGCGGACCAGGCAGCGCACGCGGCCCGTGGTGCCGCGCATCAGGTCCCGCAGCAGGAACGCGCCGAGGAAGCCGCTGGCTCCCGTCAGCAGGATCTCCTTCGGGTCCACGGCGGTCCGTACGACCTCCTGCGCGGGCCGGACGTCGTCGGCGAGCCGGATCTCCGCCGCGTAGTCGGTTCCCTTGCGGTCGGCGGAACCGCTGGCGACCTCGCCGTGCAGGAACGCGGCGAGCGCGAGCGGCGTCGGGTGGTCGAAGACCAGCGTGGGCGGCAGCTTGAGGCCGGTGGCGGTGCCCAGCTGGTTGCGCAGCTCGACCGAGGTGAGCGAGTCGAAGCCCAGCGCCGAGAACGGCTGCCCGGTGTCGATCGCCGAGGTGTCGGAGTGCCCGAGGACCGCCGAGACCTGCGCGAGGACGACCTCCAGCACCGCCCGGGACTGCTCCTCGACCGCCAGCCCGGCCAGCCGGTCCGTGAGGGTCTCCGTGGCGACCTCGGCGTTCTGGGCGGTCCGGCGGGCCGGCGTACGGACCAGCTTGCTCAGCAGCACCGGCACCTGGACCTGCTCCCGCAGGGTCGCGAGGTCCATCGGGGTGGCGACCAGCGCCGCGTGCCCGGTCTCCAGCGCGAGGTCCAGCAGGGCGGGGCCCTGCTCGGACTCCACGGGGCGGAAACCGCTGCGGGCGATGCGCTGGAGGTCGGCCTGGTCGAGGTGACCGGTCATGCCGCTGGTCTGGGACCACAGGCCCCAGGCAAGCGACGTCGCGGCGAGGCCGCGGGCCTTGCGGTGCTCGGCCAGAGCGTCGAGGAAGTGGTTCGCGGCCGAGTACGTGGACTGGCCGGGACCGCCGACGACCGCCGCGATGGACGAGAAGAGCACGAAGGCGGACAGGTCCAGGTCCTTCGTCAGCTCGTGCAGGTTCCACGAGGCGTCGACCTTGGGCCGCAGCACCGCCGAGAGTCGCTCCGGGGTCTGCGATCCGATCAGCCCGTCGTCCAGGACGCCGGCGGTGTGCAGGACGCCGGTCAGCGGGTGCGAGTCCGGGATGTCCGCCAGTACCGCGGCCAGCGCCTCCCGGTCGGCGACGTCGCAGGCCGCGATGGTCACCCGGGCACCGAGCGAGGTCAGTTCGGCCGCGAGCGCGCCCGCCCCCTCGGCGGCGAGACCGCGACGGCTGGTGAGCAGCAGGTTCCGTACGCCGTGCTCGACGACCAGGTGGCGGGCGAACAGGGCGCCGAGGCTGCCGGTGCCACCGGTGATCAGTACGGTGCCCTCGGGGTTCCACTCACCGGTGCGGCCCGCGGCCGACTCGGAGATCCGGCCCAGGCGCGGTATCAGCACCTGCCCGGCGCGGACGGCCGACTGGGGCTCCCCGGAGGCGACGACCGAGGCCAGGACCGCGAACGGGTCGGCGGCGGGGTCGTCCAGGTCGAGGTCGTGGTCGACGAGCACGATCCGGCCGGGGTTCTCGGACTGCGCGGAGCGCAGCAGGCCCCACACGGTGGCCGCGCCCAGGTCGGTGACGTCCTCGTCGCGGGCGGCCACGCCGCCCCGGGTGAGGAGCACCAGCCGGGTGTCGGCCAGCCGTTCCTCGGCCAGCCAGTTCTGTACGAGGGCCAGCGCGTTCCTGGCCGCCGTGTGCACGTCGGCGGCCCGGTCCCCGGTGTCGGGGGTCTCCTGGCGGGCCAGGACGACGTCGACGCGTTCGCCGGCGCCGATGACCCGCGCGGCCCGGGCCACGTCGGTGAACCGACGGTCCCCGAAACCGTCCTTGCCCAGGGTCGCCCAGTGGGTGGTGTCCCCGGTGGCGACGACCGGGTAGGGCGCCCAGTCCACGTGGAAGAGGGAGTCGCGGCGGCGGGCCAGGGCATTGGAGACCTCGCCGACGGCGATGGCCCGGCAGGCGACCGACGCGACGCGGGCGACGGGCTGCCCGCTCTGGTCGGCCAGCTGGACGACCAGAGCGTCGTCGGCGTCGAGCGAGAGCCGTACCCGCAGCTTGGAGGCGCCGGTCGCGTACAGCCGGACGCCCTTCCAGTCGGTGGAGATCCACACCGCGCCCTCGGGGACGGTGCCGTAGCTCGCCAGGCAGGAGGCCGCCAGCGCGACTTCGAGGAGGGCCGGGTGCAGGCCGAAGCCGGCCTGGCTGGTGCGGCTGCCGTCGGGCAGGCTGACCTCCGCGTACACCTCGTCGCCGCGGCGCCAGACGGCGTCCAGGCCCCGGTACACCGGGCCGTACACGTAGCCCTGGGTGGCGAGCTTGTCGTACGCGTCGTGCAGCGGGACCTCTTCGGCGCCGGTGGGCGGCCACTCGGTGAGCGCGAACGGCTCGTCGGCGCCCTGGAAGCTGAGGTGACCGCGGGCGTTGAGGGTCCACGGCACGTCGGCGTTGTCGGGCCGCGAGTAGATCGCCAGCTCGCGCCGACCGGTGCCGGCGGCGGAGCCCACGCTGACCTGGAGGTGGATGCCGCCCTTCTCGGGCAGGGCCAGCGGGCCGAGGATGGACAGGTCGTCGAGGACGGTGCTGCCCAGCTCGTCGCCGGCCCGGATGGCCATCTCGATCAGCGCGGTCGCCGGCACCAGGGTCTGGCCCAGGACGATGTGGTCCGCGAGCCAGGGGTGGGTGCGCAGCGAGAGCCGGCTGGTGAACAGGACCTGGTCGGCGCCCGCGACGGTGACCGCGGCCCCGAGCAGCGGGTGGTCCGCCGATTCGAGGCCCAGGTCGGAGGCGTCGGCCACGATGCCGGTGGTCTCGACCCAGTACCGCTCGTGCTGGAAGGCGTACGTCGGCAGGTCGGCGCGGCGGGCGCCCGTGTCGACGAAGAACTCCCGCCACCCGACGGGAACGCCCGCCGTGTGGAGCCGGCCGAGGCCGCTGACGAGGGTCTCGGCGTCGGGGCGGCCCCGGCGCAGCAGCGGTACGGCCGTCGCGTCGGTGAGGGTGTCGCGGACCAGCCCGGCGAGGACGGCGTCGGGGCCGATCTCGACGAAGGTGGTCGCACCGAACTGCTCCATGGTGCGCACCGCGTCGGTGAACCGGACGGCGCCGCGGACCTGGTCGGTCCAGTAGCCGGGGGTGCGCAGGTCGTCGCCGGTGGCGAGCTTGCCGGTGAGGGTGGAGATCACCGGCAGCTGCGGCTTGTTGTAGGTGAGGGTGGCCGCGACCTTCCGGAACTCCTCCAACATGCCGTTCATGTGGGGGGAGTGGAAGGCGTGCGAGACCGTCAGGCGCTTGCTCTTGCGGCCCAGTTCGGCGAGCTTTCCCGCGACCTTGAGGGCGGCTTCCTCGTCGCCGGAGACGACGACGGAGGTGGGGCCGTTGACGGCGGCGATCGAGAGCCGGTCCTCCAGGCCTTCGAGGAGCGGCAGCACCTCCGCCTCCGTGGCCTGTACGGCGATCATGGCGCCGCCGGTGGGCAGCGCCTGCATCAGCCGGGCCCGGGCGACCACCAGCTTCGCGGTGTCCGCGAGGTCGAGCACGCCCGCGATGTGGGCGGCCGTCAACTCGCCGATGGAGTGCCCCGCGAGGTGGTCGGGGGTGATCCCCCAGGACTCGACGAGGCGGTACAGGGCCACCTCGACGGCGAACAGGGCCGGCTGGGTGTAGCCCGTCTCGTCCAGGTCCGTGCCCGAGGCGATGACCTCGCGGATCGGCCGGTCCAGGTGCTTGTCCAGTTCGGCAGCGACCGCGTCGAAGGCCTCGGCGTACACGGGGAAGTTCGCGTACAGCTCCTCGCCCATCCCGGCCCGCTGCGCGCCCTGGCCGGTGAAGAGGAACGCCGTGTGGCCGCCCGCCTTCGCACCCCGCACCACGCTCGCGTCCGGCGCGCCGGCGGCCAGCGAACGCAGGCCCTCCAGCAGCGTGTCCCGGTCGGCGCCCACGACCACCGCGCGCTGTTCCAGCGCCGCGCGGCCGGTCGCCAGCGAGTACGCCACGTCCAGCGGGGAGGGTCCGGCGTCGGCCTCCACGAGCTCCAGCAGCCGGCGGGCCTGGTCGGCGAGCGCGTCGGGGGTCTTCGCGCCCAGTGTCCAGGGCAGGAACGGCAGGGTGCGGACCGGGGCGTCGCCGGCCGCGGCCGGCTCGTCGGAGGCCTCCTCGGTCGGCGGCTCCTCCAGGATGACGTGGGCGTTGGTGCCGCTGACGCCGAAGGCGGAGACGCCGGCGCGGCGCGGTGCGCCGCCGGCGGGCCACGGGCGGGCCTCGGTCAGCAACGAGACCGCGCCCGCGTCCCAGTCGACCATCGGGGTCGGCTCGTCGATGTTCAGCGTCTTGGGCAGGATCCCGTGCCGCATCGCCATGATCATCTTGATCACGCCGCCCGCGCCGGCCGCCGCCACGCTGTGACCGATGTTGGACTTCAACGAGCCCAGGTGCAGCGGCCGGTCCGCCGGGCGGTTCTGCCCGTACGTGGCCAGCAGCGCCTGCGCCTCGATCGGGTCGCCGAGCCGGGTCCCGGTGCCGTGCGCCTCCACCGCGTCCACGTCGGCCGCGAACAGCTTCGCGGCGGCCAACGCCTGGTGGATGACCCGCTCCTGGGAGGGGCCGTTGGGGGCGGTCAGCCCGTTGGACGCGCCGTCCTGGTTGACGGCGCTGCCGCGGATCACCGCGAGGACCTCGTGGCCGTTGCGCCGGGCGTCCGACAGCTTCTCGACGAGCAGCAGACCGACCCCCTCCGACCAGGCGGTGCCGTCGGCCGCCGCGGCGAACGACTTGATCCGGCCGTCCTCGGCCAGCCCGTTCTGCCGCGAGAAGTCGACGAACCCGCTCGGGTTGCCCGACACCGTCGAACCGCCCGCCAGCGCCATCGAGGACTCGCCCTTGCGGACCGACTGCACCGCCAGGTGCAGCGCCACCAGCGAGGAGGAGCAGGCCGTGTCCACGGACACGGCCGGGCCCTCGAAACCGAAGGAGTACGCGATGCGGCCCGAGGCGACGGCGCTCAACTTGCTCGTCATCAGATAGCCCTCGAGCTCCTCGGGGCCCTCCAGCCCCAGGTAGCTCTGCTCCACCACACCCGCGAACACGCCGACCGGGGTGCCCCGCAGCGAGGTCGGGTCGATGCCCGCCTGCTCGAAGGTCTCCCACGCGGTCTCCAGCAGCACCCGCTGCTGCGGGTCCATGGCGAGCGCCTCACGGGGCGAGATCCCGAAGAAGCCGGGGTCGAAGAGGGCCGCGCCCTGAAGGAACCCGCCCTTCTTCGTGTACGACTTGCCGGGCTTGCCGCGCTCCGGGTCGTAGAGGGCGTCGATGTCCCAGCCGCGGTCCTCGGGCCAGTCGGTGATCCCGTCGGCCTCGTCCATGACCAGCTTCCACAGGGTCTCCGGAGAGGTCACCCCGCCCGGGAAGCGGCAGGCCATGCCGACGATGGCGACCGGCTCGTCCTGGCCGGCCTCCAGTTCCGCGACCCGCTGCCTCGTCTTCTGAAGGTCGGTGGTCACCCACTTGAGGTACTCGACCATCTTCTGTTCTTTGGAAACAGCCTGGTCCGTGGACGCTGCCGGTTCGTTGGACTTGGTCTCATTGGACATGCGAAATCAACTTCTCCTCAGAGCTGCGTACGTCGGGACCATCAGTTCGCGGAACGGCCGAGCTGGTTGTCGATGAAGTCGAAGAGGTCGTCCGCGGAAGCGGACTCGATCGTGCTCGTCAGGTCCGGGCCCGCGGCCGTTCCCGTCGCCTCGTTCAGCCGGGACAGGATCGCCTGGAGCCGTACAGAGACCGTGGAGCGCGCCTGGACGTCCTCCAGGAGGGCGCTCAGACTCGCCTCCACCCGGTCCAGGTCCGCCATCACGGGCGCCGACGCGTCGCCGGCGCCGTCGGGCGCCACCTCGCCCAGCACGTGCTCCGCGAGGGCGGTGGGGGTCGGGTGGTCGAAGACCACGGTGGCGGACAGCCGGACCCCCGTCGCCGAACCCAGACGGTTGCGCAGCTCCACCGCCGTCATCGAGTCGAAGCCCATCTCCTGGAAGGCCCGGTCCGCCTGGACCGCGTCCTGGCCCGAGTGCCCCAGCACCGTGGCCACTTCACCCCGTACGAGATCCAGCACCATCTGGTGCCGCTCCAGCGCGGACAACCCGGCCAGCCGCGTGGCGAGGAGCTCCGCGGAGCCCGTGCCGGACTGGGCCGCGCGCCGGTTCGTCACCCGCACCAGGGACCGGAACACCGGCGGCACCAGGCCGTGCGCCCGCATCGCGGACAGGTCGACCGGAAGCACCACGACCGCCGGGCTGCCGCCGGCCGCCGCCGCGTCGAAGAGACCGCCGCCCTCCTGCGGGGTGACCGGCCGGAAGCCCTCGCGGCCGAACCGCTTCAGGTCGTTCTCGTCCAGGCCCGCGTTGATTCCGTGACTCAGGTCCCACAGGCCCCAGGCCAGTGAGGTCGCCGGCAGCCCGAGGGCCCGCCGGTGGGCGGCCAGACCGTCCAGGAAGGCGTTGGCCGCCGCGTAGTTGGACTGTCCGGGGCCACCGATGACACCGACGCTGGAGGAGAACAGCACGAAGGCCGACAGCCCCAGATCGCGCGTCAACTCGTGCAGGTGCCAGGCCGCGTCCGCCTTCGGACGCAGCACGGCGGCCAGACTGTCCGGTCCGAGCGCCGCGACCAGACCGTTGTCGAGCACACCCGCGGCGTGCACCACGCCCCGCAGCGGATGTTCCGTCGGGATCGCCGCCAAGGCCGCGGCCAGCGCGTCCCGGTCGGAGACGTCCACGGAGGACAGCGTCACCCGGGCGCCGAGCGCCTCGAGTTCGGCCCGCGACTGCGCCGCGCCCGCGGCGTCCGCACCACTGCGGCTGACCAGCAGCAGGTTCCGTACGCCGTGCTCGGCGACCAGGTGCCGGGCGAAGAGCGCGCCCAGCGCCCCGGTGCCACCGGTGATAAGTACGGTGCCCTCCGGGCCCCACGGGGTCGGCGCGCCCTCGGTCTCGGAGACCACCCGGCGCAGCCTCGGCAGCAGCACCTCGCCGCCGCGCAGCGCCGCCTGCGGCTCGCCCGAGGCGAGGACGGCGGACAGGGCGTCCACCGGCACCGCGCCGGCGTCGGCGTGGTCCAGGTCGACCAGCACGATCCGGTCCGGGGCCTCGGCCTGCGCGGAGCGCAGCAGCCCCCACACGGTGGCCGAACCCGGCTCGGGAACCCCCTCGGAACCGGTGTCGACCGCCCCCCGGGTGAGGACCACCAGACGGGTCGCCTCCAACCGGTCGTCGGCCAGCCAGTCCTGCGCCAGCGACAGGGCCTGCCGCGCCGCCGAGTGGGCCGCGCCCACCACGTCACCGGAGGTGTCCGGTGCGATCCGGGCCACCACGGCGTCCACGGCGGCCCCGGCCTCGGCGGCCTTGCCGACCGCCGCCACCTCCTCGAAGGACGGACCGTCGAAGCCGCCCTCGGCGGCGCCGAGGACACCCCAGCGCAGCCGGCTGCCCGGCTCGGGCAGCGCGGTGGCCGACCAGTCCACCCGGAACAGCGGCAGGTTGCCGCCGACGCGCGCGGTGAACTCCTCGTCCGGCACGTCCCGGAAGACGAGCCGCTCGATCGTGGCGACCGGTTGCTCCTCCGCGTCCGAGAGCCGTACGGTCACCGCCCCGTCCGCGTCCCCGTCGAGCGGGGCGATCCGCACCCGCACGGCGGTGGCGCCGGTCGCGTGCAACCGCACACCCTGCCACCGGGCCGGAACCCGCGTCGTACCGGCCGCGCCGGCGCCACCGGCCCCGGCGAGCGCGGCCTCCAGCAGCGCCGGGTGCAGCTCGTAGGCGGCCGCGTCGGGCAGCAGTTCCTCGGGCAGCCGGACCTCGACGGCCTCGCCGCCCACCGCGGCGGGCACCCGCTGTCCGCCGCCGGTCTCGAAGGCGCCGTGCGCGTGGGCCGTCCAACCGGCCTCTGCCTCGTCGCCGCGGGTGTGCACCGTGAAGGGACGCCGCCCGGAGTCGTCCACCGGGCCCACGCCCAACTGGAGTTGGAGGGCGCCCTGTACGGGCAGCACCACCGGGGTGCTCGACTCCAGTTCGGCGAGCCCCGCGAGCCCCAGCTCGTCGCTCGCCCGGACCGCCAGTTCCACCAGCGCGGAGGACGGCAGCACGGCCGAGTCGAAGACGGCGTGCTCGGCCAGCCACGGGTGCGAGCGCACCGAGAGCCGGCTGGTGAACAGCACCTGGTCGGCGCCGGCGATGGTGACGGCCGCGCCGAGCAGCGGATGCCCGGTCGGGTTCAGGCCGTGGCCGGCGTCGGCCGCCGCACCCGAGCCCTTCAGCCAGAACGCCTCGTGCTGGAAGGGGTACGTCGGCAGGTCGGTCCGCTCGGCGCCCGCGCCCGCGAAGTACGCCGCCCAGTCGACGCGGACGCCCCGGCTGTGCAGCCGGCCCACCCCCGCGACGAGGGTCTCCGCTTCGGGACGGCCCCGCCGCAGCAACGGCACGGCGGCCGCGTCCGTCACGATGTTCTGCGCCAGGGCGGTGAGGACGGCGTCGGGGCCGATCTCGGTGTAGGTGGTGGTGCCGAGGGTTTCCAGGGTGGCGACGGCGTCGGTGAAGCGGACGGCG
>NZ_JBIWLV010000037.1:0-14136 GCF_044766345.1 Streptomyces sp. NPDC102278 | reverse complement strand
GTGGAGGTGCACGGGTCGTTGGCGGCGTATGTGAACGGGACGTCGGGGGATCTCGACTGGTCGGGAGTACACGCGGGCAAGGGCCACCGGACCATGACCCTGCCCACCTACCCCTTCAACCGGCAGGAGTTGATCGCTCCCGCCGCACGCCGCAGCCGCGCCGCGACGACCACCGTCAGCCACCCCCTGTTCGACCGTCACTACGAGCACCGGAGCGAGGGACAGTGACGTACCCGGCCGAGACCTACGAGAAGACGTTCACGGGCCAGGAGCCCTTCATCGCACAACACCGTTCCGCCGGCGTCGGGCTGCTGCCCGCCGCGGTGCAACTGGAGATGGCGATGGTGGGAGTCGCCCGACGCAGGCCGTTCGCTCCGCTGGAACTCACCGACGTGACGTTCCTGCGGCCCCTCACCCTCAGCGACGACGCGACGGCTCCCGTCCGGCTCGACGTGTCCTTCGGATCGCGGACCCGCTTCGAACTGAGCACGGTCGTGGCCGGTGAACGCAAGCCGCTGTCCACCGGTACCGGCCGGCTGCTGCTCCCGGGCGATGTCCCGGCCTCCGCCGAGTCCCTCGCCGGCCCGGGGACCAGTGACGGGCGCGCCATCGACCCGGACCGGCTGTACGACAGCTGGGCCCGCGACGGCCTCCGGTACGGGCCCGACTTCCGCACCGTCCGGGGCCTGTCCGTCGGAGACGACGGCGCGGCCAGGGCAACGCTGCGGTCCGACGCCGAACCCGTGCCCTGGTACGCCCACCCGCTCCTGGTGGACGGGGTGTTCCAGGTCGTCAGCTGCGCGCTCCAGGACCTCACCGGGCCGGACGGCCCCCACCCCATGCTGCCGATCGGCATCGCCCGGCTCCGGGTCCTCACGGACCTCTCGGCGCTGTCGACCGGTGCGACCGTCCTGGTGCGCCGCACCGGCGTGGACGGGGCCTACGCCACCGCCGACGCGACGCTCCTGGGGCCCTCCCACGAGGTCGCCGCGGAGTTCCGGGGCCTGCGCATGCGGCGCACGACCACCGGCTCGCGACCGACCGCCACCGCGACCCCGGCACGACCGTCCGCACTGCCCGTCAGCCGGATCGTCTGGCGCCCCGCACCGACGGACCCCGCCCGGACCGAACCGGTCACCGGCACCTGGGTGGTACTGCACGACGGCGCCACGGACGGCCTCGGGGCGCGCGCCGCCGGGCGACTGCGGTCCGACGGCGCCCGCGTGGTGGAGGTAGGCATCGGGCCGGCCCGGCCCCAGGGGCACGGGCATGACGGCGACCGCGCCTTCGACCCCGACCGGCGGACGCTGGCGCAGCCGGACGAGGAGGCGTTCCGCCGGCTCTGGGACGAGGTCGGGGACCCGATCGCCGCAGTGGTGCACCTGTGGAACGCCGGCGAGGTGTCCGACGCCGCCCCGGAGGAGGAGACGGAACTCCGCCTCGGCGTCCACGGCTGCCTGGCCGCCCTGCGGACCCTCGGCGAGCGGCAGCGCAAGGGCCTCTTCCTCGTGGTGACCCGGGACGGGCAGGCCGTCTCGAACGAAGACCGGCCGGTGCCCGCGCGCGCCGCCCTGTGGGGCTTCCTGCGTACCGCCGCCATCGAGTACTCGGGGCTGCGCCCGCGCCTCGTCGACATCGACCGGTCCTCCGACGACGCCCTGCGCGCGCTCCTGGCGGAACTCGGCGACGGCGACGGCCCGACCGAGGTCGGCTACCGGCAGGGTGTCCGGCGGTTACCCGTACGGGTCCTCGACCGCTCGGCGCAGGCCGCACCCCGCTCACGTCCGGGGCCGGTCAGACAGGGCGGCCGGTACCTCGTCCTCGGCGGGCACGGCGGTCTGGGCCTGGAGGTCGCCGAAAGGTTCGCCCGGGACGGCGCCGGCGTCGTCGCGTTGGTCAGCCGCTCCGGAGCGGCAGCCGCCGACCGGCAGCGGATGGCCGCGATCCGGGCACACGGCTGCGAGGTCGTCTCCTACAGGGCGGACGTCACCACCCCCGGCGCCCTGGCGGCCGTCGTGCGGCGGGCCCGCGCGGAGTACGGCGAGCTGCACGGCGTCGTTCACGCCGCCGGCACGCTCAAGGACGGCCTGATCCGCAGCGCCACCGTCGAGGACATCGCGGCGGTGATGCGGCCCAAGGTCGACGGGGTCCGCGAGCTGGCGGCCGCGGTGGCCGGGCAGGACCTGGACTTCGCCGTGTTGTTCGCCTCGGTCTCCGGCACGTTCGGCAACCTCGGGCAGGCCGGGTACGCCGCGGCCAACGCCTACCTCGACGCCTTCGCGCAGGCGCACGGTTCGCCGTGGCTGAGCATCGCCTGGGGTCTGTGGGGTGAGGTGGGCATGGGTACGGCCGTCGCGGAGCAGTTGCGGCGGCGCGGGGTCCGGCCGCTGGGCACCGCGGAGGGCCTTGACGCCCTCATCGCGGTACTGGGGTCGCAGGAAGACCCCCGCCAGGTGATCGTCGCCCATCCGGACGCCGACCACGAGGTCATCGAGGCGGACGCCGCGGAGACCGAAGTCCCCCCTGCCACACACGGCACGGCTGCCGGCGGGTCGGACGGGTCCGCCGGCTCGGGTGCGGGCGCCGCGGAACACGTCGCGGACGCCCTGGAGGGATTCCTCGCCGAGCGGCTCGGTGTCGCGTCCTTCGACCGCGAAACCCCCCTCTCGGACTACGGCATGAGCTCGATCACGAGCGTCGAACTGTCGGAGGAACTGTCCCGCAGGTGGGGCATCCACCTCCCGGCGACGCTGTTCCTGGAGTACGGCGAGTTCGCCGAGCTGGTCCGGGCCCTGACCGACCGCTACGGCGCGGCCGTCACGGTCGCGAAAACGGAGACCGCGGCGCCGGTCGGGCCTGCGGCGCCTGCCGGGCCCGCCGAACCGGGCAGGGCCCCCACGGCCGTCCCGCCCGCCGAGCCGGTCCCGCCCGCCGAGCCGTTCAAGTCCGCCGAGCCGTTCAAGTCCGCCGAGCCGGCCGAGTCCGCCGAGCCGGTCCCGCCCGCCGAGCCGGCCGAGTCCGCCGAACCCGCGCCCACCCCTCCCGTCGAGCCGCTCCCCGCAGCCGCCTCCGACCGCCAGCTCCCGACCCACCGACGCCGCACGCCCGCAGGCGGTCGTGACGCGGACGTCGCGATCGTCGCCGTCTCCGGTGACCTGCCGGGTACTGTCGGCGGCGCGGCGGAGCTGTGGACCCTGCTCCGCTCCGGCGGCCACGCGTTCACCGAGGTCCCGGCGGAACGCTGGGACATCGACACCCACTTCGAGCCGCGCGGTCCCCGAATGACGGGCACCTACTGCCGCACCGGTGCGTTCGTCTCGGACATCGACCGCTTCGACCCGAGCTTCTTCGGCATCTCGGTACGCGAGGCCGAGGACATGGACGTACAGCAGAAGCTGCTGCTGGAACACGCCTGGGCGGTGCGGGACGACAGCGCTCTCGCCGACCACCGCGACATCGGTGTCTTCGTCGCCGCCACCTACACCCACCACCGCGACACACAAGGGCTGGACACCGTCGGACCGCACACCGCGCTCGGCTCCATGAACGCGGTACTGGCCAACCGGATCTCGTACGCGCTGGACCTGACCGGCCCCTCGCAGACCGTCGACACCCTGTGCTCGTCCTCGCTCGTCGCCATCCAGCAGGCGGTCGCCGCGCTCCGTGCGGGGCACTGTGGCGCCGCCATCGTGGCGGCCTGCCAAGTCGGCCTGACGCCTTGGTACTTCCGCAGCCTGAGCCAACTCGGCGCGCTGTCCGAGACCCTGCCACGGCCCTTCGACGAGCGGGCGGACGGATTCCTGCCCGGCGAGGGCGCGCTGGCCGTGATGCTGAAACCGCTCGCGGACGCGGAGCGGGACGGCGACCGGATCTGGGGCGTCGTCCGCGGTACGGCCGTCAACCACGGGGGCCGCGGCAGCGCCCTGCCGGTGCCCCGCAGCGAAGCCCAGGCCGCGGTCGTCCGGGCCGCGCTCGCCGACGCCGGACTGGCGCCCGCGGACATCTCCCTGATCGAGACGCACGGCACCGCGACCCGACTCGGCGACCCGATCGAGATCGCCGCGCTCACCGAGGTGTTCGGCGGCGACCCCGACCGCACCGGTCCGTGCCACATCGGGACGGTGAAGGGGAACATCGGACACCTGGAGCCCGCGGCCGGACTCGCCGGCCTGCTGAAGGTGCTGCTGTCCCTGCGCCACCGGGAGATACCGCCCGTCGCCGGCTTCGAGACACCCAGCAGCCACCTCGACCTGTCCGCCGGACCGTTCGTGATCCCGGTCGAACCACGGCCGTGGACCTCGGACGGACCGCGCCGGGCGGGCATCAGCTCCTTCGGCATGGGCGGCACCAACGCGCACGTCATCGTCGAGGAGCACATCGGGGAACCCCCGTACGCAGAGTCCGGCGCGGGAGCCCGAGGGACCGCGTCCGCGGGGGAGGAGCACCTGCTGGTGCTGTCCGCCCACACCCCGCAAGCCCTCCTGCGACGCATCGCGGACGTCCGGCCGCTGCTGCGGGAGGCCGCCGACGACCTGGGCGCCCTGTGCCGCACCGGCGCCGTCGGACGCGACCACCGGGCCCACCGGGTCGCGTTCCTCGGAACCACGGCCGACGAGCTGAGCACCGGCCTGGCCAGGGCGCTGCACCTGGCGGACCGGGCAGCCGGCACCGTCCTGCGCGGCGACACTCCGGTGGAGAGCGCCTCGACCGGCCTCGGCGGCCCGGCCCTGCACTACGTCGGCGGCGGCGCCGTCGACTGGGCGGCGGTGTACCCGGGCCCGCCGGCGCGGCACCGCGCCCTGCCGCCCTACCCGTTCGGGGCGCCGGCCGACGCGGCGGTGCCCCCCGCGCCCGTCCCACCGGCGGCGCCGACCGCGCAGGACGTGGCCGCGGTCGTACGCCGGCTCGCGCCCGCCCACCGGGTGCTGGGCGAGGACACACTGCCCGGGGCGCTTCCCGTGGCCCTCGGGCTGCGATCGAGCCGCGTCCTGAGCCGGATCGTCTTCACGGGCCGGGGCACCGGAACCCATCCCCTCACCAGCGACCTGGGCGACTCCGACCGTGCGGGGCCGGCCTCCTTCCGGCACGCCGACCGGGTCATCGCCCGACTCGCCACCGCCGACACCCCGGCCGGGCCGGCGCCCGCCGCCGCGGACCTGGACACCCTGCGGGCCGGCCTCGGCCGCACCCTGCAACCGGACGGCCTCTACGCCTGGTTCGCCGCGAAGGGCATGGAACTCACCGACCCGCTCCGCTCCATCGCCGAGGTGCACTACGGGCCGGGCCGGGTGCTCGTACGGATCGACGTGCGCGCCGACAGCCCGCTGGAGGCCCAGACGGTCGCGATCGACGCCGCCCTCCAGACCATGGCCGTCCTCACGCTGGCGGACCCCGCGGCCCCGACGGCCACCTACCTGCCGGTCTCCATCGGCGGGGCGACGCGCTGGGCGGATCCGGCGCGGACGGCGTTCGTGCTGCTCGAAGGCGCCGAGCCCGCGAGCGACGGCACACGGCGCGGTGACGCGACCCTGTTCGCCGCGGACGGACGGGTGTTGGCCCGGCTCGACGAGGTCGAGTACCGGACGGTGAACGGCAACGACGCGCCGCCCTCGCGGCCCACCCGTCGCACGCCGCAGGTCGCGGCTTCGGAGGCGGCGATCGTCGCGGTGGTGCGGAACGTCCTGCACGACCCGGGCGTCACCGCGACCACCTCGCTGTCCGCCGCGGGTCTCGACTCGATGCTGGCGACGGCCATCGCGGCCGACGTCGAGGCGGAGTACGGCGTACCGCTGAGCCCGACGGACGTCCTGGACGCCGCCGACTGCCGAACCCTCGCCGCGCACGTCGCGGAGCTGGCGGCCGACGGCGTGTTCGACGCGGCCCCGGCCCGGATGCCCGCTCAGGCCGAGGTCCCCGCCGAGGCCGAGGCCCCGGCCCGGGTCGCGGAGGCGGGCCCCGACCACCCCGCCGCAACCCTTCCGGGTCCGGCAGCCCTCGAAGTCACCGCGGCCGGCGAGGACATGGCCGTCATCGGTCTGGCCCTCGCGCTTCCCGGCGCCGCGGACCCGCGAGCGCTGTGGTCCCTGCTCGCCGGCTCGAACGAGGAGATCCGCCCGGCCCCGGCCCATCGCTGGGGACGGTACGCGGGCGGCCATGAGCCTGACATGGGCGGATTCCTCGACAACGCGGACGAGTTCGACGCCCGGTTCTTCGACTTCTTCCCCAAACAGGCGGAGGTCCTCGACCCGCAGGCCCGCTGGCTGCTCCGCACGGCCTGGGAGGCCCTGGAGTCGGCCGGCCTGCCGCCACGGCAACTGTCGTCCTCCACCGGCGTGTTCGTGGGGGCCAGCTACCAGCACTACAAGGACTACAACATCGCGCCGGAGCTGGACGCCCCCAGCGGTCTCGGCAACCACAACGCGTTCCTGGCGAACCGGGTGAGTTACTTCCTGGATCTGCACGGGCCGAGCATGACGATCGACACGTTGTGTTCGTCCTCGCTGGTCGCTCTGCACACGGCGGTGCGCAGCATCCGCGACGGCGAGTGCGAGCAGGCGATCGTCGCCGGCGTCCGGGTCGGCATGTCCCCGCTGCACTACGTCGCGATGCGAAACCTGCGGGCCCTGTCACCTTCGGGTGCCTCCCGCCCGTTCGATGCGGGGGCTGATGGTTTCGTGCCGGGTGAGGGTGTGGTGACGGTGGTGGTGAAGCCGCTGCGGGCCGCGTTGCGGGACGGGGACCGGATCCGGGGTGTGATCAAGGGCAGTGCGGTCAACCACGGTGGTCGAACGAGTGGGTTGACGGTCCCGAGCAGTGCCGCGCAACAGGAGGTGATCGGGGCGGCGTTGCGGGATGCGGGGGTGTCGGTGGATTCGATCGGTTTGGTGGAGGCGCACGGAACGGGGACGGGTCTGGGTGATCCGATCGAGGTGGAGGGTTTGACGCGTGCCTGGCGTGGGGTGACGGACAGATCGCAGTTCTGTGCGATCGGTTCCCTGAAGGGGAATGTGGGACATCTGGAGCCGGCGGCGGGTCTGGCCGGTTTGGTGAAGGTGCTGTTGGCGATGGAGCACGGGATGGTTCCGCCGTCGTTGCACGTGGTGCGGCCCAATGATCACATCCGGTTCGAGGAAACACCGTTCTATCTGGCCGACCGGGCGGTGGAGTGGCCGCGCGACGGCGGCCCCCGTCGAGCCGCGGTGAGCGCGTTCGGAATGGGCGGCGTGAACGCCCACGTGATCGTGGAAGAGCCCCCTGTCCCCTCGACGCGGGAGGATTCGGTCCAGGACGCGCACGTGGTGCGGGTGAGCGCCGCCGACGAGTCGGCACTGCGCGCTCTGGCAGCCGCGTACGCCGACCGGTTCGATGCGGCACGCGACGACCGGGAGACCGCCGACCTCTGCCACACCGCCAACACCGGCCGCTCTCCACTGGAGTTCCAGACCGCCGTCCACGGACGGACGGCCGCCGAACTCGCCACCGCGCTGCGCTCCGTCGCCGCCGGCCGCATGCGGCCCGCCCGCGTCGACAGCGACCTGACCGCCGAAGCGGCGGCGCTCCGCACCGCGTCGGCCGCGTCCCCGCACCGAGCCGTCGGCGCCGCCGAGTTGGCCGGGGTCGGCTACGCGCACATCGACTGGGCCGCTCTCTCCGCCCGGGGCGCCCGCGCGACGGACCTCCCCACCTATCCGTTCGCGCGGGGATCGTACTGGCACACCACCGGCTCGGAGGGCGCCGCGTCCGGCCCGGTCCCGGCCGGCGCCGAGGCGGTACGCGTCGAGTGGCGCGTCCGGGAACCCGTGTCCGTAGCCGTACCCGGTACCGGCTCGGGCGCGGTCCACCTGGTCACCGCCGACCCCGAACTCGGGCACGCGCTGACGGAGGCCCTCCGAAGCCGGGGCGTGACCGTGGTCGGGCGCGACCGAGAGGCGAACGGGGCGATCGTGATCGACGCCCCGACCGGCCGGGGCGACAGCTCCTTCGAACTGGGCGACTTCTGGTCCGAGTTGAGCGGCCTGATGACGGGGCTGCCCGCGCACGGGGCGTTGCTGTGGGCCGGATTCCACGACGCCGCCGTCCACCCCGACGAGCGCGGCGGCCTGCGTCCGGAGCGGGCCGCCATGGCCATGGCCGTACGGGCCGCCGGCGCGGAGGGTCGCAGGCCCACCGGCGTCGTCCACCTCGACCCGGCCGACCCGGTCGACACGCTCGCCGACCGCCTGGCCGCCGAGTACGGCGCCCTCGCGGCCGGGAGGGCCGTCGACACCGACACAGACGCCGAAGGCGGCACGGTCGTCGCCGCCTACCGTCGGGGCGTCCGGTACACGCCGCACCCCGTGCCGGCGGCGCCCGGCACCCCGTACGTCCTGCCCGCCGACGGGTACGTCCTGGTCACCGGCGGACTGGGCTCCGTCGGGCTGCGCCTGATCGAGCGGCTGATCGATCAGGGAGCCAAGCGCATCGGCGTCATCGGCCGGTCGGTCCTCGACCCCGCGCGCTCCGCCCTCCTGCGGAAGCCGGCGGCGCGCGCCGAGGTCGACTACGTGCCCTGCGACGTGTCCGACCCCGCGGCACTCGCCGCGGTCGCCGGACGGCTGGGCCGGCGCTGGGGACGGCTGGTCGGCGTCGTGCACTCCTCCGGCGGGGTCAACCCGTTCGGGGCGATGCACCGCCGGCCGTGGAGCGACACCGAGAAGGTGCTCGCGCCCAAGATCCCCGGCTCCCTGAACGTCGTACGGCTGGCCAAGCAGGAGGGCGCCGATTTCGCCGTCCTGGTGTCCTCGATCGCCGGTACGCAGGCACTGGCCGGCCGGGGGCTGGTCGACTACAGCCTCGCCAACGCCTACCAACTGGCGCTCGCCGAGCGGGAGAACGATCCCGTCACCACGGTCACCGCGCACGCGTGGCCCAACTGGACCGGCATCGGCATGAAGGCGGACGCGTCCTTCTCCGCCGCCCACTCCATCGGCGCCGAGCAGGCACTGGACGCCTTCATCGACCACCTGCGGTCGGGCGGCGCCGTGATCTTCCCGGGAAGCGCCCCCGCCACCACCGCCACCACCGCCCCCGCCACCGCCGTCACCGCCGCCACTTCGGCGGAGACCGCGGAGCCCGTCGAGCCCGCCGAGTCCGTCGGCGCCGCGCCCCCGCGGGACCGGGCCGAGACCGTCCTGATCCCGGCGCCGCCGCGCGCCGGGCACGACCGGGCGGGCATGCGGGCCCGGGTACGGGACGCCTTCGTACACGTCCTGGGGGAGGACCCGGGGGAGCGCCCTCTGCCGGGACTGGGACTGGACTCCCTGATGATCGCCGAGCTGACCACGGCGCTCGAACAGCGCAGTGGCCTGACCGTCGACCCGTCGCTCCTGATGCGGGCACGCACGGCCGACGACATCGCGGCCGGACTCGCCTCCCGAGAGGCGCCGGCCACCCGGCGACCGCCCACCCCCGACCAGGACGACCCGTCCGCCTCCGCCCTGAGCGCCCTGCTGCGCCCGCTGCTCCAGCGGGACGGACAGCGGTGAACGGCCCGGGCACGACCGAGGGGTCGAACGAAAGGACAACCGTGAGCGAGCTCGACACCCGCATCGCCGTGATCGGCCTCGCGGTACGGCTCCCGGGGGCAGAGGACGCCGTCGACCTGCCGGCCCTGCTGCGCCGCGACGGGGTCGAGGTCGGCGAGGTCCCACCGAGCCGGTGGGCCCGCGAACTGTACCGGGGCGAGGGCCCCCACCAGGGAACGCACCACCGCGGCGCGTTCCTGGTGGACCCGTTCTCCTTCGACCACGAGGCGTTCGGCATGACGGCCGAGGATGCCGTGTTCCTCGACCCCCAGCAGCGGGTGATGTTGGAGGTCGGTGCCCGGGCCCTGGAGGACGCGGGGTACCTGGGGGTGCGCCGCAGGCTCGACGCGGGCGTGTTCGTGGGCGCGCGCATGAACGGGTACGGCTTCGACCGGGGCCGAGGGCTGGTACCGCCCGGCACACCGGGCTCGGCCGGCGAGCCCGGGCCCGCCGCCCTGTGGGGACGGTCGCAGAACTTCACCGCGGCCTGGCTGTCCGACCGCTTCGACCTGGCGGGCCCGAGCCTGGTCGTCGACACCGCCTGTTCGTCCTCGCTGTCGGCCGTCTGGCTCGCCTGCCAGAGTCTGGCGGCCGGGACCTGTGAACTCGCCCTGGTCGGCGCGGTGGACCTGCTCATCGACCCGCTGACGTTCGTCCTCCTCTCCCGTACCGGGGCGCTCTCCCCGGACGGGCTGTGCCAGACCTTCGACAGCAGGGCCAACGGCTACGTGCCCGGGGAGGGAGCCGCCGCCCTGGTCCTGAAGCCGATGCGGGCGGCGCAGGCGGACGGCGACGTGATCCTCGGAGCCGTCAGCACGGTCGCGGTCAACAACGACGGCCGCACCATGGGCGTCACCACGCCCAGCCTCGATGCCCAGATCGACCTGCTGACCAAGGCCTACCGGACGATCGACCCCGCCACCGTCCAGTACGTGGAGGCGCACGGCACCGGCACCGCCATCGGCGACCCGATCGAAGTGCGGGCCCTCACCGAGGTGTTCGCGCGTCACGGCGTCCCGCGGAACTCCGTCGCACTCGGCTCCGTCAAGCGCCGGATCGGCCATCTGCACTCGGCGTCGGGCCTGGCCGGACTCGCGAAGATCATCGTCGCGCTCCGCGAGGGCACCGTCCCGGCCGTGGCGGTGGACTCGCCCAACCCGCGCCTCAACCTCGCCGACAGCCCCTTCCACCTGCCCGACACCGCCCGTCCCTGGCCGGACGCGCCCGTGCGCCGGGCCGCCGTGAGCGGATTCGGATTCGGCGGCACCAACGCCCACGTCGTGGTCGAGGCCGCCCCCGATCCGACCGGAACCCCCGCCGGGCCGGCGGTGACCGACACCCGGCCCCGGCCGGTCCACGTGCTGCCACTGTCCGCCGACAGCCCGTACGCGCTGCGCGAACTGGCCGCCCAGTGGCTGGAGTTCCTGCCGTCCCTGGCACAGGACCCCGCGGGCCTCGGTGACGCGTGCGCCACCGCCCGGCTGGCACGACCACACCGCACGGAGCGGACTGCCGTCGTCGGGGCCGACGCGGACCAGCTCGCCGCCGCGCTGCGCGCGTGGCTCCTGACGCCCGCCGCCCCGCCCGCCCACACCGTCGGCTCTCCCCGTACCGTCGGCTCTCCTCGTACCGTCGTCTCGATACGCCCGCAGGGCGCCGCGGCCCCCCCCGCGTGGCTGCTCGCCCTCGACCGCTCCACGCCGGCCGTGCACGAGGTCGTCGGCCTGTTCGAGACGGCCACCGGCACCCGGGCGACCGAGTTCTCCGGCGAACTGCTGCGGATTCTGTCCGCGGTCGCCCTCACGATCGCCCTGCGCGACCGGGGAACGCCCGAGGACGCCCTGGACCTGCCCCCGGGCTGGGAGGCGGTCGCGGACTTCGCGTGGGGTCGTGTCCCGCTGGAGCGGGCACTGGCCGAAGTCCTGCGACGCGCCACCGACCCGCCCCACGACGCGCGGGGACACGACGCGCGGGGACACGACCCGCAGGGCCACGCCGGCCATGACGTCGGCGAACGGCTGGCCGGGGCCCGCGACGAGTGGGAGGTCGCCCGGGAGCTCGCCACGATCGCGGCGGAACTCTTCCAGGCGGGCCGGGACATCGACTGGGCGGCGTTCCAGAAGGCCACCGGCACGGCATGGAGCAAGCGCCTGCTGCCCCACGCCCAACCGCGCGGCCGGGCCCTGAACCTGGCCGAGCCCCTGCGCTCCGCCGAACCCGGGTCACCCGCGGAGCTGGTGTCGGACGAGGGAGCGGCCGGGTACACCTACGCCCGCGTCTTCGGTCCGGCCGAGGCGCCCATCGCGCAGCACGCCGTGTACCGCACGCTCATGCTCCCGGGCGTGGCCTGGTTCGACTTCCTGCGCGAGGGCGCGGCCCTTCGCGGCGAACCCTTCCACGGCGCCCGGGACGTCCTCTTCCACCGCCCGCTCATCGCGTCCGGCGCCCGCCGGGTCATCGGCCGGGTCGTCGCGGACGGGCGGTTCCGGGTCGAGGACGCCGACAGCGGGGAGCCCTACGTCACGGGCCGGCTCGCCGGCGCGCGTCCCTCCGGGCCGCCGCCCCCCGTCGCCCTCGCCACGCTGCTGGCCGACTGTGCCCGCTCCACCGTGCACGCGGGCTCGGGCCTCTACCGGTGGCTCCGCCGCATCGGCTACCACCACGGCCGCTACTACCGGAACATCTCCTGGGTGGCGAGCCTCCCCGACGGCGGCACGCTCGCCCGGATCGAGGGCGCCCGACAGCGGGAGATGAACCCCCTCGACGTGCAACTGTTCCCCGGGCTCCTGGACAGCGTGACGGTCGCCGCGATCGACCCCGCGAACCCGGTGTTCGGCGCGGCGGACGCCACCGCGTTCATCCCGCTCTCGGTGGGCCGCCTGGACGTCCTGGGACCTCTGGACGGAGCCGCCTACGTACGGACGGAGATCGCCTTCTGGAACGACGAGGCCTGCCGGGTCACCCAGACCGTCACCGACGAGGCGGGCACGCCCCTGCTGGTCTTCGGCGACATGTCCTCCAAGAGGGTTCCCGTCGAGGCGTTCAGCGCGGGGGAGACGACCGCGCCGGCCGAACCCGCGGCGCCGACGACACCACAGCCACCCACGACCGTCGCACCGCCACCGCGTCCCAAGGCCCCGCCGGTACCCGCGGCGCCCGCCGCCTCCAGGCCCGTACGAGCGCTCGCCTGGTTCCTGGCGCTGACGGGCACCCCCGAGGAGCACGCCGACACGGAGTTCCTGTCAGCCGGTTTCGACTCGGTGGGGCTGGTCACGCTGAGCGAGCGCATCTCCCAGGAGCACGGCCTGTCCCTGTACCCGACGGTCTTCTTCGAGTACCCGACACCGCGGCAGTTCGCCGAGTTCCTCGCGGAGGAAGCACCGGCACTCGTGGACACGCAGACGACTCCGGCCGGCCCGTCGCCGGCCGCCGCTCCCGCCCCCGAGACGGACCCGGCCCCTGAAGGCACCAAGGCCACCAAGACCACCGAGGCCACCGAGGCCACCAAGGCCACCGAGGCCGCTGAGGTCGAGGCCACGCCGGCGGAGCCCGCACCGGTGGCGCGGGCGATCGCCACCGTCACCGCGCGCGAGGTCGCCGCCGAGCGGACGGCCGAGCCTTCCGAGGCCGCCCCGGCGTCCCGGCCGCGCGACGTCGCCGTCGTGGGCGCCGCGATCAGGCTGCCCACCGCAAGCTCCCTGGCCGCCTTCTCCGAGCTGCTCGTCGAAGGCCGGGACACGGTCCGCCCGCTGCCCGAGGGCCGGTGGCAGCACACGGAGGGACCGGTCCCGCACGCCTCGTTCCTCGACCGCGTGGACGAGTTCGACCCGGCACCCTTCCGGATCTCGGCCCGCGAGGCGCCCCTGATCGATCCACAGGCGCGGATCGTCTACGAGACGATCTGGGAAGCCCTGGAGGACGGCGGCCGGATCGGCGCCCGCGCCCACGGCAGCACCGGTCTGTGGATCGCCTACAGCCACGACCACTACCACGAGGAGCGGGTGCGCCACGGAGTACCCGACGGGCGAGGCCTCGGCCTGGAGGCGATGATCGCCAATCGGCTGTCCTACCTGATGGACTGGCACGGACCGAGTGGACTGGTCAACACCCTCTGCTCCTCCTCACTGGTCGCCCTGCACTCGGCACTCCAGCACCTGCGCACCGGCGACATCGACACGGCGGTGATCGGGGCGGTGCACGCCGGCATCAGCCCGGAGTACTTCCGGTCGATGGGCGACCTCATGGCCCTCTCGCCCCGCCACCGCAGCCGCGCCTTCGACAGCACGGCTGACGGCTTCGTACCGGGAGAAGGAGCCGTGGCCGTGGTCCTGCGGCGATATGACGACGCGCTGCGAGACGGTGACCGGATCCGGGGCGTCGTCAGGGGAGCGGCCGTCAACCACGGCGGTCGCACCAGCCGCTACTCCGCGCCCAGTCCGCGCGCGCAAGCCGACGTCATCTCGGCGGCGTTGCGGGACGCGGGGGTGTCGGTGGATTCGATCGGTTTGGTGGAGGCGCACGGAACGGGGACGGGTCTGGGTGATCCGATCGAGGTGGAGGGTTTGACGCGTGC
>NZ_JBIWLV010000036.1:0-15871 GCF_044766345.1 Streptomyces sp. NPDC102278 | reverse complement strand
CACAACGGCTACCGGTCGGCGGTGGTGGTGAGTGAACATGTCGTTCCCTTTACTTGGACGGGTCGCACAACAGCGGCCAGTGAGACACGTGCGAGATGAAGAGACTGCGGGCAGGCCGTCGTTGTGCTCGCTGTCCGGCCGGGGCCCGGGCCGGGGAAGCCTGGTGGGTGAGGGCTCAACGGTCGAACCTCGCTCGATGCGAACCAGATGATCGGCGGATTACCCCCGGAAGGAATCCACCACAGTCGCCCTCTTTCAAACTTGATGCAACAGAGGGAAGCGCTGTTTCCGTCATAAGTCAACAGGGTGGTGCGGTGTGGCCCGGCCGAATGTCGCCGCTTCACAGGGCCGGCGCGACGCCACTCGGCGCCCGTATTCACCCCGGAACGAGTACGGTCCGCAGCTTCACCGGGGGCGACTCGGACCAGCAGACCACTTCTGCTTCTACTCGTCAGTTGCCTTGACACGGCCCGGTGCCACTTCGACACTCTCCTCGACCGGCATTGTTAACGTAAACACGGAGAGGGGAAACACGCCCGTAACCATCTGCCCGTTAGCCTCCCGCCCTCTCCCCCACGACTGGCTGAGTGACCCCATGCCGAGCTTCCTCATTCGGCGCACGCGCACACAAGTCGGCCGGTCCGCCATGCGGACCCAGCCCGCGCGCCCGGGCCACTGCGCACGCGGCCCGCACGGCTGCATCAGCTCGTCACGCTGGGCCGACAAACACCGACGGCACGGCCGCGGAGTCCTCAGGCCTACGGCCACAGCAGGCATCGGCACGAGTTGACCCGTCAAAGCGCCCCATCTACCCCCTCGAGACCGCCCGCCAAGGCTGGACGCAGTTCCGTCGGCCTGCCCTCCGCTGAACAGACCCGGCCCGGCCCGGTCTGGCCGCACCCATCCGCGCCTCCTCCCAACCGCCCCCACACGACTGGAGAACAGTGGTGCCTGCCATCAGAAGAACACCCATCGGATCGCACCGCCGAAGGCACGCCGGCCTCGCCACGTCGGCCCTCGCCGTCGGCACGCTGCTCGTCGGCGGGGCGGTGTCGCCTCCCGCGGCGGCCGACCCGCCCGAGCCGCCCGGTATGACCGTCCGTCTCGACCCCGGCTACCAGCAGCAGCCGTTCGAGGGTTGGGGCACCTCGCTCGCCTGGTTCGGCCATGTGACCGGCGGCTGGCCCGACGCCCAGCGCAATCGGCTGGCCGACGCCCTCTACAGCGCCGACGGACTGGGTTTCACCGTCGCCCGCTACAACATCGGCGGCGGCGACAGCCCGGAGACCGAGCCCTACATGCGCGTCGGCGCAGCCGTACCGGGCCACTGGAACCGCCCCGGAGCCGAGACGCCCGACTGGTGGAACCCCGACAACCCCGATCACTGGAAACCGGACGCCGACCCCAACCAGCGCTGGTGGCTCAGCGCGGCCAAGGCTCGTGGTGCGGACACCTTCGAGGCGTTCTCGAACTCTCCGCCCTACTTCATGACCAACAGCGGACAGGTGACCGGCGCGGTCAACCCCAGTGACGACAACCTCCGCTCCGACCAGTACCAACGCTTCGCCGCCTACCTTTCCGGGGCCCTGCGTCGTGTGCAGGACTCCACGGGCGTCACCTTCGACTCCGTGTCAGCGATCAATGAGCCGAATACCGACTTCTGGCGCGCCGGCGGCCGCCAGGAAGGCTCCCACTGGGCAGTCGACTCCCAGACCCGCATGATCACCGCCCTCCGCTCGGAGCTGGACGCGAAGGGGTTACGCACGCCCATCGCGGCGATGGACGAGACGAACCCGAACACGTTCCGGGCCAACTGGAACGCGTACGCCGACTCGGCCCGCTCCGCCATCGGCAAACTCAACACCCATACCTACGGGACGAACGGCCGCACCGGGCCTCGCGACATCGCCAAGGGTGCGGGCACCCCTCTGTGGATGTCGGAGGTGGACCTTGGCGGCCGAGGTCCGCAGAGCTTCACCGACATGAGCCCCGCCCTCGACCTCGCCGGTCGGATCACCGACGATCTCAGGGAACTGGAGCCCCGGGCCTGGGTGCTGTGGCAGGCGGTGGAGGACTACGAGAACATGACCCCGGCCCACGAGAACTCCAACTGGGGCCTGATCCAGACCGACTTCACCCCGGTGGACGCCGCACGGGAGCCACTGCGGAAGAACAAGAAGTACTGGGCGATGGCCCAGTACAGCAGGTTCATCCGGCCTGGGGCGCGCGTCATCACCACGGACGACGATGCCACCTTGGCCGCGGTGAGACCCGGCGGCCAGGGCGCTGTGGTGGTCCACACCAACCCCACGCACACGGCCCGAACGGTGACCTTGGACCTCAGCGCCTTCCGGACGGTCTCCCCGCAACCGGTCAAGCGCTACACCACAGACACGACCAAGAACGTCCATCGGGAAGCCGACCTCACCACTTCGGGCAAACGGCTCACGGTGACCCTGGGACCCGACTCGGTCACGACCCTCGTCATACCAGGCGCATCCGGTGTGAACAACGAGGCGACCGCCATCTCCTCCACCGCCTCCCGCCTCCTCGTCAACGCCAACAGCGGCATGGCGCTGGCCGCTACCACACTCGACAAGAAGGTGCTGGTCCAGACGGTACCGAACCACGGCGACACGGCGCAGCAGTGGGTCCTCACCCGTTCGGTACCCGGAGACTGGAGCAGCACCGCTTCGTATCGCGTGAAGAACGTCAGGAGCGGCACACTCCTCGGCGTCGTCGGCGGCGCGCTCGCCTTGGCCCCTCCCGGACCGTCGGCCAACCTGCGGTGGATGCTTTCCACCACCGGCGACGGGCAGTACACCCTGGTCAACAGCGCTACCGGTACGCTCCTCGACGTCACCGGTGCCTCGACCACGGACGGCGCCCCGGTCGGCGTCCACCCGCCCACCACGGGAAGCAACCAGAGATGGGCCTTCCGCGGCCCGACCGACTGGCAGGCACTGCAAGCTCGGCACAGCGGCAAGTGCCTGGACGTGACGGGCGCGTCCACGGCCGACGCCGCTCCCGTCACCCAGTACACCTGCAACAACGGACCCAACCAACAGTGGTCCCTGCGCACCGCCCCGGACGGCCACGTCAACGTCGTGGCGCGACACAGCGGCAAGTGCCTGGACGTGACGGGCGCGTCCACCGCTGACGCCGCTCCCGTCACCCAGTACACCTGCAACAACGGACCCAACCAACAGTGGTCACGGGTCGAGGCGGGCGGGGGCTACGTTCGTCTGGTGGCCAGGCACAGCGGCAAGTGTCTCGACATCGCCGGCGCCTCGCCCGCCGACGCCGCGAAGGCTGTCCAGTACACGTGCAACGGGGGAACCAACCAGCAGTTCCGAACAGGATGAGGCCCGCTGCCGGTGACGGGACTCCTGCTCGTCACCGGCAGGGGAGCACGTGGCCGGCCGGCCGAACTCGCCCATGACACAAGCAGGTTGGCCGGAAGGCGACCAGCGGGCGCTGAAGCATCAGCTTCACCGCACACCGCATGTCACAAGTGTTTACGAGCTGTTGACATTACGTCCTTTCGTGAGTCAACCTCTGGACCAATGTTGATTCACGCGCATAAATGTTGGTTAGTGTGCCAATTGAGGGCGGGATGCCTCTCATTGCCACAAGCCATCGAGTGCGCGATGACGTCAGGGATCCACATGCGAAGAATCCGATCCATCCTGGCAGGCCTGAGCCTGCTTCTACCTGTCCTCGGTGTCGCGTCGGCGGCGATGGCCGCACCCGTCACGACCGAAACGGGCACCCAGTTCCCGGACACCACCGGGGCGGGGGTCCAGGCCCACGGTGGTGGTGCACTCAAAGTCGGCGAGTACTACTACTGGTTCGGCGAGGACCGCGGTGAGGACAACAAGTTCCGCTACGTCTCCGCCTACCGTTCCAAGGACCTCAAGGACTGGGAGCCTCGCGGCCATGTCCTGACCCAGGAGGCCGACCCCGAGGTCCGTTCCGCGGTGATCGAGCGTCCGAAGGTCCTCTACAACGGCAAGACCAAACAGTTCGTCATGTGGATGCACAAGGAGGCGGACGACTCCTACGGCGAGGCGAGGGCCGCAGTGGCGGTCTCCTCCACAGTGGACGGCCCGTACGAATGGAAAGGTTCCTTCCGCCCGAAGGACGCCTCCGGGGCCGAGCACATGTCCCGCGACATCACGGTGTACGAGGACAAGGCCGCCGGCAAGGCCTACATGATCTCCGCCGCGAACCACAACGCCGACCTCCACATCTACGAACTCAGCGACGACTACACACAGGTCAAGCAACTGGTGGCGAATCCCTGGCCCGGTCAACACCGGGAGTCGCCCGCCCTGTTCAAGCGCGGGGACGTCTACTTCATGCTCACCTCCGGCACCAGCTACTGGGACCCGAACCAGCAGAAGTACGCCACCGCCACCAGCCTCGCAGGTCCGTGGTCGCCGATGAGGGACGTCGGCAACCACAACGGCCACCACTCGCAGACCACCTTCGTCCTACCGGTGGAAGGCAGCGAAACCACCAGCTTCCTCTACATGGGAGACCGCTGGGCGGGTACGTGGTCCAATCCGAACCGGGTCAACGACTCCACGTACGTGTGGCTGCCATTGGAGTTCCCGGACGCCACGACCATGAACCTCCCCTGGTATACGAAGGTCTCCATCGACACGCAGACCGGCCGGGTCTCGGGCTCCGGAGGCGACCCCCTCAACACGATCACCGGGAAGAAGAGCAGCGCCTGTGTGACCGTCCCCGGGAGCGTCTCCGACAACCAGGCACCCGTCACTCAGGAGTCATGTGCCGGCGGGCTGAACAGCCAATGGCGATTCACGGACAACGACAACGGCTACGTCCGTGTCCTCGCCCAACACAGTGGTAAATGCCTTGACTTGGCCGACAACTCCACCGCCGACGGAGCCGAGATCAAGCAGTACGACTGCGGCTGGGGAAGCAACCAGCGCTGGCGCTTCGAAAGCCTGGTGGACGGCCATGTCCGCATCGTCTCCAAGTACAGCGGCAAATGCCTCGACGTCCAGGGCGGGTCCACCAGCGCCGGCGCCAAGATCGTCCAGTCGGAGTGCAACGGCTCGACCGGTCAGGCCTGGAAGGTCGGCACGCCCAACAAGCCGACCGACCCCACGGACCCCGCCGATCCGACCCACCCCGGAACGGCCGAACAACACCTCACCACCTCGGTCAACCCCGGCGTGCTCACCATGTCCACCACACCGGATCCCGTCCGACTCCCCCCGGTCGACTTCGGCAAGGGCGGCGCCTCCACCGGCAACCTCAACGCGATCACCGTCAAGGACTTCCGCGGCGGCACGACAGGCTGGTCACTCACCGGAAAGATCACCGACTTCACAAGCCCCCGGGGCAAGATCGAATCCGACCGACTCACCTGGACACCCACTTGTTCCACCAAACCGAACAGTCCCAGCACCTGCGTGGCGGGAAGCGCAGGGACCATCGGAAAGGGCGGCGCAACCCTCGCATCCGCACCCAACAGTGACCTGACCGGCGGCGAATTCATCAGCAACGCAGGCGTGTCCCTCGACGTTCCCACGTACACACCCGTCGGCGACTACGCCGCGACACTCACCCTCACCCTCCTCTGACCGCGCCCGCGTGCCGGACGCCACGCGTCCGGCACGCGACTCGTCGCATCCGCCTCGCAACGTACCTGCTGCCTGCTGCCTGCTGCTGCTGCTGAAGTGGGACCTCCCGGCGTTCCTGCGGCGGGACGGTCCCCTTTGGGGCAACCAGGGCATTCAAGCCGACGGACCCATGCGATCGAGACGACATTCGGTCGGAGCTGTTGCGGCGCGGACTTCACGCAGAGGCCCGTTCACGCAGGTCGGGTCGCGGATGCTCGTCCAGGCGGCGTCGCGGAGCTTGCTTGACAACGATCCCGCAGTGCGTTCAGGCTTCCATCCGTTGATCGCTTTTGTGTAGACACGTTGAATACTGAGGGTTATTGGCAGTTCCCCCTGCCACCTTGCCCCGATTCTCCATGTCGTCAGCCCAAATTCGCGCACTCGGAAGCGGGATTCGCTCCATGCTCCGACGTCGCTCCAACGCGTGGGGGTCCTCTTGCGTAGCAGCATCATCGTGCCGATCCATCAATCGCCCGCAGTCCTCTCGCTCTTCCTGGAGTCGCTGAGGCTGACCGTCGAGCCGGACACCGAACTGATCATGATCGACGACGGTTCGGGGCCCGAAGTGGGCGAACTCATCGAGGAGTTCGCCCGTACTCTGAAGACCGAGCGACTCGGCGCCGTCACAGTCGAGACCGTGCACAACGTGAACCCCCGTGGTTGCGGACAAGCTCTCAACCAGGGCTTGTCCCGAGCAGAGGGCGACCATGTGTTCTTCGTCGACTCCGACCTGATCCTGGCATCCGGCTGGCAATCGGGGATGCTGCGGACCCTGCACGAGCACCCGGCGAGCGGGATGACCGCCGGTGTGCTGCTGTACCCGCACACCGGTGGAGTACAGCACTGCGGCATCACGTTCAGCGAGACGCTGGGCCGGCACCTGTTCCTCAACTCCCGACCCGAAGACCTGCCCGGTGCGCCGTACACGGTTCAGTTGGCTGCTTTCGCCCTCTTCGCGATGACTCGGCAGGTCCGAAACGACATCGGCCTGCTGGACGAGCGGTACTTCAACGGATACGAGGACTTCGACTACCAGATGCGGGCCAGGACGCTCGGCTACCGCACGGTGATCGACCCTCGGGTCATCTCCTACCACTGGGAGCTGCGCAACGGTGTCCACCGGGCGGGGAACCGCAAGAGCAACCTCGCACGGTTCTGGAAGAACTGGGGCGACCGTGTCCACAACGACGTGATCCCCCGCTTGGTCCAGGCACTGACGAACACACCCGACCTCGGGCGCTTCGTTGCGCTGGATCTCGCCGAGACCCGTACCGACGCCGCCTGCGTCTGGGAAGCGCTCGCCGCCGCAACGCCCCTCGACCGGCACGCGGTGCTCGACTACTCCACGAAAGTGGACGGGGAGCGGCCCATTCTCCTCCCCCATCTGCTGCCGGCCGCCCTCCTCACCGAACCGAAGCCCTTGCTGATCCTGGTCGAGAACTTCGTCCGCCTGCTCGACAACCACATGTGGCTGGCTCAGCGCCTACGGACTCAGACGGGGGACATCGTCATCGACCTGCACGGCAACAGAGTGGGCCTCGAGGATCTCCACTCCGGCTGCTGGCCGGGGGCCAAGGTCCGGTGACGAGCGATCGAATGGCCGGCCCGGATCGATCGGCAGGCCTCTCCTGGCTCCGCACGGTCGGCCGCGTGATTCCCGCCGGATGCAGCACCCTGGCCAAGACCCCTCACCGGCTCCTCCCCGGGCGGGGTGCGATCGTGGCGGTGCGGGCCAAGGACGCCGAGTTCACCGACCTCGACGGTCGTACCTGGTTGGACTGCGAGATGGCCATGGGTACGGCGACATGGGGGCACGCCCGCCCCGAGGTCACGGAAGCGGTGAGTGGGGTGTTGGCGCGGGGCACCGCGTTCTCCGTGGCGGACCCCCTCGAACTGGCCCTGGCCGAGCGGCTCCTGGCCCGATTCGGTGTCTACGAAGCGGTGAAGTTCGCCAAGAGCGGTGCCGATGTGGTGAGCGGGGCGGTACGGATCGCCCGCGCGGCCACCGGACGCGACCTCGTCGTGGCGACCGAGTACCACGGATGGCACGACTGGGCAGCTCCATCGCACTACTGCGCACGGCCCACTGCGCTCGGCATCCCGCAGGCCGTGGCGGCACTGACGCTGACCACCCCGCCAGGCGACCCCGAGCGCCTCCTGCGACTCCTGCGCGAGCACGCGAGGAACGTTGCCGCCGTGGTGGTGTGCCCGAACCGCTGGTCTGCCGACCACCTCGGCATCGTCGTGGACGCGGTGCGTTCCGTGGGAGCGGTCGTGATCTTCGACGAGGTCACGTCGGGCATACGAATGGGCAGACGAGCCACGTGCGGTGAGGTCGACGTATGGCCGGACCTGCTGTGCCTCTCGAAGGGCATGGCGAACGGACTCCCGCTGGCCGCGATACTGGGCCACCGCCGCCTGGTGATGCGTGCCGAGGACGTACGCATGAGCAACGCCCACTCCAGCGAGTCACTGGCTCTCGCCGCCGCACTGGCCTGCGAGGACCTCATGGACGCGGCCCCCACCTGGCCGTCGTGGCGCGCGCGGACCGTCGACATGATGGAAGCCCTTCGGGCGAGGATCGACGTCCTCGGCTTGGGCGGACACATCGAACTTCGGGGCGACCACTCGAGTTTCTCCCTGGGCACGGTCGGCGCACCCGATTTCTGGACGGACCCCTTCCGCACGCACCTGCTGGATGTCCTCACCGACTGCCGGATCTTCACCAAGGGCTACTTCGTCTTCTCCGACCGCCACACACCCGCACGGCTCGACGAGGTCGAGCGTGCCATTGACACCGCCTTGACCGACTACGGACACCACAACTGAACGGAGGCCGGGAGTTGCGAGCTCTCGTCTATGCAGGAACGGGCCGGATGGATCTCGTCGAAGTCGAGGAGCCCATCCTGCGAGCACCCACCGACGTGAAGGTCCGGATCGCCATGACAGGCATCTGCGGCACCGACCACAAGATTCTCGCGGGCAAACTCGACGTGGCCGAGATCGGCACCGTCCTCGGCCACGAAGGGGTGGGTACGGTGGTGGAAGTCGGTGACGCAGTGAGAAACCTCAAGATCGGCGACCGCGTCATCATCAACCCCACCCAGTCCTGCGGAATCTGCCGCAACTGCCGACTCGGTGCCTACTGCTACTGCTTCGCCTTTGACGACCACCAGGTGGGCTTCACTCTCGCGGGCACTTTCGCCGAATACTTCGTGGGCTCCGCACAGTACCTCTACCCGATCCCCCAAGGGATGAGCTGGCAGGTCGCGAGTCTCATCGAGCCGTTGGGCTGCTCGCTGAACAGCGTCCTGAAGTCCAACCTGCAGCCGCACGAGTCCGTCCTGGTCATCGGCTCCGGCGCCATCGGACTGCTGTGCCAGAGCATCACCCGCCGATTGAGTCGCCTCACCGTGGCCACGGAACCGAACGCGTTCCGCCGCGCCTTCGCCGAGCGCTTCGCCCACCACACTCTGCACCCGGACGAACTCACGCCGGAGAGGATCGCGGAACTCACGGACGGCAGGAAGTTCGACGTGGTGATCGACGCGGTGGGCAACCAGCTGACCGCGGCGATGTTGGCCGTCGCCAAGGGCGGCCGAGTGGTGCCGATGGGCTACGACGACACGTACCGGGTCGAGATCGCGCCCACCAGGCTCATCGACGACGGGCTGAGCATCATCGCGGCCGTCCCGCTGCACGATGCCATAGGCCCCGCCATCGACTTCGCCGCAGACCTTCCGGAGCTCGCTCGGATGGTCACCACGGAAGTCGACATGGAGGACTTCCGAAGCGCCTTCGCGGCGACCATGGGTGACGATCCGGCAACCGGACTGAAGGTCGAGGTCACATCCGTCAAAGCGGTGATCCGCTCGTGAAGCGCCCCCGCTTCGTGGCACACCTTCACCCCAACGCCCGGTACTGCGTCTACACGGAGCCGTTCTGGGCGATCTTCGGCACCGCCGCGCTGTACTACGCGACGCTGTACATGGAAAGCGTCGGCCTCAGCACGGTGGCCATCGGCGGAATCCTGTCGGTCAATCTCTACGTCGCGTTCCTGTTCCAGTTGGTGGCAGGTGCCCTGACCGACAGGATGGGCAGACGTCGTGCCACGTTCTGGTTCGACGTCACGTCCTGGGTCGTCCCGATGTTCGTGTGGGCCTTCAGCAACAACATCTGGTTCTTCCTCCTGGGCTATCTGCTCAACGCGTCCTCCAAGATCGTCAACGTGTCCTTCTGGCTGCTGGCCACCGAGGACAGTCCGGAAGAGGACCGGGCTCGAATCTTCGCCGCCATCAAAGTGGTGATCATGTTCGCGGGCCTGCTCGTACCGATCGTGGGGTTCTGCATGGGCAGGTACGGCACGGTGCCGAGCCTGCGCGTGCTGTTCTTCGTCGGCGGTCTCGCCATGCTGCTGCACAACTGCCTGCGTCACTGGTACACGGTCGAGACGCAGGCGGGCGTCGAGGCCAGGAAGCGCCAGGCCGGCACACCGTTGTTCCGGAGCGTGATCGACAGTGGCCGGCTGCTGTGGGCGGCCGGGCGGCACAGGGCGCTGCGGCGTCTTGTCGCCATGTACGTGCTCAGCTTCGTCGCCGTCCAGCTCAACGTGTTCCTGGCCGTCCACCTCACGAAGAACCTCGGGTACAGCGCTCTGGTGGTGGGCTCGGTGCCGGCTCTCGGCGCGGTCACCGCCCTGCTCTGCTTCGCGGTCGTCATGCCTTGGGCGTCAGGGCGGGCCTCGGCGAACACCATGGCACGGTGGTCACTCGTCGCCAGTCTGACGGGCTGGACACTTTTCCTCACCCTCGGCCCGGGGAATGTCGCCTTGCTGTGCCTGTGCACCATGCTCACCTCGGGCGGCCCGTTCCTGGTGGAGTCATACCGTGATGCGGGCGTGGTGAGCTCCGTACACACCTCGGAGCGAGCCACGTTCTTCGCGGCCGTACAGACCTTCACCGCCGTGGTGTCCATTCCGACCGGTTACCTGTCCGCAGTGCTCTTCCAGACCCGTCCGCTGCTGCTGTTCGCGGCGATCGCCACGCTGTACGGGGCCGCCGCACTCTGCACGTTCGGCCGGCACACCGCCTTTCAAGCCGATGTTCGACTCGTCCCCCACCGCGCGGAGGCGGTGAGCAACCCGTGAGCGCGGACGAACGAGCCCTGGTGCTCGACTTCGACGGACTCGTCGCGGACACCGAAGTGCTCTGGCTGGCCGTCCTCACCAGGCTCTACCGCTCCTTGTCCCAAGAACTGCCGTACGACCTCTACATCGCTTCCATCGGCGGCACACTCCAGGACTTCAACCCCTTCGAGGACCTGGCGGCCCGATGCGGGACGATCAGCGCGGCCGAGCTGGAGTTCCGGGGCGAGAGCCTGTTCCGAACCTGGATGACGTACGAGGCGCCGCTACCGGGAGTCCGGCGCCTGGTGACGCAGGCGGAACGACTCGGGCTGCCGCTCGCGATCGCGTCCAGCTCCCGCTCCGCCTCCGTGATACCCCACCTCGAGAGTTTCGGACTCCTCGATTCCTTCAGCGCGGTCGTCACTTCGGAGGACGTGCCGCGGGTAAAACCCGCGCCGGACCTCTACCTGCGTGCGGCGCAGCGCCTGGGCGTCGCGCCTGCGGGCATCCTGGCTTTCGAGGACTCCTACCGGGGAGTTCGGGCCGCGACAGCGGCGGGTGCCGTCTGCGTGGCCGTGCCGCACGTCCTCTCCCGGACCCACGACTTCAGCGATGCGGCCCTGCGCCTGGACTCGCTGGCGCTGTGCGACGTGGAAGAACTGTTGTTGCTCCCCGCCGACAGGTGAGAACCGTGATGAAGCCAGTGCACATGTCCGCGTTGCCCTTCACGCTGATACCGCGCGGGCCGGCCGGGGCTCGGTGGAGCACCGACGGCGAGGCACTGGAGGTCGTGTCGGCGGCGATGAGCGATCTGTTCCTCGATTCCACTGCTGCGCCCGGCGAGGCGTCGGCGGACCTGACCCGCCTGACCGGGGAGGTGGAGGGCCCTTTCCAACTGGCCGCGCGGGTGACCGTGGACTTTCGGAGCCGGTTCGACGCGGGCGTCTTGGTGGTGTGGGTGGACCCGTCCACGTGGCTCAAGCTCTGCTTCGAGCTCTCTCCGGCCCACCGGGGAAGTGTCGTCTCCGTGGTCACCCGTGGTGTGTCGGACGACGCGAACTCCTGGCACGTTCCCGGAAACACGGTCCGCCTCCGTGTTTCCCGAATGCGGCATGCTTTCGCGCTGCACAGCTCGCACGACGGCCGAACCTGGGAGCTCGTCCGAGTGTGCAGCCTTGGAGTGGCGATCGACCGCCCGGTGGAGGTGGGCTTCCTCTCCCAGTCACCGACCGGTGCCGGCTGCCGGGCGGTGTTCGAGAACATCACCTTCACGACCCGAGAGTTGTCGAACACGCGGGACGGCAGCTGACCTCGACGGACTCCTCGCCCCGTTCGCATCTCACGCGACCGGCCCGAGGTGAGGGCGGTGACATGGGCGAGGTGGGCGACGCGCTTGGCGAAGATGACCCAGGGCTTCGGTCCGCTCACCCCCGCCACCACGCCCCGCCCTCGGTCCGCGACGTTCAGGGGTGCACGGTGAGTGCGGTGTCGTCGATCAGGAAGTGGGTCGGAACGGCCAGATCCTCCGAGGCACTGAGATTCAGGGTCACGTACTGGCCGGCGACCGAGCCGAGGTCGATCGTCTTCCGGACGTAGTCGGCGCTCGCGTCCAGGTTCGAGTACGTCGCCAGCGGGACGCCGTTGGCCCGGACGTTCAGCTTGTCGTACGGGACGGAATCGGTTTCCTCATTGGTGACGACCCTCAGCCAGAAGGTCGCCGTCGCCTTGCAGCCGTAGGGAACGTAGACGGTCTGCGTGATGGTTTCCGTGGTCGTGTCTCCGTTGCCGCCGAGCAGGGTCTTCCACGAGCCGGTTCTCGAAGGGAGCCAGGAGTTGTCGTTGGTGATCAGGGACGGGTCGCTGTTGGTGTTCCATGCCGTGGCGCCCGACTCGAAGCCCGGGTTGTCGAGCAGTTGTGTGGTGGTGCAGTTGCCGGGCGTGTAGACGAGCCAGGTGAACGAGACCGTGTCGAGGGCCTCGGCGGAATCCTCGACGGTGAGGGTGACGGTCGTGTTGCCGTCCGTGGTGGGCGTGCCGGTGATCTTGCCGGTCGAGGAGTCGAGGGTCAGGCCGGCGGGCAGCGCGGTGGTCTTGTAGGTGAGCGTCGCCCCGGGGTGGCTGGTGACGGCCTGGATCCGGAGGTCGACGGGCGCGGTGGTCGTGGACACCTGATTGCCGGGGTCGGTAAGGGTCACACCCTGCGCCATGCGCGGTCCCACGTTGACGGCGGCCCAGGCATTGCCGACGTTGTTGTGGACGACTCCGTTCTTCCCGTACAGATCCGCGGCCGCGGCGAGGGTGGCGGTGCGTGCGGCGGCGTAGTCGGTGCTCGACGTCATGTACGTCGTCAATGCTCTGAACCAGATCTTCACGGCGGCTTCGCGACCGATCGGGTTGACCGGCTTGCCGTCGTAGGTCGGCGAGTCGTAGTTCACGCCGTTGACCAGCTTGGCCCCGCTCCCTTCGGAGGCCAGGTAGAACCAGTGGTTGGCCGGTCCCGAGGAGTAGTGGACGTCGAGCTGGTTGATGTTCGGGTACCAGTGGTCGGCCGAGCCGCCGTCCTTGGAGGGCTTGTCCATGTAGCGCAGCGGGGTGCCGTCGTCGTTGAGGTTGATCTTCTCGCCCTCGAAGTAGTCGCCGGGGTCGGATGGGTTGTTCGCCCAGAACTCGACCGCGGCGCCGAAGATGTCGGAGGTGGCCTCGTTGAGTCCACCGGACTCACCGCCGTAACGCAGGCCCGCGGTGGCGGAGGTGATTCCGTGTGACATCTCGTGCGCTGCCACGTCGATCGAGGTGAGGGGGTTACTGTTGTAGGCGCCGTCGCCGTAGGTCATACAGAAGCAGTGGTCCCACCAGTACGCGTTGGAGTACGCGTTCCCGTAGTGCACCCGGCCGGAGGCGGCGACCCCGTCGTTCCTGATGCCGTTGCGGCCGTGGACGTCTTTGAAGTAGTCCCAGGTCAGCTGGGCGCCGTAGTGGGCGTCTACTGCGGCTGACTGGTTGTTGCCCGGGCTTCCGTCGCTCCAGACGTCGTCGACGTCGGTGAACAGCGTGCCGGCCGCTTGGTCGTCGTCGGAGTGGCCCAGGTCGGTGGTCCTGTTGCCCCCTCGGGTGTCGTCCTTGAGGAGGTGGTTCCCGTCGGCGCCCGAGGTGCCGAGTGTGACCTGGCCGCCGTACTGTCCGTGGCCGGTGCCGTTCATGACTGCCTGATACTCGTGGATCTTGTCGCCGGTGTTCGCGTCGGTGACGACGTGCAGCTCGGAGGGTGCGCCGTCCCGCTGGCGGCCGCCGACGACGGTCTCCCAGGCCAGAACGGGCTGACCGGAGGCCGCCCAGATGACCGCGCGGGGGGACTTCATCTCCGCGGGATTGATGCCGTCCGTCCGGGCCTGGCTCTCGGCGAGGGACCGTGCGGAGTCGGCCGTCTTTCGGGCCGTGGTGGAGTTGAGGGAGATCGTGGCGGGGCTCGCCTTGGTGACGTCCTTGACGCTTCCGGCCGGGGTCGTGTGGACCACCAGGTCGCCTCCGAGTACGGGCAGTCCGGCGAACGTGCGGTCATAGCGCGTGTGCAGGGTGCCGTCGGCATCCTTGGTGACGGACTTGGGCACGAGCGCCTCACGTTCGCCCAGTCTCAGCGCCTTCGCCACGCTCGCCCAATCGGCGGCGCCTGCCAGGAGCGCGGCACTCTGGTCAGCGGTCAGCCGAACGTTCATGGCGCCCGCACGCGCCTCGACGGCGCCGGGCCGCGCCGTGGCGCCGGGGACGGCGGTGGCGGTCGCGGTCGCGGTCGCGGGCAAGCCGACCGCGATCAGCGCGGCGCTTGTCATCAGCGCGCCCGACATGGCCAGTTGGCGGAGGGTACGTCTCAACGTGACTCCTGATGCGCGGGGCCGACAGCCGTCGGCCTGAGCGGTCCAGGCGGACCCGACTTGGTCCGTCCGGGCGGAGCGGGTTGTGCGCGGGTGGCATCGAACTGCGGCACATTGCGCATGCGTTGGCAGGGACGATGCCCCATGGCCCCAGTCTGACATGTTCACGTAAACATAGCGATGTTGATCAATGAACCGGCCTGAACCGATCGCCCTGACGTCGATGTGGAGAAGCGCGGCTGCGTGAGCGCCCTCGCGAGCGCCGTGCACCTCGGCACCGCGGCCCCTCGGCACTGCGACTCCTCGGCATCACGGCTCCGCGGACAGCGCGGAGCCGCCCCTGCGAGCCCCTTCCGGGCGAGCTACTCCTCGACGGGGCCGAGGTCGGGCGTCTCGCGGAAGGCCACGGTTCGGGCGTGGTCGGGAGCATGTAGTTCGAGTACGACGACCTCGTTGGTTCCCGTGCGCAGGACCGGGCCGGGAACGTACAGGGTTCGCTGGGGGCCACGGGACCAGTAGCGGCCGAGGGCGAAGCCGTTGACCCACGCCACGCCCTTGGTCCAACCGTCGAGGTGGAGGAAGGTGTCGGCCGTCCGGTCCACCTCGAAGGTGCCGCGGTGGAAGGCCGGGCCGGTGGGCACCACCTCCGCGTCCTGCGCGGCGCCGAAGGGAAGAGCCGCGAGTGAGGTGAGCGGCAGGGGCCTGCTGGTCCACCCGACGAGGGGGAACCCGTTCAACAGCACTCGACCGAGCAGACCCTTGCGGTCGTGGATGCCCGGTCCGTAGTTCACCCGGCCCTGGTTCTCCACGAGGATGGTCAGGACACTGCCGGGGCGCGGCACCGAGAAGGTGAGGGAGTGCTCGTGGGACTCCCGCTCCAGTACCCCCACCGGCTGACCGTCGAGGAAGACCTGGGCCCGGTCACGCACCAGTTCAAGGTCGAGAAGAACCGGGCCCGCCTCGGGCAGGGAGGTCTCGTACAGCACGAAGCCGAAGTCCTGCCCCAGCTGCTCCATCGTCCGGGGCCTCCAGGACGCGACTTCGTTTCCGAGGAGCGAAGCACAATCCAACAGGCCAATGCTCTCGGGCAGGGTCACCCCTTCCACGACGAGCTTCTCCCCACTGGCGGGCAGGGGCTCCGTCGGGACGGGGGCGTACTTGGCGATGACCTCTCGGAAGGCGTTGAACTTCTCCGTCGGGTCACCCGCCTCGTCGAGGGG
>NZ_JBIWLV010000035.1:0-16934 GCF_044766345.1 Streptomyces sp. NPDC102278 | reverse complement strand
CCCCTCGACGAGGCGGGTGACCCGACGGAGAAGTTCAACGCCTTCCGAGAGGTCATCGCCAAGTACGCCCCCGTCCCGACGGAGCCCCTGCCCGCGCGCGCGGCCAAGTTCACTCGGGAGGAGGTGGCGCTGACCGAGAGCATCGGTCTGCTGGAGGGAGCGCCCGTCCTCGGGGACGCGGTCGCGTCGAACCGGCCCCTGACGATGGAAGAACTCGGACAGGGCTACGGCTTCGTGCTGTACGAAACGAACCTGCCGCACGCCGGTCCCGCGCTGCTCCTACTGGAGCAGGTGCGTGACCGGGCCCAGGTCTTCCTCGACGGTCAGCCGGTGGGGGTACTGGAGCGGGAGTCCCACGAGCACTCCCTCACCTTCTTGGTGCCGCGCCCGGGCAGTGTCCTGACCATCCTCGTGGAGAACCAGGGCCGGGTGAACTACGGACCGGGCATCCACGACCGCAAGGGTCTGCTCGGCCGAGTGCTGCTGAACGGGTTCCCCCTCGTCGGGTGGACCAGCAGGCCCCTGCCGCTCACCACGCTGGAAGACCTACCGTTCGGTACCGGGTCGGTCGCCCCGACCGGCCCGGCCTTCCACCGCGGCACCTTCGAGGCGGACCGGACGGCCGACACCTTCCTCCACCTCGACGGTTGGACCAAGGGCGTGGCGTGGGTCAACGGCTTCGCCCTCGGCCGCTACTGGTCCCGTGGCCCCCAGCGGTCGCTGTATGTCCCCGGCCCGGTCCTGCGCACGGGAACCAACGAGGTCGTCGTACTCGAACTACACGCTCCCGACCACGCCCGAACCGTGGCCTTCCGCGAGACGCCCGACCTCGGCCCCGTCGAGGATTGACGGCCCCGACGGGCGCGTACGGCCGTGTCCCGCGCCGGGGGCGGGACACGGCCGCACGCGTGGTGGCGGGGCCGGGGCGGGGAGGTCAGACGTCCGCGCGGCGCCACCGCTGGTTGTCGCCGCCGTTGCACGTCCACTGGATGAGCGGCGCGCCGTCCGTCCGGGCCTGGTTGGTGACATCGAGGCACTTGCCGCTGTGCTGGGCGACGAGCCGCATCCCGTTCGGGCCGGCCTGAGCCGCCTTCCACCTCTGGCCGGGCGCGTCACCGCACGTGGTCTGTACGACGGCCGCGCCGTCCTCGGCGGACGCGTCCCGGACCGCGAGGCACTTGCCGCTGTGCCGCAGCACGATCCGTACCGTGCCGGCTCCCGCGCCCTGGAACCACACCTCCTGGTTGACGCTTCCGGCCGTGCAGCTCCACTGCACCAGGGCGGCTCCTTCCGCCACGGACCAGTCGGCGGCGTCGGCGCACTTGCCGCTGTGCGCGGCGGACAAGGTGTCCCAGTCGCCGGTGCCCCTGACGGTGCCGGCCTCCGCCGCGATGATGATCTGCGGGTAGTAGTCCATGGCCAGGGTGGTCCTGGTCGGGAACCTCAGCGGAAGCCAGATGTACTGGGAATCGTTGACCGTGCCGCCCGTCGAGTTGCCCCAGCGGTCGCCCATGTACAGGTATCCGGTGGCACCGGACACGCCCTCGACGGGCAGCACGTAAGCCGTCTGGGAACCGTACGTCCTGCTGTCGCCCAGGTCCCGCAGCCCGCTCCAAGTGCCGGTGATGCTGTCCGCCGTGCCGTACTTCTGCTGGTTGGGGGACCAACCGGTGGCGCCGGACGTCACCAGGAAGTACGAGCCGTCCCGCTTGAACAACGCCGGAGCCTCGCGCCACTGGCCGGCCCACAACTTCTGCACCCGGGTCTCGACCGCGGTGTAGTCCGCGCTGAGCCGGTAGACGTGGAGGTCCGCGTTCTCGTTGGCGGCGGAGATCATGTAACCGGTGCCGTCGGTGTCGACGAAGGTGGTGATGTCCCGGGACATGTGCCCCAGCGGTCGGAAGCTCCCGCGCCAGGAGTAGTCGCCGTCGACCGTGGAGGAGACGGCCACCGCGGCCCGGGCCTCGCTGTAGTCGGTGGCGCTGCCCTCCTTGTGCATCCACATGACGAACTGTCCGGTGGTGCGGTTGTACATGACCTTGGGGCGCTCGATGTTGGCCGTGGCCAGCTCCGGATCCGACGCCCGGGTCAGGACGTGGCGGCGGAACTCCCACGTCCTGAGGTCGGTGGAGCGGTACGCGGACACGTACCGGAAGCTGTTGTCGGCATTGCGGTTCTCGCCGAACCAGTAGTAGTACTCGTCCACCTTGACGATCCCTCCGCCGTGGGCGTGGACGGGGTTGCCGGCGGGGTCGGTGAACTGCGTCGCGTTGGTGACGGTGACGGGGGCCGGTGAGGCCACGGCGGTGCCGAGGCCGCCGAGGAAGCTCGCGATCAGGGCTGCCACGAGGGCGAACAGGGCAGCCAGGTATGGGGATGGGCGTCGCGTGGGTCGCATGGGTACCTCTCGCTGACCGGCGGGTGGGGGAGGGGATCGCAGTGCGCGCTGGGTCCCGCGAGCCGGTGAGCCGACAGCGGGGGGTGTGTGAAGCCGATGTGCCACTCTCGCTATGTTTGCGTAAACAGTGGATGGCTGGATGCGAGTGTGGGGAGCCGCACCGGGGCCTGTCAAGCGTTGGTGCGTGGATCGTCACTCATGGGTTACGGAGGGAAGTCCGTTCCGTACTCGACGATTTCAGCCACCGGCCGCGCGATGCTTGACGCTCCTCGGCGGGAAGTGTCACCATCTCGCTACCGATGATTACGTAAACATTTCTCATCAGGTCCTGCCCCATGCGGCCGATTCCGGCCCGGAGGCCGTCTCTTCCCTCCGATTGCGGACCTGTCGGTCACCGACGCAAGGACCCACCATGACGCTCCTGCCGTCAGCGGCACAAGCAGTCTCCCCATCCCGTTCTCGGCCCCGTGCGCGCGCACGGGGGAACGCCCTCGTCGGCTGGGGGTTCGCCGGCCCGTTCGCCGCGGTGTTCGTGCTCGTTTTCCTGGCCCCCATCGGTTACGCCTTCCAGCTCAGTCTGATGCGCGACCGGCTCATCGGCGGCACCGAGTTCGTCGGCGCGGACAACTACCTCCAGGCGCTGACCGATCCGCGGTTCTGGGAGGGATCCGCCCGGGTGGGGTTGTTCCTGCTCGTCCAGGTGCCGATCATGTTGGGGATCGCGTTGCTGGTCGCACTCGCCATCGACAGCGGCCGGTTGTACGGCAAGGCGTTCTTTCGTGTGGCGATCTTCCTCCCCTACGCGGTCCCGGCCGTGGTCGCCGGTCTGATGTGGGGATTCATCTACGGACCCAGATTCGGCCTGGTGGGCAACCTCAACGAGGCGTTGGGCCTCTCCCTCCCGGATCCGCTCTCCCCCTCACTGATACTCGCCTCCATAGGCAACGTCGTGACGTGGGAGTTCGTCGGCTACAACACCTTGATCTTCTACTCCGCGCTGAAGGTGGTCCCGCGTTCCCTCTACGAAGCGGCCGCGATCGACGGCGCCGGAGAGTGGCGCGTCGTCACCGCGATCAAGTTGCCCGCCATCCGCGGCGCGCTGGTCATCGCGACGATCTTCTCGATCATCGGCAGCTTTCAACTGTTCAACGAGCCCAGCATCATGCAGAACCTCGCTCCCAACGCGATCACGACCAGCTACACCCCGAACCTCTACACCTACTCGCTGGCCTTCTCCGGACAACAGCACAACTACGCGGCGACCGTCGCCATCGTGATGGGTGTTCTCACCGCGATCATCGCCTACGCGGTCCAGCTCCGCGGCATGCGGAAGGGCTGAGTACATGATCACGAATCCCGCCGACGCCCCGTCGGACACGGTGGAACGCCCCGTCCGCCCCCGCCCGGTACGGGACACGGCCGTCGCGCCCGGGCGGACCCCGGTGGCCCGGCCCCCGAAGGCACGGTCCCGTCGCCCCAAGCGTCCCCACACGCCGCTCCACCCCAGACCGAGCGTGCCGCTGACCCTGGTGACCGGGCTGGTCCTCGTCTACACCCTCCTTCCCCTCGTGTGGCTGGTCATCAACGCGACGAAGAACCAGCAGGACCTCTTCGACTCCTTCGGCCTGTGGCTCGGCAAGGACTTCCGACTCTGGGACAACATCACCCGCACACTGACCTACGACGACGGCGCCTTCGTCCGCTGGACGCTGAACACCCTGCTGTACGTCGCCGCCGGCGCGGGCGGCGCGACCCTGCTCGCCGTCCTCGGCGGATACGCCCTGGCCGTATACGAGTTCCCCGGCCGGCGCGCCGTGTTCGCGGTGGTCATCGGAGCCGTCGCCGTCCCCGGCACGGCACTGGCCGTGCCCACGTTCCTGATGTTCAGCGGCATGGGGCTGGCCAACACCCCCTGGGCGGTGATCATCCCGTCCCTCGTCTCGCCGTTCGGGCTGTATCTGATGTGGGTGTTCGCCGCCGAGGCGGTGCCTTCCGAACTGCTCGAAGCGGCCCGCATCGACGGCGCCGGCGAACTGCGCATCTTCTTCACGATCGCCCTGCCTCTGCTGAGGCCGGGCACCGTGACGGTGCTGCTCTTCTCCATGGTCGCGACCTGGAACAACTACTTCCTGCCGCTGATCATGATCAAGGATCCGGACTGGTATCCGCTGACCCTGGGTCTCAACGCGTGGAGCGCCCAGGCCCGGACCGCGGGCGGCGAGCCCGTCTTCGACCTCATCATCACCGGATCCCTGCTCACCGTCGTGCCGATCGTCGTGGTCTTCCTCCTGCTCCAGCGCCACTGGCAGTCGGGCCTGGCCGCGGGCAGCGTCAAGGAGTGACGCGCCCGGCACGGCCCTTCGTACCGAACCCCATGGCCCTTCGTACCGACCTCCTCTTCCGCACACCGAATCAGGAGCACCACCGATGAGAACGAACAGCCGCCGCCGGATCGTCGCCGCCGTCGCCGTGACGTGCGCCCTGGCCCTCGGTTCCACCGCCTGCGGGTCCTCGGATCCGGCGGACGGGAGCGCCGCCAAGGACGGGGCGTCCGCGCTCGAGGCGGGAGGGAAGGTGACGGTCTGGGCGTGGGAGCCCACGCTGAAGAAGGTGGCTGCCGACTTCGAGAAGAAGTATCCGAAGGTGGACGTCGAGCTCGTCAACGCGGGCACCGGCGACAAGCAGTACACGGCGCTGCAGAACGCCGTCGCCGCAGGCTCGGGAGCCCCCGACGTGGCCCAGGTCGAGTACTACGCCGTCGGCCAGTTCGCCATCGGCAAGGCCCTGGAGGACCTCGCCCCCTACGGCGCGTCCTCCCACGACCAGACCTTCACCACCGGCCCCTGGAGCGCGGTGCGCCACGACAAGGGGATCTACGCCCTCCCCATGGACTCGGGGCCCATGGCGCTGTTCTACAACAAGAAGGTCTTCGACCGGCACGGCGTCGCCGTCCCCACCACGTGGGACGAGTACGTCGACGCGGCGCGCGCCCTGCACAAGGCGGATCCGAAGCTCCACATCACGAACGACACCGGGGACGCCGGCGCCACGACCAGCCTGATCTGGCAGGCGGGCGGGCGCCCCTACAAGGTGGAGGGCACAAAGGTCGGCATCGACTTCGGCGACCCCGGCACCACGCGGTACGCGGGCACCTGGCAGAAGCTGCTCGACGAGAAACTCCTCGCACCGGTCACCTCCTGGAGCGACGAGTGGTACAAGGGCCTGTCCGACGGCAGTATCGCGACGCTGTCCACAGGCGCCTGGATGCCCGCCAACTTCGCCTCGGGTGCTCCCGCCGCCTCGGGGGACTGGCGCGTGGCACCCCTTCCGCAGTGGACGCGGGGCGCCAAGGCGGGTGCCGAGAACGGCGGCAGCTCCCTCGCCGTGCCCAAGGCGTCCAAGAACAAGGCACTGGCCTACGCCTTCATCGAGTACGCGACCACCGGGGCCGGCGCCACGGCTCGGGTCTCCGAAGGCGCCTTCCCCGCCACCCGGGCGGACCTGGAATCCAAGGCCTTCCTGGAGACCGCCTTCCCCTACTTCGGGGGCCAGCAGGCGAACCAGGTTCTGGCGGACGCGGCCCGGAACGTCGGCACGGGCTGGGCGTACCTGCCCTACCAGGTGTACGCGAACTCCATCTTCAACGACACCGTCGGCAAGGCGTACGTCTCGTCGACGCCCCTCGCCCAGGGGTTGGACGCATGGCGGAAGGCGAGTGCCAAGTACGGTGCTGAACAGGGTTTCAGCGTCGGGAAGTAGCACCGGAGTCGGCAGTGTGGAGGGCGGCCCGCGCGCGGTGGCGCGCGCCGCCCTCCTTTGCCGTCCTCAGTGGAGTGCCATCACCGAAGCGGCGGCACCATGAGGGGGCGGTGAGGGAGCTTTTACTTCGGCGCAACATGATGTTCGCGTAAACATGGGAGCCTGTTAACGGCGACAGTGTCGTGGTTCGACAGCTTGTCATGGGCATGGCCAGAGCGGGCCGTCCGTACGAGCGACCTCAAGCACTGTGCCATGCCCCGGTGTGCACCACCCAGGAGGAGGACCCCTCTATGTCAGTGATGCGTCACACCCGTCGACACGCGGTCGGCTTGGCCACGACATCCGTCGTGGCCCTCGCACTCGGCACGGCCCTCGCACTCCCCGCCTCGGCGGCCACGAGCAGCGCCCAGGCGCAAGGCGTCATCGAGAACGCGGGAGTCGCCGGCACGTTACCCGGCAGCTACATCGTCACCCTGAAGGACTCCGCAGCCCGCTCCACGACCGCCGCCGGCAAGGCCGTGGCCAAGCGGTACGGAGCGAGGATCGACCGGACCTACTCCTCGGCCCTCAACGGCTACTCCGCCCGGCTCTCCGAGGCCCAGGCGCGGAAGTTGGCAGCCGATCCGGCGGTGAGGTCCGTGGTGCAGAACAGCGTCGTCACCCTCGACGGCGTCGCCACCACCCAGCCCGACCCTCCGTCGTGGGGCCTGGACCGCGTCGACCAGCGGACATTGCCACTGGATCAGAGCTACAGCCCCCCGGACCAGGCCGGTGAGGGCGTGACGGCGTACATCATCGACACCGGTGTGCGGATCAGCCACAGTGACTTCGCAGGCCGCGCGTCCGACGGCTTCGACGCCATCGACAACGACAACACCGCCCAGGACGGCAACGGCCACGGCACGCATGTCGCGGGCACGGTCGCGGGCTCCACCTATGGTGTGGCCAAGAAGGCCAAGGTCGTCGGCGTCCGCGTACTCGACGACTCGGGATCCGGTACGGTCGCACAGGTCGTCGCCGGCATCGACTGGGTGACGGCGAATGCCGTCAAGCCGGCCGTGGCCAACATGTCCCTCGGGGGTCGCGCCAACTCCGCGCTCGACACCGCCGTGCGCAACTCCATAGCCTCCGGAGTCACCTACGCCGTCGCGGCGGGCAACGAGTACACGGACGCGGGCACCAGGTCTCCGGCGCGCGTCGCCGAAGCCCTCACCGTCGGCGCCACCAACAGCGGTGACGTCAAGGCCGCGTACTCCAACCACGGCAGCAGCCTGGATCTCTTCGCGCCGGGCGTTTCCATCGTCTCCGCGTGGAATAACGACGACCAGGCCTCCAAGGAGATCTCGGGTACCTCGATGGCCGCCCCGCACGTCGCGGGCGCCGCCGCCCTCCACCTCTCGCAGCATCCGCAGAGCAGTCCGGCGGAGGTCGCCGCGGGCCTCGCGGCCGCCGCCACCCGGGACGTGGTGACCGGCTCCGGACCCGGCTCCCCGAACCTGCTCCTGTACGTCGGTGTCGGCACCACACCGCCTGACCCGGGAACCCGCTTCGAGAACACGGACGACCACCCGATCACGGACCACGCCACCGTCGAGTCGCCGATCACCGTCAGCGGGATCGCCGGCAACGCGCCGGCCGCGCTGCGCGTACCGGTTGAGATCCGGCACACGTGGATCGGTGACCTGCGGGTCGATCTCGTCGCCCCGAACGGCGCCGTCTACAACCTGCGCACCCACACCGGCGGCAGCGACGACGACATCGTCCAGACGTACCGGGTGGACGCCTCCGCCGTGGTGGCCGACGGGGTGTGGAAGCTCAGGGTCACGGACCTCGCGGACGGCGACACCGGGAGGATCGACTCCTGGGCGCTCCTCTTCTGAGACGCGGGGGCGGGGGCCGGACCCGACGGCGTCCGCTGAAGCACGATGAACGGGTGGGGGTGGCCGGTGCACCGGCCACCCCTGCCGCGCGTGGGCAGCGGCTCGGCGAGAACGACGGCCCCGATCTCCTGGCCGTCCTGGTTGGCGGGCAGGCGTCCGTCTGTGAGGCGAGTTCGGCGAGGGCGGTGTCCATCGCCCGAGGGGCGGCGAACAGGCAGGGGGCGCTGTGGATCGCGACGTCGACACCGAGGTCGGTGAGCTCGCTGAGGGAGAGGCGGGGAGATGTGCCGCCGGCGATCTGGTTGAACGGCAGGGGCTTGTCGTCGACCACCTCGCGCGCCAACGCCGTAGTGCGTTCATCACAGAGGGTCCCTGCACCAGTCGGCTTGGCAGTCGCCGAGGACCGGCCGTGCGCCGTCCCGGCTCCGGCGGGTGCCGCGGCCGGGTTGCGTCCGCCCTGACGGCCGACCGCTTGATGGTATGTGTTGGGACCTGTTGGATTGTGGTCGAGTTCGCGGGTATTCTGGACCGCTGGTCGCCCCATCAGCGGTCATGTTCATGCCTGCCCTTCGCGCCCGTGTCCGCTCTCCTCGCACTGCCGTCGAGATCCGAGGCGATGTGTCTCCGCAACCACGAGGATGATTCATGTCCCACCCCTACCGCCGTCGCCGTTTGAAGGGTGTTGTCTCGGCCGAGCGGGTGGTGAGTGGCTTCGTGTCGATCGGCACTGCTGTAGCGAAGGCGCCTGCATCCCGCCCGTTCGCGACCGGCTTCGAGTCTGGCGGGCCGACGTCGTGACGGTGCGTGGGAGAGGCCGCTGTCCTCGTGTCGGCGGCACGTGGGTGAGCCCGTTCGACGGTCTCCACGATCACCGACAAGGGCCAGGGAGAGACTTCAGTGAGTGATGAACGCTGCCCGGGTTGTGGGACTCTCGGCGCCGACTGCGGCTGCGGCTGTGACCCGACCGCGGGTTTCGACCCCATGCGCATCCGTCCGTACGTGACGTTGCCCGACCCCGGCGAGCCGGAGGTCCCTACGAACGCGCCACCGGAATCGGGCGCGGTGGCGGCGCCGCACTGGGACACCCCGGCGTACGGGGTCCCCGTACCGCCGGCGCACCCGGCGCGGCAGGAACCCGACCCGCGCGCCGCCGACTTGGTCCTCCGCCGGCCGGCCCGCCGGGTGCCCGCCCCGGGGACGGGTGAGCCGATCCCCGGTACGAGGAGGGCGGCCCGCGGATCCGAGGAGCGCACCATCCGGGCTTCCCGGCGGCCGGCTCCGCTGCTGCTCGTCGCCACCGTGGTGATCGCGGTGGGTGGGACGGCCGTGACCTTGTGGACACCGGCATCCTCCGGCGACGACGTCATGCTGCCGGATGCCAGGCCATCGGCTCTCACGACGAGCGCGGTCCTGCCCGGGTCCTCCCCGACACCCTCCGCGAGACCGCCCGGCACTTCGCTCTCCCCTTCGCGTTCCCCGTCCCCGAGGGCCTCCCGCTCGGCGTCACCGTCCACCTCTCCCGACCCGTCCCGCTCGCCGTCCCCCTCTGCTTCGCCGAGCCCGTCGCCGAGCGCGAGCCGTTCCCCCAGACCCAAGCCGCCGCCGCCCCCACAGGCGCCCACCTTGCGGTACGGGGACTCCGGGCCAGAGGTGAAGAAGCTGCAGAGACTGCTGTCCGCGCAGGGCCTGTACAAGGGCAAGATCAACGGCCGGTTCGACGCGGGGGTCAAGCAGGCGGTGGCGGAGTTCCAGGTCGACAGGGGCGTCGATGACGACGGTCGGGGAACCTACGGGCCGGCGACCCGTCGGGCCCTGGAGGGATAGGGCCGCGCCTTCGGAGGTGGCGTGGACCTCACCGGATGCTCGGCCGAGGCTCTTGAGCCAGGCAAGCCGTGCCCCGAGGGCTCTCTCGGGAGTGTTGCTGCCGCGCCGACGAGATGACCCTTGAAGCGTGTTCGAGGCGGACCGTCCGAGTGAAGAAGACCTCCGAGCGAAGAAGACCACATAAGAGACCTGCAGCGATGAGGCAGGGAGAAGGGGGAAGCGCCAGCCATGCCGACCTGCCCGTATGGGCACCAGTCCGCCTCCGGCGACTGGTGCGAGGTCTGCGGCCACCGCATGGCTGCCGCGACAAGCGCCCCCGCGGCGCCTTCCTACGGCTACCCTCCCACGGCCGGTGAGCCGACCGCGCGGGCGGAGCTGTGCCCGCAGTGCCGGACCCCTCGCGAGGCCATGGCCCCCTTCTGCGAGCAATGCCGGTTCAACTTCCTGACGCATGGGTCGACTTCACATGTCAGCCCGCCGGCCGAGCCGCTCCGGCAAGAGGACGACTGGATGCTGCCGTCCCGCTCGCACGAACAGCATCCGCACTACCAGCAGTTCCAGGAGCCTCACTACCAGCAGTCCTTTCAGCAGGAGTACCAGCAGCCGTACTACCAGTACCCACCTCTTCCGGAGCAGCAGGAGTACCGGCAGCCTCTGCCCCAGCAGTACCAGCAGCCGCAGTACCCGATGGAGTACCAGCAGGTCCCGCAGTATCACCAGCAACAGCAGGACTACGGGGCCCAGGGTCAGGCCCCGGCCCCCGGCGGCGGACCCTGGAGCGCGACGGTCGCCCCCGACCGCTCGTACTTCATGGCGATGATGCGGCGCAGCGGCCCCGAGGCGGCCGGGTTGAACCTGCCCGCGTACTCCCCCGAGCAGCACCTCGCGCTCTCCGGGGGTCAGATCACCATCGGCCGGCGGCGCGGCTCCTCGGGCGAGTCCCCGGACATCGACCTCTCGGTGCCCCCCGAGGACCCGGGCGTCTCCCACCAGCACGCGGTGCTCGTCCAGCAGCCCGACGGGAGCTGGGCGGTGGTGGACCAGAACTCCACGAACGGCACCACCATCAACGGCGGTGAGGAACCGATCCAGCCGTACGTCCCGATCCCCCTCGGTGACGGCGACCGGGTCCACGTCGGCGCCTGGACCACGATCACCGTCCGGCGCGGTCAGGCCGGAGGCGGCCCGAGCGGCGGCTCGCAGTGGAAGGGAACGGATGTTCAGGACGCTGCTTGACCAGTGGACGGCGAACCAGGAGCAGAAGCGGGAGATCGCTGCCCAGAAGTGGGAGCAGGAGAGGCGCTGGCGGGAGGAGGACCGCCAGGAGAGGCGCAAGAGGGAAGCAGCGGAGAACCGGCTTCTGCTGCAAAGACAAGCGGAGCAGAGGGCGGAAGCGGAGCGCCGCAAGGAGACGGACGCGTTCTTGACGCGCTGGCACCTGGACGTCATGAAGAGGGCTGCCGCGGTGTCCTACGTGTCGCTGGTCTGCCACGAGAACACCTGGACGTTCCTTGCTCACACGTCCTTTGGCAACTGGGCGCCCACGTGGACCACGAGCACGGTGCAGGATCGGGCCGGGCGTGGCGCACCGGGCCCGAGGGACAAGCCCTTCAGCAAGGACCCCAAGCTGTCCGCGGGCCGCATCACGAAGTTCGACAACGGCATACAGCGGATCGAGGTGTCCGGAGACAACCTGGTGAGGATCCTGGACAAGCTCTGGGACAACTCGTTCGGGTCCCACCTGTACGTCGCCATGACGGACACCTCTCCCAACAGGGCCTGGTGCGGTCCGCTGTACAAGCGGTTCAGTGACTGGCTCGAAGAGGTGGAGGCCCTGCCGACTGATGCCCTGGGACACAGCCTGGTGCTCGACGAGAGGGTGCCGCTCGCGGACCCGAGCTGAGGCTTACGGCGCCGCCGGAAGGTGGACGACATCGACCGCGGTCCTGGACGGTGTCGCCGGGGACGGGCGGGCCCGGGTACGCATGCCGGCGAGCCGAAGCGGCCGTCACCGCGCGGACCGCTGACGGCCGCGTCATCGGCGAGCGGCGGCGCGGCCCGTCCGGCCCGGCGCGTCGATCGAGGACTGTGGTGGGAACCCCTGCCGAGAAGGTCGCCGGCCCTGCGTTCGGGGAGGACCGGCAGGTAGGTGCGCACCCGGGCGTACCGGAACTCGTCGTAGGCCGTCCCCACGGCGCTGCGGACGGCTCCGGTGTCGAGGCGGATACGGGTTTCTCATGGCCGCCCGCTGAGAAGCGGCTTGGACCGTGCCAGACATGGCCGGCTTGCCTTGGCGCCCTTGGTGGCCGAGGCGGCGGTGAGCACGAGGCCGCTTCGAGCGGAGGTGATGGTGTGCGCACCCTCCACGGCCTTCGTGACACCGGGCCAGGGAATGCCGGGCGCGGGATGATAGCCGATACCGGCCGCGGTCCACCGCGGTCCCTGCTGGGCCAGGCGCCTGCGGAAGTCCTTCCAGTCGCGGGCGGACTGCGGAGTCCAACCGACCTCGGCGATGGCGGGCAAGCGGGGGAAACTCATGTACTCGGCGTAAACGTGGGGTTCGGGCCAGCGGGTGGTGGGGGTCGGCAGTGCGTCGCTGCCCTCGTAGGCGCGATCCGCCCACAGCGCGGCCTCGACGCCGGCGATCTGCCCGGCGGGGACGATCGAGCCGGTGCCGTCCGGCTTGGCGGTGGCCTTCGCCGGGTCCCACTCGTAGGACCGCCGCACCGGCACGTAGCCGGACCAGCTCAGCCCGTAGGGGGTGGACTCGTCGTACTTCATGTCCAGGTAGGCGTGGTCGGAGGGCGACATGACGAACCTGGCGCCCTGCGCCACCCCGCTGCGGACGAAGCCGATGGTCGCGGTCTCGTCGGCCGTGCCGATGCTCTCCCGGTCACCGTCCTCACCCCAGTACTGCATCAGGCTGCCTGCGGGGATCGCGGCCTGACCGAGCTGGTGCCAGCCCATCACGATCTTCTTCCGTGAGGTGGTCGCCGAGGTGGCCGCCTCGACGTACGCGGCGTATTGGGACGGGGTCGCCTGCGGGGTCTCGTCACCACCGAGGTGGATGTAGGGACCGGGCGTCAGCTTGGCCACGGGCTCGATGACGGTGCGCAGAAAGCGGGTCGTGCGGGCCGTGTGCCGCTCGTCCTCCAGGCAGTAGAGGCTGATGCCGACCTCGAATCCGGAGTAGGGAGGCTTCGCCTTGTCGTCACAGTTGAGCCCGGGCACCGAGGCCAGCGCGGCCCGGGTGTGGCCGGGCCCGTCGATCTCCGGTACCACGGTCATGAAGCGGGACCGCGCGAAGGCGACGATCTCCTTGTAGTCCGCCGCCGAGTAGTACCAACCGCTGCCGTGCGTGAAGCCGCTCTGCGTACTGGCACCCACCTCGGTCAGTTCCGGAATCGCGTCGATCGCGATGCGCCAGCCCTGGTCGTCGGTCAGGTGCAGATGCAGAGTATTGATCTTGTACGCCGCGGCCTGGTCGATGTAGCGCTTGACCTGGGCCACGGGGTAGAAGCGGCGGGCGACGTCCAGCATCACGCCTCGGTACGCGTACCGGGGCGAGTCGGAGATCCGCACCGGGGAGACGGTCCAGGGACCGGGCACTCCGTTGGGAGACTCGACTGCGGCCGGGAGGAGTTGGCGCAGCGTCTGCACACCGCGGAACAATCCCTCCGCTCCGTGGGCCCTCACCACGACTCCGTCCTTGTCGGACGACAGCGTGTAGCCCTCGGCGCCGAGCTTCTCGGGGCCGTTGGGGTCCAGGACGACGGCCTGCTTCTGCGGCCGCGAGACCGTGACGACCGGCAGGGTCCGGCCGGTTGCCGGGGCGAGGACCTTGGCCAGGTACGTGCCGACCGCCAGTACGGCGGGTTTCTTCGACAGGACGGCGACACGCGTCCGGGGGGTGAGGGTGAATCCCTTGCCCGCCATCGGCAGGTGGGACACGGGCTGTGGCACGAGGGCCGAGGGGGCGGCCGGGGGCGGAGCGGTCGCCGCCTCGGAGATCGTGGCCGACAGCGGGAGAGTGAGGACGACTGTGGCGAGACATCGGCCTCGTCGGCGCAACCAGCGCATGGTTGACTCCTTCGGACGGTGGTACACGGCGCCGCCCGCGTAGTGTCACCGGAACGGTGTAGTTGCCGATGAAACTGTTGATGCCGACAGCGACGTGGGCTGGAACATCGGCGTGACGAGCACCAGCAGGAGGAAGGCTCTGCGGCTCCGCAACCTCATGCGCGCGGTGTAGTACGCGGCGGGGATGGCGACCAGCAGGACGAGCAGGGTGGATCCCGCCGGCGACCGGCAGCGTCACCCGGAGGTTGTCCCCGAGGTGATACTCGCGCCATACGTCGACGCACCTACCGGGGCCCCGCCCGAGACGCGGGGGCCGCCGAAGTGGCCCGGCTCCTGGGCGTTCTCGCTGTCCGTTGACCCCACGACATCGTCCGCTCGTACGAGGAAGACGTCCAGGACGCCGTCGCCCACCCTGGGCTGCACGCTGCCCCACGTGTTGCGCGCGGGCACGACGCGTACGGCCTTGGCGCGCTCCCGCAGGGCCCGCGACTCGGCCAGCAGCCGGTCCGCCGTGCCACTGTCGCCGGTACGGCGTGCGTCGAGCGCGTCGAGCGTCCGAACCATGGCCTCGCCCCACAGCGCGGTGGCATCGAGCCAGGGCGCCGCGTCGCGCGTGAACCCCGGCTCGACCCGGCCGCCGCGCACGGTGGTCGGTGCCTGCCGGATCGCCTCCGCGTACGTGCGCAGGTCCCGGACGGCCGCGGCGCGGTCACCCTCGTCCCAGTCCCTCCAGAACCGCGCCACCCGCCGGGTGAGTTCGGGCGCTTGAGGCTGCCAGGGCGTCCCCCCGAACGTCGGCGCCAGGTGCTGGAGGTCGCCGACGACGAGCAGGGCCTCCGTTGACGGGAGATGGCCGCCCGCCAGGTATTCCATGGCGCGACGATGGTTCCCCGCGGCGTCGTACGCCGTGTCGTTCCAGGTGAAATCGGCCACCCCGAAGACGGCGACCTTGGAGGCGTACGGCTGGTTCATCGGGTTCGCCACGATGCCGGACAGGTGCCGCGACAGGCCGGGTTCCCGCTTGTCGTAGGGAGCGAGCAACAGACGCCCGCTCGTGTTGGCGAAGTCGTTGACCGGATAGTTGTCCCAGACGAAGACCTTGCGTCCGAACAGGGCGGACGCGCGATCCGCGTCCTCCGCGGTGATCTTCGGTGGTACGACGTCAGTGCCCGTCCACATCACCACGACCGCCGGGTCCAGTGTGGAGCGCAGCGTCTGCTTGTAGGCGGTGTCGATCAGGTCGCCGTACTCCGTGGGCACCGTCTGAAGCGGCTCGGTTCCCGAGTGCGTGGCGACGAAGTCGTACTGCACGTCGTTGAGCAGGTCTGCCTGTGCCCGGGCGGCCGAGGCGCGTCCCGGCGCTCCGTACGCGGCCCTGTCGCCCTCGCAGTTCCACCGGGTGTCACTGATGTCGTCGAGCGGGATGGAGAAGGCCCGGGTGCCCAGGTCGTGGAGGGCCGCGAGTTTGGCCTTGAGTGCCTTGCGGTCCTCCGGGTCGGAGTAGCAGATCGATTCGCCGGGCGAGACGGCGAAGGTGAACCGGACATGGTTCGCCGCCGCGCGCCGCACCAGCTCGCCGAGGTCCGCGAGCTTGGCCGCCGGGTAGGGATCGCGCCACCTGCCGCGGTGGTAGGGGTCGTCCTTGGGCGCGTACACGTAGGTGTTGGCCTTCACGTCGCCGTGGAAATCCATCTGATCGAGGCGTTCGGCGTGTGTCCACGGGAGGCCGTAGAACCCTTCGACCGTGCCGCGCAGCGCCATGGCGGGGAAGTCGCTGATCTCGGCGCCCACCACCCGCCAGTTCGGGTGGTCGCCGCCGTCCTCGAACCGGAAGAGCCGGCGCATCGTCTGCACGGCGTAGAACTGTCCTGCCGCGTCGTGCCCACCGAGGGTGACCTGCCCGTGCCGTCTGCTGCCGCGCACGCTCAGCGCGTAGCCCTCGGCCCGGTCGGGTACCGCGGTCCCGGTCAGGGCCGCGGCGATGTCAGGACGGTCAGCCGGACCGAGGAGGACGGTGAACAGGTTCCGGGGCGCCGAGGGGACGGCGTCGGGAACCACGATGTCCACGCGGTCGGCGCCGTGGGCCTTGAGTTCGGTCACGAGGCGGTCGCGGGCGGCGGCGTCCGTGCGGTCGTCGGCGACGACGAGGACCCGACCCGTGACGGCGGCGATGTCCGGGGTGCCGGCGCCGGACCGGGGGACCGGCGTGATCGGCGGCAGCGGGATGGGCGAGACGCCGGTCGCGGCGATGGGCGGAGGCGCGGCCCGGGCCACCGTGGAACCGGGGGCGAGGACGCCCAGGGCGAGGGCGACGGCAAGGGCCACGTGTGCTCCGACGACGGCCCTGTGATTCTGCATGAGATCTCCCAGAGTGGTCTAGACCACATTCCGGTGCTCCAAGCTATCGCTGTTCTCCCGCCCCCGGCAACGGTGCCGGGCGACGAGATCCGGCCTTCTTCGGGGTGTCGCGGGGAAGCGTGTCACCGGAGCCGATTCCGCGGGCGGCGTTCGACCGCGCGGGCCCACCATGGAGCGGCGGACCGCTGGTCACGTGTGGGGTGCTGCTTCCGCTGACGGGCGGAAGTCCCTGCGGGCCGGTCGGCCCGCCGACTGAGAGCCGCACGCGCGGTCACCTTCTGCGGCTGCTCCAGACGATGGCGGCGGCCAGGACGAGTGCCGCGCGGGTGTGGTGCGCGTCGATCGAAAGCCGACCGCGGCCTGATGCGGCCGCGGTCGAGGCAGCGGTGCACCGCAGCGTCGGGGGCAGGGCGGTGACAGTCGTACCCTCAGGGCCGGCGACTTCCCGGCGGCGCCGCCGGGAAGTCGTCTCCGGGCGCCAACGGTGCGGCTGCGACGGAACGTTGCGTCCCCTCCTCCGGGACGGGCTTGCCATGCCGTGCGTGTTTACGTAAACATGCAGGAGTGGCGCGAGTCCCGCGCACCCGTTCAGCTGAGGAGCACGCGCATGCCTCTTCTCCGGATCGATGATGACG
>NZ_JBIWLV010000034.1:0-24685 GCF_044766345.1 Streptomyces sp. NPDC102278 | reverse complement strand
GCAGAATCCAGCTCCGACCCCACCTCATCGACAGCTGTCTCACCGCCACCGGCCTGACAATCAACCCACCGACCCCGCCCTGAAATCCTCAGTAACGAACGGCGAACCAACCCACATGCAGCTGAGAGTGATGCTCAGGTGATGGTCTCGGGGCCCTCGGCCAGGATGCGGTAGACGGTGGCGACCGAGGGGTGTTCACCCTTGTTCTTGCCAGAGGGGGCCCGCCCCAGTGACGAGACCACCCCGACTGACAGCCGAGGCCGTACGCCAAGCAGAGCGGCTGAGGCCACAGCGGTGCGCTGTCACCTGTTTGCTCGCCCTCGCTGCAGGTGAGCCTGGCCCGCCCCACCCTATGGTGAGGAGGTCCGTGCCGACTGGGGAGCTGTTGTGCGGTCGGTGCGGCCGGAGCAGGGACACGAGCTGGAGGCAACCATCATGTCCTGGATCGACGACTGTCAGGGAGACCGCAGGTACGAATGCACGTACGCCCTGTGGGACGACCGGGACGAGACATGGTGCGTCGATACCGATACACCCTGCTTTAACTGGGAGGACGGCGGCGTCTTCGTCTCATCGGTCGACCATGGAGCACCAGACTCCGGAGGGTGGTAGATCCCCTTGCCGCACAACCATCGAATTGCCGGACTCGACCCACGGCCTCGCCCTGGCTATCAGGAATTGCTCGACGGCCTTCCCCAGATGGAGCATCTGCCGCTGGTTCCGGCCGGCCAGCTTCAGGAGCTGAAAGTGCTGTTGCCTCACCTCGCCGGGCTGAGCTTCCCCATCGAGAGCGCGGGTCAGCTCGTTGATGAACTGGGCGGCCCGGGCGCAACGATCAACATCCACGGCATCGACATGGCTCCGATCCGCATGATCAAGTTCATGCCAGCTTACTATTTTCCGATCGTCTCACTGGAGAATCTGATCGAAAAGATGGCTGAGCTAGTCAGGCTGAACCGGCCATCCGTCGACCTGCCACGGGAACTGGATCGGCTGCGGGAACAAATGCCCGAACTTGACTATCCCGTAGCTGACCGAGACTCACTGCGGGAGCAGCTGGGAAACGGCACCACATACCACGTGATGGGACGGGATCATCACGTCGGTGAGGCGATCGAGGCGGTCACCGACAACATGTTCCCCATCGAGTCGGCACGCGACCTGGAACGGAAGCTCCTCTTCCTGATGGGTCGCCGCCCACTGATCCGTCCCCACGCCGAGTGAGGGGCCGGGAGACATGCGGGGCTCAGTGAACCCTCTGCTGCGCGAGGTGCATGTCAGCGACTGGCCGATCGCGCTTCTCCTCGACGAGCTGTGGCTGCGCGGCCGCCGAAGCCTGGTCCGGGCTTTGGAGCAGGCGGACTTGTGGCCTGCCTCCGACCTGCACCGGTCCCACATGGCCCAGCAGGGCACGCTGGGGGCGGCACTGCGTCGGGATGTGGTCGAGCCATGCCTGGCGGACTCCGACCGACAGCTGCTATACGGAGAGACATGCTGGGGTCCGGCCAACCGCAGTGTGCGGCGGCGGCTCCCCCATGCCCTCGCGTTCGGCCACGGGCTGGCGCGCGTGCTGCGGAATCTCGTATGCGACGACAGCCCGCAAACGGACACTGAGGAGACGAGCGCTCTGTTCAATCTCGGGGTCTCGCTGTTCGATCTCGCCCACGACGGGTTCCCCGATGTGGCATCCCGGATCGGAGAGTTGTTGCCCGAGGAAATGGTGGCACGCGCCGCTGCTGGAGACCCGGTGGGCACGGAGCTCGCGCGGTCCGCGGCGGACTCGGCGGACGAGGTGCGACTACTCACCGCAGTGGTCGAGGGTTTCTTCAAGCGTGTGTCGCATCTGCCCGCGAACCCGGGAAGGCGCTCGGCTCTGGCCGCGGAGATCGTTGCCGCGCATCAGGAGGAAATTCGTTCGGTCCGGTACACGGCAGGTTCACCCATGGCCCGCACTGTCGCCGCGGCCACCTCTGCTGCGCCCTTCCGTGTGGTCGCGCGCCTTGTCACGCTCGATTTGGATGAGGCGGAAGCGCGACCGGCCGAGGAAGCTGCCGAACGGCTGGGCCGGATCTTCGGCCTAGTGGACGATCTCACCGATCTGGTGGTGGACATGCAGGACAGCGCGCTCAACGGTGTGTTGCTCACGGCTCGTTCGATGCCGGGGGCCGACGACCGTGCGTGCGCCGAGGCTCTCCTCGACGGTGATCAGGTCCGGCTCGCGACTTGCGAGGTTGTTGACGAGCTGAAGGCCCTCAAGGCACTGCCCCGCTGTCAATCCGCCGGGCTCGATGTCTTTGTCCAGCACAGTGTCCGGGCCTGGCTGGAGGGACCATGACCACCGCCCCGTCCTTTACCGAGGCAGTCGGGACAGCGTTGGCACGTGCGCTTGCCCACCTGTCCTCCCGGTGCGGCCGGGACGGGCTCTGGCGCGACTTCCGTACGCTGGCTGGTGCCTCCTCCGATTGGGTGACCGGCTACGTCTGCGACGCCCTCTGCGAAGTGCAGGCCGCAGAGTTGCTGGCCGGTCAAGCCGCGCGGCGGCTCGTAGCCCGACAGCGCGGCAACGGTGGATGGGGCTACAACCGGCGCGTTCCGACGGATGCCGACAGCACCGCGTGGGCGCTGGTCGCATTGTCGTCGGCCGCGCCTTGGAGACCGTCTGCCGTGGTGCGCGGCACCCAGTTTCTAACTCAGCACCAAGACGTGGGCGGCGGAATCCGCACCTACGACCGTGGCGACAGCATCCACCGTTTCATCGAGGCCCCGCCTGGGGCCGTGCCAGGGTGGACCCAGCCGCACATCTGTGTCACCGCGGCCGGTCTGCTCGCCCTTGCCTCGCACCGACATCCTGATCAGGAGGCACTGGCCCGTGCCGCCTCCTATGTGAGGGACATGCGGAACGACGACGGGTGCTGGTCCGGCTACTGGTGGCCCGGGATCGCCTATCCGACCGCTATGGCCCTGCGGGCACTCGTCGCGGCGAGGGCAGCTCCCCCCGCCCTGCTACGCAGCGTCCGCGACGCGCTCCGGGACCGGGCCGACCGCAGCCGCGCGTGGGCTAACGATCCCGGCATCGGGCCTTCCGCGTTCGCCACCGCGCTCGCCACCCGGTCCCTCATGCTGTGCGGGAACAGGGAGGACGACGTAGTCCACGACGCGATTAGGTACCTGCTCGACACGCAACTACCCGACGGAGCGTGGCGAAGCGAACCAATTTTGCGCATTCCGCAGCCGGGAGCCCTCAAACCCGGGCACGAGGCGCTGTGGCGCACCGATGCGCCGGGCACCGGTGTGGTCATCAGCGATGTGAACCAGGTATTCGGAACGGCCACGGTAATTGCCACCCTGGCACGCTACCGGGAGCTCCACCGCCGTGGGTGAACAACCAGTGCTGTGGCCGAGTGAAGGGCCCCTCTGGGGCCGGTGAAGTGGTCCTGGCAGCAGGCAGAAGATTCGATGTGTTCCTGTGCCCGCTATGAACCCGTCTTTGAACCATTGATCGCACCGCTGAGCGGGTGACTTTGGACGCCCAAAGTCAGTTGGAAGGCCCAGCCGTCGCGGGTGGCGGCGCGGCCGCGGCTGGTGACTTTGCAGGCGCCGGTGTGGACGCGATCGGGCCGTCGGCCAGCGCCGATGCCGTACTCGATCCACCACCGGGGCGGTTCCGGCGGCGGTAGCCGGTGGGCGCGCTGTTCGTCTGCGGCGCGAACGGCGGTGATTCTTTCGTCGACGCGGGCGAGGGTGAGCTCCAGCCAGCGGCGTATGACCAGGAGTTGGTCCAGGGCCGGTGGCAGGGGCAGGAGTGCGTCCTGCATGGCGTCTATGCCGCCTCGGCCACTTCGGTGCGGGGTTGGGCGGGGCGGGTCTGCTGCTTGAGTCGCATGCGGGCGTCCACCAGGACGTCGCGTGGGACGGACGCCCAGTGGGGGTGGTCGGTGACGGCGATCGACAGTTCCCGGATCTCGGCCCACATTCGGTCGACCGTCTCCTTCTGCTCGTCGCTCCAGCCGGGGCTGTCGGGGACATCGCCGCGGTGGGAGAACCGCTCGCCGCGCTTCCAGCCCGTGAGGGGTTCCACGCTCCAGGGCAGGTCGGCGAGGTAGGCGCGGTGTTCGGCGTGGGCGCGGTGGAGGCGCTCTTGGAGCTGGAGCAGGTCGTCGGGGAAGGTGCTCTCGTCGGTCACTCTCGAATCGTAAGTCTGTTCGATTCGGCGAGGGAAGTCGGCGCTCCGGTTCGTGACCCGTTCGGCGGACACACGTGCGGCCGGCGGCGAGGTCGGGTGGCGCCGGGTGGGTAGGCGCCGTGAGCTGGAGGAGGGGGTTGTGGAGGAGGTGGCGGTCGTGGCGCGTCCGGTGTGGGCCGGGAATCTGTCGTTCGGGCTGGTCAGCCTGCCGGTGGGCTTGTACACGGCCACCGACAGCCACACGATCCACTTCCATCAGCTACAACGCGGCACCTCGGACCGGATCCGCAACCGGCGTGTGAACGAGCGCACCGGGGATGAGGTCGAGCTCGACGACATCGTGAAGGGCTACGACGCCAGCGGCGAGTACGTCCTGGTCGAACCGAACGAACTCGACGAGATCGCCCCGGGCCGTTCCCGGTCGCTGGAGATCACCGGGTTCGTGGACCTGGACGAGGTGGACCCGATCTTCTTCGACAAGACCTACTACCTCGGACCGCGCGGCTCCGAGTACGGGAAGGTCTACAGCCTGATGGAGCAGGCTCTCGCGAAGGCCGGCAAGGCGGGCATCGCCACCTTCGTCATGCGCCAGCACGAGTACCTCGTCGCCCTCAAGGCCGAGAACGGGCTCCTGACCCTCCACACGCTGCACTGGGCGGACGAGATCCGGGACCCGAAGAAGGAGATCGACAACCTCCCCGGCAAAACCAAGATCTCCGACAAGGAGCTGAAGATGGCCGAGCAGCTCATCGAGACCCTGAGCATGACCTGGGACCCCGACGAGTTCCACGACACCTTCCAGGAGAAGGTCGCCGCCCTCATCGACGCCAAGCAGGCCGGCGACACCGTCGAGAAGACCGAAGAGCCCGCGCAGCCCACCGGCGCCGTCGACCTCTTGGAAGCCCTGCGCGCCAGCGGCGAACGCGCCGGCAGTTTGAAGGCCACCGGTGGGAAGGCCACCGCGTTCGGCAGGACCGCGGCCGCGAAGAAGCCAGCGGCGAGGAAGCAGATCCGCTCCGCACCGAAGGAGGACTTGAGCGGCATGTCGAAGGCCGACCTCTACAAGAAGGCCGCCACCGCCAACCTTCCCGGCCGCTCCAACATGACCCGCGAAGACCTGGTGAGGGCTCGCTCCCGAGCATGACGGAGACCGCGCGCTCGCGAACGGAGGCCACCGCATGACGTTGCGGCCACCAGTGGAGCCGATGGCGCAGGTCACCAACACGATCCCATCGCCGGACACGGTGCGGAATGTGGTGCACCAGGCGGGGATGACCAACCAGGTCCACCGGTCGGCCAGCTGGGGTTCGCGCAGTCGGGGCGGGGCAGACCGGCGCCTGCTTGAACAGTCCGTCGGCGCCGGTCTTCGAGGAACCCGGGCCGCCCGGTTCTTCGACAGGCGCTCGGCCTACCGCGGATCAATGTGCGAAGGCCAGGGGCCGGCAGCGGTTGTCGGCGGCCAGGTGGATCTTCGTGCTCAGTCCGCCGCGGGACCGTCCGAGGGCATGGTCGGCGGGCTCGCCGTCCGGGGCCCCTTTTGAGGGGCCCCGGCGGCGTGCTGGTGGGCACGGACGATGGTGGAGTCGACGGCCACGAACCAGTCGAGGTCGCCTTCGGCGTCGGCCTGGGCGAGCAGGGCGGTGAAGACCGTCTCCCAGGTCCCGTCGGCGGCCCATTTCCGCAGCCGGTTGTGGGCACCCACGTCGGCGGGGAGCACACGGAGTGCAGGAGGTCCCAGTCCTCCTGGTACGGACCACCCCCACGTCGGCGGGGAGCACACCGCAGCGGTGGGTCAGCTGATGAGGACAGGCGGACCACCCCCACGTCGGCGGGGAGCACTCCGTGGTGACGTCGAGCGAGTACCCGTTCTCCGGACCACCCCCACGTCGGCGGGGAGCACTGGAAAGGGACCGCACTGTCTACCGCGCGTGGCGGACCACCCCCACGTCGGCGGGGAGCACGGTCGCGACCACGGGCATGGCGACGAGGGAGGCGGACCACCCCCACGTCGGCGGGGAGCACGACGATCAGGACATCGACTACAGCCGGCTCAACGGACCACCCCCACGTCGGCGGGGAGCACGACTCGTCGAGGGCCTTGATCTGATTCCGGGCCGGACCACCCCCACGTCGGCGGGGAGCACACCCAGCTCGCGGCGGCCACGACGAGCGCTGCCGGACCACCCCCACGTCGGCGGGGAGCACTCTGGGACCAGGGCCGGGCCCGCCAGAGCGGGCGGACCACCCCCACGTCGGCGGGGAGCACGCGGGAGCCTGTGAGAGTTCGGCCTCGCGGGTCGGACCACCCCCACGTCGGCGGGGAGCACTCTTTCTGACCTGGCATTTTCTAGGGGGTTTGCAAATCTATTACTCTTTCTGGTGGGACGACGCCTGTCATCCGGATGAGCGTGAGGCCGTCAAAGTCCATTGGCAAGCGGCGTCGCGTGCCTGCGGTGCGAAGTGTGTACCCCTGTTCGTTGGTTGCTGGATGGATCAAGACAGCTTGACCATCGCGGACCGTCTCGGTCACGGATGTCCATAGTTCGTCGCGGACTCGTGCGGAGAGCGTTCCGACAAAGATTCCGGGAACGACTTCCGTCATCCAGCGGCTGAGTGCACACCTGAGGTGGTCGGGCACAGCGGTTGTGGCGATGACTGCCATGGAGGGCACCTTCAGCCGTCCTCCCTGCCGTAGTTGCGGCCGGCCGGTAGTGTGCCCGCTTCGGGATCCCAGAGGTGTACCAGCTTCACGGCGCGCGGCTCGCGATCTTCCTCGTCGTCATTGTGCCCGCCGCCTTGCGGGGCGAGTAGTGCCTGGATGTCCCGGACTATGCGTGGCAGCAGTTTGAAGAGGCGCAGGTCGTCTCGGAACTTGCGGCGTGCGTCCCGTTCTGGATCGGTGGAGTCGTGGAGTGAGAACGCGATCGGCAGTGTCGTGTCGGTCTTGTAAAGGTCGGCGATGTCGTAGACGAATGAGTGTTGTTTGCCTGTGTGGACGAAGCCGAGGGCGGGTGAGCAACCCAGGGCGAGAAGTGCCGCGTGCACGATGCCGTACAGGCAGGTGTTGGCTGCGGACAGGGCCAGGTTTACCGGGTCCTGCTCTTGCCATTGCTTGGGGTCGTAGTTCCGGCGGAAGCGTCCGATGCTGTGTTGCTTGGTGAGCAGTTGGTAGAAGGCCCTCATCCGCTGGCCTTCCATGCCCCGGAGGGTGTCCAGGGTGGTTTCCGGTGGGACCTCGACGTCAAAGCGCATCTGGTACATGCGTTGGGCGACGGCGAGTCGTCGCTGGGGTTCGGCGTAGGCGTGGACCTGGTGTTCGAGCCAGGTGGTGGTGAGGGAGTCGGGTAGGACGGCGGCGTACGCGCGTACTCCGCCGGATCCTGTGACGACGACGCTGGTGCCGTGCCGGGCGAGGGTGCTCATGGCCCGTGTGGTGATGGAGACGCCTGGCCCGAGGAGCATGCAGGACAGAGCGGCTGTGGGGATGTAGACGGTGTCGGTGCGCTGTTCGTTGACCCGGATCTGCGCGAAGACGCCGGTGTCGTCCTGCACGACGCGGACCATGTCGAGGTAGAGGAAGCTGAGCGAGTCGGCGATGCGCGGGAGCATGGCGAGTGTGGGGGCGGCCAGGCGACGTCGGGCCTGACCGCCCCGGGGCTCCTGGTTATTCATGCGGTTGCGGGTGCCAGGGTCAGCAGTCCCGCGCCATAGGGTTTTCCTTTTCCGATGCCGCTGAGGAGGGCGTTGGTGAGGGCGTGTGGATCGGTGACGGTGGCGGTGCCGTCGTAGCGGATGAGGCTGTGGCGGAGGGGGGCTTCATTGTCGTGTCGGCGGGCGGGTGCTGCCGGGGAGGGCAGCAGGGTGGTGAGTTGGAGCCCGGCGTTTTCGGCTCGGCGTGCCCACCACTGGTCGGCGTCGGCTCCCGTGAGAGGAATGATCTTGCCGCGTTGGTTCTTTTGCGCCAGGGGAAGACGTTCGCGTCGGCAGGGGTTGAGGGTGATCCGGTAGCGAACAGGGAGTTCGGGGCGCAGCGCGGCGAACATCGGGGAGAGATCTTTGATCTGCACGTGGCCGTAGGCGAGGGGCAGGGCCCGCTCGTCGAGGTCTGCCGTCGCCTGTAGGAAGACGGTGGTCGCTTCCGGTGTGCTCTCGACACGGAAGAGGAGGCCGCTACGCGAGCGCGGGCTGTCGCCGAGGTCGTCGGGGACCAGCCGCATCAGGGTGCGGTGCATTTGTGTCGCGTCGCGCAGGTCGCGTGCGACGGCGCGGTTTTGTGGGTTCAGGCGGATTCGGGCGAGCTTGGCGGTTGGCGTCATGCGGTGTACTCCGTGCTCTGCGGGCGCTCGGCGTCCGCGGCGGCGTAGTCGATCAGGCGGTCGTGCAGGGCGCGGTCGCCCCTGGGCAGCAGGGCGGCGGGCAGTTGTTCCGTGGTCCGGTACAGGTGACGTTTGCCGTGGCTTCGGCCGTGCTGGGCGAATGTGACCGGCCTGTCTTGGACGGTCAGGGGGGCCGCGGTCGTCAATTGCCCTGGTGGTGGCCGTTCCCACAGGAAGTCCACGCTCGTGTCTGGTCGCGCGATGGGTGCTCTGGTGCGGCGGTCGTCGATGTGGGGGCAGGTCAGGGGGACGTTGGTGAGGAGCTCGGCGACCGGGTCCTCGACATCGGATCGCAGCAGGAACGGCTCGTCGGGGGGACAGGAACGCCGGCCGAGGTAGGGCGCCCAATGGGGATACGTCAACGCTGCGGCGAGTTCCGTGATCTGGTCGCCGGGGCCGGTGACCGCGACGACGAAGGCCGCGTCGGCCAGGTATTGACGACGGGTCACCACGGCGGCTCCTTTGTTCTTTCCGCCGCTGGTCGCGGCGGTCAGATGCGCGGGCTGTCCTCCCCCCACGGTGTGGTAGTCGATCAAGAGGGTCCCTGGCCGGTCGACGCGTACGGTGATCTCCAACGCGTCGTACCGTGCGAGGGAGGCTCCGCGGGCAAGGCCCTGGGCCGCGGCGAAGATTCCGATGAGACCGGAACGTGTGGGGAATCCGGCGGTGTCGCGGACGGCGGTGAAAGCCGACCGTTCACCCCAGGACTGCAGGGGGCCGGCCAGCCGCAGGAGCAGACCGGTCACTGACTGCCGTCCAGGTCACCGGAAGTCGTCTCGGGCAGTGCCGCTTCGATGGCGGCGTCGATCAGTTCCGCGAAGGAGTCGTGGACGGAGCCGAGTTGCTCGTACGGCTCGGTGTTGGTCGTCGCGTGTCCGTGGAAGGCGCGATGGCGGTTTCCGGTGAGACGGTGGACCTGCCCGGCGTAGTGCGCGAGGGCAGCGCGCGAGGGTGCGGAGAATCCGCCGGCACGGTCCGCGTTCACGGGAGTCTCGAATGCCGCTGCCAGAGAGAGCGGACGCTGGGAGCGGACCGCCAGATAGGCGAGGTCGGGGATGGTGTGGGGGGCGGTGCTGTTCTTCTTGGCCTGGGGAAGCGACATGAGGAAGTGGTCCGCGAAACTGGCGAGGACCGTGCGGGCGGCCTTGATGTCCTTTTCCAGGTTGGTCAGCAGGTCGGAGACGTTGACGGACGCGAAGCGGTAGAAGACACCGGCGCTGAACTCGGCGGTGTCGAGGTGACCGCTGCCGGTCTCCGACTCGCCCAGCCAGTCGTCGACGGCGGTGAAGTAGTCGCGCTGGGGTTCTGCGGCGTGCGTGGTGAAGGCGTGGGCGACCTGTGCCGCCCCGTCGACGTTGGCACCGGGAAGTTCAGCGAGCATGCGCCCCAGGAGACTGATCGAAGCGGTCCGGGACTTGAGAATGGTCTCGATGCGCTGTGCCGGCAACAACGCCCCGGGCTTGGCTTTGCCCAGCCCGGCTTCCAGGTCGGCTCGATGTTCGACACATACCGCGGTGAGTTCCTCGATTCCTGCTTCGGGCAGGAACAGGAGCACCGAGGTGTGCCCCGCCTTCTCCGTGCCCAGGCCCTTCTTGCCGGCGCTCGCGGCGACCTGCGCGCCGGCGAACACGGCCAGGTCCTCGGGCCAGCCCGATCGGATCAGGTGTTCGCGCACCTTGACGGGGACCATGCGGGTCCGCTTGGCCTTCTCTCCGAGGTCGTCTTCCACTCCCTGACGGATCACGCGCTTCCACGACTGGCTGGATACCCTGATCCGGTTCGCGTTGCCGTAGCGGACGGTTTTCGGCGAACCAAGATCGTCCCGGTTCAGATTGGCCGCGGGAACCGACTGGATGGCGCTCAGGTCCAGGAACAGGGAGTTCACTCGTTCTCCTCAGGGGTGACATCGTTGTGTTCGTCGTCGCGGTCCGCGACGCTTTCGCCTCGGTCCAGACCGGATGCGGCAGAATCGGCCGACTGCTCGGCCATGCGGACGCGGAAGAAGTCCTCCAGCCATCGCGTCGCGATCCGGTCCTGGTGCCGATCCCACCAGGCCAGGTCGTCGAGAAGCACGGCCCAGTCCAAAACCACTCCCCGGCCGTTGAGCTGGCGCGTCAATGCCGGGAGCCGCATGTGCAGCGAGTCGCTGCCCACGCGTGCCATGTAGTGCAGCTCCGACTCTGCGGAGTCCGGCTTCATCAGCCCTTTGTTGACGGCCTCGGCCAGCGACGCCCCCAGGCTGACCCGCTCCCGCCACACACGCTCCGCGTCCACGCCCGTCGCGGGGTCCGGCATCGCCTCGGAGGCCACCGAATCCTCGACGGCGGACTCCGCGGCCCGCGCTTGTTTCCTCTGGACGGCCAAGTCCTCGGCCCGGGCGGCTTCCTCCTCACGGGCCGAACGCGACCGGGCGGCGATCAACGCGGCCACCGCGTAGTAGGAACGCCGGGCCGCCGCATGCCGTACGTCCCGAGGCACCAGGCGCACCAGATGACGGTGCAGACGATGACAGCGCTCATAGGGCAAGCCGAGCCCACTACGCAGATCCGCCTGCGCCCGTTTGTCCTGCGCGCACAAGCCGATCACCTCCGCGACGAACCTCGACATCTGCGACTCGCGCCCGGCGACCCGATCAGGGACGGGCGAGGTTGCCTGCACAGGGATGGTCGTCATCACTCACTTCCCGGCTGAAATCGCTGAAACCTGCTGCGGAATGCCGCTCTGGCGCAGCAGCGAACGCAACACCCCGCGCGCCCTCACCCGGGCCCGAGCCACACGCACATCCGCGCTGCGCGCGCCGATCGCCGCGTCCAGAGCACCGAGCGCCACATCCACGAAAGAGATCCGCACCGGATCACCGAGCCCGGCGGGATTTAGAAGGGACCAGAAAACCCGCTCGGCGGCCGGCCAGTAATGAGCCATCGCTGGCTGCGCCCAGGGGCCGGGCTTCTTCGGATCGAGCCTCACCTTGGCCGCCGGGTCCAGCCCGGTATCGGTTGCGACCCTCCAGGCCAGTCGGGCGGCATAGTGCAGCCGGTCACCGGCTTGCTCGGCGAACTCCCGGCTCTGAGCGACCCGCAGCGCCATGGCAGGACTGGGCCCGTCTTCCTGCCAACCCAGGACAGGCGGAGTCGTCGCCTCGAACCAGGAACTGTCTTTCTGCTGGCCGTCCTGATCGAACCCGTACGCACGAACACGCAGACCGGCACGCAGCGACGACGGCAGATTCTCGAACACCGCCGGCCGCTGAGTCTGCTCTCCTCCCTTGAGGAGAAGGGCATCCAGGTCCCGCCACAACGCCCGGTTACCGTCCGCGGGCCGCGCGTACGGGTCGCCGCCGGTCTTCGGCTTGTCGAGAATGACGTAGGGGTCCCGGGCAGGGATGGCAGGCTGATGTGTCGACCAGGTCACATAGGCGTCCACCACGGCTCGGCCGTCAGCCGACGGCACGAGCAGCGCCGCGTGACGGGCACGACCGGTCAACAACCGGCCTGGCCAGGTCGGCGGAGGGGGAGCCCCCAACGGATCCGGCAACGACGGGGCCTCCCATACGCACACGTCGTTCGGGTCCGGCTCCCCCACCGTGGGCTGCGGCACTGACAGGACCAGGCTCGTGAAGAGAGTCTCCCCCCACGGGTGGTAGGACAGGGCCTTCCTCAGGGGGCCCGCGTCGCCGTTGCCGGCCTTGACCGTCGTGATCTTGCGCGGAGTGCACTGACCGGAAGGCCCGTAGTACAGCTGCGCCATCAGGTGCCAGGCCGCCTCGGCAGCCGGCACGGGGAGCGGGGCGGTGTCGGTGAAATGCCCGAACAGAACTGCCCCGTTGACACCGGTCGGACGCCCCAGCACCAGCTTGTTGACCCCCGACGGGTTTGGCATGCCCTTACCGTCGACACACTCCGCCCGCAGCCGGGGATCCTGCAGGAAGGGCCGCTCAGGATGGAACAGGTCGAAACAGCCCTCGGGGACCCTGTTGTCCAGGTATTCGTCCACCGCGTCCGCGTCGAAGGCCCCCCGCCGCAGAACACCGTTGCGTGCACGAATCCACTGAGGAGGCTCATCGGCCAGATCCTCATCGTCCAAGGCGACATCCCCATGAACGATCCGAGCGGTCATCGCGGCCAGCAGCCGCAGCAGCCCCGACGCCGCAGGAGGCACCGGAAGCTCCAGATCCTCAATCTCGTGCGCCCGACGGAACAGATCACGCAGACCCACCCTCGCCGAGGCACCCCCGGCTAACCGCACCGGGATCCACGGCTCGTCCCGCAGGTCGAACCCAACAGCCATGTTCACCGCCATCTCCGCCACCCGAAGGAGCACAGAGCTCTCCCCAGAGGTAGCTACACGTACATGCGCAACCACTGCGCGCACAGTGAAGCAGGGAGCACTGACAACGCCCCCCGTGCCCGCCCTGCGCGCCCAGTAGAGCAAGACGAACCGCCCCTTGTCCGCCGATGTGCCGAACACCAGCCGCAACAACACGATGGAGTGAAGTAGGAAGCCCCATGCGCTCGCGCATGACCTGCAGTGGGAGAAACGTCGTACGCTCCAACCCCAATGCTCCTCGAGGAGGAACCAGTTGCAGCAGCCCGACGGTCTCGCTCCACCTGCCAGTGGTCAGTCACGTAGCGGCGTCGTGGCTCTCCTCCTCATCACCATCCTCGCCCTTTTCATCAAGCCGGACCGAGCGTTGACAGAGAACTGCCGCACGCTCCTGTCCGCCTTCACAGAGGCATGCCAAGGTCTGCGCCACGCCTGACCCCCGAGCGTGCTCCGGCCTCGTATCGCAAGGCTCGAAACGGCTGCACCTTCAGGACGATCTCCTCACCGACGTGGGGGTGTTCCGTAGGAAGCCCCATGCGCGCGCCTGGGGAACCCGGCCACGATTCCCCGCCGACGTGGGGTATTACCGTGCTTGGTCTGCGGCGGACTACGTGCGTCGCAGACCAAGCCCCTCGTCCAACCAGATGTGCCGATTGCCGACGGCGACCGGCACCGGCAGCCCGTCACGAAGTTGCTGACGGAGCAGCACGAGGTCGCCCAGCATCGGATGCTCAACCCACCCGGCGGGCGGCTTCAGAGTGGGTCCGTCCGCGTCGCGAAACCACTCCGAGTTCACCGCGAGGGTGCGGCTCATCACCAGCCGGACGTCAGCCACCGAGACGGAACTGTTCATCTCCGCCGATGGCAACGGGACCTCACCGGCCACATCCAGGGACTCCCGACCATCACCGTGGACGTAGACGCACAACAGCCGCACCGAATCGGCTCCCAGCCGCGTCGCCGTCTGCCACTCATCCTCCGTCCCCGGCGTACGGTGCAACTCGTCAAGCCCGACAACCGAGCGCGCCCGGGGAATCACCACCATCTCCCCGGCCCCACGCTGCGCGGCTTCCTTACCCGCGTACGCCGTCCACGCCGCCGAGGCCTGCGGATCATCAAAGTCATACCGTCCAGAACCGGTACCGTGCACCCGCTCCACCAGCTCCTGCACGTCGTCCGGCACAGACACAGGCTTCCCCCCGAGCCCGACCAAAGCCTGCGACGTCTCACGCAAAACCGCCTCGTGGTAGATCTCGCCCCACTGCCGTGGCACTCCCCCGCCCCCGATCACCGGGTCGAGCACCACCAGCCGCGGCCCGCTCAGCGACGCCCACACCGGACGCCCGCCACCATCCGGCCGCCCACGCTCGACCCACCAGGTCTCATGCCGCCAACAGCGCCCGGCGCGCTGCAGCAACAATGCCATCGGGGCAAGGTCGCTGATCACCACATCCGCATCGAGATCGAGAGACTGTTCGACCACCTGCGTGGCCACGATCACCCGTCGCAGCGGGCGCGGCCCCCGCCGCCCCATCCCCTCGGTGACCCGCCGAGTCTGTGCCTCACGAACCTCCGCCGGGAAACGCGCGTGCAAGAGCTCGACCGTCCCCGCCTCCAGCTCACCAGCCCACTGCTCACACAAATAGGTGTATGTGTCCTGCGCTTCGCCGACGGTATTGCACACCACCAGCGCACACCCCGCTCCCTCCTCCAACAAGGGAGCCAGAATCCGACCCACGGCGGCCAGACGCCCAGACGGACTCTCCGGCCGACCCCCGTCGACGGCTTTCACCTGGACCGTCAAAGTCATACGGCGCTGCTGCGCCTGTTCCTCCCGATCCGCCTCGCTGATCTGCACGCACTGACCACCGGCACCATCGACATAGAGCCAGCCCGGATACGGCACCGGAAACGACCGTGCCCGCAAACTCTTCGACGAATGGCCGGCACCCTGCAGATACTGCTTGATCAACTGATCACTGACCGACTGGGGCAAAGTCGCCGACAACAGGACCACAGGCACCCCATAAACGCCCAGCCAATTCAACAAACGTCCCAACAACACCTGCATGTACGGGTCATAGGCGTGAGCCTCGTCCACGACGAACGTCTTCCCCGACAATCCCAACAGGCGCAGCATGTTGTGCCGCACCGGCAACACAGCCATCAGTGCCTGATCAATCGTCCCCACCGCGTACTGCGCCAGCAACGCACGCTTCGCCCCCCGCAACCACCGTGCCGGCCGGATTGCCGCCGACCGCCGAGCCCGCTCGTCGTCCAGTTCCTCATCGCCATCACACACCAGCACCTGGTCGCCCTCGGCGAGACCCTCGTCGGCGTACCCGCCGCTCAGCCAAGCCATGCTGTGCGCCAACACCAAGCCCGAGCCGGCCGCCTCCTGCCGGACGAGGGCATCCGCGACTCGCCCGTGCATCTGATCACTCGTCGCCATCGTCGGCAGCAGGAACGAGAACCCGCGTGTACCGAACTGGGAGGAGAACACCCGCTCGGCTTCGAGCGCGGCCTCGCTCTTGCCATCCCCCGGAGCGGCCGTGACCACGAGAATCCCAGCTCTCCCCACCTTCCGCGAAAACTGTTTGAGAGCGACGGGCAAGTCACGGGCCAACGAACGCTGCAACGCATTCGGCACCCCATTGATGCCATAGGCCTCCGCGAATGGCTTACGAGTCAACTCGACAGGCAGCAATCCCGCATCCCTCACCAGCCGCTCAGCATCCGAGCATGAACGTGCGAAATGCTCCGCCAAGCTGGATCGTGGTAAACCGCAACGCTCCCGAACGTAGCTCTCCTGACTCACCAACCAGTCAGCCAAAACCACCACCCCGGTCACCAAAACGGCGGCCGGTGCCACAAATTTGCTCGGCATCGCCGGTTTCCCCAGTACCGAATGAACCACCCGAGCGTGAGCAGACCGCTGATCAGCCCACCCCGCACCCCCCAGAAGAGACTGATAAGCGGGAGCACTGAACAACGCCTCATATCGATGAAAACGCCCATGATGCCCACCAACCACCTCGGCGATCCGCGCGATGGGCCCATCCTCGTCGAGATCGGCCCCCTCATCGAAGCCCAAGGCCCCAAGCACCGCGGCCACAGCCCGCATCCCCGCCACGTCATGACGGACACGCGCATCCCCCATCAGCCCCACATCGCCCAGCAGACTTGCGCTTAAAGCCTCCGCGCCGGAGCGATTACAGAACTGAAAACCGGAGATCTTGCCCACATCGTGCAAACCGGCACAAAGGCCGACCAGTGCACGCGCCTCCTCCGGCCGATCCACGCACCCGAAACCAGACGAGATGACAGCTCGCTGGCCTTCAGCCAGGTACGCATCCCACAGAAACATCGCCATCGCCGCCGCATCCAACAGATGCCGCACCAGCGGATACCGAGCACCGTCGAGCCCACGGGCCTTCGCCCACAGACTCTCATCCGGCTCAAAACCCTGGACGTCCAACGCCGCTCCTCCACCTGGAGAGAAACCAGCACTCAACCACAGGCGACCGACAACCACCACAACGTCAACTCGGCGCCAGCGCCGTACACTTCGGCCATGACCACGACTCTGACCGCCCGAAGAACATTAAAGAAACTGCAAAGGCCCTAAGAAGTGGCAGGTCGCGAAGGGTTCTCCCCGCCGACGCGGGGGTGGTCCGACCACCCCCACTGGAGGACCACCCTCGACCGGGTTCTCCCCGCCGACGCGGGGGTGGTCCGCGTTCGACGTCATCACCGTGGGACTCGGCACCGTTCTCCCCGCCGACGCGGGGGTGGTCCGCACGGAGTCCTTGTCGTCCAACACCGGGTCGAGTTCTCCCCGCCGACGCGGGGGTGGTCCGCTCGCCGAGGAGTGGGGAGACGCCCAGGAAACGTTCTCCCCGCCGACGCGGGGGTGGTCCGCCGTCGTTCGGGGCTTCGCCTGGACGCTGGACGTTCTCCCCGCCGACGCGGGGGTGGTCCGGTGGCTGAGGCCTCCCGGAATGTCAGCCGGAGTTCTCCCCGCCGACGCGGGGGTGGTCCGATCAAAAGCCCCCGATGTACGACGGTGCCGGGGTTCTCCCCGCCGACGCGGGGGTGGTCCGGTCATCGAATCGCACTGGAAGGGACAGGTCACGTTCTCCCCGCCGACGCGGGGGTGGTCCGGGACAGCCTGCCCGTCGAAGGTCTCCACGGCCGTTCTCCCCGCCGACGCGGGGGTGGTCCGAGGGCGTTCCGTCCACCGTGTGCTCGCCGTCCGTTCTCCCCGCCGACGCGGGGGTGGTCCGCGCCTGGGACGACGCGGCCCGTTCCTGCTGTTGTTCTCCCCGCCGACGCGGGGGTGGTCCGAAGCGCTACGTCGACTCGGATGCCGGCCGAGCGTTCTCCCCGCCGACGCGGGGGTGGTCCGCGAGGCTGTGGGAGTTCGCGCAGGCGCTCGCCGTTCTCCCCGCCGACGCGGGGGTGGTCCGGCCTTCAACTCCGATCTACTGCCCCCCATTCGGTTCTCCCCGCCGACGCGGGGGTGGTCCGGCGAATCACCCAATTGCACTGCTCCCCGCACGGTTCTCCCCGCCGACGCGGGGGTGGTCCGTCATGGCACTCGGTTTTCGAGGTCCGACCGGCGTTCTCCCCGCCGACGCGGGGGTGGTCCGCCACCGGCCCGGCCGTAGTAGCCGCAGTCGCCGTTCTCCCCGCCGACGCGGGGGTGGTCCGCCGGCGGCCAGCCGCAATCCCCTGCCCGCGGAGTTCTCCCCGCCGACGCGGGGGTGGTCCGGAGAGCGCACCTGTCGTGTCACGGTCCTGCGTTCTCCCCGCCGACGCGGGGGTGGTCCGTCCGCGCTGCTGTCCTGGTTCGCTCTCCGGCAGTTCTCCCCGCCGACGCGGGGGTGGTCCGATCGACGCCGACCTGCGCCTGTCCCGCGCGACGTTCTCCCCGCCGACGCGGGGGTGGTCCGCCACCGTCCGCCAGTACAAGGACGACCTCACCGTTCTCCCCGCCGACGCGGGGGTGGTCCGTCTTGATCGCTGTGATCTCGGCGGTAGCCATAGTTCTCCCCGCCGACGCGGGGGTGGTCCGGAGTCCCGGCACGAGGAGCGTCTGATACGAGCGTTCTCCCCGCCGACGCGGGGGTGGTCCGCTGCCGGCGTACAGGTGCTCGTCGCTCCAGACGTTCTCCCCGCCGACGCGGGGGTGGTCCGCGCGTACGAACGGCGTATGCGAGTCTCGACGAGTTCTCCCCGCCGACGCGGGGGTGGTCCGTAGCGGCGGCCGAGCCACCAGCCGGCTGCCCCGTTCTCCCCGCCGACGCGGGGGTGGTCCGGCCCGGCGCGCCTGCTCGACGTCGACCGGCGAGTTCTCCCCGCCGGCGCGGGGGTGGTCCGGAGGTGGGCATGTCCCCGCGTGAGCCCAGTTAGTTCTCCCCGCCGACGCGGGGGTGGTCCGCTGCGGGCCGAGGCGGCGATGGCTCTGGCTTCGTTCTCCCCGCCGACGCGGGGGTGGTCCGGCGCCGGAGACGATCGGGCCAGCGGAGATTGCGTTCTCCCCGCCGACGCGGGGGTGGTCCGCCCAATGACGACAAATTGGCCACGCTGATTGTGTTCTCCCCGCCGACGCGGGGGTGGTCCGTCGGAGACGGGCGGAGGGGCCGCCGAGGTAGTGTTCTCCCCGCCGACGCGGGGGTGGTCCGATCGCCCCGGCCGACGCGCCGCCCGTGAGCCCGTTCTCCCCGCCGACGCGGGGGTGGCCCGCCGGCCACCCCACCCACGGTCGCGCCCACCGCGTTCTCCCCGCCGACGCGGGGGTGGTCCGTAATAGGCGGCGAAACCTAGCAACCAAACGCTGTTCTCCCCGCCGACGCGGGGGTGGTCCGGTGGGTGCGGCGTCGCTGCCGGGGACGTGGATGTTCTCCCCGCCGACGCGGGGGTGGTCCGTTCTTGGCCGAGGCGCGGAAAGTGGCGCCAGAGTTCTCCCCGCCGACGCGGGGGTGGTCCGCTCTCCTGGTTCGTGGCCGAGATCGTTGGCCCGTTCTCCCCGCCGACGCGGGGGTGGTCCGATCAGGTAGCCGCGCACGTCCGGGTCTCGCAGGTTCTCCCCGCCGACGCGAAGGTGGTCCGTCCGCGAGGTAGTGCGCGTAGGCGGCCGGGTTCGTTCTCCCCGCCGACGCGGGGGTGGTCCGGGGAGGCGGTCCTCCAGGTCGGCCGGAGTCTCGTTCTCCCCGCCGACGCGGGGGTGATCCGGCAAAGACTAAGGTCAGGGCGGTCGGCCGGTCGTGCTCCCCGCCGACGCGGGGCCGGTCCGACTTCAACGACGAACTGCTGCGCCGCGAGATCGTTCTCCCCGCCGACGCGGGGGTGATTCGTCGGCTGGGCGGCGACTGGTGTAGGTCGTGAAGTGCTCCCCTTCGACGCGCACGAGGAACGGATCATCGGCCGACAAACCTCTTCGCGTGCGTGACATGGTGAAGGTGAGGTTTCACCGGCGTGCCCGGGCCTTGGTCAGACGCCTCCTGACAGCGAGACACGGACGGTGACGTCCAGACAGCCGCGAAGCCTCTCACGCCTCCGAGGAGTACCCTCCAGTCCGGCGGGCCGCCCGGGGCCGCACACCACGCGGCTCCGGGCGGCCATTGTGGGCCTATGCGCTGGTCAGGACCTTCCGTACGGCGTCGGTGACGCCCGGCAGGTCGCCAGTGAGGGCGGCCCATTGGTGCAGATCGTGTTCGGTGAGGAGGACCGGGCCGGTTTCGGTGACGGTGACGGCGAAGTTGAACTGGCGGGTGGTGATGCCGCGGCTGTTCTCGTAGTCGAAGTGGCCGAGGTAGCGGTCCACGGAGGAGACGGTCAGGCCGGTCTCCTCTCCTGTCTCGCGGCGGGCTGCGTCCAGGATGGTCTCGCCCGGGTCGACCTTCCCCGAGGGGATTTCCCACAGGCCGCCCATGTAGTCGTCCGTCTTGCGCCGGAGCAAAAGGACGCGGCCGGTGTCGGTGACCACGGAGGCGGCCACGAAGCTGGTGATGCCCTCGGCTTCGGCCTCCTTGGCCAGGGACAGGGCGAGATCGGAGGTCACGGTCACAGCAGCTCCTTGTGGTGTTCGCTGATCTTCCTGGCCGCGCTGACGTACTGCTCGGCCAGTTCCAGATCCCGTTCACGGTGCCAGACCGGCAGCTTGATCGTGTGCGTGTGCGCTTTCTCGGCGATGGGGAAGTCGCCGGGCCGGTAGCGGTTCTGGGTGTTCGAGTTGTTGGGGAACAACTGTGAGGGGTGCTGGTAGAGCGGGAGCTGGTTGAGGGGGCGGGTGGAGCCGGGCAGGTCGAACTCGGTTGCCCCCTCCGCGGCGAGGGCCTGATGGAAGCGGTCGATGCGCAGGCCGCCGAGTTGGTCGGGCCGGTAGGTGGCCGTCAACGCGTACCAGGACGATTTCACCCCGTCGGGCATCGGGGTGACCTCCAGTCCGGGTATCCGGCCGAGCTCGCGGGTCAGGTAGCCGGCGATCTCCTCGCGGCCGAGAAGGTAGGCGTCCAAGCGGGCGAGCTGGTCGTGGGCGAGGGCGGCGGCCAGGGGGTGGATGCGGAGCTTGAGACCAGCCCCGGTGACCGCGTACCGCGCGAGTGGATGGCCTTGCGGGATCTCGTTCCTGGCCCGCTTGTTGTAGTGCGCAAAGGTTAGGATCCGGTAGTAGGTGTCGTCGTCGTCGGTGAGGACGAAGCCGCCCTCACCGCCGGACAGGGGCTTGGGTCCGTTGAGGGAGAAGGCTCCGGCCAGGCCGAACGTGCCGACCTTCTGGCCGCCGTGTCCGGCCCCGTGGGCGTGTGAGCCGTCCTCCAGGAGGTCCAGGTCCCGGTCCCTGGCGATGGCGACCAGGTCGGTCATGTCGGCGGGCTTGCCCCACAGGTGGGTGACCATGATCGCGCGGGTGCGGGGGGTGATCAGCTCGGCCACCCGGGAGGGGTCGATGTTGCCGTCGGGGAGCGTCTCGCACAGGACCGGGACCGCACCGAGCTGGAAGAGCGGGGAGGCGGTGGCGTGGAACGTCCAGGCGGGGACGATGACCTCGTGCCCCTGCTGGATGCGGGCGGCCCAGTAGACGGCGTGCAGGGCGGCTGTGCCGGAGCTGGTGGTGATGGCATGCCGGGCGCCGAAGTAGTCCTGGAGGGCGTCCTCCAAGTCCGCGACGATCCCGGACCGACCGGGGAGGGAGACAGCCGAGTCCAGCTGGGCGAGCACCTTCGCGCGGGTGACGTCGTCGATCGGGGGCCAGGTGAAGTGGGGGCCGGCGGTGGTGACGGCCGGAGTGCCCCCAAGTAGGGCGAGGGGGCTGGTCACAGCATCTCCTTGGGGTTGATGTAGCGGCCAGCCCTCTTGGACTCGTAGCAGGACGCGATGAACGCGGCGTGGGCCAGGTGCTGTTCGGGGCCGGAGACGTTGGGTCGCTCTCTGGCCAGGACCCGGCAGAAGTAGTCGATCTGGGCGGTGGCGACACTGGAGGCATGCGGGCGGGTCAGCGCCTCCACCACCGTGCCGTCCAGGGAGAGCCGCTGGACGGCGTTCTTCGTCAGCACCACCGAGCCGGCCGTGCCGACGACCCGCATGAATTCCCTCTTAGGCGCCATCCACCGCGACAGGACGAGCGATCCGTAGAGGCCGGATTCGTAGCCGAGCTGGACAACCGCGGTGTCCTCCGCGTCGTATCCGCCGTCGGGCAAGGCCACGGTGGAGAACTCCGCGATGACCCGGCTGGGCAGGCCGAAGTACCACAGCAGCAAGTCGACCAGGTGGTAGCCCATGTCGAGGATGCAGCCGCCACCGGCCTGCTTGAGGTTCCCGCGCCATCCGGCGCCGGGATTGGGCGTGTGGAACGAGTAGTGCCCGCCCAACAGGAACGGGGTGCCGATCTGGTCGAGCATCCCGGCCACGCTGGAGTAGATCGGGTTGAACCGGCGCTGGAGCGTCACCATCAGCTCCACCTGGCCCTTGTGGCAGATCTCGGCCAGGCCGCGTGCCTCGGCGACGGAGGTGGCGAAAGGCTTCTCCTTTAGGACATGGACGCCGGCGGCGGCGCACTCCTCGATCACGGCACGCCCGGCGTGGTGCGGGACGGCGACGATCACGAAGTCCGGGGCCGTCTCCGCCAGGAGTTCACCCACCCGGGTGAACCCGGGTACTGACAGCGCGTCCGCCCGCTCACGCAGGCTGACCGGGTCGCTGTCGCAGACCGCGACGAGTTCGGCCCGGCTGGAACCGAGCAGACCAGGCAGGTGATCGGCAGCGGCTTGATGGCCCAGACCGATGACCGCAGCACGTCGTTTCATGCGCGTTCTCCATCCACTTCTTGTGGAACCTGACGGGGGAAGACGAGTACAGCCCCAACTTGGTTTCCAGCCATAGGTGTTGGCTGTAGTCCCGGGGTTGTCCCGCCCGTACTCGCGGTAGCCTTGCCGTCACCGTCGATGATGGGATTGCTCCCGTGGACGACCTGATCCGGCACCCTCTCGCCTACGCCCGCTTCCTACGCGGCTGGTCCCAGCGCGACCTCGTGGCGCGCCTGCACCTCGCTGCCGCCCTGCGGCCGGAAGGTCTCCGCTCCGGCATTGACAAGGCGGCCGTCAGCAGGTGGGAGAACGGCCGCAAGACGCCGGGCATCGAATCCCAGCTACTGATCGCAGACGCCTTCGACGTGCCGATTTCCGACCTGGAGCGGTATCCGTGGCCTCACTGGCTTCCGGGCCGGGACGATCCGGCTCCCCTCGGGGCGGCATACACCGTCCAAGCACTTCGAGACGCACAGAGAGCCGCGATGAACCGCGAACGCCGTACCTTCCTGACCTACAGCGCGCTCGCCCTGACAGGGCTGGCCTCCCAGTGGGCCGCGCTCGAACCCGACCGCCTCACCACCGCCCTTGGCGGGCGCCGCGTCGATGACGAGCTCGTGGACTGGCTGGAGGACACCAGCACCCAGCTGACCGCCCTGCCGACCGAGCAGCGCCAGCACACCATCAAGCTGATGGACGCCCACCTCACCACCGTCACCGACCTCCTCGAAGGTGCCCGCTACAGCGAGGCCACCGGCCGGCGCCTACACCTGCTGGCCGCATCGCTGTCCAGCACGTGCGGCTGGTACCGCTTCGACCAAGGCCGGCACTACGCGGCCGGCAAGCTGTGGAACGCCGCCCTGACCAACGCACACACCGCCCACGACCGCGACCAGGGGGCCGGGGTCCTGTCGGACTTCGCCTACCAGTCCATCTGGCTCGGCCAACCCGGATCCGCGGTGGAACCGTTGAGTCAGGCCCTGATCCACACGCGGCACCCCACCGCCAGGTCACTGCTGTACCTACGCAGGGCCCGAGCCCACGCCGCCCTGGGAGCCGCAGCCGAGTGCCACCGTGACCTGGCCGCTGCCGAGACTGCCTTGTTGACCGACGCGGCCGACCCCGCACCAGGCTGGTGCCGGTGGATGAGTACTGCGGACCTGGCAGTGGACTCGGGCCAGTGTCTCCTCGACCTCGGCCGCACCAGCGAGGCCCGAGCCCGCATCGACGAGGGCCTGACCCTGCTGCCACGGGCCCGGGACAAGACCCGCGGGGTCTTCCGCACCTACGAAGCACGCAGCCTTCTCCAGGCCCGTGAGGTCGAACAGGCCCTCCTCGTCAGCACCGAGTCACTCGGCCTCGCCACCCGCATCGGCGCAGACCGATGCGTCACCCTGGTCCGCGAACTCGCCCCCGCCTTCAAGCCCTACCAAAAGGTAGACGGCGTCAGCGAGTTCCTCGAACGCCTCCGAACAGCCTGAAGGCCACCTGATGCCCACACTCACCCCGACACCGCCGCAGCGTCGGGCTCCTTTTCGGGGTAGCCCGGCTCCAGGGTGTGGTGCGTGCTCGCTGCCGACGCAGGGGTGAAACTCGGTTTCCCCGACGCGGGGTGTTACAACAAGAGTTCGCTGTCAATCCATCATGAGCGCCAGGTGCACGCGTCGTCAGCGTTACATTCTCTTCTGGCTCCTTGACAACGGAACGGACTCTTCTCTTTGCGTGCGGGGTCTTCACGGCGTGCCGTCGAACGCACCAACCCGGGGAATGATCGGTAGGTCTCTTTCCATGGCTCGCCAGCCCAGTGCGTGCTCCCCGCCGACGCGGGGGTGGTCCGGACGGTGAGGGTTCCGGCGCTGCCGAACGTGCGTTCTCCCCGCCGACGCGGGGGTGGTCCGGACGCCGGACACGTCTTCGCCCAGGGAGTCCCGTTCTCCCCGCCGACGCGGGGGTGGTCCGGGAGCCATCGAACGCGTCAAGGCCGGCGTCTAGTTCTCCCCGCCGACGCGGGGGTGGTCCGTCGAAGGACTGGCACCAGCCGTAGCGGGTGAGGTTCTCCCCGCCGACGCGTGGGGTGATCCGGTGTCCACGGGAGTCCGCTTGCCGACCTCCCGTGCTCCTTACCGATGCGGGTGTGGCCCGTCTGAGTCGCTTCAGTCGCTGCTCCGGCTGGATTCGGTTTCGTGCCGTCGGCTACGACCTGCGGGTGGCTGTTTTGGGTGCGGGTTATTGGTCGGGGTGTACGGCTTGGATGCCGGTTCCTTCGTACAGCTCGGGTGTAAGGGTCAGGAGGTAGCGGCCAGCGGGGTGGTCGGCGGAGGGGCGGGCGGCGTGGATGGCGTGGGCGGCCGCCCAGGAGTGCCCGGCGTGGAGCAGTTCGGTGGTGGCGAGCGCGGCTTGGGTGTCGAGTGGTTCGATTTGGATGAATCGCAGGCCGTTGATGTAGGCGAGCAGGCCGGGTCGTTCGGTGTCGCCGGCGAGCAGACAGAGCACGG
>NZ_JBIWLV010000033.1:0-27318 GCF_044766345.1 Streptomyces sp. NPDC102278 | reverse complement strand
GGTCAGACCCCCACCCACCGGATAACGCATACCACCGGCATAGCGCAGGGATCATGAACCGTCACCACCCGACGACAACCCGCAATCCTCAGTAACCAGGCTCTCGGCCGGCCGCTCGTGAACGGGCGGCAGCCGAACCTGTGATGGTCCGTGTGCCGGGCGGCCCGCCAGCCGCCCGGCACACGCCTGTTCCGCGCTCGTTGAGCGAGAGGGTGGCCAGGCGCGCGTCACGTTGAGGCAGGCCAACGTTGCCGGGTACGGCACCGGGCAGTCCGCTGGAAAGGGCACCCCGAGGAGCGGTGGGCCGGGAGCCGCACCTGGGAGAGAACTGTGGCTCCCGGCCCCGTGGCGCTGTCGGCTGCGAGCTGGTTCGCCAGCCGTCACACGTCGCCGGTCACCGCCCCGGTCTACAGCATCCACTCCCGTCCCTGCCGCCTGATCGCGGGGCGGCAACGTCTGCCGCCCCACGGTTAGGTCGTGGTCCTCAGTAGTCTTGTGGGAGTTGCGCGGCAGGGTTCCGGACGTCCGGTGCGGGAGTTCGGGTCTCGTGGCCGGGCGGGTCGGGGGTGTTGTGTGCGGTGCGGACGGCGTGCATGTGTAGCCACAGGGCTCGCAAGTCTTCGGGGCTTCCGCGGAGGGCGAGAGCGAGGCGGGCGACGAACTGCCAGTCGGCCAGGTGGGCGGCGGGTTCGGTGGATTCCAGGGCGGCGGTGATCTGTGCGGGGGTGAAACTGCTGCTGCCGCGGCACAGGCTGTCGGGTTCCGGAGCCGCCGCGGCGAGCCACATGCCGCGCAGCCCGTTCTGCAAGGCTCGGGCAGTCTTCGCGTGATCTTCCAGGCGGGGTGGGGGAGAGACCCGGATGCCTTGTGCCTTCTCCCACAGGGGGAGCAGATCGTCCGGGTTCGCTTTGCACAGTTCGGCGAACCGCTGGACGACGGGCCATTTCGGGGTCCGCTTGCCCAGCATGATCCGTGACAGCAGCGACGGAGAGATGCCCAACTCGACGGCGAGGCCGCGTCCGGAGAGCGCGGAGGTGCGATGCAGGTGGGTCAGGGCGACGGCGAGTTGATAGCCGGGGTGGCCCGGAAGGGATGCGTTGGCCGGGGTGGGAAGGGTGACGTTTCGCATCCGGACGCGGGTCGCGGTGTGAGCGAGTCCGTCGCCGCGGGCTTGGGGGGCTGAGCCACGGCCGGCGCGCCAGTCCACGATCTTCGCGACCTTGTCGCTCGCGAAGGAGTCCCGGGCGTGGCCGGGCGCCATCGACAGTGCCTTGCCGATGTCCTCCCAACCGGCCCCGTACTCGTGGGCCTGCCGCACAGCCACTGCTTTGAGGTCGGCGATTTCCCGCTCCAGCCGCACGACCTCCTTGACCAGGTCCAGGGGACGCACGACGTAGGGGTGACGGCCGAGGTGGAGGGCCCGATTCGCCTTCGTGCGCAGCGCCTCGGCGATACGCACGACCTCCTGGTCGTGGTAGTCGGAGCGTTGCGGCGCCGACAGGTGACGGTTGCGGTAGGCCGCGGAGCGGCAGTCTTTCGAGCAGTACGTCGGGGGCCGGCCCGACGGCTTCGGGCGGGAGAACTTCTCCTTGCAGTAGGCGCAGATCAGCAGGGCGGCGGTTTCCGGCATCAGTCCTCGAATGGGGTGCTGGCTGTGCTCACACCAAAGAGCTTGAGCACGCGCGGGTTTCGTCAGCGGGGCCCGGCGATCAGTACCGGCCGGGTCAAGGAAGAAATGAAGAAACGGCCTGTCCACCGCTCCCGGGGAAGGGTGGACGGGCCGTTCAGATGCCAGGTCAGACGGCGCCGGGCAGAGCCGGGTGTACGTGCCGCCGGCCTGCTACACGCCTTCGATACCACGTGGAACGCCGCCCGGTCGCCGCCAGAGCAGGTAGAACCAGGACGGCCGCGGCCGCGTGCTGGGGCTCGCGAATGAGCACGATCCCCAGCACCACCACCGCGATGAAGGGAATCAGCTGCACGTTGACACACTTGTCAACGCCCGCAAAGGACTGGATGCCCGCCAAGGGGGGCATGTTACGGTCGAAACCGCTGCTCAGCGCCTCAGGGCGCGGGGCGGAGAATCGAATGAAGGACAAGGTCGCTCCTGACGTTCGAACACGGTGGAAACGGCCACCCCCTGGTGATGGTGTGAGAGCCCGTCAGGGGGCGGCCGCATGCCGACATTAGCCCTCGGACTATGACGCGCTGCCATTACGAGATCGAGAAACGACAAGGCACAGCACCCGGGCAGACAAAGTGTTGAGTCGAACATCCGAATAAGCTTCATTCGATCACTGGCGATCGATTTGAACCCGACTCCGCACACACCGAGACGACGCCGCTCAGCCATGATGCGCCGCCATGTGAGCGCAGTCCCCAATCTCGTTCCGGGCAGGCGGCACCACAGCCTGGGTGTGCGGGAGGCGGGACGGCGGGCGGGCGCTGTACTCGCCGTTGGGTGCCGGCGCCCGACGTGGCCGATCGATCGCCGTCGTCGAAGGCGGCCTCGAATACAGACGAGTACCCCGGAGCCGGTCGTAGCCCGGGGTGCTCGCCTGCGAGGCGCCCGCACCGTCGTATCGAGGCGGGCCTCCTCGTGAAGCCGATCCGGCCGATTCGCCGACAGCTGCCGCTCGTGTGCGAGATCGTCTGAGGGAAGGGCGGGGAATTACGCCCATGGTGCGGTGTGGGAGGTACGGGTGGAGAACGACGAGACCTGGACGTCGGAGGAGTACGGCAAGTCGCACGAGGGCCGGGTCGGGACGCTCCTGGCAGACGGAAGCAGTCCCAAGCCGGTGTACTTCGACTCGAACTCCGGCGGCTTCGGTTGGGAGGCCCGCCATTGGTCCGTCTACGACGGCGGCACCCACCCGCAGCGTCCCCAAGCCGATGCTCTGCAGGGGGAGTGCTCGTGCGGCTGGCGGGGCGAGCCCCGCACCGTGGACTGGACGAATGCCGGCGATCTCCCGTTCCGCGAGCACGGCTGGGGAACAGTCGGGGAGTGCCAGGACGATTGGGACCGGCACATGACGGCCGTCGCCGCCACCACCGTCCCCTTGCCCGCCGATCTGGAGGCACTCCTCCAGACCGTGGCCGAGGCGATCGAGCGCCTGGGCCAGGACGCACCGACCGCCGCCCTGAAAGCCGCCCGCACTCTGGAGCTCATCGCCGCACGCACCGCGCACGGGCCCGCTCACGACGCCCGTGGGCAGGACCCGGAGAAGGTGGCCGCTGCCCTGGGGTTGAACGTCGGCGACTCCCGGTCCCTCCTGGCCCGCTACGGGGGCTGGAGCCACTACGGCTGACCACTCGCGCCCGCGGCGGGTGGTAAGCCGTGGACGAGTGCGCGCGCCTCGACGCGCTTTGGTCCCTTGATCCTGGAGCGGGAGCGACCCGGCCCTATCGCCGCTGAGACCGGCATCGGTCAGGCCGATATTGGCACAGCCGGTGTGGGTGGAGTCTCCCGCGACGGCCGTGGCCGCCTTCTGACCTGTTGGAGGTGGGACCTCGTCGGGCCGGGGTTCGGCGATGCCGTTCCTGTGTCTCCGTTCCTGGTCTGCTCCGTCCGATCGGGCTGGCAACTCGTGGGTCGGTGCTCGTGTCATTCGTCGAAGGTCACTTGGCACGGTTGCCACGGTGGTGTGGGTGTCCCGTCGGGGTCCAGTCCGTGGGGCCACAGTTCGTTGGCCGAAACGGGTTGGTCTGTGAGGGTTGTGGCGTGGCCGGAGTCGGCGAGGTGGCGGGCATGACGCAGTGCGCCTTCCCGATCGCCGGCCGCGTGTCGGAGCCGGACCAGGTGTATGCGGGCGTCAAGGCGGCCCGCACCGGCGGCCTTTTCGGCGGCTGCCTCCGCCTTTTCGGGGTCGCCTGTCATCTGCCACAGCCGAATCAGGGCGCCCCAGGCATCGGGGTGTGCGCTCTCTTCGAGTCGTCTGGCACAGTCCTCGACCGCGTCCCGATCGCCGGCCCGCGCCCGCAGGAGTGCCAGGCTGAGCCAGGCGTCCGGCATGCCGAGGTCGGCGGATTGCTGCGCGGCGGCCTGCGCGCCCGCCAAGTCGCCGGCTTCGTGCCTCAGCGCGGTCAGCGAGCTGTGTGCGGCCAAGTTGCCAAGCTCGGCGGAGCGCTGCATGGACCTTTCCGCACCTGCCATGTCTCCGACCGCGGCCTGCAGCTGAGCAAGCAGGGCCCAGGAACCGAACTCTCCGGCCTCCGCGCCAAGGCGCGCGAACCGCTCCGCCTGCTCAAGCTGTCCCAGTCCCTGGCACAAGAAGACCAAGCCGGACCAGGCCAGGGGGTATCCAGCGTCAGTGGATCGCCGCGCGTACTCTTCCGCGCCCTCCCAGTCGCCGGCCATCCCTCTGTAGGTCGCCAGGGATGACCAGACACCGGTGTAGTGCGCTTCCGCGATCCGCGCTGATTCCTCGGCGCCCTGTCGGTCACCCACCCGTTCCTGCAAGGTCGCCAGATGCGACCATGCCATCGCGGCTCCGGCCTGAGCGGCGCACCGCATGAAATGCAGAGCCCCGGCTAGGTCTCCGGCTTCCTCTCGGATCCAGGAAGCGAGCGTCCAGGCGTCGACTTCGCCGGTCTCTGCGGCACGGAGCGCCAGCAGCTCCGCGCCCTCCCAGTCACGAGCCCGCCGCAGGTCTTGGGCCATCTCCATCAAGGCAGTGGTGTCTCCGGCACGGGCCGCCTTCCCGCGCAGCGCGTCGGCCCATTGCAGGCGGTGGCGCTGTTCTGCGGCCATGGCGAGGTTCCTCAGGTCCTCGGGTCGGGTGAGGAAGGTGTTGGCCGCGGCCCAGAACGAGGCCGGCGGACAGAGCGGGGCGCGCGCGAGACGCCCGTGCTGTTCGAGGTAGTCGGCGAGCCGCATCAGCGGCCCTGCCGGAGCAGCGAGTGCAGGAACGATCGCTGTGTCGGGAGCGGGGCTGTCCGGACGACGTACCGGTCTGAGGGTGCTTTCGTAGAGTGGGGGTTGATGCCCGTGGACGCTTCGGGCGAGCTCCGTGTAAGCGTGCGCGGACCAATCGGCGCCGCGGCGGTCGTAGTCGTGATCGCTGAGGTAGTCGATCGCGGCTTCGGTGAGGAAGCTCCGTGGGAGGCGGAGCCCGACACCCAGACGCCGGGCGTCCATCGCAGCCTCCAGCAGCGCCCGGACCGCGGGCGTGCCGTTCTCGTACCTGCGCAGCAGCTCGGGGGCCCCGGCGAGGTCTTGGGCGAGCCGCCCGTGGACCCTGGCTCGGCCCAGAGCGTCCTCCAGAACAGCGTCGCCGTCTTGGGCTAGGGCCGCCGCGGCGGACAGGGCTTCTTCGTCGAAGGTGTCGGGAATCGCGAGGATGCGCCCCGCAAGGATCGCCCGGACGCGACTGTGCGGGTCCGGCCGGCCGGGGATGGGTGGAGCCGCGTACCTGTCGGCGAACTCGTTCCACAGGGTGCCCAGGACCAAGACCGGACCGCGGCCGGGATCCGTGAGCAGCGTGTGCAGCGCCGCGGCGATCCGTTCGCCTGCTCGTGAGTCGTCGAAGTAGTTCTGGGCCTCGTTGAGCCAGACCACCGTGTGCGGGCCGACCTGGTGGAGGCCTTCGTGGGCGGCGTCGGCACAGGTCGGATCGAAGGGATACCACAGACGCCACCCCTGGGCGTCGAGTGGTTGGACCGCTTCCCAACAAGCGCGGGTCTTGCCCGTGGAGGACGACCCGACCAGGACGAGCATCCGACTTCGGCCTCCGGCGGCTTCGCCGACGACGTCAGCGAGGACCTGATCGTGGGCGCGTGACACATACCCCGAAAGCAGGCGCTTCCGGTTCGCACCCGTGGTGGTAGAAGCGTTTCCGGCGGGACGGACTTCCAAGTCGTGGGGATCCCAGGCACCGATCGCCTTCCCCGGGCCTCCGGAGCCGGTGATGCCCTCACCCGCAGCAGTCCGGCGCAGTGCCAGGAGATCCTGCGTAGGCAGACGCAGCGCCCTCGCCAAGGCGACGACCGTCGCCGGGGACGGCACCTTAGCGTTGGCATTCAAGGCCTGCGAGGTCGACGTACGCCCCAGTCTCGCCCGTAAACGGAGCTGGTTCATGCTCAGTCCCTCGGCGGCCAGGCCATCAGCCAGCATCGCCCGAAGTCGACCCAGCGCCTCCTGCCGCTCACCTGCCTCAACGTCCGCCACCGCGCCCCACCCTCGTGTTCGCCGATGTTCATCTTCGTACGGGCGAACCACGGCGAACACCTATTCCGGGACTTTGGTCAGGTCAACGCACCCCTTCGACCTGGGAGTCCCCCTTGAACCAGCTCACCGTCGTCCTGCTTGCTGCCGCCTGCGTCTTCCTCTTCGCGCTCATGGCTGCCGCTGCGGCAGGCTTGCTCGCGCGGCTCGACGAAGCCACCTACCCCGCCACGCTCACCCGGGCAGCCGCGACGTTTACCGCGGTGCTCGCCCTCACTGCTGCCGTCGCGACCGTCCTGGCCCAGCTCCTGTCGTAAACCTGTTGTACGGGCAGTCGGCGACCTGCGGGGCGGGTCGCCGGCTGATGGCCGTTTCTAAGCGGCGGGTTCGTAGACGACGGTCGTGGTGGGGCAGTCCTCTGCGAGCCCGAGCAACGCCAAGCGTTCGATTTCATCGACGGTCAGGCCCCAGCGCAGCTTCGTTCCGACCCACGTCGCGGCGTACGTGCAGTGGTAGGAGCCGTCCGAGGGCAGCCACTCGGCCGGGTCCTTGTCGGACTTGGAGCGGTTGGAGGCGGCGGAGACGGCGATCAGAGTGTCCGGGGATGCCTGGTCGTTCGCGTAGGCCTCCCGTCGTGCCGCCGACCAGGGCGTCTGCTCGGAGTCGTAGACCTCCGCCAAGGGGACGAAATGGTCGACATCCAGGCGAGCCGCATCGCTGACGACGACGTTGTCGTAGGCGGATCGCCAGGAGCCGCCGGTCAGCTTGCAGCCGGCCGCGACCGCGGGTCCTTCGACGGCTTCGGCGAGGATGACCTCCTTGCGGGTGTCGCATCCGTCCCCGCTGTGGAGGCCCTTGTTCCAGTGCTTGTACAGGTCCCGCTTGTAACCCTCGCGGTGCTCGACGGCGACGGGGAGCTGGTCGATGGCCTCGAACAGCGGCAGTGGAGCACGGGCCCCGGCTGGGCCGGTCTCACCGGCGGCCGACGGTGCCGCAGTGGCGGCGACGGGGGCGGAGTGCGCGGCCGTTGCCGCGAGGAGGGGGAGGGCGCAGAGGGCGAGCGCGGGCAGACCGCGCAGCACCAGGTTCTTGGTCACACAGGCGGGTCTACTGGTCCCGGCACCCGTCCTGACAGGCCCTTGGTGGACAACTCACCCGTGCGGGCGGCCGGATTCACCGCAGAAACGAGCCTGCGCCCTCCGTGTCGGCCAGGTCGAGGTAGCCGCCCTCGTCGGGCCGCCGGTCGACGTCCGAGTGGACGAGAACCTGCACCTCGTCCTGGCGGCGTACGTCGCAGTAGGCCTGGTCCGCTAGAGAGGAGGAGGTCGGAGATCCGGTGCGCCGCGTCGAGGGCTGCCCTCTCGTGCCTGCGGATTTCGATTGTGATCACGCTCTTGTGGCTCATGACCGGACGAACCGCGCGAGCGGGTCTGCGGTTGCGGGCAGGGCCATGTACCACACCTTCGAGCGGCGTGATCGCCGCCCGAGGTCGGGCATGTTCTGTTCCGTTGTTCCTCGAACGGTCAGTCCCGCGGTCCCGAAGTTGTTGATAGGCGGTAACCGGCCGTCCGATCCCCCAGGGGCGGCCTTACTCCGGGCGGGAGTCAGGCTCGGAGGGGCCGTTGATCAGCCTCGTCGGTGGCTTCCGGCCTTCGCGTTCCCACCACAGCCCCGCAGCATCACGGAAGTGGACGGTGAGGGACAACTCCGTCGCTTCGCGCGGAAAGAACCCTTCGTGTTCCACCCAGACCATCTTCCCGAGCTGCACGGTGAACGTGTCTCCGGGGGCGAGCTCGCTGCCGATGGTGGTCTCACCCTCGGCCCACAGCGAACCCGGGATCAGCTTGCCTTCATACATGGCGGTGGCCCGAATGATGCGTACCTCGGGAAGGGGCTGACTGCTGCCGTTCGTGACGGAGGCTTCGCTCTCGCCCAGCTCGGAGTTGACTTCGAGCGCCTGCGCGACCGCGCGGTGGTAGTCAGCGACCCCGTCCTTGAAGAAGACCCGGATCGACTCGCAGAATGCTCGCAGTTCAGGGGTCGGCTTCGCATACCACCCCTCTTCCGAGATCCTCCGAGACCAGGCCGACTTCCTTCCATTCGGCACCTGGCGCACCCAGGACTCCAACTCCCCGCACGGCGCGATGAACAGACCGAGGTCGGCGGCCGTGTCCAGCATCCGTTGCGCGGCGGCATACTCATTGCCCTGGAGGCCGCTCAGACCGGTCCTCTTGAGCACGTCCCAGCCCGAGGCTCCCTTCAGCAGCTTCATCAGGTTGTCGACCATCTGGCCCGTGAGCGCGTCGTGGCCTCTTCTGCCGTCGAAGGTCTGGGTCACGGCACTACGGAAGCCGTCGACGGTGGGAACGACGCGTGTTCCGTTCGCGAAGTCGTTAACCGCCTTGACGTCGTCCTTCAGCACATCTGCGAGCCCGCCCAGATGGTGGAATGCTCTGCGCAGGCCGCCGTACTCCCGAAGGATGTCGAAGTCGGCGATCACCGCCGTGTGGATTCCGCATTGCCGCAGATGCTGTGCCGTCGTCGTCAATGCGGCCAGGCCGCTGGTGTTCAGGAATAGCGTGTTCTCGTGGGTGCCCGCTGCGTCCTTGGTTGCGTCGAAGGTCGCCGCGTAGAACTGGCAGTCCCCAGCGGCCTCGCACAGGACGACTTGGTCGTAGAAGAGCCCCGAGGGTAGGTTCGAGTACCGCAGCAGGGGAGTGTTCAGTAGGGCCTCTACCGCCTCAGTGGCCAGCACCCGCGCTCGCGGCGTACCCGAGGACCGGTCCAGGCGCACGATAGACAGTGGCCTACGCTCTTGAGCTTCAAGAACACCGGCGAGGAAGTCGGAGCTGTGCGTGGCGACGAACAGTTGCGTCTGCCCCTTCATGCCCGCCAGCAGCCGGCCGAGCAGACGGGCCTGGGGCGGGTGCAGGAAGGCTTCCGGCTCGTCGATGATGACGATGGGTGTCGGCCGCACCGTAGCGTGGAGCAGCACCTGGACGAAGCTTCGGAATCCGTCTCCCTGTGACGAGACCCGTGGGAGCTCCCGGTACGCCGAGACAACTTCGTGCGCGGCTCCAGGAAGGACATCGGGAACGTCCGGCCGACCGACCCGGAGCTTGATCATCTCGTCGTAGCGGTCTACACAGACACCCTGCCCGAAGGCCAGCTGGACGAGGTCGGAGAATCTCTTCTCGGCGTCGCGGCTCTCGTATAGATACTGCAGCTTTGTCAGGGGCGGCTGGGCGAAGTCCCACAGAGCGTCCTCGTCCGCGACCGCTAGGCGGTTGTCGGTCCACTGCGCGTGCGCGAGGAAGGGCATGAGCGGCGCGAAATTCCCGTCCCACATCTGCCTCACAGCGTCCTGAAGCAGTACTTCCCCACCCGGAGCGGTGTAGGCAGCCGCAGCCGGTGACGGGTTCCAGGTGCGGTGGCCGCGAGCCCGCAGCCAATCCTGGAACTCGTCGCTGGTTCCTCCACGATCCGGACGGATGTAGTGGAACCAGCGGCGGTCCGAAGCACCGCCATGAGGGTACGCGAGCCGCTCATCGAGCTCTTTGAGGAGAGCCGTCTTTCCGCTGTTATTGGGGCCGATGAACAGGGTCATCCCGTTCTGCGGCGGTGCCAGCTTCAGGCCTCCAGTGAACATGATCTCCGAGACGGCGAAGGTGATCGCCATGGTGCCCCCCGGCATGGTGTCACGTCGCTTCCGGCCGCGACGCTGGTGATCCGGAAGAGTATCGACCGGCGGCTGTTGCCGCAGGGACTTTCCGCCTGCACCGCGGCAGCCGAGGTGGCTGCTCTTCGCCCGGCGTGGTCGTCGCTTCTTTGTGGTGCCTGGGGGGTGGGGGGTGGTTGAGGGGGTGGTGCGGGGTTGGGGGTGTGGGGGTGTGGGTGTGTTGGCGGGTGGCGTGGCGGCGGCGGCCCGGTGGCGTGGTGGCGTGGTGGTGTGGCGGCGCCGGTGGCTTGGGTCCGGTGGTGGTGGTGCGGGTGTCTGGGTTGTTGGTGGGGCGGCGGAGCCGGTGGCGGCACGCGTGGTTTCCCGGCTTCCGGGCGCACGGTCCTGCAACCCTTTTTCAGGCATTAGAAATTGGCAGCCAGTTAGTACGTACTGGAACAGTACGGGCAGACTGGGATCCGAAGGACCCGGCGTATCCGGCGGGCTTTCGGGCGTTATCCGGGAGCGGTTAGCGATGGGTATTGAGGGACCTTCCGGCGGCAGCCGACGACGCGAGCGGCTGACGTCCGCGCCGCGTGGACGGCGCGTGAATCTGTCGTTCAACGACGCGGAGCTGGAGGTCGTACGCCTTGCCGCGGGGCGGGAGGGGATGTCCCCCGCGTCGTGGGCGGGGCGTCAGGTGATGGCGGTCGCGCAGCATGTGCTGGTGCCGGTCTCCCGGGATGCTGAGGACGTCCTTCGGGAGCTGATCCAGGCCCGGGTCGAGTTGCGGGAAACCGTGGCCGCGCTCCGCGCCTTGGCCGCCACCGGTGTGCCCGGGGCCGGTGCCCCGGTGTCGGCCGACACCGTCGACACCGTCGTGGATAAGGCCCTCGAAGTGGTGGCCCGGGTGGATGCGGCGACGGTCGCGGTGATGCGGGAGAGGCGCCCCCGCTCGTGATGCCGAAGAAGGCGGAGTCGGGTTCGACGACGATCGACCTCCTCGCCTACCTCTTCGGTCCGGGCGAGCGCGACGAGCACACCGACCCCCACCTCGTCGCTGCCTGGGACCCGGATCTGCCGTGCCCGGCACGCACCCCCGACCGGATGACGCTCGCCGACCTGGCGCTCCTCCTGGACGCCCCCGTCGAAGCACTGCGCGGACCGAAGCCGGAAGAACACGTGTGGCACGTCTCGGTCCGCAATCACGCCGACGACCGCGTGCTGTCGGACGCGGAATGGAGCGAGGTCGCCGCCGCCATGGTGCACGCCGCGGGCATCGCCGAGCACGGCGACGAGCAGGCCTGCCGGTGGATCGCCGTACGGCACGCCGGCGACCACATCCACATCGCGGCGACCCTCGCCCGCCAGGACGGCCGGCGCCCCCGCGTGCGCGGCGACATCCTCACCATGCACACCGCCGCCCGCGTCTTCGAAGCCCGCTGGGGCCTCACCCCGATGTCCCCCCTCGACCGGACCGCGCGCCGCCGCCCCGTCACCGGCGAGGCCGAGAAAGCCGCCCGCCGCGGCCTGACGGAGACCGCCCGGGAGTCCCTGCAGCGCACGGTCCGTACCGCGGCCGCGCTCGCCCACGACGACGCCGACTTCCTCGGCCGGCTCCGCGACGCCGGAGTCCGCGTGCGCGAACGACGCGACGACGACGGGACGCTCCTCGGGTACTCGGTCGCGCTGCCCGGGGACCGCGCCGACCGCGGCAGCCGGCCCGTCTGGTTCGCCGGATCCACCCTCGCCTACGACCTGTCCCTGCCCCGCGTCCGCGAACGCTACGAGCCCCTCGTCACCGACGCCGACTGGGCACTCGCCGAACACCGGATCCGCGAAGCGTCCGTACTCCTGGGCCGCGCCGGGCAGGACGAAGGTGCCGGGGATGTCGCCGCCCTCGGTGACCTCTTGGCCGTCGCGGCCGTGCGCTCCCCGGCCCTGGTGCGTGACCGCGTCCAGGCGGCGGCCGACGCCTTCGAGCAGGCCGCCCGCGCCCCCGGCGCCCGCTCCCTGGAAGGCCGAGCACGGGCCGGCTGGCGCGCCGGGGCCCGCGCTTTGGAACACGCCCCGCGAGCGGCCCGGGGCGGCGGCGCCGCGGTTGTGCTGACCCTGCTGATCGCGCTCGTTCAGGCGGTGGAGGCCGCCGCCGACTGGCACCGCGCGCAGGCCTACCGGGCGCAGGCGAAAGCCGCCGCCGACGCGGCGGTCCTGCTGCGGGAGGCAGCCGGCCTGACCGGCAACCGGCCCCCGGCCACGAAGCCGCGTACCGGTCGGGTGGTGCGTACGCCTGCCCGTGGCCTGCCCGGGGCTGCGCCCGTTACCGGTGTACCGGTCCGGCCGCGCCCGGATCCCGGACGGCCGGGCCCGTCCCGTACGCGCTGACCCCTGACCGAGGGAGTTTCCCGCCGATGACGTACCCGCCCCAGCCCGAGCCGTTCTCCGAAGCGCTCGGGGAGGCCGCGCACACCGCAGCGATGGCCTACCGGCTGGTCATGACCATCACCGACGCCGTTCGCCGCGCCACCCAGAAACGGATCACCGGCAAGGAGGAGGAACTCAGCGAGGACGCGGAGCAGATGGCTCCGGGCTGGTCGGCCGGCCGGCTGCGCGGCGTCATCGGTGACGACATCCTCGCCGAGCTGATGCAGAGCGGGGACTGGCCGGTGATGGCCCGCCAGCTCGTCGGTCTCCAGCAGGCCGGCGTCGACCTCGCAACGTTTCTGCCGCAGATGGGCCGCATGACCGCCGCGGTCCACCAGGCCGTGGTGGCGAACGCGGCCCGGACGAAGGCGGAGGGCACCGAACGGTGGGCCGACCTCCTGAAGGCGACGATGCCCGAGGGCCTGGTGCGCGACGCGATCCTGGCCTCTCCGGCCTGGCCTGACATCGCGGCTGCGATGGGCCAGCTCGACGCCCGCGGGATCGACGTCGCCCGGATCCTCCTCGACGCGCACGCAGCCGGAGCGGGCGTCGACCAGGCTGTCGCCGCCGTCACCACCGCGGCCGCCGCCAAAGCACCCGCGCCCACCGCCGCCCCCGCTCCCGCTGCCACCCCGGCTCCTGCCCCGGCTCCTCCCGGTGCTGTAGCGTCGCCGGCCCGGGGTTCGCGCATGGTCGGTTCCGGCGACCCGTGGGCCGCGCCCGCGGCGGGACGCGTACCCCCACCCGCCCCGGCTCCGGGCACTGCACCCGCACCCGCTCCGACCCCCGCCCCCGCTGCTGCGCCGGTGCGGGAGGCAGCCGACCCGTGGGCGCCACCCGCGAGTACGGACGCGAAGCGCTCCTGGGGCCCGCTGACCGAGGGCCTGGCCGTGCCCAGGGACCTGGACCTCGGCGACCGCACGAAGGCGCTGGAGCAGCTCGGCGTCAACCGGCTCGCGCACGCCGCGATCGTCGGCGTCGTCAAGGACGTCCTCCCCGAGACGCAGGCGGGTCTCCTGGTCGGATCCCGCCAGTGGCCCCTGCTGGCCCACCGCATGGACCAGATCCGCGACCAGGGCGGCACCGGTCTCCTCGCCGCGCACCTGGCCCGCCTGAAGGCCGACGCCACCTGGAAGGACGGCCCGTCCTCCACCACGGTCGGGCGTCTGGTGGACGCGACCCTGCACTCCCTGACGACACCGCCCTCGGCGCCGCCCGCGCCCGCGTCCCGGGTCCGCGTCTCCCCGACGGCTGCCCGCTCCCGCTCGACCACCACGCCCGCCGCGGCGGCCCCCGGACAGCAGGCCCCGACGGAAGCCGCCGTCCCCGCCCACCGGCAGCAGAGCGCACCGGCCAGGGGCGCGGGGCGTACGCGGTGACGGCGGCGGCTCCCACACCCGGCCGCCGCTGGCGAGGCCGGGCGTGGACGGACCGTGTACGGGCGGCCTGGTGGGCGCTGTCGGACCGGGACCGGATCGCGGTCGAGGGCCTGCTGCTGACCGGCCTGCTGTTCGCGGCCGCGTTGCGGGCGGGCCACCTCGGTCTGGTGCAGGCGGACTTCGTCCTGTCGGTCCTGGCCGGCACGGCAGGCGTTGCCACCTTGTACCGGGGCGCCGTCCACCGGCCGCAGCCCGCCCCGCCTCCGGTCGGGCCGCTGGTGGCGCCCTCGGAGGAAGTCCAGCAGCACGCGGCCCGCGAGGCGGGCGCCGGGCCCACAGCCTGACCGGGGACCGCGTACCTGAACCGGGCACCGGCCGTTCCAGAATTCTGGAACGGCCCCGACCCGCTTACCGCGCCCAGTCGACGCCGAGTTCGGCGAGCGCGGCCAGCTGCGCCTGGTCGAGCTTGTCACGGCGGGCCTTGATGTTCCCGACCCAGATCCCGGTGCGGTGTTCGGTCCCATCGGCCAGGACCTGGACGACGCCGCGCCCCGGCATGATGATGTGCGGGTTTTTGTCGGTGGTGGTTCGGCATCGTGATGTCGGTGCTGTGAGTGTGGGGTTTCTGCTGTTCAGCGTGTTGTGGTCGGGGATTCGAGTGGTGACACCGATGCCGATCTGGGGCTGACGTTTTTGGTGATGGTGCAGGTCAGTTGGTTGCCGGTCGGTATGACGTGGAGTCTGTAGCCGCTGGTCACGAGCGTGCGGGTGATGTGCTGGCTGTCGGAGGCGGGCAGTATCTCTTCTTACCGCGCGGTGCTCAGTCTGTAGCGGATTCCTGTTGCGGAGAGGGTGAGTTGTTCGCCGTTCTGGACGGTGATGAGGGGGAGGAGCGGGCTGTCGGGGGCACGGTCCTTGAGTTGTCCGTGGCTGCCGGCTGCGTTGATGAGGGGGCGCGCCCAGGCGGGGAGGGGGTAGACCTGGCATTTGTGGTGGGCTGTACTGTCGTGGATTTTGACGGCGGTCGCCGTTTCGTTGATGTCGATACCGCGGGTGAGCGCGAGCCGGCTGATGTCCGCCCCGGTGACCGCGTGGATGGCCAGGGCTGTTGCGTGCAGTGGGTGCGCCACCGTGGCCAGCCGGGCGGCGAGGACGTCTGCTGGTGTGGGGTCATGTCCGCGTGGGGGCGGTGCGCCGCTCCTTGTCGAGACGAGCTCGGGTGCGCCCTGGCACCGGGCGCGTGCGGGACGGTCTATGACCATGCCGGCGGGCGGCGTCTGAGGGGTGATCCATTGCCCGTCGTCTTGGCGGTGTGCCGGTTCCGGAGGCCGCTGTTGCTCCGCCCTTCCGGTACCAGCCAGCGGGTACCCCGTCTGGCTCAGAGCGATACGGGCCTGGGGGAGGGTGTCGATGATGTGGTGTGGGGTTTCTTCGAGGAGTGTTCTCAGGGTGGGGGTGACTGGCCGGTGCCAGAGGAGGGTGAGGTGGATACCGCACCGTTCCCGCAGGGCGAGGAGTTGTCTTTGGCGGGCGGTGGTGAGGCGGTCGGTGCGGCAGATGATGAGATGCCCGATGTGGTGGGTGAGTATCCAGGCGGCGACTGCGTCCCAGGCTGGGCGTTGGGAGTCGGCCCACGTCCCGTACGTTTCGCCGCCCGCGGGGAGGCGTTTGCCCAGGGCGTAGAGGAGGTCGTGGGCGAGTGCGGCGGGAGTGCCGTTGGCGGGGCTGGGGTCGATGGTCAGACGGCCCAGGGCGGGGCCGTGGGCGGAGTGTGCGGCGGCCGTCCAGTCGGGGTGGTCGTTTTTGTCGATGAGGACGGTGATGGCTGGGAGGCCGCCGGGGGTCATTACATGCCGCCGATTTTGCTGTAGACCCAGCGGACGAGGTCTTCGTCGACTTTCTTGAGGTTGAGTTTTTTCATGCCGGCGAGGATGTGGGTGGTGACGTTGGCCCAGTTGCGGAAGCTGCCGTGGGCGGCCTGTTTGTCGATGGCGTCGATCAGCGTGGTGTCGACGTCTGCCCAGACGGGGTGGAAGGCGGGGATCGTGGCGCGGACCTCGTCTTTGGACATGCGGGTGAACTCCTGCCAGATGAAGATCCGGGAGGCGAGCATGGGCTCGCGCCGCAGGACTTTGTAGCAGCCGTCGCCTCCGGCGAAGATCACCGCGATGTTTGTGTGTTTGTCGTCCCACAGGTGGCGCCAGAACTCAAACCCGGTCTTCTTCATCCACTGGGCCTCGTCGCAGACCAGGACCCGGAATTCCTCGGCGAGTGCCTCCTTGAGGAGGGTGTCGAACTCGATCGGGCGGGCCGGCGGCTCTCCGGGCAGTCCCAGCGCCTGGAAGAGACCGTGGCGGATGTCGCGCGGGGTGGGTCCGGCCCGCAGTTCCAGGCGGTGGGTGATGTCCGGGGCGAGGTGGCGCAGTGCGGAGTTGACCGACATCGTCTTGCCCGACCCGGCGGGTCCGTAGACGCACATCATCGCCTTGGCCTCGATGATGGCCTCGATGTTGTCCCGTGTGGTCAGCAGGGTGTCGGTGCCCACCAGCTGCGCCTGCTCCAGGCCCAGGAAGTGGTCTTCGCGCTCGTCGGGCAGCAGCCCGTAGTCCAGATCAGTGATCATCAGTTGCGGTCCTCGTCAGGATTAGGTGTACGCGGGGGCCGCGGGCGGGCCCAGGTCTCGGGTGCGGGGCCGTGCGGAATGAAGTCGGGACGGGCCAGTGCACGACGGTCCGTCTGCGCCGCCGCGCCCAGCTCCTCTTCGGCCTGCGCGGAGGTGGGAGAGGCGAGTGGCCTGGGTGGGGCCGCGGCGGTTGAGGCTTCGAAGCGCTGGCGGCGTAGTTTCTCTGCGGCCTTCAGATCGGCCTTGAGCCGGCGGGCGGCTGCGGTTCGTGCCGCTTGGACGGCGCGGATCTGTTCCCGGCTCGCGGCGGAGGCCAGGAACGCCTGCCCGAGGTGGCGGCCGGTGGCGGCGTCGAAGACTTCGATGGTGTCGTCGTGATGGGGTAGGTGCCGTACCGACACTTTGGTGCCAGTACGGCCGTTCATCCAGGGGGCGAGGTAGTCGCGGCGCCGCCACCGCACCCCGCTGGTGCTGATCGTGTACGTACGCCCGTTGTCCTCCAGGGCGAACGTCGCCAGCTGCCCGGCGGACACATCCGTGAGCGGCGTCGCATCGGCACGCCACGCCTGGAGGGGGGTCTTCCCGTTCAGTGCGGACGGGCGATGGCGGGTGTTCCACCAGACCACCCAGTCCAACAGCAGGCCCACGAACGCCTCATAGGTCAGAGGCGGGGCGTCGGGGTCGGCGAGCCGGCCGCCGGTGAGTTTCTGGCGGCCCGTGTAGCGGGGGAGCGAGACGAGGAACATCTCCTCCACCGCGTCGTTCAACGCCTCGATCGTTCCCTTCAGGTGGGGGCTGTAGGCAGGCAGATCGGTCACGGGGACGGCGAACGCGCCCATCGCGGCGGTGACCGTCGCGCACAGGAACTCCTTGCCGCGGTCGACCCGGATCTGACTGGGCAGACCGCCGACCGGTCCGAACGGCTCGCTGCGGGTGATCGCGATCCGCAAGGACGCCAGTACCGCGTCCCGGCTCGGCGCGTGCGCGCTGACTGCTACCCCGGCGATCGCCTTGGTGGCACAGTCGATGAACCAGGTCACCCATGGCGTGGCCAGCTCACCTTCGACATCGACTTCGACGGGCACATGCTTGTGGTCGCCCTCCCACACCGCGTTGCGGTGCGTGGCCGGACGCTTCCCGAACACGTCGTGCGCGCGTCGGGCGGCTTCCCCGCTTCTCAGCCCGGCCCGCTCACCGCGGGTCAGGTCCCGGCGGATCGCCCGGTGCAACGTGGAGAGCGACGGCACCGTGGGCGCTTTCGGATCCTTGGCTGCCCGCTGCACCAGCTCGGCGTGGACCCGGGAGGCATTTCCGCCCCACAGTGCCAGCAGCCGCCTCACTTCCGTGGTGACCGTGAAATGCGACGACTCCACCCGGGTGAGGCGGTGATCCTCTCGGGCAGCGGCCAGCCACCGCCACACCGTCCGCTCCGACTTCCCGAGCGCCTGCGCCACCAGGCGTACGTGCGCGGCTGTCAGCTCACCGCGCCCATCGAGGTCCAGCAGCCGGGGCATCGCCGCCGCACGCCCCGACCGGGGCGGGAACACGGCCCCCCGGTCGCCTACGGGATCCCCTCGGCTTCCCGGCATGTGCGGCCCCTTTCCGCCGAGTACCGGGCAGCACGGCCGGCCGCCCTGATTCCAGGTATCCCAGTCCTTCGGCACCCAACTGACCGGAATCGGCATACGACTGACAGAAACCGTCACCATCCGATACGGCCGCGCCTTCACGCGAAGGCTTCAATTCGGCCAGCTCATTCATCGATCCCGCCGGCCGACCGTGCGCGGCAGGCCGCGTAGCACAAGTGCGGTCAGCGGGAGCGCGAGGCGCCGACCCCGCAGCGCCCCTCCCAAGACAGCCCGAGGACCGGCTGGGGACCGCGGATCCCCCACGTCGGTCTCGAACCCGACGTGGATCTCCCTTTTCGAACACCTCGAGCAGCCCCAGCCCGTAGATCCACCAGCGGTGCGTGCCGTCCCGATTGGACACCATCAAGGCGACCTCCCGCTCCTTTCCGCCCTTGCCCTTCTTCAGCCCGGCCGTGGCGAAGACCCGCGCGGCCGCGGCCGGGTACAACCGGGATCCGGGCACTGTCGTGGATCGCGGCCGCTTCCCGCGCGTCTCGTCCACCACCGCCAGGTCGAACGGAGCCGTCGTCTCCCGTGCAACCGCTCCCGCCCGCCAGAGCAGCCTCCCTCGCCCGAGAACCTCCGGCCGCCCACGGGACATCCGCGTCTTCCCGGTCCGACCAGGGAGGCGACCCGTCCGCCCGAAGCGGGAACGCAGGCTCAACCGCCGAGTCTGGTCCCCGCCCGGAGGGCCAGCAGGAGACCCGGTCCAGGGCCCGGTACCCTACCGGGCCCTGCCTCGCCGCACGGTGACTTGCAGGCCTTGCGCTGTGAGGACACGGGTGCCGCGCCGATGAGCCTACGATGGTCACCTGCGGCGATCGTGACGTCAGAAACCTTCTGCTGCAGGCTGTTTGCCGCCTGCGATACGGCACGGTGGCAGGGGAGATCGGGGCGGCCGGAACTGTGCACCTGAAGGACTTCTCCGTCAGCGGGTTCCGCTCGCTGACACTGGTCGAGAACATCCCCGTCAGCGCGCCGACGATCCTGGCCGGCCACAACGACGGAGGTAAGAGCGCGGTCCTCGCCGCCCTGGACTTCCTCCTCGGTGGGTACCGCCTGGTCGAACAGGACCGGACCTACGACAACCCGCCCGGAGCCGGTGTCCGCGCTGCCGCGCCGGGCCGCTGCGCCTCGACATGGGTCGAGGGCCGCTTCGCCCTGGACGACTCCGAACAGGAGATGGACTTTCCGGCCGAACTGAGGATCCGACGCCGAGCGGAGGGCGACAGCGGGCCCGTGCTTGAGTACTGGGCCCAGATCCCGGCCGACCCGAGGCTGCGCGATTTCAGCTCGCTGCTCGTACCCGCTCTCAAGGAGCTGGTGGAGGCATTCGGGCTGCAGGCCGAAGGCAAGGGACTCAAGCCTGACCTGCAGGCGGCGCTGGCCGCGCATGCGGCGCGGTCCCCGCAGGTCGCTCAGTGGGCCGTCCTGCCCAAGCAGCTCATGCGACGGCTACCGCGGCTTCTGTCGTTCAGCGGGAAGGACGAGAGCCCGGACCGGGCCATCCACACAGCACTGGCCGGTAGCTACCAGACCCATCTCGAGGACGACGGGCTGCAGGGCCGCCTTCGTACGATCGAGTCCGAGGTCACCGACCTGGTCAAGAACGACGCCGCATCCCTGTGCGAACACATCAAGTCGCACTGTCAGGACCTTCTGGAGGTCTCCGTCGAACCGGAGATCTCCTTTTCCCACGGCTTCAAGCATGCGTACCTGCACGTCTCCCGCGCCCACGGCGAGCGTGTCGATCTCTCTAGGTCCGGCCGCGGCAGCAACCGCCGGATCGCCCTCGCCGTCTGGGAGTGGACCAGCAGACTCCTGGAAGCCCCCCACTCGGACGAGGACGACATGCCGCCCGTCCAGACGATCGTCGTCTACGACGAGCCCGACACCCACCTGGACTACAGCCACCAGAGGACCGTGATGGACCTCATCCGCCGCCAGTGCGCGGTGGACGCGGTCAAGGTCATCGTGGCCACCCACTCGATGAACCTCATCGACGGCGTCGACATCGCCGACGTCGTCCACCTGCGTTTGGAAGCAGGCCGCACCGTCATGGAACGTCTCGCCGACGACACGCACGAGGGCATCGACCTGCACCTCGGACAGATCGCCTCGGCACTCGGCCTGCGCAACTCCGTCCTGCTCCACGAGCGCTGTTTCCTCGCAGTCGAGGGCCCCACGGAGCAGCAGGCCATCCCCGTGCTCTTCCGGCTCGCGGAGGGACTGTCCCTGCAGGCTGCGGGCATCGCCCTGTGGGCCTGCAACAACAACGAGGGCGCCCTCCACCTTGCCCGCTACCTCGCCAACCAGCGTCGTACCGTGAGGTTGCTCGTCGACGCCGACAGCCGCAACGTCGCCAAGTTCTTCAGGGACGACAGGCTGCGCCAGTTCGGTCTCGATCCCGCGACGCAGGTGTCGTTCGTCGGCGAGGCAAAGGGCTTCAACGAGCTCGAGGAGATCTTCGAGGACGAGCAGTGGGCCCGGGTGGCCAACAGCAAGTGGCCACGCTCCGGTAGCCGGCCACTCTGGGAGGCCGCGGACTTCAAGGCCCACCGAGGCGGCCGCAAATTCAGCAAGGACATCCTGGACATGATTCAGAATCAGGGAAGCGAGAGCCCGGACGGGAAACCCGACATGGTTTACGAGCTGGCCACATCCCTGCGTTTCCCATCGGACGTGCCGTTGCAGTTGAGGGAGGTATTCGCGGCTCTGCGTTCAAGCGCGGCCTGATCATTTCCGGACAATGCGTTCTGCCCGAGTCGGGCGCCACGCCGCGCCCTCATCCGGGCCTTGCGCTGTTCACCGGTCGGGGCGGCCCAGGCATGCCAGCCTGCGTCCTCTACCCACTGCCGCGCATGGGCCCGCTCGTCGATGCCACACCACCGACATCCGTTCGGAGCGGGGAAACCGCTGCGCAAAGAGCCTTGCTCGGAAGTCATCTCTCCTCCTCTCCGCCCCTAATCCTTCCCCGCACCACTGACAATCCCCCCGGCCCGCCAGCGCGCTGTGCCGGTGGCCGCCTCGGTACACCACGGGCGCCGCAGCTTTCTCACAGATCACCGTTGCGGACCAAAATGCTCAAGCCGGCCCGCACACCACACCGGACGGTTACGGTCAGCGACCATGCGATTGCTCCACACCTCGGACTGGCATCTCGGGCGGACGTTCTACCGAGAATCCCTCATCGGCGCCCAGCGCTCCTTCCTCGACCACCTGCTGACCGTCGTCCGGGAACGGGAGGTGGACGCGGTTCTCGTCGCCGGCGACATCTACGACCGGGCCATCCCCTCCCTGGACGCCGTCGCTCTCTACGACCATGCGCTCAACAGCCTGGCCGACCTCCGGGTGCCGGCCGTCATGATCAGCGGCAACCACGACTCACCTCAGCGTCTAGGGGTCACCTCCCGCCTGATCGAACGCGCCGGAATCCACCTGCGCACCGACCCCGCCACCTGCCACACGCCGGCCATCCTGCACGATGCGCACGGCCCCGTCGCGTTCTACGGCCTGCCCTATCTTGAACCGTTCCTCACCCGCGAGGAGCTGGCAGCGGACAGGCCCACCCACGAGGCCGTCCTCGGCGCCGCGATGGATCGCGTCCGCGCCGACCTCACCACCCGCCCCGCAGGCACGCGCTCAGTCGTTCTCGCCCACGCCTTCGTCACCGGCGGCCACACCAGCGACAGCGAACGCGACATCACAGCCGGCGGCATCCCCACCGTCCCCGCCACCGTCTTCGACGGCATCGACTACGTCGCCCTCGGCCACCTCCACCGGCCGCAGAAAGTCACCGACCGCATCCGCTACAGCGGCTCCCCCCTCGCCTACTCCTTCTCCGAAGCCGGCTATGCCAAGACCACCTGGCTCGTCGACCTCGACGCCGACGCCGACCTCACTGCCGAAGCCATCCCCTGCCCCCGCCCCCAGATCCTGGACACCCTCACCGGGCGCCTCGACGCCCTGCTCAAGGACCACCGCTACGCGCACCTGCACGACGCATGGCTTCACATCACCCTCACCGACCCGCAGCGCCCGATCAACGCCATGGACCGCCTGCGCACCCGCTTCCCCCACACCGTCCAGCTCACCTTCGCCCCTGAGAACGACGGCTCTCACGACACCGCCACCTACACCGAACGCACCCGCCACCGCACCGAACTTGAGATCACCGTCGGGTTCGTCGGTCACGTCCGAGGCGGCCACGCCCCCACCCCCGCCGAACACGCCCTCCTGCGCCAAGCGGTCGAAGCCACCCGCCTGAACGACAACGCGAAGGAAACCCGCTGATGCGCCTTCACACCCTCACCCTGCAGGCCTTCGGCCCCTTCCGCACCCGACAGAGCATCGACTTCGACACGCTCTCCCAAGGAGGTCTGTTCCTCCTGCACGGTGCCACCGGCGCGGGGAAGTCCACCATCTTCGACGCCGTCTGCTACGCCCTCTACGGCAATGTGCCCGGAGAGCGGCACCAGACGGCGCTGCGCAGCCACCATGCCGACCCCGCCACGCTCACCCAGGTCGAGCTGGAATTCACGATGGCGGGGCGCCGCCTGAAGATCGTGCGCACCCCCCAACAGGAACGACCCCGACGCAACGGAAACGGCACCACGCAGGCGCAGGCCACAATCAGCCTGGAGGAGCGGCACGGTGACACCAGCCCCGGCCAGGACGTCTGGAAGCCGATCACCGCCGCCCACCAGGAAGTCGCCCGCGAGATCGACGACCTGCTGGGCATGAACCGCGAGCAGTTCTGCCAGGTCGTCCTGCTACCGCAGGGCGACTTCGCGAGATTCCTGCGAGCCAAGGCCGAGGACCGCGCCGCAGTCCTCGGCCGCCTCTTCGGCACCCACCGATTCCGCAACGTCGCACGCTGGCTCACCGACCACGCCAAGGAGACCGGGCAGCACTGCGACGACGGCCGCAGGGCCGTCCTGCGCGACCTCGACCGTATCCAGGACACCGCTGGCGCCCTGATTACAGGCTCGGCCGAGGAACCGGTCCCGACCGAGGGCGGCATCGAGACCGCCCTCCCCACCGCACTCGCCTGGGCACAGGCCGTGTACTACAACGCCACCGAGGCGCACCAGGCCGCCACCGCCACACTGCAGAGTGCCCAAGCGGAACACCACTCCCGAGAAACCCAGGCCGCACGAGTCCGCACCCTGGCAGAGCGCCAGCTGCGCCACCGCACCGCTACCGAAGCTCTCCTGGGCCTGCGCGCGCAGGCCCATGCCTTCGAGAACCTGCAAGCGACCCTGGAACGCGGTCGCCGCGCCGAACGGCTTCAGCCCCTTATCCAGGCCCTCGACGACGCAGACCGCGACCACCACAAGGCCCTCCGCGCCGAGACCCAGGCCAGGACGCATCTGCCCGACCCCCACGGCAACGACACCGACGAGGATCTCACCACCGCCGAAAACCGGCTGAAGAACGACCTCGGCCGCCTCGACGCCCTTCGCCACGACGAGCAACGCTCCACAGAACTGGCAGCCTCCCTCACCAAGCTCACAGCCGACCTGGACCAAGCCCAGGCTGACCACGACGAGATCGCCGACTGGCTGGACCAGGCAGACACCCGACGCGCCGATCACACCGCGCGTATCGACCAAGCCCACCTGGCCCAGACCCAGGCCGACCAGCTCGCCGCCACCCTGCCGCCCCTCGAGCAGCAACTCACCGCAGCCCGCCGACGCGACGAACTGGTCATCGGCGTCATGAGAGCCCAGGTCGGCGTCGACGAACTCAAGAAAGCCGTCATCCACAGCGCGGCGCGCGCACGAGAGATCCGGGACCGACGCATCGACGGCATGGCCGGCGAACTCGCCGGCCGACTGCGCCCCCAGGAACCCTGCCTGGTCTGCGGTTCGCCGGTCCACCCCCGGCCGGCGACCGCCGCCGCCGACCACCCGAGCCGGGACGACGAGGCTCGCGCCGAAGCGGCGTACCAGCAGGCCGACCAGGCCTGCAAAGACGCCGAGCAGGACCTTGTCCGGCTCACGGCCGAGGCAGCCCTGGCCGAGGAGCTGGCCGGCGGGAAGGCAACCGCCGACCTACAGCAGCCCCATCACGAAGCCCAGCAGACCCACAGGAACCTCCTCCTCGCCGCCGCCGACGCCATGCCCGCGAACGAGGAACTGCGCCTCTTCGACGAGACCCGCAAAACCCGAGCATCCGAACTCGCCGGCCTGGACCGACGGATCGGCGACTACCGGGGTCGCCTGGAGACCCAGAGCACCGAGCAGGAGATTCTCACCCTCCGCCTCGCCGACGAACTCGCCGGCGCTTCGACCATAGCCACCCGCAGCGCCGACCTCACGGCCCAGACTGAAGCGATCGCCCTGGCACGGACGGCGATCCGGCAGGCGGCAGTCGCAGCGGCGAACCTGGACCGCGCCAGCCACGCGGCCGCGACCGAGGCTGCGGCAGGGTTCGCCACACTCGACGACGCTCGCCACGCCATGCTTCCCGGTGCCGAACTGGCCGCGATGGAAGGCAAACTGGACGCCTGGCGGACAGCTCAGGCCACGCACGCGGCGACAGTGCAGAACCCGGACCTCGCAGAGGCTGCCGCCGCAGAACCAGCAGACGAGCAGGCCGCCGAGACGGCTCTCGCCGCCGCTGCCGATCGGTCGCAGGCAGCTGCCGTCACCGAGAACGCCTGCCGAGTCCGCTGCGAGACGCTGCTCGGCCACATGGACGACCTCGCCAAGGACGTGGCGCGCCTGGCACCACTCGTGGCGGACCACCAGGTGGCCAGGCACCTGGCGGACCTCGCCGCAGGGACCTCGGGCGACAACCAGTACCGCATGCATCTGGAGGCCTACGTCCTGGCGGCCAGGCTGGAGGAGGTGGCGAAGGCAGCCAACACCCGTCTGGAGCGCATGTCCTCCGGCCGCTACGCGCTCTCCCACACTGACGCGCGTCCGAGCGGTCGCGGCCGCTCCGGTCTCGCACTGGAGATCCTCGACCAGTGGACCGGCCAGACCCGTGATACCGGCACCCTCTCCGGCGGCGAGTCCTTCTTCGCCTCCCTGGCCCTCGCCCTCGGTCTCGCGGACGTCGTCGCTCAGGAATCCGGTGGCAGCCGGCTCGACACTCTCTTCATCGACGAGGGCTTCGGCAGCCTCGACGAGGACACCCTGGAGGAGGTCCTCGAAGTACTCGACGAACTTCGCTCCTACAGCCGGGTTGTCGGAGTCGTCAGCCATGTCGCAGATCTGCGACGGCGTATCCCTACCCAGATGCAGGTCCGCAAGAGCCAGGACGGCTCGACCGTGAAGGCCACGGCCACTGCCGCCGCGTACTGAACCCACAAGCCGACTCTCATCGGAGCGGCTCCCCATCCGCAGCCGTGCCCAGACCCCTGCGCAACGACGACGACTCCGAGCCCCGTCAGGGGGGCTCGGGCGTGGCTCCGCTGTCGCGAGGTGAGAGATCAGGGTGGAATGTGCCGTCTTGGGTTGCTATCTCATTGACGGGTGATGCTGTCTCAGTTTCGTGAGTTCTCAGCCAGGCCGGCTTTCCAGGGACGGTCGGGGACGGATTCCCGGTGTTCACTGCGCCCAGTCGATGCCCAGCTGGGCGAGCGCGCGGAGTTGTTCCGGGGTGAGCTTGTCGCGGCGCTGTTTCTGGTTGGCGATCCAGATGCCGGTGCGGTGTTCGGTGCCCTCGGGGAGAGTCTCGGCGTGGCCGCGGGGAACCACCGCGGTACCTTCCCGTTCGGTGTACTGCGTGAGGGCTTGCAGGCCTGCCTGGAAGGCCGTACCGCCCGGGGTGACCGCCGGCTTCGCGGTCGTCTTCTCCGGGGCCTTACGGGCCCGTGCGGCGGCTTTCACGCCGAGTTCCGCGAGCCGCTTCTGCTGCTCGGCGCCCAGCCGGCGCCATTCCCGCCGCTGTGTGGCGAGCCACCGGCCGATGTCCTCGCCGTGCCACGTCACCCCCGGCACGATCTCCGCGAGCCGCGCACCGGCGGCCAGGGCTTGGCGCAGGTAGGCGTGGTGGCGCTGCCAGTCGACGGTCCACCCCAGCTCGCGCGGGTTCCAGTCCGCGTCGATCGCGGCCAGCTCGGCAGCCCGCCGGCGGGCGCGGGCGGGGTCCTTGCCGAGTCCGCCGGGGCGGCGGATGTTGGTGAGCCACTGCCCGACGGGCTTGTCGAGCGCGGTCGCGTGCCGCGGCGCGGCCAACGTCCCGTGGAGGGCGTAGTAGGCGCGGGCGACGGCGAGGTTCTCCTCGAAGCCGTGGTCGGCGGTGTCCCAGACGATCCCCAGCTCCTCCAGCTCGGCCGCGCGCTCCCCGCTCATCTGCCCCGCCCGGAACGCGCGGCGCTGGTCCGACAGCCACCTCCCGAGCGGGTACGCGCCCTCGACGTGGTCGTACGGGGCCTCCAAGTGCTCCTCGCGCATCCGGTAGCGGAACGCTGCCTCGGCGCCGCGACGCCAGTCCTGCCCTTCGGTGTTGATGACCTGGTAGCTGATCCACTTGGCGATCAGCGCCGGATCGCGGGGGGCCGCGAAGCGGAGGAGGAGCCGGTCCTCCTCCTCACCCTCCGCCGGGGCCGGGCCGACCGGCTGCGACGGATCGACGACACGTTTCTGGTTCTCCTGCGGAATGGCAAGCATTTCCACAGCCTTTTCATCGTGCGCCCGAAGTCCTTCCAAAACCCGAATCAAAGGGCGATAAGAGTTCGAGGAAAGCATGTCCTCCGGCTTCTCATCCTCCGCCAGGAACACCGGAACAATCAAGGTCGCCACCTTCCCCTCACCGGGCTTTTGTCGCAGCGCCCGGCCGATGGCCTGGACGATGTCGACGGCCGAGCCCTTCGGGTCGATCAGCGCCACGGAATCCGTCGCCCGGATATCGACGCCTTCGCCCAGAACCCGACAATTCGAAAGGACGGCGCGCCCGGCGCGGCGCCCGAAGTCGGCAAGGACGGTCTGCCGGTGGGCACCCTCGTGCTCCCCGCACAGCCACCCCGCCCACACCTTGGCGGGGTGCCGGGCTGGGTCGGCGGCGTGGAGCCGGCCCGCGACCCGGGGCAGGCCGGCGGCGAAGGCCTCCGCCTCGACGGTGCGGTGGTGGAAGGTGATCGTGGTGTTCAGCCCGTGGGCGGCCATGGTCTCCAGCAGCACGGTCTGTACCGCGGCGAGACGCTGCCCACGGAGCTGCTCCTCGTACCGCTCCTCGCCGATCAGCCGGTCGGGTGTGACGACGGGGTCGGTCAGCTCGGCGACCACGATCTGATATCTCGCCAGCAGCCCCCGGGAGATCGCCGACGCGAGCGACAGCTCGTACACGACGGGCCCGAACACCTTCTCGTCGTCCATCGAGCACGCCAGCTCCTTCGGGTGCGATCTCTTGGTTTGGGGACAGTGGTTTGAGAGACAGTGAGTGGCTGGGGTGTTGTTGCTGGTCGGGGTCTGTTTCGGGGTTTCGTGTCA
>NZ_JBIWLV010000032.1:0-37386 GCF_044766345.1 Streptomyces sp. NPDC102278 | reverse complement strand
CACCGACCCGACGGACGACGCGACCCGCGCACCGAGAGCGGGGCTGACAACTGTGGCGGCGTGGGACATGGAACCGTTCCTCCCCTGGACGGATGACTTGCAGGGCCCGTCTGCCCCCGCGATCCGCTCTTACACCCGGTGCCGCCGATCTTCGTTCGGCGGGGGCGCGACCACGTGGTTCACCGTCATCGGGCGCACGTCGAGGCCGTCATCGGGCGGGCACGTCGAGGGTGCTCGCCATCTCGCGCAGGACGCGGTGCTGCCGCACGCCGGTCCAGGTCATCCACCCCAGGAAGCCCGCCGCGAAGACGGCGAAGACCACGGTCTGGAGGCCACCGGCGGTGAACCCGACCAGCACCACGATGGACGTGAACATCAAGGTCAAGGAGATCAACGCCACGCGACGGTGCCGGGTCGCCCGCAGCCGCTCCTGCACCAGCCGCCCCATGGTGGCCCGTTCGTCCGCCGATTCCGGGACCTCGCCGTGGCGCAGACGGTCATCGAGCGACACGTACTCCTCGCTGGAGACTCCCCCGGTCGCCCGGCGCTCGCGGCGGCGCGCCAGGAACAGGACACCCAGTGCCCCCACCGCGCCCACCGCCGCGCGCACGACGGCCTCCAACGGGGACTCCCCGGGGTTGAGCAGCAGGATCACCCCCGCGCCGACCGCGACCACGAGCAACGCCTGGGCCCACAGGTGTGTGGCCAACCACTTGTTCAACGCTCTCACGCGTCTCCCCCAACCCTCTTGCGAGGCAACGGCTTTGGGCGTCGTGTGCCCTGGGCCTGATCGCCCATGCGCGGCGGCTTCGGGGGTTGGGGCCCGTCACTGCTCGCGCATGCCCCACGGGGATCCGTAGGCGGTGAGCAGGTCCAGGAAGGGGCGGGCGGGCAGGGCCTCGGGGCCCAGCACGCCGGCGCCCTTCCAGGCGCCCGTGGCCAGGAGCTCCAGGGCCACGACGGGATTGACGGCGGTCTGCCAGACCACGGCCTGGGAGCCGTACTCGCTCATGGACCACTCGTTGTCGACCACGTGGTACAGGTACACCTCGCGCGGCGCGCCGTTCCTGGTGCCCTTCACCCAGGTGCCGGCGCAGGTCTTGCCGGACATCCGATCCCCGAGGGTCGCCGGGTCGGGCAGGCAGGCGGCGACCACGTCCCGGGGGGAGACGCGGACCGGGCCGTCGGGGCCCGGCACGGTCACCGGTTCGGTGCGGTCGAGGCCGAGCGCGTGGAGGGTCTTGAGCTTGCCGATGAAGTCCTCGCCCAGGCCGTACTTGAAGGTGACCCGCCGGGCCCGGAGCCATCGGGGCATCAGCAGCACCTCCTCGTGCTCGACGTTGACGCACTCGACGGGCCCGATGCCCTCGGGGAAGTCGAAGACCTCGGCCTCGCTGAACGGCTCGGTGGTGAACCAGCCGCGGCCCTCCTCGTACACCACGGGCGGGTTCAGGCATTCCTCGATGGTGGTCCAGATGTTGAAGGAGGGGGCGAACTCGTACCCGTCGACGGTGAGGTTCGCCCCGTCGCGGACGCCGATCTCCTCGATCTCGTCGAAGAGCTCGTCCGCGGCGTGGCGGGCGAAGACGTCCGACAGGCCGGGTTCGACGCCCATGCCGACCAGGGCGAGGCGGTCCGCCGCACGCCACGCGTCGGCCAGCTCGAACTGGGCGTCGCCGAGCCGTACGCCGCACTGCTCGTGGGGGCGTTCCGGGTCCGGGTACGACAGGGACATGGCCATGTCGAGGTAGTACGTGCCGGCGTCGAGGGCCGCCCGGAACAGGGGCATCACGAACCGCGGGTCGGTGGCGTTGAGCAGGACGTCGTAGCCGCCGCGGGAGAGCAACGCGGACACTGCGGCCTCGTCGGAGGCGTCGGCTCGGACGGCGTCGAAGCGGGTCTCGCCGGGGCCGAGCGCGGTGACGGCGGCCTCGGCGCGGGACAGGTCGTGGTCGGCGACGGTGACGTGGGTGAGGAACGTGCGGCGGGCGGCGATCCGGGAGATCGCGGTGCCGACGCCGCCGGCACCCATCAGGAGGACGCGCATGGTCAGACCCTTCGTGCGGAGGGGGACGGGGGTGAGCGGGAAGGCGCCGTGAGGGGCTTCCCTCGGGGGATCAAACCGGCGGCGCCGAGTTAAGGTCAATGGTGTTGGCGTAAGGGAGCCGAGGGTCCGGAGGGGGCGATCGTGGGCAAGCAGGTGGTGCCCGAGGAGGCTCGGCGGCGACGACGTCCGACGCGTACGGGGACGGTGCTGTCGGAGCGGCTGATCGTCGAGACGGCGCTGCGGATGCTGCGCGAGCACGGCAGCGCGGGGCTCAGCGCGCGCCGCTTGGGGGCCGCGCTGGGCGCCGATCCCAGCACCCTGTACCGGTACTTCACGGGAATGGACGAGCTGACCCGGGCCATCGGGGAGGAACTGATCGGCCGGGCGCTGGACGGCTGGGCCGCGGGCGGGGACTGGCGGGCCGATCTGCGCGAGTTGGGGCTGCGGATCCACCGGGCGTATCTGGCGCACCCGCAGGCGGCCGTGCTGACGGCGAGCCGGGTGAGCGGCCGGCCCCGGGAGATCGCCGCGGACGAGGCCGTGCTGGGCGTGCTGCGGACGGCCGGTTTCGCGGATCCGGCGGCCGTACGCATCTATCACGCGTTCATCGACCAGAGCCTGGCCTTCTCCGCACTGGACGCCGGGGCCCTGGCACTGGCCGAGGAGGACAGGTCGGCGGACGAGGCCAGATGGGAGACGACGTACGCGGCCCTGCCCGCGGACCGCTACCCGCACATCGCGGCCACGGCGGGGCTGCTGGCGGCCCGGATGGCGGACAGCGCGTACCCGGTGACGCTGGAGATGCTGCTGGAGAGCGCGGCGGCGCGGCTGGCGGCGGGCGGCCGGTGACGCCGGCTCCCGGCTGCCGAGCGCCGACCGCCATGGCATTGGTTCGATGAAACGCACGCGGCGGCAGACAGCGACGGCCGACCGCACGGAAGATTGGGCCATGACCGTTATCGCGAACATCGACTCGACTCGCCCCGTGACGACGCTGATCAACGTCTTCACGGTCGCCCCCGAGCGCCAGCAGGAGCTGACCGATCTGCTGGCGCGTGCCACCGAGGAGACGATGAAGCACCGGCCGGGCTTCGTCAGTGCCACCTTCCACGCCAGCCAGGACGGGCGCCGTGTGATCAACTACGCCCAGTGGGAGTCCGAGGAGCACTACCGCGCGGTGCTGGCCGACCCCGAGGCCCGCGCCCACATGAGGGAGGCGGCCGCCCTCGCGACCGATATCCAACCGCGACTGTTCCGCGTGACGTCCTCCCACCGCAAGGAGGGGCCGGCTCCTTACGGGAACATCGAGGCATGATCAGCCGATCGCCCGTCGCGTTTTCTACAGAGCTGTAGAAAGGGCCGGCCACCCACACCCGACCCTTTGCCGATCCTTTACGATTGTGGCGGGGCGGGGTGTGCCCCGCCGGACGGGCCCGCTCGCGGATCACCGCGAAGCGTCCCACCGTGCGAAGCCCCGGAAAGCCCGAAGACGCTCGATGAAGCCCGAAGAAGCCCGAAGAAGAAGGAGCAGCAGACCCGCGATGGGTGAACCTCCCAGTCCGAGCCGTGCCACGTCCTGCCCGCGGATCCTCAGCCCGGGAGCGGGGGTGGCACGGTGACCCAGTTCCTGCTGCTGCTCCTCGCGCTCGCGCTGACGCTGGCCTGCGCGGTGTTCGTCGCCGCCGAGTTCTCTCTCACCACGGTCGAGCGCAGTGAGCTCGATCGCGCCGCCGCGGCGGGCGAGCGCGGCGCCGAAAGCGCCTTGAAGGCCGCCAAACGCCTCACCTTCCAGCTCTCCGGCGCCCAGTTGGGCATCACGGTGACCTCGCTGGTCATCGGCATGCTGGCCGAGCCGGCCGTCTCGGCGCTGCTGCGAGGGCCGCTCGAGGCGGTCGGCGTGCCCGCCGGCGCCGTGTCGACCACCGCGACCCTGCTCGGTGTGGCCCTGTCGACGGTGGTGCTGATGGTGGTCGGCGAACTCGTACCGAAGAACTGGGCGATCGCCCGCCCGCTCGCCGTCGCGAAGGTCGTGGCCGGCCCCCAGCGCGCTTTCACCGCGGCTTTCGGCCCGCTCATCCGGCACCTCAACAACACCGCGAACCGCCTCGTGCGGCGCTTCGGCCTGGAGCCCGCCGAGGAGTTGGCCTCCGCCCGCACTCCGGAGGAACTGGTCGCGCTGGTCCAGCACTCCGCCCGGGCGGGCGCGATCGAGGCCGACTCGGCCGAGCTGTTCGTCAAGACCCTGCACCTGGCCGAGTTGAACGCGGAGAACGTGATGACCCCGCGCGTGGACGTCCGGGCCCTGGAAGCCCGCGCGACGGCCACCGACGCCGCGCACCTGACCCTGGCCACCGGCATCTCCCGGTTCCCCGTCTACCGCGACACGCTGGACGAGGTCATCGGCACGCTCCACATCCGTGACGTGTTGGCGTTGGACGAGGACGAGCGGGGCAGGACGCCGGTCACCGACCTGATGACGTCCGCGTTGCTCGTTCCGCACTCCCTGCCGGTCGACACCCTCCTGGGACGGCTGCGCAAGGCCCGCACCATGGCCGTGATCATCGACGAGTACGGCGGCACCGCGGGTGTCGCGACGGTCGAGGACATCGTCGAGGAGGTCGTCGGCGAGGTCCGCGACGAGCACGACCCCGTCGAGGTCCCGGCGCTCGTCGAGGGACCGGGCGAGGACGGCCGACGCACCTGGGAGGTCGACGGCGGCGTCCGTGTCGACGAGCTGGAAGAGATCGGCTTCGACGTCCCCGAGGGCCCCTACGAGACGATCGCCGGCCTCATCGCCTCCGTCTTGGAACGCATCCCCGTCCAGGGGGACACCGTGGGGTTGGACGGCTGGGAGCTGTCCGTCCTCGACATAGACCACCACCGCGCGGACCGGGTCGCGATCGTCGCGCCCGCCGGTTCCGTCGTTGACCAGGAGCAGAGCCGATGACCGCGATCCAGCTGTTGATCGGCGCGTTCACCCTCGTCACGAACGCCTTCTTCGTCGGGGCCGAGTTCGCGTTGATCTCGGTGCGCCGCAGCCAGATCGAACCGGCGGCGCTCAAGGGTGACCGGCGGGCGAAGAGCACCCTGTGGGCGCTCGAACACCTCTCGGCGATGATGGCCACCGCCCAGCTCGGCATCACGGTCTCCTCGCTGGTCCTGGGCGCGGTCGCCGAGCCGGCCATCGCGCACCTGCTGGAACCCCCCTTCGAGGCGATCGGCGTCCCCGAGGGGCTGATCCATCCGATCGCGTTCGTCATCGCGCTGACCCTGGCGACCTACCTGCACATGCTGATCGGCGAGATGGTCCCCAAGAACATCGCGCTCGCCGCGCCCGCGCCGACCGCCCTGCTGTTCGGGCCGCCCCTCGTCGCCCTCACCCGGGCGCTCCGTCCGTTCGTCTTCGGCATCAACGCCTTCGCCAATACGCTGCTGCGGCTGCTGAAGGTCGAGCCGAAGGACGAGATCGCCTCCGTGTTCAACGACGACGAGCTCGCCCGGCTGATCAAGGACTCCAGCGCCGCCGGCCTGATCGACCCCGAGGACGGCGAACGCCTGCGGGACGCCCTCGAACTCGGAAGGCGAGCCGTCGGCGAGGTGATGGTCCCGCTCGGCGACACGGTCACCGTGGGCCACGAGATCACCCCCCGCGGGCTGGAGCGCGTCGCGGCCGAGTACGGCTACTCCCGCCTGCCCGTCACCGGCCCCGGCGGGGCGATCCTCGGCTACCTGCACATCAAGGACGCCCTCGCGGCACACGACCGCGCGGCCCCGTTCCCCCGGGGCGCGCTGCACCCGATCGTCAAGGTCTCCCTCGGGACCCCGATGGACGACGCCATGACCGCCATGCGGGACGCCGGTACCCACCTGGCCGCCGTCGCCGGTGACGAGGGCGAGGTCCTCGGCTTCGTCACCATGGAGGACCTCCTGGAGGAACTCGTCGGCGCGGCCACGCACGAAGGCGACGGCTGACGCGCCCCGCCGGCCGGCGCCCCGGGGCGCCGGCCGCCCCCGCGGTCGGGGCCGCCGCGGTCTTGGCCGGGAGCGGTCTTGGCCGGGAGCGGTCCGGGTCGGGCGCGGGCGCCGCCCGGTGCGGCTCGCCTACAGGTACGGGTCGAAGGGGATGCCCGCCGGCTTGGCCTTCGCGAGATGGGACGAGAAGGAGTCGTCCTTCAGGCCGAAGTGCGCACTGCCGAAGTCGGCCTGGCTCAGCTTGTCCCGCAGCGTCGCCGGGTAGCCCGACCAGCCGACGAGCGCGGGGTACTGCCACGCGCCTCGGTGGTTCTCGGGCGGCTCGTCGTTCGCGTTCGCGGCGCGGAAGCAGTGCGTTCCGACGCCGTCCTTGTGGTAGACGACCTTCGCGTGGGTGCCGTCCCAGCGGATCTGGTCGCGCGCGTGGATGTTGAAGTCGCCGTGTGCGGAGGTGGCGACGTACTTCGCCTCGTTGCCCTGGATCCACACCACGACGTGTTCCCAGTCGTGGCGGTGCCCGCCGAGCCCTATGCCGGGTATGGCCTGGTCCTTCTCGAAGTACAGCGCGTACACCACGGCGCACCAGCCGTTGTTGCAGGTGGCGCGGGAGTAGCCGTTGGTGTTGGCGAGGTCCGAGGAGTCGCGGCAGCTGCCGTTGAGGGCCCCGCTCGGTTTGAGGCCGGCGTTCAGGACTCCGGTCGGCCCGATCGCGGGTGTCGGGTAGCAGCCGTCCGTGTCGTAGTCGTAGGCCGGCTGGAAGGTCAGCTCCATGGCCTCGGCGTTGGCGGGGAGTGCCGGGGGCGGAGCCGCGAAGGCGGTCTGGGCCACGGCGACGACGAGCGCGAGGGCGGTGCCGACGACGACGGATGATCTCCGGATGTGATGACTGGTCCGCACAACAGGCCTCCGGCCGTTCGGTTCGGGGGTGACGCGTGGCTCCCGGCCGTGTCGGTCGGCGCGCCGGGAGCATCATTGGCGAACCTCGACGGCACAGCAAGAGTCCCGACGTCGCCTGTTCACGCATCGTCGTGGTGCTCAACGCGAGTCTCTACAGGCCGAGTTGACGCCAAGTGGAGTGCCTTCACGCTCTCCCGTGCGGGCGGCCGGCGGGGCGGGGACGGCCGACGGCCCGCGGGACGCCCGTCGATGTCGCTGTGACACTCCCCCGAAGGTCACCTCCGCCGACCCGATGATCAAGGCGACGCGCAGGGACGCGCGGGCGGCGCGTGACCGCCGAACGGCGCGCGGTTCCGCTCGAAACAGTGACATGGATCACGAGGCGTCGAGAGATCACGGAACCATTACGTCCACTATCGCCTCGCCGACATATCGAGATTTGTCCGTTGGGGTTCGACATTCCCCTCTCCGCCCGAATGGGCGTCTCGGGGAATGAGACGGAATGCGCCAATCACCAGCCGCGCGAGCATCTCTGATGGATCGTCACTCGTCTCGGGGGTCCTGTCGACCGGCCGCGCAGCACGACTGCCCGCGCATTTCAAGCCCGGTGGGCGGCGGCGGCGTGCGAGTCGACGACGAGACTTGCCAGCCCGTTACGGGGCTTCTAACAATGGCGGCCCGCCCGGCGCTCCAGCAGCTCAGGCGCAGGACGCTTCGCAGAAACCAAGTGAGGTCACGCATGCAGAAGCACCGTAAGAGGACGCACTACAAGAAAATATCCATCGCCGCGGTCACCCTGGGCATCGTGGGCATACCCACCGCCGCCATGGCATGCCTGGACACCCAGGAGTCGGGTGCGGCGACCGCCGCCGGCCGGCACGTGCGCCCCTCCCACAGTGTCCCCACCACCGGTGCCCCCACCCCCGACACGTCGCTCCAGAACCAGGCGGGCAACGCGACCTCCCCGATCGAGACGGTCGAGCCGCCCACGCCGGTCACGACCTCCACGCCGGTCGTCGAGCGTCCGCACAAGGCGAAGCCTTACACCGGCGCGAAGAAGCCCCCCACGGTGACGAAGCCCGTGAGGCCCTCGCAGCCGTCCCCGGCCCGCCCGACGGCCCCCGTCGCCACGACGCAGCCGACCAGCCCGACCGCGCCGTCCTCCGGACCGGCCGCCGAGGTGGTGGCTCTCGTCAACCAGGAGCGCGCCAAGGCCGGGTGCTCGGCACTCACCGTCAATGCGAAGCTGACGACCGCCGCGCTGAACCACAGCAAGGACATGGCCGCGCACTCCAACATGTCGCACACCGGCTCCGACGGCTCGGACCCGGGCGCGCGCATCACCCGCGCCGGCTACAGCTGGATGACCTACGGCGAGAACGTCGCCTACGGCTACAGCACGCCCGAGCAGGTCATGAACGGCTGGATGAACAGCCCCGGGCACCGGCAGAACATCCTCAACTGCGCGTTCAAGGAGATCGGTGTCGGCCTCGCCGAGCCGAACTCGTACTGGACGCAGGACTTCGGCGCCGCGCGCTGACGTCGCCGGCTCACGGTCGCGCGGTCTCGCGGTTTCGCGGTCTCGCGGTCTCGCGGTCTCGCGGTCGGAGGCGGGGGTGGCCCGGTTCGGGTCGCCCCCGCCTCCGGTGCACGCGGTGGGGCGCGGTGCGGGGACGGGGCGGGCCGGTCAGCGGTACGGCGCGGTCCGGTCCGGGGCCTCGGGGCGGTGTGCGATCGGATCACCGGGCTGTTGGAAGTGGATGGCGAAGGGGTGACCCGCGCGGTGGGCTTCGAGGCCGGCCCTGCAGTACGCGACCATCGGTTCCGGCAGGTCGTCCACGCGGTGCCAGGTCATGGCGTCGCACAGCTCGGGCTCCATGACGCGGGGGTCGCCCGTCCAGCGCCGCACCTCGAAGAACGCGCCGATCCGGGCGCCGCCGAACGGGGAGCGGTGGTGCACGGTCACCGCGTGGGACACGTCCGCCCGCTCGATGAGGACGCCTGTTTCCTCGCGTGCTTCCCGGATCACCGCCTCGACGAGGTCCTCGTGGGGGCCGTCCAGGTGTCCGGAGGGCAGGTGCCACATCCCGGCCGCGTACACCGTCCCCGCCCGCCGCGACAACAGGATCTCGGGGCCCCGCTCACCGTCGCGGCGCAGGATGAGGTGGGCGTCGACCGTCAGCCTGTACCGCGCTCCCCCGCTCATCGCACGCCGCCCGGGGCGGCTGTCCTCGCCGGCCGGCGGGCCGAACCGCCCGGGTCCGATCCGACGCCCGCCCACTGCTCCGTGTAGTGGCGGCCCGCCCGGATTCCCTCGATCGCGGCGCGGGTGTACGGCACGATGGGCTCGGGCAGCGCGTCCAGGGGCCACCAGCCCCAGCTGACGCACTTGTCCGGCTCCCGGACCTCCAGGTCCCCTTCCCACGCGTCGGCGCGGAAGACGAGTTGCATGCGCGGGCGCCCGTCGCCGCCCTCGTCCAGGACGTGCACGACGTGGACGAGTTCGAGGTCCTCGGGCCGGATCAGGAGACCGCCCTCCTCCCGGGCCTCGCGCACGATGCAGGCGATCGCCGGCTCGTGCTCGCAGTGGCCGGCCAGGAAGTGGTGGGTCGAGCCGGCGAACGCCGAATCCGGGTGGCGCAGGCCCAGCAGCACCTTGGCGTCCCGCTCCAGGTAGAGGTGCACGCCGATGACGTTGAGGCGGCCCCGGTCCACCGGCGCCCTCCGCCCCTCCGGGGAGCTCGCCGCGCCCCCGGCGGGGGCCACGTCCGGGGTATTGTTCCGCCGCGACTCGGCGGGTTCGGTCCGGCATGGACGCGGTGGAAGCAAGACTCCTCCAAGGTGGACACGCAACCGTTCGACGCTCGAACAACGGACACGGTGGTGCAACCGACACGGTTCCCCGAGGGCGAATCGATCGAACGTCGCCGAACCGCGGGGCGAAACTCCCCTTGCGCCATGCGGGTGAGAAGCGGGGAATACCGACGAAGCGGGGCAGATTCCTCCCGTGGAAGGTCTCCCCGCTGAAGGAGTGTGCCGTGGCCCTGTCCCGTACCGAGCGTGAGCAGTTCCTCGCCGAGCCCCATGTCGCCGCGTTCGCGGTGAGTGCGGGCACGGACGGCGGGCGCGCACCGCTGGCCGTCCCGATCTGGTACCAGTACGCTCCCGGCGGCGACCTCTGGATCATGACCGGCCGGGACTCCCGCAAGGCCGAACTGATCGGGTCGGCGGTCCGGTTCACGCTGATGGTGGACCGTCTGGAGCCGACGATCCGATACGTCTCGGTCGAGGGTCCGGTCATCTCGACGGCGCCGGCGCGGCGGGAACAACTGGTGGAGATGGCCTCGCGGTACCTGCCGGCGGAGAAGGTGGACGGCTACGTGGACTTCGCCTGGAAGGACCACGGTGCGCAGCTCGTGTTCCACATGCGTCCGCAGCGGTGGGTGAGTTCGGACCTCGGGAAGATCTGATCCCGACGCAAGGGCGGGAGACTCCGGGCACGCGTCACGGCCGACCGCGCGATGCGGCCGGCCGTGACGGCGGGCATCCACTCAGGTCCGGTGCACTGACGGGCAGGACCGGGCGGGGTGGTTAGACGGGCGTGCCCGTGAGGGTGGTGAAGCCGGGGGCGCACGCCGTGGGGAGGGTCGAGGGCGTGAACGGCGTGGTGCTGTTGGTGATGCAACGGGCCTGGTGCAGCCTGCCGTTGCTGCCCAGCAGGGTGATGAAGAGGTGGCCGGGGTCCTCCTCGGTGACCGAGACGGCGGTGCCGCGGGTGCACTTCGGCGCGCCGTCGAGGAGACCGAGGTTGATCCAGACTCCGGGGTTGCGGCTGTCGTTGAGGAACGCGTGGCCGTGGCGGTCGGTCGCCGCGCGGAACACCGTCTCGAACAGACCGCTGCTGGAGTAGTCGACCACGGTCGAGCTGACGTCACGGTCCGTCTGGCACTTGCGGCTGTCGGCCGAGGCCGGGGCGCCCTTGGGTTCCGGGCCGTCGGCGACCGCGGACGGCACTGCCAGCGCTCCCAGGAGCATGGCCCCCGATACCGCCGCGACACTGCGTGCAGCCCAAGCGAGCTTCCTCATGTGCTTCCTTCCGGTGAGTGCGAGCCCGCCCCGCGATGACACGAGGGGCAGGCGTTCGTGGACAGGAAGGGTCGACGCCGGGTCCGCGCGTCGCCGCCTCCCGACCCGTGTCGGGAGGCCGAAGTCTCCGTACACGGCGCGGGTCACGGCCCTGTCCGGGAGAGAACCTCGCACGTCCAATCCGCACACACCCGCACACCATTCCGAACCGTCACCCGCAAGGGTGTGCTGTAGCCCCGAATGGAAGGGAGTCGGCAGCGCCACGCCGGCCCCGCCACCCGCCTCCCGCCTCCCGCCTCCCGCAGGGCGTCGGTCACCGCGTCGGCGAGGCCGGCGTGGCCCGCGCGGGCGTACGGGCGACTGCCCGGCCGTGGCGGATCAGCACGGTGACCGTGGCCGCGAGGAAGACGAAACCCGTGCCGGTGAGCCGCGGGGCACGGAGGCGGGCGGTCAGGCCGTCAGGCGCGACCACCGGTCAGTGCGGCGGCCGATCTGCGGACGGTGTCCGGGTCGATCCGCTGGATCTGCACGACCACCCCGTCCGGGCCGGTGACCCGGAGGCTGCGGCCGAAGTTCTCCTCGACGAGCTCGACGAGCTCGTACGGGTGGCCGCGCCGTCGCAGTCGCCGCGCGGCGTCCTCCAGGGGTTCCTCCGTCGTGAAGCCCAGCTCGGTGGTACCGGGCGGGCGGCCCTGCGAGACCGAGACCGCGGCGGCATGGACGCCGACGGCGCCGCCCGCCGCGGTCAGCCGGACCCGGACCTCCGCACCGGGTTCCTCCCGGACGGCCAGACCCGGCCCCGCGGAGAAGTCACGGGACGCCTCGACGTCGGCCACGTACCTGATGGGAAGGACGGTCAACATGGTGTGCCTCTCTGGTTCGGTGGCCGTCAGCGTCCCGCCCGGCGCTCCCGGGCGCGCTGTACGGTCGCCGAGATCAGCGGAATCGGACGCTGGGAGGGCCTTCCATGACGCGATCCGTCACCCTGGACGAGCTGGACCGCCGTCTGATCCACGCCCTTCAGCTCGACGGACGGGCCTCGTTCAGTCGGATCGCCGCGGTGCTGGGGGCGCCCGAGCGGACCGTGGCCCGCCGCTACCGGAGGCTGCGGTCGGAGCTGGTGGTGCGGGTGGTCAGGCTCGTGGACAGTCGTCGGATCGGGATGCTCGACTGGTTCGTCCGCATCGACTGCACCCCGGACGCCGCCAACGCGCTGACCGCCGCCCTCGCTCAGCGCGACGACACCTCGTGGATCGCGCCGCTCGCCGGCGGGACGCGGCTGACCTGCATGGCGCGTACACCGGCGGCGGGCGCCGAGGCCGGGCGTGCCCTCTTCGACCACCTTCTGCGGACCCCCGGAGTCCGGGACGTGGAGGCGGGCTGCGTGCTGCGACCGGTCGCCGGTGTCGGCGGCTGGGCGGGCCGTACGAGCGCCCTGGACGCGGGCGAGCGGGCGGCCCTGCTCGGCGTCCCGTCGGAACCGTCCGACGGCCCCGACGCCCTCGCGGCCTCCGAGACCACGGAGGACCCGGAGGACCCGGCGGACCCGGCGGACCCGGAGGCCGCGCGGGTCGCCGCCGAGGAATCCGACTGGGGCGCCGCGGACGCACGGCTGGCGGGCGAACTGGCCCGGGACGGCCGGGCGGACGTGGCACGGTTGGCCGACGTCACCGGCTGGTCGGCCTCGACGGTGCGCCGCCGACTCGCGGGGCTCCGGGCCACCGGGGTGCTCCACTTCGAGGTGGACGTGGACCCGTCCCGCTTCGGGTACCCGGTGGAGGCCCTGCTGTGGTTGGAGGTGGCACCCTCCGCGCTGGGCGAGGTGACCCGGGCGCTGTCACGGCACGACGCGGTCGCCTTCGCCGCCGTCACGACCGGCCGGGCCTCGGTCTTCGCCATGGTCCAGTGCCGTGACACCGGCGCGTTGTACGACTACTTGGCCGTCGAGTTGGCCGCGCTGCCCGGCATCGGCCGGATGGAGACGGCCCTCGTCCAGCGCCGTGCCAAACGGGCGGGCCCGCTGCTCCTGCCGGTGACGGCGGGCCGCCGCGGCCGGGCGACCGGAACGACGCGGCCGGACCCGGGCCAGGGACATCGACCTGCCGGCCCTGACCGTATGCCCTGACCCGGCGGACCCGACCGGCGGACCCGCCCCGGGTGTCCGGCGGCGGAACGGGCGGTGCGGGCGTGCGGGGCGCTGCCGGTCCGGTGGCCGCTTCGACATCGCGGGGCAGGTCGAGCGCTCCTACCATGGGGAGGAGGCACCGTCGGGGGCTCGGGAAACGCTTGTCGATCGACCCGGACCAGAGGTGAACGACCATGGGCAGGTACCGCCCGTCGCATGTTCGACGATCCCGCCGGGCCGTCGTACCCGCCGTGGCGGCCGCCCTGCTCGCCGCCCTGTGCGCGGGCACCGCCCCTGACCTCGCCGTCGCCTCCGCGCGGCAGGAGCTCGATCCCGCCACCGTGCGGAAACTGGACGCGGCGATCACGAAGATCATGGATGAGGCCGACATACCGGGCCTCAACGTCGGTCTGTGGATCCCCCGGCGCGGCACGTACGAGAAGTCGTTCGGCGTCGCGGACAAACAGAGCGGGACTCCCATGAAGTCCGACCTCTACACGAGGATCGGAAGCATCACGAAGACGTTCACCATCACGGGCCTCCTGCAACTGGTCGACGCGGGCGAGGTCACACTCGACGACCCGATCTCCCGGTACGTCGCCGGTGTCCCCGGTGGCGACATGATCACCCTGCGTCAATTGGCGGGGATGCGCAGCGGCCTCTTCAACTACACCGAGGACAAGGCGTGGTTGGCGCAGTTGCGCGCCGACCCACACCGCGAGTATCCCCCGCGCCGGCTCCTGGACATCGCCTTCAGCCACCGGCCGAACTTCGCACCCGGCACCAAGTGGCAGTACAGCAACACGAACACGGTGTTGCTCGGGATGGTGATCGAGAAGGTCAGCGGGCGGAGCCTGGGCGACTACCTCGAGGAACACATCTTCACGCCGCTGAAGTTGAACGACACCTCGCTGCCCGACGACAGCGCCATCCCCGACCCGCACGCCCACGGGTACACCGACTTCACGCCGAGCGGCGACGTCGCCGACGCCACCAACTGGAATCCCTCGTGGGCCTGGGCCGCCGGTGGGGTCATCTCCGACCTCGACGACCTGCACGCCTGGGCTCCCGCGTTGGCGGACGGCAGACTCCTCACCAAGGAGACGCAGGCCGAACGGCTGAAGACGCGATCCGTCGGTGTTCCCGGAGCCTCGTACGGTCTCGGGATCCTCGATTTCAGCGGATGGCTCGGGCACAACGGGGAGTTGCCCGGCTACGAGTCCATCGCCGCGCAACTGCCCGCCGAGGACGCTTCCCTGGTGGTGCTCGTCAACACCGACATCGACTACGAGGGCAAGAGCCTGTCCTCGTTGATCGGGAACGCGGTCACCTCCATCGTGACGCCCGACCACGTGTGGCCCGTCCCGCCGGCGCAACCGTCGCCGACTCCGAGCACGCCGAGCAACGGCGGCGGGCCCGGCGCGGCCCCGGCGCGGTAGACGCCCGTCGACCACCGCCGGGGGCGGCGCGGGGAGTGGAGGGGGCGTGTGACCATGTCCCTTCGGCACACCAGCACTTCATGGGGGGACCATGCGCACCCGTACCACCGTCGTCTCGACCGGCCTCGCGGCCGCGCTCACGGCGTTGCTCGTCCTGACCGGTTGCACCTCGTCCGGCGGGAGCCCCCGTGAGGGCGCCGGCGGCGCCGCCACTCCCCCTGCGGGGGCGTCCACGGCGCCGGGCGGCGTCGCCGGGTACGAGGGTCCCCGGCCGCAGGACCAGAATCTGCTGGCCTGGACCGGCGACCCCAACGACGCGGGGCACGTGACGGCCCAGTCCGCCGCGGGGGTGGCCGGACGGGTCACCCTGGTACGGATCGTGCTGCGTGAGCGGACGGCCTGGTCCAACATCTGGCTGGGGCTGGCCGGCATCGACCCGAACGCCCGGCTGTCCGACTGCTACCTCGGCGTGTACGACGCCCACGGCGCCCTGCGCGGCTCCACCGCGGACATCTCGCCGCAGCTCATGACCGACGCGATAGCCAAGCCGCTGCCCCTGTCCAAGCCCTTCACCGCCGCCCCGGGCACCTACTTCGTGGCCCTGCTCCTCAACGGGAACTGGGCCACCAACGCACTCACCCTCAAGTCCACGGGCGCCGGCATCTCGGTGAACGCGGGCCTGAACCCGCCGAACCTGCGTTACAGCACCGTGCTGACCGGACAGACCTCGCTCCCGGCGACCTTGAACCTCGCCGAGCAATCCACCGTCACGATCAACACCGGCTGGGCCAGCCAGTGGTACGCCGTCTCCTGAGGCGGCGTATCCACGGCGGTGTCACGTGAGCGTCGGGTCTCCGAGGAGGAGGTCGATCAACTGCCGTGCGGCGGCCGTCGGGTTGGCGGGATGGACGAGCTCCGTGCGGTGGATCAGGCGTGGTGCGCGGATCGGGACGGCGACGACGGCCGCAAGCGCCGTGGCCAACGACAGCGGCAGTACGGCGAGGCCGTGGCCGGCGGCGGCCAGCGCGGCGAGGCCGAGCAAGTCGGTTCCGCGGTGGCGGAGCCGTGAGGGGAAGCCGTCGGCGCGGCACACGGTGCGCAGCCGTTCGAGGGGGACGGCGCTGTCGGGGGCGTCGATCCACCGGGCCTGGGTGAGGTCGGGCAGCCGCAGGGATCCGCGTTCGGCCAGCGGGTGGTCGACGGGAAGGATCACCGCGAGGGGCTCCTCGGCGGCGGCCACGGTGGCGGTGGGGCCGAGGTCCGGCAGGGGCAGGGGGTCGCTGGGGGCACTCGCGCCGTCGATCAGGCCGAGGTCGGCCCGTGCGGTGAGTACGTCCTCGATGACCGCCTCCCGACTCAGGACGCGTACCTCCACGTCCACGCGCGTGCCGGCCCGCAGTCGGGCGAGGGCCTGGGCGACCGTCGTACCGAGGGACGCGGGTGAGCAGGCGAGGGCCAGCCGGGTGGTGGGGGCCTGGTTCAGGCGGGCCAAGTCGGCGCGGGCGGCGTCGAGGCGCAGCAGCAGGGCGGGGACGTGTTCCATCAGCCGGGCACCGGCCGGTGTGGGGGCCACGGGCCGGCGTTCCACCAGCCTGGTGCCCAGGTCGGTTTCGAGTGCGGCGATGTGCTGGGACACCGCGGACTGGGTGTAGCCGAGGGCCGAGGCGGCGGTGGAGAAGGAGCGGTGGTCGAGGACCGCGACGAAGGTGCGCAGCAGATGCGGATCCATGGGCATCAGTATCACTGATGGGCGGACCGCACATCATCGTTGGACCTGATGACCGGTCGTTCAGCAGGATGGGTCCATGAACCCCACCGCACGCGTCGCCCTCGTCGGCGACCGTTCCGATTCCGTCCATTCCCACGTGCGCGTCCCCGGCCTGATCGAGGCGCTGCGCCTGCGGGACGGGCTGGACCTTGACGCCTACTGGATCCCCACCGAGGAGGCCGGGCTGGGGGTGGACGGCTTCGACGCGGTCTGGGTCCTGCCCGGCAGCCCGTACCGCAGCGAGAGCGGTGTCCTGGCGGCGATCCGGACGGCACGTGTGCGCGGCATACCCTTCCTGGGAACCTGCGGGGGTTTCCAGCACGCCCTGTTGGAGTTCGCCCGCGACGTCTGCGGACTGGAGCGTGCGCGTCACGCCGAGAACGATCCGACGGCCGCCCCCGAGGACTCCGTGGTCGTCCCCCTGGCCTGTTCGCTGGTCGGTCACGAGGGGACCGTACGGGTCGCCCCGGACTCGCGCGCGGCCCAACTGTTGGGGGCCGCCCGGACCCGGGCGCGCTACCAGTGCGCCTACGGGCCCAATCCGTACCACCTCGAACTCCTGCGGGCACACGGGCTCACCTTCCCCGGCACCGACGAATCCGGCGAGATCCGGATCGCCGAACTGTCCACCCACCCGTTCTTCCTGGCCACCCTCTTCCAGCCCGAACTCGACGGGGACGGCACCCGAGCCCACCCGCTGATCGGCGGATTCGCGGCGGCCGCCGTCGATCACGCACGGGCCCGCGCACGGACCCACACCCGCTGACGACACGTCCGGCCACGCACGGCCGGCGCGTGCGCGAGGGGCTGTTCTCCCGGCCGGGCTCCGCCCTGCCGGTGGAAACAGCCCCGACGCACCACACGCGTGGATCCGATCAGACGGTCGTCGCCGCCACTGCCTTGTCGGCGGTCGCCGCCGGGGCCTCGGCGGCCACGGCCTCGGGCCGGGTGGCCGTGTAGTAGACCGTGGAACCCTGCTTGGCGCGCTCCGCCAGGCTGCGGGCGACCAGGCGCTCGGTGCTCGTGCGCACCAGGTTGTCGTTGAGGCTGCGGTCCGGGTGCGCGACCGACAGGGCCTGGGCGATCTCGCCGGCGGTCTTCGGCTCCTTCAGACCGCACAGGTGCTGGTGGATGAGTTCCGTCAGCGGGACCTGGTTCTTGTCCGACGGGGCCGCCTTCTTGGCCACGGGCTTCTTCGCGGCGGCCGGCTTCGCCTCCGTCGACTTCGGCGCGGTGTCCTTCGTCGCCGTGGACTTGGTCGCGGTGGCCTTCGTCGCGGTGGACTTGGCCGCCGTGGACTTGGCCGCCTTCGGCGCGGACGACGTCTTCGTCGGCGTCGCCTCCTTCGCGGACCCGGTGGCCGAGGTCTTCGCTCCCGTCTGCTTCCGCGCGGACGTCGAGGACGTCGTGGACGCCGTGGACGCCGTGGACGCCGCGGCCGTCGCGGGCTTCTTGCCGGTGCGCGGTCCGGGCACCGCGAGCGCGTTGCCGAGGGCGGCACGCATCCCGACGAGGAGTTCGTGGTCCTGCTCCAGACCGGCCAGACGTTCCTGGAGAGAGGTGATCTCCCCGCGAATGCGGTCCTGTTCGGCGGTGTTCAAATCAAGGTCGGCGGTGACCTTGTCGGCGTACTGGGACTTGAGGGTGGGAATCTCCTGCGTGGGCATGAGGGCTCCTCGATCGATGTGTGTGGTGCGGACTCTACCCACGCTGCCTGTGAAGTGCGTTGGTGTGGGCAATTCCCGTGACCTGGGACCGGTTGCCTGCTAGCGGTCCTCGAACACCTTGGCCTGTCGTCCCGTTCGACTGAGGGGACATCGCGCAGGACCGTGCCACTCATCGTCGCGCCGTCGCGGGGAGTCCCGCCGTGCACCCGCGTGCGCAGCCAACTCGTCCTGTTCGCCCTTGTGTTGGCCGCGCTCATCACCCTGGCACCGTGGGTGCCTTCGAACCGGCGGCGCGAGCGTGGTGGTCGGCGAACAGGACACGGCCGCGGGTCAGCGGGGAACGGTGACCACGATCTTGCCGATCTGGGCGTTCGACTCCAGGTACCGGTGGGCCTCGACGATCTCGTCCAGTTCGAACGTCCGGTCCACCACGGGTCGGAAGGCTCCCGTGCGCAGACCCGAGGCCACGAAGGCCTCCGCCCGCCGCAGTCGCTCGGGCCGGGAGGTCGTCTCCAGCATGGTGTACGTCCGCATGTTCAGCGCGGGCATGCCCAGCTCGAGGCCCGGGTACGGGGTCGGCCGGCCACTCAGGGCGCCGTACACCAGGAGCATGCCGTCGGCCGCGACCACCTTCCCCAGTTCCAGCACGCCCGGGCCGGCGACGGCGTCGAAGACGTACTCGGCGCCCCGGCCGTCGGTCGTCGCGAGCACTCGCTCGGCCACGTCCTCCTCATCGGTGACGATCACCTCCGCGGCGCCCTGTTCGAGCAAAGCGGCCTTCTTGGCGGCGGTGCGGGTGAGGGCGATCGGTGTGGCGCCGATGCGTTCGGCGACCTGGATGGCGGCGAGGCCCACACTGCTGGACGCCGCGTTCAGCACGACCGTGTCGCCGGGCCGCATCCCGCCAACCTCCACGAGCGCTCCGTAGGCCGTCACGTAGGGCATCCACACCGCGGCGCCCTCGACCGCTCCGAGGCCCTCGGGGCGGCGCAACACCGCCGCGGCGGGCACGATCGCCCGTTCCGCGTAGACCCCGTGGTCGTTCTGGGAGAAGCCGGGAACGGTGCTCACCGGCTGTCCGGGCCGTAAGCCGGTGACGCCTTCGCCGATCGCCTCGACGACTCCGGCGGCCTCGGTACCCAGGCGCGCGGGGAAGCGCTTCACCGGCTCGATGTACAGGCCGCTCCGAAACAGTGCCTCCGCCCGGTTCAGGCCGATGGCGTCCACCCGGATCCGCACCTCGCCCGGTCCCGGTTCGCCGACCTCGGTGTCCTCCAGTTTCAACACCTCGGGCCCGCCGAGTTCGTGGAACAGCACGGTCCTGGTCATCGATTCGTCCTTTCACCTGGGGGCAGGGGTGCCTCACCCCATCCCAAAGTGCGATGACTGTCAAACTTTTATGGCCGTCGTACGATGGGGGCATGGACACCGACCGCGTCCCGCCCCACCCCGACCTGCGGACGATCACCCTTCAGCAGGTGCTCGAGGCGCTCGTCGAACCCGTGCGGCGGAGCATCCTCACCCAATTGCGTGACTCCCGCACCGACATCAAGTGCGGGGGGTTCGACCTTCCCGTGAGCAAGTCCACGGCCACGCACCACTTCCGGATCCTGCGCGAGGCGGGCCTCATCCGGCAGTACTACGCCGGCACCTCACGGATGAACGCCCTGAGGCGGGCCGAGACGGACGAGGCCTTCCCCGGCCTCCTCGACGCGATCGTGGCCGCCGAGCGCCGCTCCGCGCCGGCGTAGGGGGCCCCGGGCAACGGAGAGGCCCCAGGCGCCCCTCGCCGCCGGTCCCCCACCGTCGCGGGCGGGGGTCAGAGGAAGCGGCGGATGGGCTGTACGGCGCTCTCGCGCAAGCGCTGCCGCACCGAGCGCCGCTTCCACCGGCCGGCCCGGATCCGGTCGCTGACGTCCAGGTCCTGGTCGTAGTGGGCGTCGAGCACGTCCGTGAACTCGGTGTCCATCACCGCGAGCATGACCTCCTCGTCGTGGTCGAGGGAGCGGCGGTTGAAGTTGGTCGAGCCCACCAGGGAGACGACGCCGTCCATCGTCATGACCTTGGCGTGCATCATCGTCGGTCGGTACTGGAAGATCTCCACGCCCGCGTCGGTCAGGGCCTCGTAGTGGTGCTGGCCCGCCAACTGGCACACCCGCTTGTCCGTGTGGGACCCGGGCAGCAGGATCTGGACCGCTACGCCCCTGCGCGCCGTCGCACACAGCAGCTCCACGAAGTAGGTGTCGGGGGCGAAGTAGGCGGTGGCCAGGCGCACCCGTTCCTCCGCCGACTCCAGGACGACGCGCATCAACGTCTGCATGTCCTGCCAACCGAAGCTGGCCGAGCCGCGGACCACCTGGACGATGGCCCCACCGGCGGGCTTGTGGTCCACGAAGCGGTCGCGGTCGTCGAAGAGGGCGTCGTGGCACTCCGCCCAGTTCTGGGCGAAGGCGGCCGCGATCCCGTCGACGGCCGGCCCGCGGAGTTCCACGTGGGTGTCGCGCCACTCCTTGGGATTGCGCGCGTCGCCGCACCACTCCTCGGCGATGCCGACTCCCCCGGTGAACGCCACCTCCTCGTCCACCACCAGCACCTTGCGGTGGCAGCGGTGGTTCTGCTTCAGCGGTGAGAGGTAGAGCGGCTTGCGGAACCAGGCGACTTCGACGCCGGCGTCGCTCATCTGCTCCAGCAGCTCGCCCTCTATGAGGCGGCTGCCGAAGCCGTCCAGCAACAGACGCACCCGCACGCCCGCGCGGGCCCGGCCGGCGAGCGCCTCGGCGAAGCGGCGCGCGATGTCGCCCTTCCAGTAGACGAACGTCATCATGTCCACCGTGTGGCGGGCCGAGTCGACCCGATCCAGCATCGCCGTGAAGATCTCGTCGCCGTTGCGCAGGGGGAGCACACTGTTCCCCTCGGTCGCGGCCACGCCGATCAGTCGCTCCAGGCGCCTGCGGATGCGACGGATCCGCCGGTCGGCGAGGGAGCCGGGGTCCGCCACGTCCGGGCTCGCCGCGGTCGGGCCGCCGGGGTGCCGCACCAGGTCTCGATCCGTCATGTTCATGCTCCTCAAAGTCGCCCCAGTATGGCGGCTCACGACCTCGGCGTCGGCACCAGGTCCGAGGGACCCCGGCACGGTGATCGCGGCGGGGCGGCGCTTGAAGCGTGGCGGGCGGGGCACATGCCACCAACGATCTTGACTCCGACCTGGGGGCGCGCGCCGATGACCATACCCGTCCGACCCGAGAGCACCGGCAGACCTCGGTACCGGTTCAGCACGCGGTCCACCGCCCGCTGGTTCGTCATCGCCGCCCTGACGGTCTGCGGCGCGGGCCTCACCCTGCGGGTGCTGGCCGACGCCGCCCGGGAGCACCCCTTGGCGGCCGTTCTGGTCGTCCTCGCCTGCGGGATGACGGCCGGGTGCTCGACCCCCGCGCGGCGCCGTCTGCGGATCCGCAGGACGGCGCGGCGCACCGCGCGCACTCTGCGGCGCGCCGCCGCCACCGCCGTGGAGACGGCCGAGACGGCGGAGGTCGAAGCGGCGGAGGCGGCCGCGGAGGTCGCGGCGGTGGAAGCGCAAACGGCGGCGATGGAAGCCCGGGTGTACGAGGTCCGGGCCGTCGACTACGGCCTGCTGGACGCCTACGAGTTCGAGCAGGCCGTCGCCGGCCTCTGCGAGCGGGACGGGTGTCGCGACGTCGAGGTCGTCGGAGGCGCCGGTGACCTGGGGGCCGATGTCCTCGCCACCACCCCCGACGGCCGCCGCGTGGTCATCCAGTGCAAGCGCTACGGCCCCACCAACAAGGTCGGTTCCCAGGACATGCAGCGCTTCGGCGGAACCTGCTTCGCCGTGCACGAGGCCCAGGTCGCGGCCGTCGTGACCACGAGCGAGTACACCCAGCCCGCCGTCGAGTACGCCGAGCAGTGCGGGATCCTCTGCTTCGACCGGCAGGCGCTCGACGACTGGTCGGCCGGCGCGGGTCCGGCGCCGTGGGACACGGCGTACGGCGTCGCCGGCCCCGCCGTCGGGGCCTGACCCTCTCCCGGTACGGCCGTCGGCCCCGCCCGGATCGTCCGGGCGGGCCGACGCGCGTCACCCCGCGCCGCCCGGTCACCTGCGTCGTACGTCGACGGGCGGTTCGGGGTCGGCCCCCACGATCTCGGGTTCCAGGCCCTCGGCGGGCGTGGTGCGCTCTCGACCGACGTCGGAGCGCCAGGCCTCGAAGGCCAGGGTGGTCGCCGTGACCACGACCAGGCCCAGCAGCCAGCCCCCCAGTACGTCACTCACCCAGTGCACGCCGAGCGCGACCCGCGTGTAGCCGACGCCCAGCACCGTGAGGGCGGCCGCCAGCCACGGCAACGGCCGCCATCGGCGGGGCACCAGCGGGAGCAGGGCCAGCAGCAGCACCGCGCAGGAGGTCATGGCCGTCATGGCGTGTCCGGAGGGGAAGGAGAAGCCGGGCGCGTCGGCGACGGGATCGGGCAGGTGGGGGCGAGCGCGTTCGACGACGTTCTTGGTGAGCAGGCCCAACAGGCCGCTCGCGATCGCGGTGACGGCGGCCCACACCGCCAGCCGCCGGGCGCCCCGCAGCAGGAGCCACACCACCAGGACGGCCACCAGCAGGCGCATCGTCAGCGGCCCCCACACGACGTTGGTGAGGAAGTCGAGCGCCCGCACCCATCCGGGGCGGCCGAGCGCGGAGTGGTGGAGCCGCGCGGCCGTCTCCTGGTCCAGGCGGTACAGCGGCGCCCACCCGGACTCGACGAGGACCAGGGCGAGGGCGAAGGGCACGGCCACCACGGTGGTCACGACCACCGTCGCCACCAGCCGCACGCCGAATCTCGTGTCGGGTCCGAAGTGTCGGGAGGTGAGTCCCTTCAGGAGTCGCCGCGGCCGGGCGGAGCGCTGAACCATCGTCGGGGTGTTCCTTTCCGTGCGGGAGGGTGGCGGGAGGCCGTGTCAGACCCCGGGGTCGTCGGTGACCGGGGCCGCCACCCCGGCCCGTACCGCTTCCAGTTGGGCGGCGAACGCGAGGCCCAGGAAGAGGGCGAGCGAGGTCAGGTAGGACCAGAGCAGCAGCGACATGAAGGCGCTGAGGGGTCCGTACACGTTGCTGAAGGAGCCGCTGGCCCCGACGTAGAGGCTCAGCCCCCACGTCGCCGCCAGCCACAGCGCCAGGTAGACGCCGGCGCCGAAGGCGAGCCAGGTGTAGCCGGGCTGGGTGCGTCGCGGCGAGCGGCGGAAGATGACGCTGGTGGCGATGACGGCCAGCAGGATGCCGACGGGCCAACGCAGGATCTCCCACACCCGGGTGGTGGTCGGACTCAGCTGGTAGACCTCCGCCAGGGCGCGGGTGAGGTCGGCGCCGAGGACGGTGACCGCGAAGCTCAGCCCCAGGGGCAGGCCGGCGAGCACGGCCATCAACAGCCCTCGGCTGTACTTGCGCAGGAACGGGCGGTCGCGTTCCACTCCGTATATGCGGTTGGCCCCGCGTTCCACCTGGCACAGGCTGGTGGTGATGTTGACCACCGAGAACAGCAGTCCGAGCCAGAGCGCGGCCTGGCTGCCGTCGCCGACCTGCCGGCGGCTCTGCAGCAGGGCGTCGTCCACGACGTCCTGGCTGGGACCGCTCGCGAGCCGCCGGATCGTCAGCTCGGCGATGCGGCCTATGTCCTCGGTGTGCAGCACGCTGGAGAGGCCTATGACGGCGATGGCGAGCGGGACGATCGACAGGACGGTCTGGAGCGCGAGGGCCCGGGAATGGCTGAACCCGTCGGCGTAGCGGAACCTCATGAAGGCGTCCCGTACGAGTCTCCATCCGCCGTGCCGGCGCAACGCGGCCCATGCCTCCTCGGCGGACAGTTCGTCGCCTTGTATCCGCAGTTCCGCCTCCACCGCCATCACGTCGCGGCGCTGTGGTACCCGTGTCGCTGTGCCCATCTGTCCAACCCCCCGTTGCAGGTGTGTAGGTCTTCGTCCCGCGAGCGCGTTCAGCCGGCCGTGGTGACGGCGCCGCCTTCCGACACGCTTGCGGCGGCCCGCGGTTGCGGTGTCGGCAGGCACAGCCGCAGCGCGCCCGGTTCGACCTCGGCGGTCAGATGGGTGCCCGACGCGACGGCGTCGCCGTCGAGCTCGCGCGGTTGCGGCCTGGTGAAACGGATGTCGATCCGCGTGGCGTCGAAGTACTCCAGGGCCCCGCCGGCCACGGGGCCGGTCGGTGCGGCGGCCGTGCCCGAGGGCCGTCCGGGCAGGGCGCGGGACAGGACGTGTCCCGCCGCCACGAGCCATCCGGCTGCTCCGCGCGGGTCGAGGAGCACCATGTCCAGGCGGCCGCTGTCGGGCCGGGCGTCCGGCAGGAGCGGCAGCCCGCCCTGCAGGGTGCCGACATTGCCGATGACGACCATGCGGGCCCGCCGCTCCAGCACGGCGCCGCCGTCGAGCCGGATCGAGAGCCGCATCCTGGGGTCCCGGAGGTGACCGACGGCCGACACGACGTACGCGGCCCAGCCCACCCGCTCCTTGAGCCGCTCCGAGGCGTCCCGGACCATGGCGGCGTCCAGGCCGGCGCCGGCCATCACCGTGAAGCGGGCGGGTTCGAGCCCGTCCCCGCTCAGCCTGCCCATGTCGATGCGGGTGGTCCTCCCGGACAGGGCGGCGTCCAGTGCCGCCGCCGGATCCGCGGGGAGCCGCAGGTTGCGGGCGAGGAGGTTGCCGGTGCCGCAGGGGACGACGGCCAACGCGATGTCCGTACCGGCCAGCACCTCGGCGCAGGCGCGTACGGTGCCGTCCCCGCCGCAGGCCACCACCAGGGTGGTCGCGGTGTCCGTGATCCGCGCGGCGAGCCCGCCGCAGGCGTCTTCGGCCGAAGTCGGCGTCCACACCTGGTCGGCGTGGCCCCGGTGGCGCAGGACGGAGCGCACCCGCTCGGCCAACTCGTCGTCGCAGGAGAGGGGATGGCGGACCACGATGACCCGACCCGCCCCGAGGCCCTCGGGGTCGGCGTCGATGTCTGCGTCGATGTCGGCGGCGATGTCTGCGTCGTCCGGGGTGCGGGTCGCGGGAAGTCCGGCGCGCGAGAGGGCACCGGAGCGGGGAACGCCGTCCCGCCGGGCGTGGGCGGGAAGGAGCAGCGCGTACCCCACGACGAACAGCGTGCAGGCGCCGTTGAGCAGGCCGCCCAGTACGTCGGAGGGGTGGTGCATGCCCCGGTACAGCCGGGAGACGGCCACGGCGACGGGGATCAACGCCAGCGCGCCGACGACGAGAACGCGCCGGACGCCGTGCAGCCGGGTGGCCGCGAGCGTGGCCAGTCCACCGAACAGCGCGGTGGCGGCCCCGACGTGCCCCGAGGGGAAGCTCGACGTCGGCGGAGCGGGATCCAGATGGGGGACGTCGGGGCGGGACCGCTCCACGACGAGCGTCACGAGGAGGAAGACCGCCGATTGCGCCGCGACGGACAGGGCCAGGAACGCCGCTTCCCTCCGCCACGCCACACGGGGCAGCAACAGCAGCGCCGCGACGCAGAGGAGGGTCAGCGCGATCACGCTCTGGGTACTGGCCAGCAGGGAGAGCCACTCCGAGAGCTCCGTGGTCGGTGCGCCGCGACGCTCGGCGAGTGCGCGGTTGACGCCGTCCTCCGCCGACAGCGGCCATCGACCTGCCAGGGGAACGGTGATCAGCAGGCCCAGGCCCGTCATCAGGGCGAGTTGCACGGGGAAAAGCAGCAGGACACCGCCGCGTCTGGCGGCAGCGCCGCGTTCGTTCCTCATTGACGCCGTGTTACCCGGCGGGGCCGAGTCATGCGCTCCGCGGGCGCCGGTCGGATCACCGCCGCCGGCGGTCGGTGTCCGGCGCCGGCGCGGTGTCCGGTCGAGGCGCGCGTGCGCCCTCTCCCGGTCGGGTGGTGCGGCCCGCTCGGGTCAGCGCGGGAGTCGGCCGGGGCCGCCGTAGCGGGGGCGGCGGCGCTTCACGGTGGATTCGGGTGCCGGTTCCGGGTTGGAGAAGCCTCCCGGCACGACGGGCCGGGCCGGCGCGGGGCCGGGGGAGGTCGCGGGGGCGGCCGCCGCGGCGAGGGGCCGGTCGGCCCGCCCGAGCACGGCGACATGGGAGATGAGGGGTGCGCAGGCCTGGCAGATCTCGGCCAGGGTCCAGACCTGGCCGATGGCCGGGTTGTGGACCAGCAGCAGCATGGGGACGCCGAAGCAGGCGGCCCGGGTGTCCTCGTGGAGCGAGCACTCGGCCGCGCGGCAGGCACAGTCCGCGTTCGGCTGGACGGTGACCAGTCGGGCGTGCGCCCGGGCGTGGTCGGCGGCGAAGCGGCGCATGGCGGTGGTGTCCCGGGATCGGGGAGGCATGCGGCAGGTGGGGGTGCTGCAAGTGAGGGTGACGGTGTGGTCGGCGTGGCCGGTGAGGCGGATCGTCCAGGTTCTACCGGGGACGCGCGAGCCGGGAATGATCGTCAAGTCAGACGTCCGTTCGGTGATGCGGTGAAGTCGGTCGGGGTAACTGTTCCCGGTTCCGGGCCTGTCGGCACAATGGATCGCGCGCGGTCTGTCAGCACGGGCGGACAGGAAGCGCACGGCGTGTGGCGCGGTGCGCGAGACGGAGCGTCTGCCGGGTCCACGACCAGGGCTCTTTGTCGCACGCCACCCGGCCGGCTGTCAACGCCGCCCGCCGGGAGGATGTCGTGCGCGACCCGGTGCGGGCCCGGGCCGCGCGGTACGCGTCCGCTCAACCGCCCGGTGTGCTCCGTCAGTACAGCAGGATCCGGGTGACGATCACCTGCGGCGGCACGGCGTCCTCGGCGATGACGTACTCGACGATGCCCAGCGTCCCGTCCTCGCCCAGCGGCAACAGTCGGCACTCCGGCCAGTCCTCGGCCGTCGAACTGCCCGGTACGAGGCCGCGGGACTCCCCGATCCCGACCATGGCCGCGATGACCGGCCCCATGGCCCACGGGGGCAGACTCGGGTCGATCATGAACCGGGCCGCTTCCTCGGACAGCACGCAGGGCAGGCCGACGGACTCCCCCGCACCCTCGGAACCTTCGGAACCCTCGAAGGAGTCACTCAACTGGCCGCTCCACTGCCGTCCCACACGTCGTCAGCTCCGAGTGTGCCCTGTGTGGCGGCGGACGTGTCGGCCGGTGTGGCCGGCGGCGGGCCCCTGTCCGAAACCCGGTCCGTCCGTGGGAACGGTGCGGGGCGGCCGGGTTGACGCGCGACCCCGTGCGCGACCGTGCGCGACCCCGTGCGCGACCCCGTGCGCGCCGGCCGTCAAGTACGCGGCGAGGATCCGGGTTTGGCTCCGGTCCGACGGGTCATACGCGTGGTGCGGCGGGTTGCCGCTCGAGTGGTGCGGCGACCCGTCGAGATCGGTAGGCGCGCGTGCCCGTCCCCCCGGCCGCGCGCCCGCCGACCGGCACGATGCTGCCGTTCCGTCGCACGCGGCGCCGGGTTCCGGGTGTTCCCCCCGCCCTGAGCCCGGCCAAGCCCCCGCCGGCCACTGTCCGAACCAGCGGCCCCCGGGCACGGACGGGACGGCAGCTCGCCTCCGCCTCCTCCCGCCATCCGGCCGTGCGACCGGCCGCGCCGGTCCGGGCGGCCGCGGCGCACCGTGGCGGGGAGCGGGCCGTACGTCGCGTACAGTGGGGTTTACCGACGCGGGGTGGAGCAGCTCGGTAGCTCGCTGGGCTCATAACCCAGAGGTCGCAGGTTCAAATCCTGTCCCCGCTACCAAAAGGTCCGGCCCCTCGACGCTCAGGCGTCGAGGGGCCGGACTTGTTTTCGCCGCCACTGCCCGGCCGTCCGCCCGGCCCGGCAGCGTTCGGGAAAACGCTGCACGATCGACGCGATGCGCGGGTCGCGACCCACGCGTCCATGGTGGGAGCAGGGACGACAGCCGCGACATCGGTCACCGGTCCGTCCTCACCTGGACGGGGAGACACCATGTCCGATGCACGCGTCACGCCGGGAGAGACCCCTCCCGGTGAGGGTTCCATCGCCGAGGCCCACCAGGAACGACCCGACGGTGGCATCTTCGAGCACCCGCGGGCCCTGCTGGCCCTCATCGCCTTCGGGGCGGTGCTCTTCGCGGCGTTCTTCGCCGCCCGCGTCGCCGGCTTCTGACCCCACACCTGCCGGGGCTCCGGCCTCGCCGGCACCCGCACGGCCCGGTGCCGGTGCGGGCCGCCATCACGCCCGCATGGACAAAATGTGGCACAACCGATGCAAATGGACATCGCTCCGCAGGGGGTCCAAAGTGGGGAAAACGGGCACCTTCCCCGCCCACGAGAGGCGAGAGACCATGCAGCTCAAGGACGAACTACCCGTGGACCACAAGCTCGCCGGGATCTACCGCTACGGCGCGCTCGTCTGTGGTCTGATCCTGTTGGCCTTCAGCGCCCTCGGCTTCGCGGACGCGCTGAGTCCGTTCGACACCGCGGGCGGGCGGATCGCCGGCATGACGACGAACATGACGCTCAGCGCGATCTCGCTGGCCGTGGGACTGGCGCTGGTCGTGGGCGCCCTGATCGGGGGGAACTTCGCCTCGATGTTGAACATGGTCGTCGGCGGCCTGTTCGTGCTGAGCGGCTTCGCCCACCTCTTCGTGCTCGACAAGCCGGCCAACGTACTCGGCTTCGGCATGAGCAACGTCGTGTTCAGCTTCCTCATGGGACTTCTGATCATGACCTTCGGGATGTACGGGCGGGTCTCCAGCAAGCTGCCGCACGACAATCCGTACTGGCGACAGCGCCACACGGCCGACGGCGGTCCCGAGCGCGCCACCCCGGCCGCGGCCCTGCGCGAACTGGGGAAGTAGGTCCCCCGGTGTGCCGCGTCGGTGCGTGAGGCGGTCCGGTCGGTCCGGTCGGTGTTCCGATCGGACCGCCGTTCGAGTGGAAGCGGCACCGGGTGGCGCAGTAGGGCGCTGCGCGGGTCGGCGCAGTGGGCATGCATCGCCGTGGCCGTTCCCGGACCGAAGGAGCACGCATGCACGGGCAGATGCTCGGGATCTACCTCAACGACCATTTGGCGGGCTCCACGGCCGGCGTCGGGCTCGCCCGCCGCATCGCCCGCGCGCATCGACGTACACCACGCGGGGCGGAACTGGCCCGTCTGGCGAACGAGATCGCCCAGGACCGGCACGACCTCCTGGCCATCATGCACGCACTGGGTCACGCCCCGCGCCGTCACAAGGTCCTCGCGGGCTGGGCCGGTGAGCGGGCCGCGCGAATGAAGCTCAACAGGCGCCTGGTGCGGCGCTCGGGCCTGAGCCGGCTCGTGGAGCTGGAGACCCTGAGGTTGGGCACCGAGGGCAAGGCGTGCCTGTGGGCGACGCTGCTCGTGGTCGCGCCGGGACAGGCCGCGCTGGACGAGGACCGGCTGCAAGGGCTCCTGGACCGGGCCCAGGAACAGATCGACACATTGGAGGGCTTGCGCCTTACCGCGTCGGCCAAGGTGTTCACCGCCGGCCGCGCGAGGACCTGAGGCCTCACGCACCGGCGGTGGACCGGTGGGCGGGCGGTGCGCGCGACGCGCGGCACCGCCCGGGACACTCAGCGGGCCCGGTGCCGGGCCCGGCTGCCGCCCTGGTAGGTCAGGACGGCGGCAAGGATCATCGGTGCGACGAGAAGAGCCACCACACTCATTGCGCTTCCCTTTCTCCTGGGGTCCTCCCCTCGTCTCACCTGATACGTCCGGGCCAAACCCGTACGGCCTCCGGGTCCCCGATCGGGCGATGTGGCGCCTCAGGGCGTCTCGATTCCGGTCGGGCGGCGTTACACGACCCGGAACATGATCACCACCCCGGCAGCCACCCCGGCAGCCGTCGCGACGCGACGCGGCGGGTGGCCGGGGCGCCGCCGGATTGCACGAGGGAGCACGATGACCGACCTCACCGCGGTGGACGCGGGACGCAGGAGACTGGCCGCGCGGTGCCGCGAGGTGTGCGAGGCGCCGCCGTTCTCGATCGGCGTGTTCGCGGTGATCCTCCTCAACGCCGCGTTGCTGGGCGTCGAGACGTACAGCGGCCTCTCCGTCGTCCACGGGCCCCTGCTCCACTTGGCCGAACGATTCTGCGTGATCGCGTTCACCCTGGAGATGCTGGTCCGCCTGGGTGCGCACGCCGACCGACCGAAAGCTTTCTTCCGCGACCCCTGGAACGTGTTCGACCTGCTGGTGGTCTCCTCGGCCTTCGTCCCGTTCCTGCGGGAGAACACCACCCTGCTGAGGCTCCTGCGGCTGGCGCGCGTGCTGCGCACCGCACGGTTCATGCCGCAGTTGCGCATCCTGTTGGTCGCCGTGGGCCGCAGCCTCCCGGGCACCGTCAGCTTCCTCTTCGTCGGCGCGCTGATCCTGTACGTGTACGCGATGATCGGCTGGATCTGTTTCGCCGGACACGACCCACAGCACTACGGCTCACTCGGCCGCGCCGGACTGACCCTCTTCCTCCTGATGACGCTGGAGGGTCTCGGGGACGCCGTGTACGCCGGGCTGGCCGTCTCCCCCTTCAGCATCCTGTACTACGCCTCCTACGTACTGCTCGCCTCGTTCGTGCTCGTCAACGTGCTGATCGGGGTCGTCCTCAACTCCCTTGAAGAGGCCCGGGAGATGGAGGCGGCCGAGGCCCTGCGGGAGAGCTCCGCGCAGGCGGCCGAGGCACCGAACCCTCACGCCGACGTCGACCCCGACGCCGCCGGTGCGGAGCCGGAGCCGGCCGACGCGCTGCGGCTGCGAATCGCCGCGGTGCGCCGCGCGCTCGACGACATGGAGGCCCAACTCGACCTCCCGCACGCGCCGTCCGGGGCCTCGATCGGCGGTTCCCCTCCCCCGGCCCACGCCTCGGCCGGCGCCGTGTGAGGGAAACGGGTCGCAGCAGCCTCGGTCGGGCTCTCGCCCGGCCGGACACGGGTGCGGCCGGCGCGCGTGGTGGCCGGCGCGCGTGGTGGCCCGGCATCTCGGCCGCGGGGTGCGCGAGGATCTCCCCATGGACGACTCCGCACACTTCACCCGCACCTGGCGGGTCACGGCCTCCGGCGGGTACGACACCGCGTGGGGGAGGTTCGAGGAGGACCGCCTCCAGGCCCGGGGCCGGGCGCTGGGGCTGGAGGACGGCCCCTACTGGGTCACGTACCGCCTCGTGACCGGCCCCCGTTTCGTCACACGGGCACTCCACGTCACCGTCGACGGTCCCGGCGCCGCGACGCGTGAACTCGACCTGCGCCGTGACGACGAGGGACGATGGACGGTCGACGGACAGCCGCGCGAGGAGTTGAACGGCGCCCTCGACTGTGACCTCGGCCTGTGCCCGCTGACGAACACGATGCCCGTGCTGCGACACGGGCTCCACCTCGCGCCGGCGGGCACCCCGGGGCGGCCGTTCCTCATGGCCTGGGTGTCCGTGCCCGATCTCCGCGTGACGCCGTCCGAGCAGGTGTACACCCCGCTGGGCGGCCACCGGGTGCGCTACGCCTCCGGGGCGTTCACCGCCGACGTGGAGTTCGACCCCGACGGTGTCGTCCGCCACTACCCGGGCCTGGCCACCGGCCTGAGCACCCGGACGGCGGATTCGGCGTCATGAGGGTGGCCCTGACCGCGGCGGGCGTCCCGGTGGGCGACGACACGGAGGGTCTGCGGCTGGAGTACCACCCGGCGCCTGACGCGGGGCCGTGGGGCCCTCGCCGTTCGCCGTTCAGTACGCGTTGCGGCTCCGCAGCCGGAACGGGCGGCCGTCCGGGTCGACGAGGAACCGGTACAACGGCATGACGACCCCGCGCGTGGTGCGCGAGAGTTCGGGCGGGCGGTACGTGCGCAGGCGGCCCGGGGGCCGGGGGCCCCGGCCCCCGCCGTCGTGCCAGGCGTCGAGTGCGGCGGCGCTCGACGCGAACGCCTCGAAGGCGGCGACCGGGTCGCAGACGAGGTCCGCCGGGTACCGTGAATCGCGGGCCGCGGCGTCCAGGTGCTCCAGCGAGAGTTCCAGCCGCAGGTCCCTGGCGTGGCGGCGGGCACCGTCCCCGAGACCTCCGGGGTCGAGCGGCGGGCGGTCGTCGGCGGTCTCGTCCAGCACGGCGCAGTTGAGTTCCGAGTCGTGCGTCCAGGAGCGGAGGTTCACGTTGTCCGATCCGACCGAGGCCCAGACGTCGTCGATCACGCACACCTTGGCGTGCACGTACACGGGAGTCCCGGCGTGGTTCTCCAGTCCGTAGACCGCGACGCGGTCGGCGCTCGCGCTCCGCAGCGCCTCCAGCGCGGTGAGCCGTCCGACGAGGTTCATCGGCAGCGTGATCCGTCCGTCCTGCTCGGGGACCGTGGGGATCACGGCGATCAGGCGCAGGTCCGGGTTGTCGCGCAGCGCCCGGGCGAAGGACTCGACCACTTTCGGGGACCACAGGTACTGGTCCTCCAGGTAGATCAGCGCCCGCGCCCGGCGCAGTGCCTTGAGGTAGCTGCGCGCGATGCTGCGTTCGCCGTCGGGGGCGAAGGGGTAGCCGCGCCACAGCCGGTTGGGGTAGGTGCGCAGGATCTGTACGGCCTGGCTGCCGCACGGCCGGGGGTCGGGCAGCTGCGGGGGGAGGTGGTCCGCGACCGTGTCCTCCCGGTCCAGGAGCGCGCGCAGCCGGACCATCGGGCTGCGGCTCAGGGGCCCGGGGTCGCACCAACGCTCGCGGAACCCGGCCTCGATGTCGCCGACGGCGGGGCCCCGGACGGCCAGTTGCACGTCGTGCCACGGTGGGCGGGCGCCGTACGCGGTGGCGAAGGGCGGCGCCTGGGGGTCGCCGCGGTGCGAGGCGTCGTCGTTGCGGCCGTGGCAGAGGTCGATGCCGCCGACGTACGCCACGTCGAGGTGGGGGCGCCCGGGATGGCGCAGGACGACCAGTTTCTGGTGGTGGGAACCTCCGGGGCGCACGCGCATGTCGAGCAGGCACTCGCCGCCGGCTTCCTCGATCTCCTCGCCGAGGTGGCGGTTCTCGGTTTCGCTGAACTGGAGTCCGTCCAGGTGGGAGCGCCAGATCAGCCCTTTGACGATGACCCCGCGCCCGGCCGCCTCGCCCAGTACGGCGCCGATCTCCGTGCCGGGGCCGTCGAGCCGCTCGTCGGGGTCGCCGCGCCAGTCCGTGAACAACAGGAGGTCGCCGGCGCGCTGCGCCCGGATGCCCTCCAGCAGTTCGGCGAAGTACGTCGCGCCGTGCACCAGGGGGCGCACCTGGTTCCCGCGGGTCCAGGCGGCTCCGTCGGGGTGGCGCGCGTCGAGCCGGGTCGCGGCGTTGCCGCGTTCATCGGCGGTGATCATCCAGTCACTGAGCTTCACGGGTGTAGACCTCCGCCCCGGCGTCTACCCGCTCGCGGCGCCGTCATCCGGCGGCACGCGGGACCGGCGGGGACGGCGTGTCGTGTTCACCGGGCGGACGTGCCGCGGCCGGGTCGCGTAGGCCGCGGCGTCGTCTCGCCGTTCCACGCTCGCCCTGTTCATGTACCTGACAGTCTGGAGTTCTCGTGACCCCTCCGCGCCGTCTGCACGCGACATCCGTCGTCGCGGCCGCGCTCGTCGTCCTGACCGCGGCCGCGCCGCAGCAGGCACAGGCCGCGCGCCCGCTGCCCTCCGTCACCCCGCGGTCGGAGACGGCGACGCTGTACGACGACGAGGCCGGCGGCCATGCCAACGCCGACGATCCCGCGATCTGGCGCAACGCCGCCGATCCCGATCGCAGCCTGGTCGTCGCCACCGCGAAGGAGGGCGGCCTGCGCGTCTACGACCTCGACGCCCGCCAGGTCCAGGCGGTCGCCGCGCCGTCCACGGGCGCCGCCGGCGACGCCCCCGGGCGCTTCAACAACGTCGACCTCGTACACGGCCTGCGCCTGTCCGGCGGACGGGCCGACGTGGCCGTCACCACGGACCGGGGGAACGACCGGCTGCGGGTGTACCGGATCCAGGCGGGCAGGCCCGGCGGCCCGCTCGTCGACGTGACCGATCCGAGCGCGCCGCCGGTCTTCTCCACGGACCAGGCCGACATCAACGAGCAGCGGACCGCCTACGGTCTGGCCACCTGGACCGACGCACGCACCGGCCGCTCGTACGCGCTGGTCAGCCGCCGCAACCAGACCCGGCTCGCCCTCCTGGAACTCACCCCGACGGCCGCCGGCACCGTCACCTACCGCACGGTCCGCACGCTCGACCTGCCCGCCGCGTTCCGGCTTCCGAACGGCAGGACGTGGAGTCCGTGCGCCGAGCCCGGGGAGCTCCCCCAGGTCGAGGGCATGGTCGTCGACCCCGCGAACGGTTTCCTGTACGCGGGCCAGGAGGACGTGGGCATCTGGCGCCTGCGCGCCGACCTCACCGGCACGCCGAAACTCATCGACAAGGTCCGCGAGTACGGCGTTCCGGGGGTGTACGACGAGAAGTCCGAGGAGTGCGTCGCCGGCGCGGACCCGGGGTTCGGCGGCCGTCGCCTCGCCGCGGACGTCGAGGGCCTGACCCTGGTCACCGGGCGCGGCGGCGACGGTCACCTGCTCGCGTCCAGCCAGGGCGACGACACCTTCGCGGTCTACGACCGGGAGGTGGACGAGCACAACGCGTACGAGGGCGGCTTCCGCGTGTCGGCGGCGAACGCCACCCTCGACGGCTCGGAGCAGTGTGACGGGGCGGCCGTGCTCAACGCCCCGCTGGGCAGGCGCTTCCCGCGCGGTCTCCTCGTCGTCCAAGACGGCCGGGACACGCCGTCGGACACGGACCGGGAGGCCACCGGCTTCAAGTTCGTGGACCTGGGCGGCGTGCTCGACCGGCTGTGAACACCGTGAGCGGCTCTGAGCACCTCGACCAGCTCTGAGCACGGCGAGCCCCGCCCCGCGAGCCCCGCGGTCGCCGAAGGGTCGGCGCCGCGGGGCTTGCGGCCCCCCGGACCCGGTCGACACCGCCGGCCGGGAGCGGGACGATGAAACGACCAGAACTTCGTGTGCGGGTCGGCCACCCCAGGTCCCCGACCTCGGCGGTCGGCTCCACGTCTCCCCACGGGAAGTGGTTCCATGAACCGGCGCATCGCTCGGTGGGCGCTCGTCCCCCTGGTCTTCTCCGCCGCCGTCTGCGGGCCGGCGGCGCTCGCACGGTCGGCCCCCCTGACGGCGCCGGCGACCACCGCGGCGCCACCCGCCGCGTCCTGCGTGGTCCTGCCCCATCCCGACGGCGTCGCGGGGCAGAAGGCCGTGCAACTCGTCGGGTTCACCGGGAAGGTCGACGTCAAGGAGACCTCGGGCAAGTTCACGCAGACGCTCCAGGACGTGAAGGCGACCATCACCTTCGTGGTGCCGGACGGCACCTACGTGGCCACCCCCGCGACCGGCCCCCAGGTGTCCTGCACCCCCACCGGAGGCACGACCCAGGAGAACCCCGAGGGGCAGACCGCCCCGGAGCAGTTCCGCCAGGGCTTCCGGCAGGGCTTCCAAGACCTGCGCCAGGACTGCGGGAAGAAGCCGCAACAGGGCGTCGCCCCGGTGGACCCCAACTGGGAGAAGGGCTACACGGCCGGCGCCGCGGCGGCGACCAAGCAGTTCTGCCGCTAGCCACCATCCGGTTCGGCCATCTGACGTCACTGTGTGTAAAGGATCTCACTCGGGGAAAGCGAAGGGTCCGACGGTCGAACCGACAAGGTGGGTGTGCGCGCATGAATGACATGAAGGCGACCGACACGTCAGGCCCCGCTGCTCTGGTGATGGAGGACGACAGTGCGGCGGGGATCGCCCGGGCCCGCGACGTCGCCCGCGCCTACGCCGCCTCCCTCGATCCCGCCGCGCCGGCGGACACCGCGGACGCGCTCCAGCTCGTGGTCTCCGAACTCACCACCAACGCCCTGCGGCACGGCGGCGGCCATTACACCCTCCAGCTGAGTTCGGGGCCGGACAGCGTGAGCGTCGCGGTGAGTGACAACAGTTCGGAACTCCCCCACGAGCGCACCCCCGATCTCGCCGGACGGACCGGCGGTTTCGGCTGGCACATGGTCCGCCACTACTGCCGCACCCTGGCCGTCACCCTCGTGCCGGGGAAGGGCAAGACCATCCTCGCCGTCCTGCCCCTGTGACCACGCGGACCGCGGCCGCTCCTCCATTCCACCGTTCCCCCGGCTCCCCCGCCCCGTTTCCGCGTATGCCGGATCGAGAGTAAAGCGAGATTGCGAAATGGCCGATGACGCCTACCTGTTCCTGCTCCCCGAACGCCACCCTCGGCTCGGGGCGGCCCTGGCCGCCGTGATGCCCCTGGAGTGCGCCGAGACTCCCGCCGTCCACGGATGGCTGCAGGCTCACCGCACGTCGGAGTCGTCGGAGCACGTCAGGATCCTGCCGGCCGGGTCGGACGTACTCATCCCCGAGGACGCGGAGCGGCTCCCCGTACCGCTGAGCGACGAAGAGACGGCTCGTGTGCACCAGGAATGCGCGTCCCCGTCGATCACGCACATGGAAGCGGAACTCCTGGAGTTCAAGCACACGACCGAGGACTGGGAAGCCCTCGTCCACCGGGCTCTGACCGCCGGAGTCCCCGCGCCCCGGATCGTCCAGCTCACGGGTCTGGACCCGCGGAACGTCGCCCAGTTGACCCAGGCGTGAGCGGCGGCGGCCCGCACGCCCCTGCGGCAGCGGGTCGCCCACCCGTCCGGGCCAACGCGGCCGCCGCCCGGCTTGCCGCGGACCCCGGGCATCCGCAGGCTGTTCTCGCTGATCTTCGACGACAGCGCTCATCCGTGGGAAAGGAACCCGTCCCGTGTCAGCAGCACTCTCCGACGACCTCAAGAAGCTGATCGACGACACCCCCGTCTTCGCGACGGTCGCCACGATCCAGCCCGACGGCAGCCCGCAGCTCTCCGTCACCTGGTTGGCCCGTGACGGCGACGACCTCCTGATCTCCACCACCGTCGGCCGCCGCAAGGAGGCGAACCTGCGCCGCGACCCGCGCGCCACCGTCATCATCAACCCGCCCAACGCCCCGTACACGTACGCCGAGGTGCGGGGCACCGTCTCCCTCACCACGGAAGGCGGGCAGGAGCTCATCGACGCCCTTTCCCGCAAGTACACGGGCAAGGAGTACGCCGATTTCAACCCGGCCTCCAAGGACGACGCCCCGCGCGTGGTCCTGCGCGTGAGCCCGCGCAAGGTCGTCGGCTCGCTCTGACCCGACGGCGGGACGACCTGCGGCACCGGGGCCGCACGACGCCTCCGAACCTCCGGCCCCGCGCTCCCCGGCGCGGGGGGGGGGGCCGCCCCCCCCCCCCGGGGGCGGGGGGGGGGGGGGGGGGGCGCGGGGGGGGGGGGGGCGGGGGGGGGGGGGGGGGCGGGGGCGGGGGGGTGGGGGGGGGGCGGGGGGGCGGGGGGGGCGGACTCGGGTTCGGGGGCCCGGGCGGCGG
>NZ_JBIWLV010000031.1:0-41436 GCF_044766345.1 Streptomyces sp. NPDC102278 | reverse complement strand
CACCGACCCGACGGACGACGCGACCCGCGCACCGAGAGCGGGGCTGACAACTGTGGCGGCGTGGGACATGGAACCGTTCCTCCCCTGGACGGATGGCTTGCTTCCGCGCTCGTGCCCACGGATTCGGTTCGTACACCCGCCTTCGGATCCGTTTTCTCTCCGGTCGGTGATCTTCGCCGGGTCCACGCGGGCGCGGATCGGCTCCGCCCTGATCCGCTCGCGCCGACGCCGGGGAATCTCGTGGGAGGTCTTGGGCCGTTCGGTGGACGGATGAACGCCCCTCGGCAGCGGGCGGGAGGGGCGTCGAGGGCTCAGGGCTGTCTGAACGGTCGGCGCAGGACCCTCATGCTGTGGCCGGTGAGGACGGTGGCGGCGGTTGCCTTGAGCTCGGTCTCGTCCTGCGTGTCGTCGCCGTCGAGGGCGGTGTCGAGGGCGACCGTCCAGGCCTCGCCGAAGGCGGCGGGCGGAAGGCGGAAGGCCGCGTCCTCGGCGGCGGCGTTGTACATGATCAGCAGGGAGTCCGGGCGGGTGGCGTGCTCGGCGCGGTCCGCCGCGAGGAGGTCCCCGCAGAGGTAGACGGTGATGCCGCGGTTGTCGGGCCGGTCCCAGTCCTCCTGGGTCATGCAGTCGCCGTCGGGCCTGAGCCACACGATGTCGGCCGCCGGGGCCGTCGCGTCCGTGGGCGCTCCCTGCGGAAAGCGGCGCCTTCGCAGGACGGGCTGCTCGCGGCGCAGGGCGAGGGCCCGACGGGTGAACGTGAGCAGCTCGGTGTTCGCGGCGTCGAGTTCCCAGTCGATCCAGGACAGTTCGTTGTCCTGGCAGTAGACGTTGTTGTTGCCGTTCTGCGTGCGGCCCAGTTCGTCACCGTGGGAGATCATGGGCACGCCCAGGGAGAGGCACAGGGTGGCCAGCATGTTGCGCTGTTGCCGTGCCCGCAGGCGCAGGACGTCCGCGCCGCCGCCGGGGCCCTCCACCCCGCAGTTCCAGGAGCGGTTGTCGGCCTCGCCGTCGCGGCCGTCCTCGCCGTTGGCCTCGTTGTGGCGTTCGTTGTACGACACCAGGTCCCGCAGGGTGAAGCCGTCGTGCGCGGCGATGAAGTTGATGCCCGCGCGGGGGCGTCGTTGATCGGACTGGTAGAGGTCGGCGGAGCCGGCGATGCGGGCGCCGAACTCCGGCAGGGCGGATTCGTCCCCGCGCCAGAAGGAGCGGACGGCGTCGCGGTAGCGTCCGTTCCATTCGCTCCACAGGGCGGGGAAGTTGCCGACCTGGTAGCCGCCTTCCCCGATGTCCCAGGGCTCGGCGATCAGTTTGACGCGGCTGATGACCGGGTCCTGATGGACGATGTCGAAGAAGGCGGACAGCTTGTCGACGTCGTGGAACTGGCGCGCCAGGGTGGCGGCGAGGTCGAACCGGAATCCGTCCACGTGCATCTCGGTGACCCAGTACCGCAGCGAGTCCATGATCAGCTGGAGGACGGCCGGGTGCCTCATCAGGAGGCTGTTGCCGGTGCCGGTGGTGTCGAAGTAGTGGGCGGGGCTGTCGTCGACCAGTCGGTAGTAGGAGGGGTTGTCGATGCCCCGGAAGGAGAGGGTGGGTCCCTGGTCGTTGCCCTCGGCGGTGTGGTTGTAGACCACGTCGAGGATGACCTCGATGCCCTCCCGGTGCAGTGCCTTGACCATGGCCTTGAACTCGGTGACCTGCCCGCCGAGGCTGCCGCCGGAGGCGTAGGCGTTGTGCGGGGCGAAGTAGCCGATGGTGTTGTAGCCCCAGTAGTTCGACAGACCCTGGTCGGTGAGGAAGCCGTCCTGGGTGAACTGGTGGACCGGCATCAGTTCGAGCGCCGTGACCCCGAGTTCCTTCAGGTGCCGGATGACGGCCGGGTGCGCGACCCCGGCGTAGGTGCCTCGCAGTTCCTCGGGCACGTCGGGGTGGCGGCAGGTCAGCCCCTTGACGTGGGCCTCGTAGATGACCGAGTCGTGGAACGCGTGGGCGGGCGGCTGGTCGCCCTCCCAGTCGAACTCTCCGCCCGTCACGACGCCGAGTGGTACGTGGCCCAGGCTGTCCCGGTCGTCGGGGCGGCCGGGGTCATCGGGGTGGTGCCCGCTCAGGGAGGGGTCCCCGTCGATCTGGCCGTCGACGGCCTTGGCGTAGGGATCGAGCAGCAGCTTGGCCGGATTGCAGCGGAAGCCCTCGTCCGGATTCCAGGGGCCGTGGACGCGGTAGCCGTACCGCTGCCCGGGGCCCACACCGGCGACCCGGCCGTGCCACACTCCGCCGTCCACCTCCGGCAGGGTGATCCGGTGCTCGTCGCCGTCATCGTCGATCAGGCACAGCTCCACCGTCTCGGCGCAGTCGGAGAACAGGGCGAAGTTCGTCCCCGAGCCGTCGTGGGTCGCGCCGAGGGGATAAGGACGTCCAGCGGAGATATCCATGCAGGAAGGTAAACACGACAACGGGCGTCGCGCCGGGTCACCGCCGGGAATCGCCCCGTGCTCGGCGCCGGGGATCGCCCCGTACGGATCGCGCGACCGGCGCTCCCGGCCGCGACGAGCGGGGGCGGTGACCCGTGTGGTCACCGCCCCCGCCCCGTACGCGTGCGTCCCTCAGACGCGGTGCGGCCCGTCGTAGTAGCCGCCCACCTGACGGTGGTAGTCCGCGTCACCCAGGTGCTTGTCCTTGTCGAACTCGGGAGCGTTCTTGATCTGCTCCTTGGTCCGGTCGACGTAGATCTTCCGGTCGTCGCCGTCGATCCGACTGACCGTACCGGCCGGCAGCAGAACCTCCTTGCCGAAGATCCACGGACCGGTGTCCACCACCAGATACGCCGAACCGACCTCGTCGGAGTGCTTGTCGACCTTGCCGATGGAGCCGTCCGTCGCCTCGACCTTGTAGCCCGTCAGGTCCGCGCCGGCCAGACGACCGGACGTCTCGCGGTAACCCCACACATTCTCAGTCATACGAAGAACTCCCTCACACACTCGATAACAACGGAGGCTTTCTCCCGGCACGTTCACCACCGCGGAGGCGCCGTTCCGCCACAACGCCGCCTGCCCCGCCAAAGACGACCCACACACCCCGAAACCACGATTTCTCGAAAGACCCCGCCGGAACACGCCCACCACCACCGACGAAAAGCACCCCGCACATGACTGCGGGGCCCGCCCCAAAGGGACGGACCCCACAGCAAATCACGACAGACGGAAGCCCCGTCTACCAGCGGTACCAGCGCCCGCTCCCACCCTTCGGACGGGCCACGAACCCGACGAGCCACAACACCAACACCGCGATCGCGACCCACCAAAGGATCTTCACCGCGAAACCGGCACCAAAAAGAATCAGAGCGAGCAGAAGAACAAGAAGCAGGGGAACCATGATTATCAACCTCCGAACAGTCGAATGCCCCCACCACCCCCGAGCATGCGCACGAGATTTACCTGTTTCTTATCGCCGCAGGCGGGAATCCGCGCGGGCCGTCCCGACGACGGCCCGAAGACCGGGCGCCGGGTCCGGGGCCGGAGCGCCGGTGCCTGTGCATGTGCCTGCGCCGGCGTCGACTCCGCGCGGTACAGGGCTTCTTCGGCACGCCGCCGATGCCCGATGCCGAACACGCCGGGGTCCTCGGAGCCGTCATCGCCGCGGCCGGCGTACGACGCGCCCCCGAGGCGGCCCGTCACCGACCCCTCCCCCGTACGGGACGCCCGCGAAAGACAGGCTCTAGGCGGCGAGCGCTCGGAGGAGTTCGTCACGGGTCATGGTCGAGCGGCCGGGGATCTTGGCGCTGCCGGCCTTCTTGTAGAGATCCGCCTTGCTCAACGACCCGAGATCGCCCCTCCCGGGTGCGGAGCGAACACGCTTCCGCGCCGCGGGCTTCTTGCCGCCCGCGGTGGACTTGGCGGACCTGGACGTGGAGGCGGTGGACTTGGAGGCGGTGGACTTGGAGGCGGTGGACTTGGAGGTGGTGGACTTGGGCCCGCTCCCCTTCGGGCCGCGGGCGCGTTCGACGCTGGCGCGCAGGGCGTCCATGAGGTCGACGACGCCGGTGGACGACGGGGCCGCCTCGGCCTTCTCCACGCTCTCCCCGGACCGCTTCGCCTCGATGAGCGCGGCGACCCTCTCCTGGAACGTGTCGTGGAACTCCGCCGGATCCCACGTCATCGCGAGGGTGTCGATGAGCTGCTCGGCCATCCGCAGCTCCTTCGCCGAGGCCTTGGCCCTGCCGGGGAGGTTGTCGATCTCCTTCCTCGGATCCCGGATCTCGTCGGCCCAGTGCAGGGTGTGGAGGGTGAGGATGCCCTCCTCCGCCTTCAGCGCGACGAGGTAGGCGTGTTGGCGCATCACGAACGTGGCGATCCCCGCCTTGCCGGCCTTCGCCAGGGCCTGCTCCAGGAGGCTGTAGACCTTGCCGTACTCGGCGCCCCGGGGACCCAGGTAGTAGGTCTTGTCGAAGAAGATCGGCTCGATGTCGTCGAGGTCCACGAACCCGGTGATGTCCAGGGAACGGGAGCGGCCGGGTGCGATCTCGTCGAGTTCGGCCGGTTCGACCAGGACGTACTCGTCGCCGATCTCGTAGCCCTTCACGATGTCGGCCGCCTCGACCTCCTCGCCGGTGCGCTCGTTCACCCGCCGGTTGCGGATCCGGTCCGAGGTCCCGCGCTGGAGCTGGTGGAAGTGCACCGTGTGGTCGTCGGTCGCCGTGAAGAGACCCACGGGCAGGCTGACGAGCCCGAACGTGAGATTCCCGGCCCACACCGGTCGCGCCACGACCACCACCGTCCTCTCGGGGCCCCCGTCCTCCCCGATCCGTGCTTCGCCGGGGCGCGAGGGCGGTCGTCCTCACGTTGCCACGGGTCGTGATGGCCCGCATCAGCTCGCGAGCGAAGGTGACCCCGGCGCTCCGGAGTGCCGACCTGCGGGCCGGGGCCGGCGGCGCCATCATGAGTCCCGAGCGTCGCTCATCAAGGCCCGATACCGATCACGTCTGGAGTTGTGCCGTGCTCGAACGCAAGCGCCGCAAGGACCGCACCGAGATCACCTTCGTCCTGCCCGCCGAGACCCCGCCCGGCCCGGTCAGTGTCGTGGGCGACTTCAACGCCTGGACTCCCGGCACCCACGAGCTCCGGCCGCGCCCCGACGGAACCCGCGCCGTCACGGTCGCCCTGCCCACGAAGGCCGACCACTCCTTCCGCTACCTGGCCGCCGGCGACTACTGGTTCAACGACGACACCGTCGACGGCCGGTACGACGGAAACAGCCACCTCAGCACCTGAAGGGGCCCGATCGGCCCCAGGGGCGGCCACCGGCCCCGCGTGCCGCGCCGGCGGAGAACGACCCCGGCGTCGTCTCGGCAGCACCGCGATCCGGCACACGGGTGACCGCGCGGCGGCTGATCGGTGCCGGTGGCTGCTCGGCCGGGGCCCCCGGGGCGAGTGGACGCGTTCCCGCCGGGGGTCCCGCCGGGGACCCCGGCGGGCGCCGGCAGGGGCCGGTCAGGGGCACGACTCCCCGGTCTTGACCACCGTGAAGGCGACGGGGGCACCGGACAGCGCGGCTCCGGCCTTCGGGGTCTGCGTGCAGACCTTCCAGTTCGATTCCTGTAGGACCATGCGCCCTTGGGCGGTGGCGTCCTTGACGGTGATGCTCGCGTTGGAGGGCAGCGCGCCGCGGACGGCCTTCATCCCCTGACCGACGAAGTCGGGCATGGTGTCACCGGCCGGCTTCGGTGCGGTGATCTCGCCGTCGGGGCAGGTCTCTTCGAGTTTGATGGTGCCGAAGTCGATGGTGGTGGCGGTGTCGACGGCGCTGCCCGCGGCGGGGGTCTGCGTACAGACCTTCCAGGCCCGGTCGAGCACTTGGTTGCGGTCACGGCCGAGGCTGTCGTGGGACTTCAGGAGGGGAAACCCGGCCGCCTGGGCTTCGTCCTGGGCGCTCTGAAGACCCTTGCCGATCATGTTCGGCAGGGTGGCCTTCCTGCTCTTGGCCGAGGGCGCGGTGGGCGCGGCGGGCGCTGTCGAGGTGGTGGGCGCCGAGGCGGCGGGTTTCGGATCCTTGCTCGCGGGGCCCTCGGTCTGCGGGGCGGCGCAGGCGGTGAGGGCGAGGAACCCGGCGGCCACGGCGACCAGGGGGATGCTGTGATGAGTGCGCATCAGGACATCGTGGCCGCCGGAGGACGGGGGCGAGGGCCTCGTGACGGGCCTGTGACCTCAGGAGGCCGGACCGGGTTCGGATTGTCCCCCGCGGGTGGCGCACCTTCACGTACCGGCGCAGGCGTACCGCAAGCCGTCGAAGAGCGACCTGACGCGGGGTCCTGGCCTCCGACCCCGGTCTGGCCTCGCGCTTCACCCGCACGGTCGAGTTCGAGGACTACACGGTGGAGGAGATGACGACCCGACAGGCCCACCGTCTCGGCGCGTTCACGGCGCCGGGGCTGGACGATCTGCGGCTGCTCCTGCCGGAGGACGCCGGGCCCCCGGCCGACGCCGGTGTGACGCGGCGCGACCGATCGCCCCGGCCCGCGCCCGGGCCCGGATCGGCGTCAGTCCCGTACGAGCAGGACGACGAACCCCACGACGAGTCCCAGCAGCAGTGCCAACAGGGAGTACCGGGGCCGGGACTCCTGCAGCACGGGAAGGAAGCGGTCGACGGAGAAGCGGCCCGGCCCGGTGAGGGTGATCGCGACGATCCCGGCCAGCAGGGCCAGTTCGAGTTCCACGCCCCGGGGGGCGAAGAAGCTGTTCACCCCGCGTACGGCGAGGATGTTGACGAAGGTGCCGATCAGGACCGCGCCGGCGAGCGGGGTGAGCAGTCCGAGGGCGAGGCCGAGGCCGCCCAGGGTCTCGGAGAGGCCCGCGATGACGGCCATGGCCTCGCCGGCGGGATATCCGCTCATCGTGAAGCCCTTGCCGGTGGCGGTGAGACCGGGGCCGCCCCACCAACCGAAGAGTTTCTGCGTGCCGTGGCCGGCCATGGCGAGACCGACGGTGAGCCGCAGGACCAGGAGGCCCACGTCGTGGGTGGAGGTGGCGGTGGTGGCGGGACCCGGGAGGGTGCCGAGGTCGGCGCGTTCCCGTCGTTCGTAGGCCATGAACGTCCGTTCTTCCGTCTCGACGAGTGGCTGCCACCCTATGCCGTTCATCCGGAATGTCCTGGTAGCGACGTCATCGCTGTCGCCCGAAAGTGCCGACGCTCCGCCCCTCTCCCCCGGCCCGGCGCCGGCCGGCCGCCGTCCCGCTCACCCCCGCCCGGGGAGGCTGCTCGCCATCGGGTCCCCCGGAGCGCGCCTCCAGTCCATCCGGCACCAGGGAAGTGCGAGGTCGGCCCGCGTCGCGACCGGTCGGGGAGCCAGCGAGTCGATCGCGACGGCCTCCCGGTGGCGGGCGTACACCGAGTCCACGTACCGGTGGCCGGTGTCGGCCGCGATGAAGAGGACCGTACGCCGCGGGGACCGTGTCCGTTCCCAGCGGGCGGCCAGGTAGCCCGCTCCGGAGGACAGCCCGGCGAAGACCGCGTGCCGCCGCAGCAGGTCGACGCTTCCGGCCAGGGCGGCGTCGAAGGAGAGCCAGTGCAGCGTGTCGTAGGAGGCGTGGTCGACGTTCCCGAAGGGGATGGAGCTGCCGATCCCCGCGATGATGATCTCGGGGTCGCTCACGTGTCCGGCGCCGAAGGTGACGCTGCCGAAGGGTTGGACCCCGACGAGTTCGACGCCGGGCGAGTCCTCGCGCAGGTAACGGGCCAGAGCCCCGGTGGAGGCACCGGATCCGACGCCTCCGACGACGGTCAGCTCGTCCGTGCCGATGGCTTCCCGGATCAGGGCCGCCACGGCGCGGTAGCCCAGGTAGTGGATGTCGTCGTGGTACTGCCGCATCCAGTGGTACTCGGGGTGTTCCGCGAGGATCTCGTGAATGCGCTCGACCCGGCGCTTCTGGTCCAGTTTGAGGTCGTCGCAGGGCTCCATCCGCTCCAGCGTCGCCCCGAGGACCGCGAGCTGCGTGCTCAGCGTGTGGTCGACGGTCGCCGAACCGACGATGTGGCAGCGCATCCCGTGGCGGTGGCAGGCCAGTGCGAGGGCGTGGGCGTAGATGCCGCTGGAGCTGTCCACCAGGGTGTCCCCCCGTCGCACCGCACCGGTGTCGAGCAGATGGCGTACCGCGGCGAGGGCCGAGACGACCTTCATGGTCTCAAAGCGCAGACACAGGAGCCGGTCGTCGAGGCGTATCAGGTCGGGTCGGCCGATCGACTCGGCGATGTGCTGGTCCACTGCGGAACTCCTTGGTCGGGTGGCTGCCGGCGGGGGTGGAGAAGACGCGGGTGGCCGGAATCGAACGGTGCTCCAACGCCCTTACGCAGCCCCGGATCCGGCGCCGGAGGCCGGGGGTGGCCGGGTCGAAGAGCAGACCGGCGACGGCGCCGCTGTGCGCGATCTGGACGCCGGCCGCCCCGAAGCGCGAGGCGACGTCGGTGAGGCTCTCGAACTCCGGGTGGCGCAGGAGTTCCTGCCCGCGTCGGGCGCTGGCGGTCGCGACCTCGCCGAGGAGGGCGACGTCGCCCGTGACCACGGCCTGCCGCAGCAGGACGCGCAGCCGTTCGTAGGCGCGCACCGCGCCGTCGTCGTGCGTGCGGACCGGCAGGGAGAGCGTGTCCACGGGTGCGCCCGCGCCCAGGGAGCAGCCCACGACGACCAGGGGTGGCAGGGCGCGGCCGAGGACTTCCAGCACCCGGCCCTCGCGCTGGGCGAAGAGCACGGGGCGGTCGTCGAGCATCAGCGGATCGCAGGCCAGTTCCGCCCGGACGGCGAGCCGGGCGATCACCTCGGGTGGCAGGCGCGTTCCGTAGGAGTCCGCGACCGCCCGCACCACGGCGATGACGTCGCTGGTGGAACTGCCCATGCCGAGCCCGACCGGGATGTCGCCGGCGATCCGCAACTCCCCGCCGCAGGGCGGCTCCCGGTGCCCCGGCGCACACTCGGCCACGGTGAGGGCCGCCGCGCGGGCCGCCTTCGTGCGGTCGGCCGGGTACACGGTGAGCTGCCGCGGCGGCGTACCCGGGCGGCGGGTGAACTCGGCCCGGCTGCCCGGACCCGGCAGGGGCAGGGTGACCAGGCCGGCGCAGCGGCGCCCGGCGTCGTCGAGGAAGACGCCTTGGAGGATCTCGCCGTGGTGGCCGGGTGCGCGCCCGGTGCCGGTACGGCCGGGGCCGGGACGCCACTGGGCGCCGGGCGTGCCGGGGCGGACCGCCGGGGTCATGCCCCGACCACGGCGCGGTAGCGGTACAGGGCGGTGGGGTCGGCGCTGAACTGGGAGAAGGGGAAGGGTTCCGCGGACAGCGCGGTGACCCCGGAGCCCAGGAAGGCGCGGGCCACCGCGCTGCCGCTCTGCGCGTACACCACCAGCGGGACGCCCCGGGAGCGGCAACGCTCCAGGATGGTGTCGAACGAGCCGTTGCCCAGGGTCATTCCGGTGGCGACGACGGCGTCGGCGCGGTCGAGCACCTCGTGCATGTCGGCGGTGACGGCATCGCCCCACCGGGTGGTCTCGAGGTTGAGGTCGCACGGCAGCGGGTGGCCGCCGCGTTCGCGGATCGCCGCCACCAGCGGGTCGACCACGCCGATGAGGCCGACCTCGGCGCCCTCCTCGATGTCGAGCAGTCCGGCGATCGCCGCGTCGCGGGCCCGCGCGCGGACCTCGGGGGCGCCGGCGGGCAGGACGACCCGTTCGGCGCTCGCGCTCCCTCGGCCGCCCGCCCCGGAGTCGCCCGCGGCCGCCGCCTCGTGGTGCGGATGCCGCTCGGCGAGGTAGGCGTCGAGGGCGGCGATCCGCAGCGGGCGCGGCGCCTCGCGCAGCAGGACGTCGAGCGCGGCGCCCGAGGCGTCGCGGCAGACCGACGGGTCGATCTCGCCGGCCTCGAAGGCGCAGGCGCCGAAGGACCCGCCGAGGCGCACCAGGACGTACTGGTTGAGGTAGGTGGTGGGGCCGCCGGCCAACCGGGTGCCGTGATGGATCCAGAAGACGCTGGTCGCCACGAGGTCGGAGGGAAGCGGGCCGTGTTCGCCGTTGAGCACGGCCTCCACGAGGGCGTGGACGGACGGCGCGGACGCGGTGGTCGTCGAGGTGGTCGTCGAGGTGGTCACCGAGGTGGTCATGGGGTTCCTTGTCGCGGGCTGGTGCGGGTTGTGGAGGTCGGTCGGGGTGCGGGTGCGGTTCGGGAAGCGGGGGCGGTTCGGGGTGTGGGGGCGCGGAGGGGGCCGTGGTAGACGAGCGTGGGGTGGCCCGGGCGGTCGGTGCTCAGCTCGGCGTCGACCTCGAAGGTCTCGGCCAGGTGCGCGGGGGTGAGCACCTCGGCGGGGCTGCCGGAGGCGACCAGCCGCCCGGCGCGCATGAGCAGCAGGCGGTCGCAGTACCGGGCGGCCAGCGAGAGGTCGTGCAGGGCGAGCAGGACGGTCTGGTCGGTGCGGGACAGCAACTCCATCAGTTCCAACCGGTGTTTCACGTCGAGGTGGTTGGTGGGCTCGTCCATGAGCAGCGCGTACGGCTGCTGGGCGAGCGCGCGGGCGATGTGGGCGCGCTGTCGTTCGCCGCCGGACAGGGACTTCCAGGAGCGCTCGGCGAGCGCGTCCAGCCCGACGCGGTCCAGTGCGGCGTCGACGATCGCCCGGTCGGTGTCGCTCGGCCCGCGCCAGCGGTCGCGGAAGGGAGTCCGCCCCAGCCCCACGACGTCGGCGACGCGCGGGTCGGTGTCGAGGCCGCAGTCCTGCTCGACGAAGGCCACCCGGCGCGCGATCCTGCGGGCGCTCCAGTCCCGCACGGGCAGGCCGTCGTAGCGGACCGCGCCGGCGTCGGGCGCGCGCAGCCCGGCCAGGAGGCGCAACAGGGAGGACTTGCCGCAGCCGTTGGGGCCGATCAGTGCGACCGTCTCGCCGGCGGCCACGTCCAGGTCCACGCCGCGTACGACGGGGGTGCCCGCCGCCGACCAGCCCAGGCCCTCCGCGGTGATCCTCACAGGTCACCCCTCCTGCGCAGGACCACGAGGAACAGTGGTACGCCGATCAGTGCGGTGATCACGCCCACCGGGACCTCCCGGGGGGCGAAGGCGACCCGCGCCAACGCGTCGGTCCACACCAGGAACACCGCGCCGGCGAGCGCCGCGCAGGGAAGCAGCACCCGGTGCGACGGCCCGACGAGGAACCGTGCCCCGTGGGGAACGATCAGCCCCACGAAGCCGATGGCGCCGACGGTGGCCACCGCGACCGAGGTCAGTACGGCCGTCACCACGAGCAGCAGCGCGCGGGTGCGGGGTACGCCGATCCCCAGGGACGCGGCGGTGTCCGCGCCGAAGGCGAGGGCGTCGAGGGCGTTCGCGCACAGCCAGGCGGTGATCAGTCCCAGCGGTGTGACGATCGCGCAGACCACGACGGCGTCCCAGCGGGCGGGGGCCATCGACCCCAACAGCCAGTGGGTGATGGCGCGCGTGGTGTCGGCGTCCGCCGAGGACATCAGGACGAGCGAGGTCAGCGCGGTGAAGAGCTGTCCGACGACCACGCCCGTCAAGGCGATGCGGCCCGAGTCCAGCCCCGTCCGACGCAGCAGCGCCATCAGCAGGGCGAAGGACAGGAGCGCCCCGGCGAGGGCGCCTCCGGTGAGGCCGAGGGCACTGGCGCCTGCCCCTGCCAGGGGCAGGACGACCACGACGACGGCGCCGGTGGACGCGCCGGAGGACACGCCGAGCAGGTACGGGTCGGCGAGCGCGTTGCGGGTGACGGCCTGGAGCACGGTGCCGCAGACGGCGAGGGAGGCGCCGACCAGGGCGGCCATCAGGACCCGCGGCAGCCGCAGGTCCCAGACGAGCGAGTCCGTCAGTGGTGGCAGCGGCTCGCCGCCCAGGCCGAGGTGGGCGCCGAGGACGCGGGCGAGGTCGGTCCACCCCACGGGGGCGGTGCCGACGCGCAGGCCGACGGCCACGGAGGCGGCCAGTACGAGGAGGGCGGCGGGCACCGGCCACGCCCGGGCCGGCGCGGTCCGGCCCGGCGGAACCGGGAGGCCCGACGTTCCCGCCGCCGCTCCCGGCGGCGTCGTCCCGGTGGTGGATCCCGTGGACCGTGACCCGCGGGCCGCCGGGTGCAGCAGGTCCGTCGGTCCCGGCCGGCCGGCGAGGTCAGTGGACATGTCCGAGGTCCTTCATGCCCTGGGCCAGCAGTCCGAGCGCGTGCACGGAGCGCACGGAGGGGTCCAGCTCGATCCCCGGCACTACGATGATCTTGTTGTCGCGTACCGCCGGCAGCTTCGACACCAGCGGGTCGGCCGCCATCGCGGCGCGCTTCTCGGCGGCGCTGTCCCCGGGGCGCCCGCGCTCGGACAGGTCACCGATGACGATGAAGTCCGGTGCGCGCTCGGCGACTTCCTCCCAGGACACCTCCGGCCAGTCCTCGTTCACGTCGTCGAAGGCGTTCCTGGCGCCGACGATCCGGCTCATCTCGCCGGGCAGGCCGGTCTTCCCGGCGACGTACGGCATGCCGTTGAAGACCGAGTAGAGGTAGACGACGGAGGGTGCCTTGCCGTCGCGGGCGGCGGCGGAGGCGTTCTCGCCGGCCTTCGCGACGGCGGCGCGTTGCCGCTGCGCGAGCTTCGCCGCCTGTTCCTCGACACCGAAGACCTTGCCCAGCCGTTCGTAGTCGGAGAAGAGCAGTTCGAAGGGGGACTCCCCCGCCTCGTGCGACTGCGGGCAGTCCACGGCGCTGACGAAGGTGGGCACCTTCAGGGCGTCCAACTCCTCGCGGGTTCCCGCCCGGTCGCCGGTGTACAGGTCGGCGGATCCGGCCAGGACGAAGTCCGGTGTGGCGGAGCGCAGTTGCTCGCCGGTGGCGATCTTGGGTGCGATGACCGGGACGTCGGCGTACGCCTTCCGGTACTGATCGGGGATCTTCGTCTTCAGGTTGGCCGTCCCTGCCATCCGGTCTGGAGCCCGAGTTCCAGCAGGGTCTCCGTCGAGGTCTGGTCCAGGGTGACGGCGCGCTTCGGGGGCTCGCCGAAGTCGAGTTCGCGCCCGCAGCTGGTGATGCTCGTTCCGCGGGCGACGGCCCCGTGCCCCCCTCCGGGGGGTGCGGGGCCGTCACCGGCGCTCGCGGGGTCGTCACCGGCGGCCGAGCAACCGCCGGTCGCCAGAACGAGGGTGAGGGTGGCCGCGGTCACGAGGGCGCGGTGGCGTTGACGCATGGGGTCTCCGATCGGGAAGAGGGCGTGGCCGCCCGTCGTGCGGCGCTGTGGTCCGCACGGGGCGAAGCACCTCGCTCGAAGCGTATCGTAATGGTTATCGTTTTCATTAAAATCCCGGGGCGCCCTTCGTGAGGAGCGATCCGGCCCCTGTCGACCGATGAGGAGCACCACACCGTGACGACCACGCCCGTCCCCCTGACGCCCAGGCCCACCCCGCCACCCCCGCGTTCCGTGTTGCGCGATCCCGCCTTCCTCCGCCTGTGGGTGGGGACCACCGCGTCCGGACTCGCCACCTGGGCACTGCCCTTCGTACTGGGTCTGGCGGTCCTGCACCGCGACCTCGGCGCGGCCGGCCTCGGTCTGGTCCTCGCCGCGCGCACCGCCGGATTCCTGGTCGCCGTCGCCGTCGGAGGGGTACTGGCCGACCGCCACTCACGCCGGGCGGTCGTGCTCTGGTCGGCGCTCGCGGCAGCGGTCGCGGCCCCGCTCCTCGCCGCGGGCCTCGGCCGCTCCCTCGTACTGATGACCGTGGCCGCCGCCCTCGCGGGAGCCGGGCAGGGGGCTTGCCGTCCCGCCTTCCAGGCCCTCACGGCCGAGGTCGTCGACACGGATCGCCGACAGTCGGCGAACGCCGCGATGTCCCTCTCGGTACGGACCTCCACGCTGGCCGGTCCCGCCCTGACCGCGCTGGTCGCGGCCTTCGTCGACGTGCGGACGCTGCTGCTGGGGATCGGCCTGCTCTGGCTGGTGGCCGCCTTCGTGCCGGGCCGGGGGGCCGCCGCGGACCCGTCCGCCGACAGGACGCCGCGCGCGTCCTTCCGCGCCGAGTTCATCGACGGCATACGCGAGGCCCGACGCCACCCCTGGTTCCTCGCCGGGCTCGGCGCCCTGACCGCCGTCGTCGCGCTGGGCTACTCCGCCACCAGTGTCGCCCTGCCGCTGATCAGCCGTGACCGCTACGGCACCGAATGGGTCCTCGCCGCGGCCATGACCGCCTACACGGTCGGCGCGCTCGGCGGCGCCCTGCTCACCACACGCCGACAGCCCGGTTCCCCGGGCTGGATGGCCTTCGCCGGACTGGCCGCCTACGGCTTCGCGCCGCTGAGCCTCATGCTGCCGGTGCACCCGCTGGTGGTCATCGCCGCCTACGTGGTGGCCGGCATCGGGATCGAACTGTTCAACGTGCCCTGGTTCACGGCCGCCCAGCGCGAGGTCGCCCCGGCCAAACTGGCCCGCGTCTCCTCCCTGGACTTCCTCGTCTCCTACGGCCTGGCCCCCGTCGGCCTCGCCCTGATCGCCCCGGCCATCGACGCCTTCGGGGTCACACCCGTCCTCGCCGTCTGCGCCGCGGCTTGCTTCCTCGTGCCCGCCGCGGCGGCATTGGCGCCCACGGCACGCCACTTGGGACGGCCGACCACGGCCGCCGACTGACCGACCGGCCCCGGCCACCGTTCCCGGCGGCGGACAGGGATGCGGTCGAACTGCGCGTGCTCTCGCGGCAGTAGAGATCCGCAGTCGTCAATCGCCTTCGGACACAAGCCCGTCCGGCCGATCCCTCCCCGACAGGGCGGCCCCGCCGCCCTGTCGGGGAGGGATCTTCAGTGGCGGCGTGCGCAGGTCCAGGCCCCCATGCCCTGGATCTTGGCGAGCCTCCTCGCCGTGGCGATCTGCTCGGCCTTCGTGGCGAGATCGGCGCGCGGTGCGTATCTGCGGCCTCCTGCCGCGTTCCAGCTCGACTGGGTGAACTGCAATCCGCCGTAATGGCCGTTGCCGGTGTTCGTCCGCCAGTTGCCGCCGGATTCACACCGGGCGATGGCGTCCCAGTCGGCCTTCGGTTTGGAGTGGACCGCAGCGGCATGAGCCCCGGAGACGTCCAGGAAAGCGGCGGTCAACACGACCACCGAGGCCAGCAGTTGGTCAACCGTGCTCCGGTGTCGGAGGTTCTTCCGGTTGCGCGACATCAGTCCTCCTTCGCTGTTGGGGCGGACCTGCCACGAACAGCGGGCGGGCCCGCGTACGACCGTCTTCGGGCCGTGGCCACAGCACAGCACAGGCCGGCGCGCTTCCAGCGGCACTTGCGGTCGGCGAAAGAATGACGCCACCCGAACGGACGCTCCGGCGTCCCCCGTGAGGCCGCCACCGAGCGGAAACGTTCCTGCCCTGCCGTACGAGGACCGGCGCGACTCCCGCCCGGGCTCCCCGTCAGCGCCCCGTCACCGGATGCGGGCACCCCGGCAGCGTCGGCCGGTCCTGGGTGCGCACGGCGGGGAGCCAGGCCGTGGGGGGCGTGGAGCCGCGCGGTAGCCGGACGTGGAACCAGCGGGTGGACCGCTGGTTCGCCTCGTCGATGACGGACGCCCCCTGGGACAACTGGCAGTCGGCGGCGAGGACGTCGCCGTGCCACACCCGGGACGGCACGACGTTGTCCGCGGTGTACTGCCGCAGCGGATCGACCGCCAGGCCCAGGCTGCACTGCGGGTCCCGGTCGACCCGTTCCCGGCACCCCTGCTCCGCGTTGAACACCCGGATCGCGCCGACCGCGGCCCCCGCTCGGCCGGGCGGCGCGAACGAGAGCGCCCGCGCCGCGTCCGAGCACAGGGTCGCGCCGGCGATCCCGCAGAGGGCGGTGGCGAGGACGGCCGTGCGGGCCCGGCCCCGCAGCCGCCCCGTCCACGTCCCGCGCGTCCCCTGTTCGGCGGCGATACGGGCGAGCAGGCTCTCGGCGGTGTGCGGGGCGCGGGCCGCGTGGGTCGGGGCGAGGCAGTCGGCGGCCAGCGCGCGCCAGAACGGCGGCACCGCGTGGTCCATGCGCAGCGGTGCGCGCCCTCCGCCGTACTCCTGCACGGCGGCGCCCCGCGCCAGGGGTGTGGCGCCGGGGAACGGGGAGGCGCCGGACGCGAACACCTCGTGGATGACGATGCCCAGGGCCCAGATGTCGGCGCTCGGTCGGACCTGCACGCCGAGTTCCCCCAGTGGCGCCCGCCATCGCTCGGGCGGGAGGTAGTCCAGGGTGCCCAGGGGTGGCGCGTAGCCGTGCGTTCCCGTCATCTCGGTGGCGAGCCCGAAGTCCGAGAGCCTCACGGAGCGGTCGGCGCCCAGCAGGACGTTCTCGGGCTTGAGGTCGGCGTGGACCCAGCCCGACCGGTGGAGATGGGCGAGTCCCTCGCAGATCCCGGCGATCAGCCGGGCCCGGTCGGCCTCGGCCACCCCCGCGTCGAGGAGTTCGCGCAGGCTGCCCGCGGCCCGTTCCATGACCAGCACGATCGCGCCGTCCAGGGCGGGGCGGTCCGGTGCCGCGAGGACGAAGGAGTCCAGGAGGCCGATCAGCCGGGGATGCCCGGCCCTGCGCCCGAGTTCGACCTCGCGGCGGGCGGACTCCACGATCCTGCGGGTCTGGCGCGGCGCGTACCCCGCGGTCGGCATGATCTTGAGGGCGACGTCGGTGCTCCCCGCCGGCCGGGGCGCGGGGGAACCGTCGGTCCGACCCGGGGAGCCGTCGGCCGGCCGCGCCGCGTAGACCGTGGACCAGCCTCCGGCGCCGATCACGCCCGTGACCGTCCAGTCCCGTACCCGGTAGCCGGGCGGCAGCAGGTCTCCCCGATCGCATTGCGTGCTGTCGCGCAGGCCCTGCGGCGGCGTCATCGCGCGCTCTGCCGCTCCCGCCCGCCGGGGCCCGTCAGGGGCGGCAGCAGCGTGAGGTGCTCCTCCCGTACGAGCCCGAACCGCAGTGCGAGCCCGACGATCTCCTCGCGCTTGCCGTTGCGGCGGTCGCCCTTGCCGGGTTCGCGCAGGTCGGCGGCGCCGATGCGCAGCTTCTCCTCGGCGAGGTAGTCGATGTGCGAGCTCACCGCACGCGCGGTCAGCGTGCCGCAGCCGGCGTGCCCCCGGAGCCGCTCGACGATCTGGGGGGTCGTGGGGACCGCCACGCGGGACTGGTCGCGCAGGCGCGGTTCGCAGAGCGCGACGAGGACGAGGAAGTACGTGGCCGTCTCGTCGAGGGAGTACGCGGTGACCGTCAGGCGGCCCCAGGGGGCGCCCATGGCCTCCGGGTCCAGGTAGACGTGGTCGGGCGCGAACACCTGGAAGGAGACACTGACGTCGCCGCGGCTGGGCAGCACCACGCGCGAGAACTCGAACGGGATGGGCGCCCCGACCCTTCGCGGCGGAACCCTCAGGTACTCCCCGGCGCCCTCGGGATTCTCCACCAGGTAGCTGTGGGTTGCGCTGTGGTTCGTCAGCTGCCAGTGGTCGTCGGTCACGCGGATCTCCCCGGCGAGCCGGGAGATCGCCGCGTCGGCGAGGCGGAGTTCGACGGGGATCGACGCGGAGCCCCGTCCGAAGCGGGCGACCTCGCCCGGTCCGAGCCGCAACGTCACCGCGTCACCGTACGGTTCGCCGCCGTCGGCGCCGCCGGATCCCTGCGGCAGATGGACGACCACGCCGCTCACCGCTCCCCCCGTTCCACGCGCCGTACCGGCCCGTCGAGGGGAACAATACTCATCTCCTCGGGGAGTTCATCGGCGTACTTCGGCCACTTCGACCGGGCGCCGCGGGAGGGTGGCTCGTCCGTTCCGGCTGCCCGGGAGGCTCCCGGGGCCCCCTTCCCGGGAGGCCCCTCGGCCCTCCCCGCGAGGACGCTTCCGACTGTGTCCCGGGTCACCCCGACTCCCTGTCCGGGGTGGTGATTTGGGGCCGTTTTCGGTTCTCTGACGAGCGGCCGGGAGGCGGTTCACGCGCGGCGGGCGGCGAGACGGATCGCCGATGTTCGGGCCCTCGAAACGGGTCCCGTGCCCCGTTCCGAAGCGGCCGAGGTGGGGAACGTCACCGTGTTCGGGGTGGTCCCGGCGCCGCCGGACCGCCCGTTTCCCCGTTTCGCTTGGCGAGATCCGCACTGCGCGCCCGGAGGGTGGGGCTGCCCGACACGACGGGTGCGACCGTCCGGTCGCCGAAGGCCGTCCACGGCAGCCGGCCGCCGCTCGGCTGCGCCTGGACGCGGGTGCGCATCCGGCCTTCCGCGGTGACGGCGAAGACGTGCGTCCGCCCGGTGGAGTCGAGGGCGACCGTGGGCGTGCCGGCGAGCCTGATGCCGGGTTCGCCGAACTCGCCGCCGGAATCCCAACTTCCGCCCGGGGCGGTCTGCCGGCGGTGGTCGAGTCGGGCGCCGGCGGGCGTCAGCGAGAACGCCTCGAGGCGGCCGTCGGCCTGGGCGGCGAGCGCCGGGGCGGCTGCGCTCCAGCCGAACATCGGCAGCCACTCGTCCCAGCCGCCGTTCGGAACGGACTGCCGACGGCTGAAGGTGCCCACGCCCGACGGTCCGATCGCCGTGACGGTGAGCCGGCCGCCACCGTCCCTCGCCACCCGCGGCGCGGCGCCGGCCGCGGTGCCGAAGCGGTGCCACAGAGAGGTCCAGGCGCCGCCCGGGGCCTCCTGCCATCGATGGAAGATCCCGGAGCCGCCGGGCGAGAGGGCGAACACCTCCAGCCGCCCGTCGGCGTTCGCCGCGACCACCGGGGGCGCGCCCGCGGCCCCGCCGAACCCGGGCTCCCACGGCTCCCAGGCCCGGGAACCCGCTGACCGCTGTCGTCGCCGGGCGACGGAGGCGCCGCCGGGGCTCAGCGCGAACACCTCCAACCGGCCGTCGGCGTCGCGGGCGACGGCGGGCGCGGCGCCGGCCGGGCCGCCGAACTCCTCCCAGTCGTACCAGCCGCCGTCCGGCCGCTGCGCCCGGTGGTGCAGGTTGGCGCCCTCCGGGGCGAGCGAGAACACCTCCAGCCTGCCGTCGACGTCGCGGCCGAGCGTGGGGACGGCCCCGGCCGGCCCTCCGAAGGTCTCCCACCCCGACCAGGTGTCGGTGTCCGGGTCGACCTGTACCCGCCGCAGCATCGAGTGGTCCTCGGCGTCGAGCGCGAACACCGTGAGGCGGCCGCCGACGTCGAGCCCGGCCACCGGGTTGTCCACGCTCTGCCACGGCGGTGGCGTGTCGCGCCAGGCGAGGGGTGCCACGTGCAGCCCGTTGCGGAACCAGCCCGCCGCGGTGGCGTACCACGCGTCCCCGTCGGCGACCACCTCCACGGCGTGAGCGGGCACATGGCCCGCGTAGCCGGCGAGATCGAAGTGGAACGGGTCCCGGGACGCCAGCACGTCCGTGCCCTCGTAGCCACCGCGCGGGCCGATGAACAGGTAGTACCAGCCGTCCCGTTCGACGACGTACGGCGACTCGGTGATGGAGACGGTCGTGTCCGTGGTCGCGTCGGTGAACGCGACGCCCGGCTCGCTCCAGTGCAGCAGATCGGTGGACCGCCGGTGGGCCACGACGTGGTGGCCGCCCACGCCCGACAGTTCCGTGTAGTACATGACCCACTCGCCGCCGACCCGCAGCACCATCGGGTCGCGCGCCGCGAGCCCGCGGAACAGGGGGCCGGACGGTTCGCGCGTCCAGGTGAACAGGTCGCTCGACGTGGCGAGGTTGATCGCGGCGCCGCCCTCGCCGCCCGCGGCGTAGAACATCCGGTACCCGCCGTCGGCCGCGACGACGTGGGGCGCCCAGAGGTGTTCCTCGCCGAAGTAGGACGGGTCGACGGTGAGGACGACGGGATGGGTGGTCCACGGCCCGTTCGGGCTCGGCGCGCAGGCGTGGGCGAAGGCGGTCTCCTTCGTGCTGTCCGGGGATTCGCCGCGCGGCGCGCTGTCCCCGACGATGCTGAACAGGTGCCACCGCCCCCGAGCCTTGATCAGCGTGTGGTCGTTGAGGTAGCGCGGTCCCTGGGCGGTGGACGGATCGTGGACGTACGCGAAGGGTCCCGAGCCGACCCACCGAGCGGGCGGCACCACTTCGGCGGGCCGGGCCACGGCTCGACCGGGGCTCAGAAACGGGAACGCGCCCGCACCGGCGGCGCCCCGCAGCAGGTTCCGTCTGCTGATCTCACTCATGCGTCTCTCCAGGGGGCCGCGCGGTCGGGTGGGGCCGTCAGAGGGTCGGGCCGGCGGTGTCGGCGAGCCAACTCCATTCGGACCAGGTGGAGAAGCCGGTCTGCCACTTGTGGTAGGTGCCGGCGCGGCTGGTGCCGAAGATCTCGATCCTCCCGTCGGCGTTGGTGGCCGCGGTGACCTCGGTGCCCCCGGTGCCGAAGGCGTCCCAGTCGCCGTAGGGGGCGTTGACGGCGGTCTGCCAGATGTGCATGGCCGTGCTGCCGTTCATGGCGAAGACCTCCACCCGTCCGTCCGGGGTGCGTTCGCTGCTGAGCTGCGCGTCCGCGGGGCCGCCGGTCGCCTCCCAGCCCGACCAACTCGTCGCACCGGTCTGATACTTGTGGAAGACGCCGGTCGGGTTGGAGGCGAAGACCTCCAGTCGGCCGTCGGCGTTGTGATCGACGGTGACGTCGTGACCGCCGCCACCGAAGCCGTCCCACGGCGACCAGCCGCCGTTGGGGGCCGTCTGGTAGGCGTGTTGGAAGGAGTCGCGCCCCAGGGCGAACACCTCAAGCCGGCCGTCGGGTGACTTCTCCATCTCCACTCGGCTGTCGGCGGGGCCGCCGCCGGTGGGTTCCCACTCGGACCACCCTCCGTCGGGGGCGAGTTGGTACCGGTGGAAGAGGCCGGCCGGACCGGAGGCGAAGACCTCGATGCGACCGTCGGCGTTCACGCCGGCCGCGGTGTCGCGCCCGCCACCTCCGAAGGTCTCCCAGTTCGACCATCCACCGGACGCAGAGAGCTGCCAGCGGTGTTGGAAGGTGTCGCCGCCCAGGGCGAACATCTCCAGCCGGCCGTCCGCGTTGGGTGCGATCGCCAACTCGGCGTTGCCCGGACCGCCGAGCCGTTCCCAGGCCGACCAGTTGCCGTTCACTTCCTGCTGCCAGGCGTGGTGCACACCGTCGGCGCCGGCGGCGAACACCTCCAGGCGGCCGTCCGCCGACCGAGCCGACACCACGCGGCCCGACTCGGCCGGGTACACCAACGGCTTGGGCCGCGGACCGCTGCCCGGGGTACAGGGCAGCACGACGCCCCGTTCCGCGAGGTAGGGCTCGGGGTCGATGCCGTACGAGGTGGACTGGTCGCCCCAGATCCGCAAATGGAGGTGGGGGCCGCTGGAGTTGCCTTCGGAGCCCATGAGGGCGATCTGTTGGCCGGCCACGACGTGGTCTCCGACGGAGACGTCGCGCCGGGACATGTGCCCGTACTCGGAGATCCGCCCGTCGGGGTGCAGGACCCGGATCCACTGACCGTAGTCGCCGGTGTATCCGGAGATGGTCACCTCGCCGTCGCCCACGGCGTGGATCGGTGTCCCGACGTCGTTGGCGATGTCGACGCCGTTGTGGCCGCTGTGGAAGTGCTGGGACACGAAACCGGCGGTGGGGCACGCGGCCGCGACGGCGGTGGGCCGCGCGGCGGCCGGTGTCGGGGCCATCGGCGACGACAGCAGGGCCGCCGTCGCCGCGAGCACACAGCCCAGTGCGCGTCGGGTAAGTCCGGGAAACACGAGACGCTCCTCCCCTTGGTGGTCGCGGGGTCGGTGAGATGGACGTGCGGTGTGGAGGGGCCCGGTCACGCCTTGCGCAGCCGGTCGATGACGCCGTCGATGTCGCGCCGCATCATGTCGTGGCGGATGAAGTGTCCGCCGGGCAGCTCGTTCCACTCGTGCGGGATCCCCGCGTTCCCCAGGAGGGAGCGGAACTCCCGCTGCCCCGCGAGCACCTGGGTCTCGTTGGCCGTGTCGAACCAGCTGATCGGGTCGGGGCTGGTACCGGCGACCAGGAAGACCCGCTTGCCGCGGTAGCTCTCGATCCGCTGCACCGGATTGTCCGCGTTCACCCGGGCCTCGTCCCAGAACGGCGCCCCGTAGACCGTGCCGCCGTTCAGGTCCAGGAGCGCGGAGGAGGCGTTGGCCCAGTGGACCACGAGGCCGTTGTCCCGGCGCAGGCTCGCCGGACCGGAGTGGGCGCTCACCGAGGCGAAGTGGCCCCAGTACTTGGCGGCGTACTTCAGGGCGCCGAAGCCCCCCATCGAGAATCCGGACACGGCGCGGCCGTCGAACTCGGCGTAGGTGCGGAAGTTCGCGTCGATCCAGGGGATCAACTGCTCGATGTGGAAGTGTTCCCAGTCCCGCGGGCCGGCGTTGGAGTTCACGGGGTTGGAGTACCAGCCGGCGTGGCCGCCGTCGGGCATCACGATGATGAGCGGCTTGCCGGCCGTCCAATCGCGGATCCCCTCGCGGTCGAAGGTGATGAAGTCCTGGTCGGTGCCGCCTCCGTGGAAGAGGTAGAGCACGGGGTACCTGCGTCCGCTCCAGTGGTAGTCGTCGGGGAGGAGCACGTTGACGGCGGGATTCCAGCCGATCGCACCCGTTTGGAAGCGGTAGTACCACATGCGGGCGTCGGCCTCGCCGCGCTCGACGATGCGCAGGCCGTGGCCGTCACCGACGGCGGCGGCGGCGGTCGACGCGGCGGCGAGGACCCCCGCGCCGCCCATGGCCATCGCGGCCGAGAGGCCACCGGCGGTCTTGAGGATGCTCCTGCGGGTGGGGTGCTGCGCGTTCAATGTGTCCTCCTGATCGTGGGCCTGACGGGGCGTCGGGATGTGGCGGGATCCCCTGGCGTGCCGCTCGGGGCCGTGCGGACCGGGACGGGCCGGGCGCACGGACGGTCTGGAAGGTGGCAACGGTGTGACCGTGGGTCGGGGGGTGGTGGCGCTCGTCGACAAGGTAGCGGCGGGAGCGCCCGGCAGGGCATCCGGAACGATCCGGAGTGACACGCCCGGTGGTCTCCGGTGGACCCTGTGTGCCTGACACCCCGGACGGCGCCCCGGCTCCTCTCGAACGGACGACGGACCGACGGCCGGGGGTCGGGCGAGTCCCGCACGTCTCACTTCACGACAGAAGGGCCGACAGTGGCGATAAACGGTTTACGTCGCGTGTTCACCAGATTGGCCTTCGTGGCCGGCATCTGGGCGTTGGTCATCGGGATGACCGCCTCCGCCGCCATCGCCGAACCCGCTCCCGCTCCGGTTCCGGGCCCGGGTCCGGGCGGTGAACGGTCCGGGGTGTCCCGGTACTTCGCCGGCCCGCGGGGCTTCGCCATTCCGACCGTGCCGTGTGATCCCGCCGGCCCGTCGGCCGCAGACGGCAACATGGCCGATCAGCTCAACCCGCAGTTGCACGCGAAGATGGCCGGCTACCTGGACGCCTACAAGGTGTCCTGCGCGCGGATGGTCACGCAGGCGGTGAAGGACCGGGGGCTGAACCAGAGGGCAGGGGCCATCGCCATCGCCACGATCATCGTGGAGAGCAGCATGAACAACTACGCCCAGGCCGTCGACTACACCAGCCTGGGGCTGTTCCAGCAGCAGGACTGGTGGGGCAGTCGGGAGGAGCGTCTGAATCCGGCCCACGCCACCAACACCTTCTTCGATCGGGTGGAACAGCTGTACCCGGGCGGGTCGTGGAACAACGAGGCGATCGGCGAGGTCTGCTGGCACGTGCAGCAGCCGAGGGAGGACCTGCGCGGCCTGTACGAAATCGAGGCGGACGACGCGACGGTCATCGCCAACGCCCTGTGGTCGGGTTCGGGTGGCGGCCCCAAGCACCCCTACGCCTCGGGCCGGGTGGTGTCCGGGCGGTCCGCGGACGGCCGGTTGGAAGCCTTCGCCGCCGGCGCCGAAGGCGTGTACCACGCGTGGCAGACCGAGGTGAACGGCAATTGGTCGCAGTGGCGGTTCGAGGGCGGACCGCGCAACGCGCAGTTGGCCGTGGCGTCCAACGCGGACGGCCGGCTGGAAGTGTTCGCGCTGTCGGACAGCACGTTCGACCACATGTGGCAGACCGCTCCCGGCGCGGGCTGGTCGACCTGGGCGAACTTCGGCGGTGGCGGGTACCGGCTGGCCGCGGGCAACAACGCCGACGGCCGCATCGAGGTGTTCGCGTCCAACGCCAACGGCGTCTTCCACCGCTGGCAGACCGCGCCCAGCGGCAGTTGGGCCGGCTGGGAGGGCGCAGGCGGCGGACCGGCCAACTCGCGGCTCTCGGTCGAAGCCGCCCCCGACGGGCGGCTGGAGGTCTTCGCGCTCTCGGACTCGACCTTCGAGCACCTCTACCAGAGCGGGGTCAACGGCGGTTGGTCCTCCTGGGAGAACTTCGGCGGCGGCGGACGCGACCTGGCCACCAGCCACAACCAGGACGGCAGGCTCGAAGTCTTCGCCTCCAACGCCAACGGGGTCTTCCACCGCTGGCAGACCGGTCCGACCACGTGGTCGGAGTGGGCGGGCATGGGCGGGATCTCCCAGGCCGAGCTGACCACCTCGCGGTCGGCGGACGGCCGGGTGGAGGTGTTCGCGATCAACGCCGACACCGCGAGCCACGCCTGGCAGACCCGCCCGAACGCGCCGTACTCGCAGTGGGAGACCTTCGGTGGCGGCGGCACCGAGATCGGTGCGAGCAACAACGCCGACGGGCGCGTGGAGGTGTTCGCCACCAGCCACGTCGGCGTCTACCACAAGTGGCAGACGGGGTTCGCCACTTGGTCGGAGTGGGCCTGGCTGAACGGTTCGGGCCCCGCGATCGACTAGGCCGTGTCGTCGACCGCCGTTCCGCGGACCGCGCCCGCGGCGCGGGACGACGGTGGCGACGTTACTGCGGTACGTCCATGTGCAGGCGGACCGTGGTGCCCTGGTCGCGGGTGGAGCGGATCTCGACGAGGTCGCAGAGCTGCTGTGCGAGCCAGAGGCCGCGGCCGCCGATCTGTTCCGGTTCGGGGCGGGTGCGGCCGACCATCACGTCGGGGATGTAGCCGGAGTCGCGGAACTCACAGAGGAACGTCGCGTTCTGGGCCCAGGTACGCAGGGTTCCGCGGCCCCCGCCGTGGCGGATGCTGTTCGTCGCGATCTCCGTGACGGCGACGGCGAGCTTCGGCAGCCGGTCCTGCGGGACGCCCGCGTCGGAAGCGCACTGGGAGACCTTCGAGCGGATCGCGGCCAGGTCACCGTGCGCGTAGCTCAGCTCCTGGAACGGATCGCAGGGGTCGGCCAGGACCTCGAAGGGGTATTCCTCGCCGGTGAGGTAGCCGTCGTTGCGCGCGTGCCGCCCGTCCCGGCGGATCAGCGGGTGGCAGCGGGACAGGGACCTCAGGGCCTCCTCGTCCTCGTCCGCGGCGTCGTAGGGGCACAGCATCGACCAGGTGGAGCTGCGCGCGAAGGCCCGGTTCAGGAGCCATTCGTGGTGGCGCAGTTCCGAGAGGTGGGCGGCGTTGCGCGCCTGGCGCCACGCGGTCTCGCCGATGCCGCGCACCGGCCGGTCCCCTTCGCCCCGCTCCCGCATCCAGGCCGTCCAGGCGTCGACGAGCCGGCCGGGGTTCGGTCCCGCCGTCGTGGTGTCGACGAAGGTGACGGCGGGCTCGTCGGCGAGTTCGCCGCGCAGGAGTGACGCCTTGTCGGAGGGGACGGCGACGACCACCGCCTCACCGCCTGCCAGCGCCTCGTGGATGAAGCCCAGCGTCCCGGACAGGAACTGCGCGTCACCCCGGTAGGGGTACAGCTCGTGGTGGAACGGGTCGCCGTCGTGGTCGGACGGCTTCGGGGGGTGGGTCGTGCTCATGCGGCCATCACCACCGGCACTCCGGGGGCCACGTAGCCCGCGAGTTCCCAGCACAGACGCACCGTCTCGTTGGCGCCTTCCACGAGGATGCGGCGGTCCGGAAGGTGGCGGGCGGCGTCGACGAGCGCGTGCATCCCGGCGGCGTCGATCATCTCCAGTGTGTCGAAGCGGAGCCTGATCTTCGGCGTGTTCCTCACCGCGGCCCGCACCGCGGCGTTGAACATCGCCGCGCAGTCTGAGTCGATCACTCCGTCCACGCTCCACCCGTCGGCGCCTGTGCTGAACATCCGGAAAGTCGGCCGCCCTGCGCGCGTGCCCATCTCGTGCGGGTGCGCGGACGCGGCCCGCTCCAACGTGGACGCGTCCCACAACGACGGTCTGAAGGCGCAGACCACGATGGCGCCGCTCTCGGCGGCGAACTCGTCGAGCCGCAGCTCCTGTGCCAGCAGGTCGTCGGCTCCGTCGGGCGCCGACGCGGGCACCCGCTCGGTGAGGACGCGCACCGAGCGGAATCCCTGGCTCGTGGCGGTACGGACCTCCCGGCGGACCGCGGCCAGTACCGACTCGGGATCCGCCGCGGTCGGGAAGTCGAGGATCACCGCGGCGGAAGGCAGCGGCTCGATGGTGCGCGGCATGTCGGTGGGGCCGATGACCAGGACTTTGTCCCCGTACAGGGCCCCGTCGGCCACATAGGCCCGCGCGTCCGTGAGCAGCGTCGCGGAGGGCTGCATGAACCAGCAGACGTGGTCACCCAGCTCGACCTCGTCCAGCGTCGCCAACGTACGCGCCGCGCGCACCTCGCCCCCTTCCGGTCGTCCGACCCGGCCTCACGGCCTGCACAGATCACACTACCGGGCAGCCGTGGCGACGAAAGGCGATCGATCGACCGCGGGCCGGCGCCCACGGGGCCCGCCTCGCATCCCATGCGGCGTTTCAGAGCCGGACGACGAGGAGGGCGGTGTCGTCGGTGGCGCCGCCCGGTGGGAGGAGGTCGAGGAGGATCGCGTCGGCGAGGGCTTCGGGGTCGCTCCCCCGGTGGCGGGTGAGGGCCTGGGTGAGGCGGTCGAGGCCGGTGTCGATGTCCTCGCGTCGGCGTTCGACGAGTCCGTCGGTGTACAGGACGAGGGTGTCGCCCTCGGTGAAGCCGGTGGCGGCCTGGGGACGCGGGACGTGTTCCGGGCGGGCACCGAGCGGGGGGTCGGTGGCCTGGTCGAGGAACTCGACGTCGCCGTGGACGTGGAGCAGGGCGGGCGGGAGGTGCCCGGCGCTGCTGTAGGTCAGGGTGTGGCTGTCCCAGTCGACGTAGGTCTCGACGGCGGTGGCGTTCTCCGCGCCCGTGACGGAGCGGGCGTAGAGTCCGAGGACTTCCAGGGCCTGGGCCGGGCCGTCGGCGACGAGGGAGGCCGCGCTGAGGGCGCTGCGGAGCAGGCCCATGACGCCGGCGGCGTGCAGGCCGTGGCCGACGACATCACCGACGGCCACCGCGATGCGGTCGCCGGGCAGGTCGACGAGGTCGTACCAGTCGCCGCAGACGTTGAGCGCGCCGACGGCCGGCCGGTAGCGGACGGCGGCGCGGTGGTGGCCGATGTCGCCGGGGCCGGGCAGCATGGCCTCTTGCAGGGCGAGGGCGACCTCGCGTTCACGGTTGTGGGCCTGGCGCAGGCGCTCGTTGACCTCTTGGAGTTCCCGGGCCCGGGTGTAGAGCTCGGCTTCCAGGATCCGGGTCCGGCTGCCGTCGGGGGCGCCGCGGGCCACGATGAGCTCGGTGACCTCCTCCACCCGGTGGACGATCAGGACGACCCGTCCGTCGGGACCGAGGACCGGGGCGTTGATCGGGCTCCAGTACCGTTCCTCCCACTCGCCGGGCCGCTGTGAGGACTGCACGTCATAGCGTTGCAGGGCCATGGCGTCGCGCTCGGCGGTGGTCAGGACCCGCTGGAGCGAGGCGCTCAGGTTTCGGCCGCCACTGCCGCCGGCCTGCGGGTTCTCCGGGAACACGTCGAACAGTCGGTGGCCGATCACCTGCTCCCGGGTGCGCCCCGCGCCGCGCAGGAACTCCTCGTTGGCGTCCGCGAACCTCAGGTCGGGGGTCAGCAGCGCCACCATGCCGGGCAGCGTCTGGAACACCGCCGCATAGTCGATCTCCGGTTCCGTCATGTCGGCCCGCCTCAGCACCAGCCACCCCCGGTGGTCCCCACGATAGGGCCGGGTGGATGATCGCGCCGCCCCGCACGGGGCAGCGCCGCCCTTTCGGCGGGTGTCCGGTCGAGCAATCGGACGTACAGGCCGACACTGGCCCCATGACGCGGAAGACCGGTACGTCACACGAACCCTCGACACTGACCGTCAAGGGGCGTGACCTGCGGTTGCGCACCCTCGGCTGCGCCGTCCTGGCAGCGCTCGCGATCTGGTTCATCGCGGTCAACACCGGGTCCGTCACCGTCAGGATGTGGATCCCCACGGTCACGATCCCCCTCTGGGGCGTGCTGACGGTGACGTTGCTCGTGGGCATCGCGCTCGGTCTGCTGATCGCCCGCCGCCGGGCCAGGCGATGACCTGCGGCGCGGAGGTCCGGGTCCGGAGGGCCCGAGAGGCCCCGAGGGAGGCCTAGAAGGCAGAGTGGTCGAACCAGTGGGCGAGCAGGTCGGCGTCGCCCACCAGGTGAAAAGCATCGCTTCGACGGTCCAGGCGCCCGTAGAGCAGCAGCAGGAGGTCCGCCGCGGTTCCCCGGACCGCGGCGTCCGCCGTGCGGGACTCGGCAGGGTCGACCACGAGGGCGAAGCCGTCCGGGCGCAGTCCGACCACCCAGTCTCCGCCCCCGTGACCGTCCCCGTCCCCGTCCCCGTCTTCGCCGTCGGTGCAGCTGAAGCGAATGGTGCGGTCAGGGGCGCGCAGTCGGGCCGTCAGCGGGGCGAAGGGGGAGGCGAACGGCAGGTTGGTGAGGAACTCGTCGATGCCGTCGACCGCCAGTGCGCGGTCGACGTCGGGTGAGAGGCCGAGTGCGAGTTGGGCGTCGACCCGGTGGACGAGGGTCTCGAAGAGCATGCGCCGAACCCAGAACCGGGCGTGCTGGTCGACTCCCCAGGCCCACATCGGCGCGTCCAGGTCGGTGGTGGCGAACACCTCGGCGGCTTGCGCCGCGCTCTGGGCCAGCCAGTCCGGGAGGGAGTCGGGGTGCTCGGGCAGGCGCAGGTCGACGTCACGGCTGGTCGGCGCTTGCCGGACGCGCAGGCGAAGCAGTTCGGTGAACCAGCGGTGCACGCTGCCGACGTGCCGCGTGAGGTCCGCGAGGGTCCAGCCGGGGCAGGTCGGCACCGGGGTGGAGAGGTCGGCCGCCGTGACCGTGGCGACGAACGCGGCGGTCTCGGCCGCGACGGCCTTCGCGTGCTGGGCCGGATTCATGCGCCGCGCCTTTCCCTGGTACCGCCGGTGGTGCGGGTGGTGCCGCCCCGCCGACGAGGATACTTGAGAGCATCGATAGTTCACATCATGAAGCATGATGAACCTATGCGCGGGCGTCGGGGGTGTCAATTCCCGGTCCCGGTCGGGCCGCCGCGCACGACGGGAGCGCCTCGCCCGCCCGCAGTCGGCCAAGTACCGTGTGCACGTGGCTTCAAACAGCCGAAGACGGGGGTCGTGACGGTGACGAACGGGGTTCGGGCGCAGCAGCGGGAACAGACGCGGCACACCTTGCTGCGGGAGAGCCGACGCCTCTTCTCGACCTTGGGTTACGCGTCCGTGGGTCTGTCGGAGATCGTCCGGGCCGCCGGGGTGACCAAGGGCGCCCTGTACCACCACTTCGACAGCAAGGTCGATCTGTTCCGGGTCGTGTTGGAGCAGGTGCAGCAGGAGGTCGCCGCGCACATCGCGGCGACGGCGGACGCCCAGGTGGAGGCTTGGGACCAACTGACCGCCGGCTGCCAGGCGTTCCTCAGCGCCTGCACCGATCCCGCGCTCCAGCGCATCATGCTCGTGGACGGCCCGGCGGTGCTGGGCTGGCGGGAGTGGCGGGCCATGAACGAGGCCACCTCGGGCCGCCACCTCGCCGAGGCGCTGACCACGCTCATCCACGAGGGCGCCATCCCCGCGCAGCCGGTCGCGCCGCTCATGCACCTGCTCTCGGGGGCGATGAACGAGGCGGTGCTGTGGCTGGCCGCGCCGGAGGGCTCCGCCGATCTCGCGGACACCCGAGAGGCCTTGGCGCGGATGCTGGAGGCGCTCCGCGCGAGGTGACCCGCGGGCCGGCCCGCGTGATCACGGCCGCCGTCTGGGGATCGACCCTTCCGGGCACGGCGCGGCTCCCCCCTTCGACGAGCGGCCCCCTGCGGTCTCCGACGGATCAGATCGGTGCGACGACGTCGATCCAGACCCCGTTGGGATCCTTGACGACGAGGTGTCCGCGATCCGGGCGTCCCACCGCCCCGAGGGAGGCGAGGCGCTCCCACTCCTGTGCCCGGCCGTCCACCTCCAGGGTGATCCGCACCGCGCGCACCGGCGTTCGTAGCGCCTCGGGCAGCGCGGGATGGGCGTGGTCGACGAGAGCGAGCTCGTGGTGTCGCCCGGGCCGACGGAGGCCGGCGTACCACTCGGTCGCATGTGTGGCGGTGAAGCCGAACATCCGGTGGTAGAACGTGCGGGATTCCGCCAGCCGTGAGGTGCAGATCACCGGACAGAAGCTGGTCAGCATGGGGGCCATCTCCGCTCACGTACCATCGGTATGCGAACTGAACCTAATCACATACCGTTGGAATGTCAACGTGGCCCTTCTCCTCCAACGAGGCGACCCGGAAGGGGACATGGCCGTACGACGACCAGTTCAGTTCGCGCAGCCCGACGGGCCATCGCATCCCGGCGGGAACGGCCAGGGCCGCCGCGTGCATACCGTCCCGGGGGCCGCAGGACAGGTTGGCGACGGTCCAGCCCGCGGGCCGACCCACTCGTCCGTCTCCCAGGTAGTCGCGGTCCAGCCCGCGGCCGAGCCCCGTTCCCAGCGCCTTCAGGTAGGCCTCCTTGCGTGTCCACAACCGACAGAACCGCAGGGGCCGTTGCGCCCAGGGCGTTTCGAGCAGTTCGCCCCGCTCCCGCGGGTGCAGCCGCGTCAGGCACAGCTCGACCGTCCGGCGGTCGGGCAGTCGCTCCGCGTCGACCCCGACAGGAGCGTCGGCCACGCCGACGAGCGTGAGGCCCGCGCAGTGGGAGAGGGAGAAGTGCAGGTCGTCCGGGCCGTCGAGGAGCACCGGCCGGCCGTGCCGTCCGCCGCAGTGCGCGCACCGGTCCCGGCCGAATCGCAGGTCCCGTGGGTGGAGACCGAGCCTGTCGCCCAACAGCAGCCGCAGCCCGGCATGCGCCGCGAGGTACATCGACCGGTCGCCGTCGCGGGTGAAGGAGGCCGCCTTGGCCCTCTCCCCCGCGTCGAGCAGCGACAGCGACAGCGATTCCCGCCACGGGGGCTCCTGCCGCATCGCCCATACCCGGACTTCACCCGCCGGGCCGTCCGCTGATGTCATGTCCGCCCGCCTTCGATCCGGTGTACGTGACGCACGGGACCATGCCTCGTTATGAGGAAATGACCGTATGCCCGCCCCAGAACGGTGTTGTGATGACGTCTTCCGCCCTGACCGGCTTCTATCCCGTGCTCTGCACCGAGCGGCTCGGTGAATCCGTGGCGTTCTACACCACGCTGTTCGGATTCGAGACGACCTACACGAGCGACTGGTACGTCAGCCTGCGGCAGCCCGAGCCGCCGCACTACGAGCTCGCCCTGGTCCTCGCGGGACACGAGAGCGTGCCGGAGGCCTTCCGCAGGCCGGCCCGGGGTCTGCTGCTCAACTTCGAGGTGGTCGATGTGGACGCCGAGTACGCGCGACTCGTCACGGGAGCCGGTCTGAAGCCGGAACTGCCGCTGCGCGACGAGGCGTTCGGTCAACGGCACTTCATCGTGGCGGCTCCCGACGGCGTGTTGATCGACGTCATCACCCCCATCGAGGCCACCGCCGCCTACGCCGCCTGCTACCAGGACCGGTCCGGCCCCGGGGTGTGAGCGGTGTGGGCCCCCGGCGCGCCCCCCCGGGGCCCCCCCCCGGGCCCGCCCCCCCCCGCCCCCCCCCCCCCCCCCCCCCACACCCCCCCGCCCCCCCCCCCCCGCCGGCCGGGGCCCCGGGGCCCCGCCCCGGCGCGCCCCCGGCCCCCCCCCCCGCGGGCGCCCCGGCCCGGCCGGCCCCGGGGGGGGGCGGGGGGGGCCCCCGCGCCGCGCGCCGGGGGCCCACACCGAGGTCCGAGCACGCCGAGGCCCGACCACGCCGAGGCCCGATCACACCGAGGCCCGATCACGCCGGCGGACGGGCGCGCGGCGGCCCGTCAGGCGGCGGCGTTCACGACGCCGTCGGCCGAGCCGTCGGAATCGGCGGGGTCCCCGTCCCCTCCCGTGGCCGGAAGCTTGATGACCGCGGCCACCAGCACGGCCGAGGCGAGCGCCACGAACACCCCGATGCCGCCGATGACGTTCATGCCGTCGGTGAACGCCGCGCGGGCCGAGTCGAGCAGGGCCGACGCCACCTCCGAGGGCAGGGGTCGCGCCGCCTCGACCGCCCCGGCGAGCGTGTCACCGGCGCCCTCCGCCGCCCCCGCGGGAACCTCCACCCCGCTGCGGTACACGGCCGTTCCGAGACTGCCGAGCAGGGCCACGCCGAGCGCCATGCCCAGTTCGGTACTGGTCTCCGAGATGGCCGCGGCCGACCCGGCCTGCTCGGGCTGGGCCGATCCGACGACGATGTCCGTGCCCAGGGCGATGAGCGGGCCGCCGCCGGCGTAGACGAACGCGAAGCCCGTCACCACCTGCGCGATGCCCGACGAACTGTCGGCCAGGCTCAGCATGAGGTGGCCGAGGCCGGACACGGCCAGTCCCGCGGCGACGACGTACGCCGGACGGATCCTGCTCGCCGCCATCGGCGACACGACGGCGGTCACGATCAACGCGAACGCCGCGGGCAGCAGGTACAGGCCGGCCTTCATGGGCGACAGCCCGCCGACGAGTTGGAGGTACTGCGTCACCGTCAGATATGTTCCGCCGGCCACCAGCATGCTGAGCAGCAGCGTGACCAACGCCGTGCGGAATGTGCGGTTCTTGAACAGGTCGAGGTCCAACAGCGGGCTCGCCAGTGTGCGCTGGCGGCGGACGAACAGCACACCGACGGCCAGGCCCACGACGAGCGCCAGGACCGCGATCGGGCCGGCCCCGTCGTTGGCGATCTCCTTCAGGCCGTAGATGACCGGGAGGATGGCGGCGAGCGACAGCGCCACGCTGGTCAGGTCGAGCCGCCCCGCCTCCTCGTCCCGGTACTCCGGGAGCAGGATCGGGCCGGCCACCAGGAGCAGTCCCATGATGGGCACGCCGAGCAGGAAGACCGAACCCCACCAGAAGTACTCCAGCATGGCGCCGCCGACCACCGGTCCGAGCGCGATGCCCACGGAGAACATGGTGACCCAGACGGCGATGGCCACGCCGCGCTGCCGCCCGTCGCGGAACATGTTGATGATCAGGGCGAGGGTCGAGGGCATGAGGGTGGCTCCGGCGATGCCCATCGCCGCCCGCGCCGCGATCAGCATGGCCGGGCTGTCGGCGAAGACGGCGGCCAGCGAGGCGAGGCCGAACGCGGCGGCGCCGATCAGGAGCAGTTTGCGGCGGCCGATGCGGTCGCCCAGGGTTCCCATGGTCACCAGGAAGCCGGCGATCAGGAACCCGTAGATGTCGATGATCCACAGCATCTGGGCCGCGGAGGGGTCCAGACCCTCGCTGATGTGCGGTACGGCCAGGTGCAGCACGCTCACATCGATGGACAGCAGCAGGGTCGGCAGCGCCAGTACGGCCAGGCCCCACCACTCACGGGGTCCGGCCTGCTCGGTGGTGTCGGCGGTGGTACTCATGCGGTTCCTTTCGGGGGTGGTGCTGTTCGGTGCCCGACACGGTCATCGGGCGAGAGGGTGTGGGAGGAGCGGATCCGGCCGGGGGTCGTCGGAGCCGGGCACCAGGCGGGCGGCGATCGCCGCCGCGTTGGCGGGTGTGTAGAGGTAGAAGTGGCCGCCGGTGAAGACCTGCCGGTCGAAGGCTCCCGAGGTCTCCAGCGACCACAGGTGCATCCGGTCGTCGATGACGACCGGATCGTCCACCGCGCCGAGCGCGAGGATGGGCACACCGGTACCGGACAGCGGCCGCCGGTAGGTCTCCATGGCCTCCAGGTCGGCCCGGATCGCGCGGAGCGACGGCCGCATCAGGTCGGCGCGGTCCATCAGCCCCGGGGACATGCCACCGATGTCCGTGAGGTGCTCCAACAGCTCCGCGTCACCGCGGAGGTGCGCGAACGGCGGCTCGCTGGGGAAGCACGGCGGCTGGCGCGCCGACACGGCCAACAGGGTGGGGGGCAGTGCCTTCTGCTCCATGAAGCGGGTGAGTTCGTAGCCGAGCACACTGCCGAAGCTGTGCCCGATGACCGCGTACGGCAGGGGCTCCAGCTCCGCGAGGCCCCGCCCGAGGGCGTCGACCAGCGGTTTGACGCGGGTCAGCGGCGGCTCGTTGATGCGCGCGCCCCGACCGGGCAGCTGGGCGACGACGCACTCGACGTCCTCGGGCAGCACCTGCCACCAGGAGCGGAACGCGGACGGCCAGCCGCCGGCGTGCGGGAGCGCCACGATCCGAAACCGCGGACGGCTCCGGGCTCCGGGCTCCGGGCCGGCGCCGGCCACCCGACGCGCACCGGTGCCCACCGTCATCCACCAGCCGCCCATCACGGCCCCCCGTCCACGGCCGCGGGCCGCGCGGGGGCGGCGGATCGTCCGGCCGCCGGTGACGCGCCGGCCAGCAGCGGGTGGTGGTCCTCCAAGTGGGTGATCACCCGGTCCTGGTGCCGCTGGAGGCGCTGGCCGGGAAGGTGCTCCAGGGAGTGCAGGAACGGGTCCTGGGGGGCGGGCAGGCCGGCGATCGCGCAGGCGGTGCCCAGTACCAGCATCGGCTGGTACCACGCCGAGTAGCCGCCCTCGTGGGCGAAGACGATCCTGCCCCCGGTCAGTTCGTCCGCGAGCCGGCACAGCGCCGTCGTCATGGCGTGGAAGGTGCGGCTGGTGCACAGCATCCGGCCCATCGGATCGTGGCCGCTCGCGTCGACTCCCGCCGCCACCAGGATCAGGTCGGGGCCGAAGGCGCGGGCCGCCGGTTCCACGATCCGGTCCGTCACGGCGAGATAGGCGCCGTGGCCCGAACCGGCGGGCAGCGGCACGTTGAGCGTGGTGCCCGCCCCGTCGCCCGCGCCGGTCTCCAGCACGAGACCGGACGCCGCGGGGAACAGCCCCTCCTGGTGCACCGATATGTACAGCACGTCGGGGTCCTCGTAGAAGGTCCGTTGGATGCCGTTGCCGTGGTGGACGTCCCAGTCCAGGATCAGCACGCGCCGCGCACCGTGCCGCTGCGCGGCGCGGGCGGCCACCGCCAGGTTGTTGTACAGGCACAGCGCCATGGCCCGGTCCGGCTCCGCGTGGTGGCCGGGCGGTCGAACCAGGCAGTACGCCCGGTCGAACCGGCCCTCCATGACTCCGGTGGCGGCCTGCGCGCAGGCCCCGACGGCGAGCCGGGCGGCCTGCGCGCTGTGGTAGTTGACGTGGGCGTACACGCCGGCGTCGCCCGCGCCGGCCGCCGAGGCCGCCTCGACCCGCTCGATGTGCTCGGGTACGTGCACGAGCAGCAGGTCCTCGTCGGAGGCCGGCGTCGGGGTGAGGCCGGTGAACCGGTCCATCACTCCGGACGCCTTGACCAGGCCCTCGGCGCGCCGGAGGTCGGGGTCGACCGCGAACTGGCGCAGCGGCTCGACGCCCGGCCCGACCGGGACGTACCCCGATCCGGGACCGGGGTCGTGCCAGAAACAGATCTCGTGGCTGTACCACGCGAGACGGGAGGTGCTCACCAGCCGGACACGCCCAACGAGGCCCGGGTGACCCCGGCGACCTTCTCGATGTACTGGAGGTAGTACTCGCGCTCCTCGTCCGGCGTGCGCTTGGTGCGCAGCGTCGTCTCCAGCAGACCGAGCACCTCGCCGGCCTCGGTGGAGGTCAGCCGTCGGTCACCGACCTCCTTCTCGAACGCGCGGATCCGAGCGGTGGGCTCCACCACGCCGGACACGAACGCGCTCTGGTCGCTGCCGTGGTTGCGGGTCGAGGCGATGGTCTTCAGAACCGCCCCGAAGAACGCCGTGGTGTCGACATCGGTCATGTTCGATTCCCCCTGGGGTTGCCGTGCGGTGATCGGCGCACGGTGGTGTCCGGTCTGTGCTGTGGAGCGTTCCGCCCGGTCGGTGCTCAGTGGACGAGGCCGCAGGCCCGGCCGGCCTTCTCCAGCGTCACGACGGCCGCGTCCAGGTCGGCGTCGGAGTGGCTGAGGTTGACGATGGTCCGCAGCCGGGGCAGCGTCCGCGGCACGGCCGGGTAGACGATCGGCTGCACGAAGAGCCCGTCGAGCTGGCAGAGCCGCGCCATCGCCCCCGCCTGGTCCGCGGTCGCGCAGATGATCGGCACCACCGGCGTCTCGCTCGCCAGGGTGTCGAAGCCCAGGGCGCGCAACCGTTCGCGGTACCGGGTGGTCTTCACCCGGAGTTGCCGGGTGAGGGACGGGGCGGCCGTCATCACCTCGACGGCGGCCTTGGCCGCCGCCACCTGGGCGGGGGTCGCGGCGGCCGAGAACATCCAGCCCCGCGCGTTGTTCTTCAGAGCGAAGACGAGGTCCCTGGACCCCGCGACGTAACCGCCCGCGCTGGGCACCGTCTTGGAGAGGGTGCCCATCTTGACGTCGACCCGCGCCGGGTCGATGCCGAAGTGCTCGGTGATGCCGCGGCCTGTGTCACCGAGGACGCCCAGGCTGTGCGCCTCGTCGACCATCAGCGGGGCGTCGTGGCGTTCGCACAGTTCCACGATGCCGGGCAGGTCGGCCACGTCTCCGTCCATGCTGAACACGGCATCGGTGACGACCAGGCGGCCCGCGTCGCCCACTTTGCGCAGGGCCCGTTCCAGGTCGGCGAGGTCGTTGTGGGCGTAGGTGATGACCGACGCGCCGGAGAGCCGGTACCCGTCCAGGATGCTGGCGTGGTTGTAGACGTCGCCGATGACGAAGTCGCCGGGGCCGACGAGGGCGCCGACCGTCGCCACGTTCGCCATGTATCCGCTGGAGAAGACGATGGCGTCCTCGGTGCCCAGGAAGCGGGCGAGGGACAGTTCCAGCTCCCGGTGCAGGTGCAGGGTGCCCGCGAGCAGCCGCACCCCGTGGGCGCCGGTGCCGTGCCGCTCGACGGCGCGCAGGGCCTGGTCGTCGATGTAGTCGTGACCGATGAGTCCGAGGTAGCTGTAGGAGGCGAAGTTCAGGAACCACCGGCCGTCGAACTTGATCCGGGAGCCCTTGGCCTCCTCGATCACGGGCTCGTAGAAGTACTCGTCCTTGGCGACGATCAGTCGGTCCTCCGTCGACAGGGCGTCGATGCGGCGGTCGAGGAAGCTGCCGTGGGGGGCGTCGGTCAGCCGGCCGGGCAACGTCCGCCTCGGGGTGCGGTCGGCCGCCGGGGCGGGGTCCGCAACGGGCGCGGGGACGGGCACGGCAGCCGTGGTCGGGACGGGGGCCGGCGCCGCGGCCGGGGCGGGCGGCACGTCCCGGAAGCGGTCCCACTCGGGGACGAAGGATCCGCCGGTGTCCCGGGCCGCGGCGGCCGGCCGCTGCCGTGCCGCGTCGCGCGAGGCCCCCGCCGGCGCCGCCGCGTACGTCTCCCGGCTCGGGGCGGGAGCGGGCACCGGCGCGGGGGCGGGCGGGGGTGCGGGGGTGGGAAGGGCGGTGGGGGCGGGAGCGGAGGTCGGGGCGGGGAGGCCGCGCGGGAGCGAATCGAGGTGGGCGAGCAGTGCGCCGACGTTGGTGCGCTCGAAGAACACCATCGGGTCGAGGTCGAGCCCGTCGGCGGCCAGCGTCGCGGCCAGCTCGACCGCCATCATCGAGTCGAGGCCCAGTTCCAGCAGGTCGTCCTCGGCGGCCACGCCGTCCACGAGGAGGACTTTGCCGATCGCGCGGCTGAGAGACGGCCACAGTCCGGTTTCGGGCGTGACAGCGGTCATGGTTGCATCCTTCGCTTTCGCGGCGGCGGACAGAACGTAGTGCGCGGGTGGTTGTCCCAGGGCCGTACGGAGGAGGTCGATGCCGTCGTCCGCGGTGAGGGCGGGGACTCCGTGTTCGGCGGCCTTCGGGGCGATGGACTCGCCCATGCCGACGGTCCACAGGCCCCAGCCGAGGCTGTACCAGGGCCGGCCCTCGGCGCGTTGGCGGGCGGCGTAGCCGTCCAGGTAGGCGTTGGCCGCGGCGTAGGCGCTCTGGCCGAGGTTCGCGCGTACCGCGGCGACCGAGGAGAACAGGGCGACGAACGCGGGTTGTTCGTACCCGGACACCAGGTCGGCGAGTGCGTGCGCGCCGCCGATCTTGGGTCCGAGCACGGCGTCGACCTGATCCGGCGTCAGGCCGCGTGCCAGTCCGTCGCGCAGCACTCCGGCGGCGTGGAACACCCCGTCGTAGCGTGCGGAGCCGGGCAGTGCCGCGCGCAGTGTGCGGACGTCCGCCGCGACGACGGCCAGGTCGCAGCGTCGCGCCAGCCGGTCGAGGCGTTCCCGGGCCTCTCCCCGGTCCGGCACGTTCCGCCCGACCAGCGTCAGATGGGCGCAGCCCGCTTCGGCGAGGTACTCCGCGACGCGCAGGCCGATGCCGCCCATGCCCCCGGTGATCAGGAAGCGGCCGTCCCGGTGGCGCGCCTCATCGGTGGCGCCCGCGGCCGGGTGCGGCCACAAGGAGGGTTCGTACCAGGCGTCGCCGCGCCGGGCGAGTTCCGGTCGGTCGTGGTCGAGTGCCTCCCACAGGGCGGCAGGGCCGCCGCCCACCGGACCGGCGGGTAAGGCCGGGTCGAGGTCGAGCAGGCGAACCCTGGTGCGGGGATGCTCGACCCGCAGCGTGCGGCCGAGACCCCACAGGGCGGTCATGAAGGGGTCGACGGCGTCCTGTGTCGCCACCTGGTGGGCGGCGGTGGTGACGATCAGCAGGGCGGGCATCGGTGGACGGGCGCCGAGCCGGCGCACCAGCGCGAAGACCTCCTGCAGGGCCCGCGTGACCTGCCCCTCGCCGGTGAGTCCGGTCGGCGCCACGTACACCACGTCCCGTAAGACGGTGTCGGCCGGCAGCGTGTCCAGGCCCCCGGCGGAGAGCTGCGCCGGCGTCAGGTGCAGGACGCGCCGGCCCGCCGGGGGACGGATGGCCTGCGCGGACACGATCAGTACGGCGCCCTCCGCCGCGGGCGCCTGTACCGTCGCCGTCGCCGTCGCCAATGCGGGTGCGGGTGCGGGTCCCGGTGCGGGTGCGGGTGCCGGGTCCGTGGTCCGCCAGACGACGGTCTCGATCGAGGCGGTGGCCGGCGGTGCCTGCCCCGGCCCGGTACGCCGGCCCGGTACGGCGGTCCGAGCCGGGACGGTGGGGGCGATGGCCCGCGCCGCGACCGCCGTGGGTCGGACGGCCTTGAGGGTGATGCGGTCCAGTTCCAACAGGACCTCCCCCTGTTGGTTGCAGACCACGGCCCGTCCCCGGACCACACCGGCCCCGGCGTCGGCCGGTTCGTCCCGTTCGACGAGGGCGATCACCGTGCCGGATATCCGGCGGCGGGCCGCCAGCCGGCCGATGTACCAGGGCAGGCACGCCCCGGCCGCACCTGAGTCGAGCATGCCGAGTGCCTGGAAGACGCCGTCGAGCAGTGGCGGCGGCACGAAGGGGGGCGCCGACGCCGCGTTCGGCTCCTGTGCGGCCCGGAGCATCAACAGCATCCGGCCGGGGCCCCGGTGCGCCGACCGGATCGCCCGGTACGCCGGTCCGTACGCGATCCCGCTCGTGTCGCGCCACGCGGCCACGTCCGACAACGGCACCTGCTTCGTACAGCCGGCCCGCAGCGCCGCCACGTCGACGTAGCGGGGCGGCGGCAGCGGGGTGCCGGTCGCCCGGGCGGTGCTGTGCTCGACCGGTACGCCGCCCCCGCGCGGTACGGAGCGCAGGGTGCACCGGCCGTCCTGCGCCGTACGGACCTCGATCTCGGCCCCGGTCTCCGTCACGAGCAGGGGTGTCCGGAAGACGACCTGTTCCAACGCCCAACAGCAGTCGGGTCGCGCGGCGTCGCAGGCCGACAGTACGGCGTCGATCTGTGCGGCGGCGGGGACGACCGGGACGCCGCCGATGCGGTGGTCGGAGACGAGCGGGTCGGAGACGTCGAGGAGTCTTCCGAGGCCGCTCATGTGTGGAGGTCGAATCGTCCGGTGGCCAGGACGAGACCGTTCACCTGGATGTCGATCGTGTGCTCGCCCGTGTAGTACCGGCGCGTCTGGATCTCCTTGATCGTGTGGGTCTTCTCCAGGGAACGCCGTTCGCCGGCGCCGAGTTCGAGGGTGGTCAGCTTGAAGACCTTCGGAATGCTGCGTCCGTTCTTACGCACGTGGTGCACCACGTAGTCGACGGCGATGCTGTGCGGCCGGTCGTCGGTGTTCTCGATGTCGAAGTCGACGACGAGGGTGTCCCCGATGGTCACCGCCCCGGGGGTGATCCTCAGCCGGGGCACCTTGACGTGCTCGCCGCCGGTGGCCCCGAGGATGGCGAGGGCCTGCTGATCGCCCTTCTTCACGAGGGTGCGCAGCCCGTGCTTGACGATCCAGTCGGTCTCGGGGGTGGGGCTCTCCTCCAGCCAGCGGAGCGCGGTCGCGAGCGCCAGGTCGGGGCTGTCCTTGGAGATGTCGTTGAGGTGGTTGGCGACGGACTTCCGCACGTACTCGGAGGGGTCGCTGCGCAGCGGTTCGAGGATGTCGAGGACCGGCAGCGGGTCCTTGACGAACACGGTCAGGGTCCGGGCCCAGGGCAGTCGGGGGCGGACGCCCTCGGTCGCCAGCCGTCGTACGTTGTGGCTCGGGCTCTCGGCCCATCGTGCGACGCGCTCCATGGTCAGCGCGTAGTGCTGTTCGACGTAGGGGCGGATCGCGTACTCGCCCGTGTGCCGCTTGGTGATCTCCTCGATGGCGTCCAGTGACGCGTCGGGGTGGTCCAGGCCGTACTCCTCGACGAAGCGGGCGACCGGCATGAGGTACCAGCTGGTGTTGAACATGCCCTCGCCCTCGGCCAGTTCGTCGCCGAGGACGGACAGAAGGATCGGCAGGGCGTCGGGGTACTCGGCGGGCAGGCGGGAGCGCAGACCTTCGGCCAGGACGAGGACGCGGTCCTTGAGTTCCTTGTCGGGGATGCGTGCCTCGACCTCTGCCGCGTAGCCCTCCACATCGAACGCGGGATGGACGGTGCGGATCTTGTCACCGATCAGGCGTGCCGCTTCGCCGTTGAAGTGTCGCTTCAGTCCGTATTCGCTAGCCATGGTTCTGGTGCCTTTTCGTCTCGTTCTCGGTGTGCGGGGTCTTCGTGTCGTGCGGGCCGGCGGATATCCAGAACCGCTGCCGGTTGAAGGGGTAGGTGGGCAGGGTGATGGTCCGGTGGCCCTTGCCCGCGTGTACTCCCGACCAGTCGAGATCCCCCGACGTCCCGTTCACATACGCCGCCAACGACCCGTGCACCTCCAC
>NZ_JBIWLV010000030.1:0-50284 GCF_044766345.1 Streptomyces sp. NPDC102278 | reverse complement strand
CGCTGTTGAGTTCTCAAGGAACGGACGCTTCCTTCGTTCCTGTTTCCAGGCCCTCCGGGCGCTTCCTTCGTTTCCGACTCTATCAGACTCTTTCGGGTCCGATTCCCGGTCGAAGCGGGTTTTGCTTTTGCCTTCCAGGGGGCCGCTTTCGCGTTTTCCCTTTTCGGCGAGTCCGACTCTACCAGTGGATTTTCACCACTCCGACCACTCGCCGTTCTGCCAAAAGGCACACGGAAAGGCAGAGGATGAAGATCAATACTGGAGAGGGGGTTCCCGTCCATCAGCAGTTCGCGAGATGTTCACGCGGTGCGTCCCGGCGGGAGTCACGACAGTACAGGTCGGCCAGTGCCCAGGCAAATCGATTCAGGCGTATGGTCTAGTCCACTACGTTGGTGTCGCGGCCGCACGTCGCAGCCCTGTTTGAGGGGTGCGCTTCATGCGGAACCGGGACATCTCATGACTTACCCTTCTCAAAGTATGCCGTCCAGGACAGGTTGTGACGGCGACAAGAAGAAGCCCCACCCCTGGGAGGCCCCCCATGACCAGCGTGACGTCCCCACTTGCCGGGCGCGCCATCGGACTCGCGGCAGTGCCCGATCCGGTGTTCTCCGGCGCGATGGTGGGACCGGGCACCGCTATTGACCCCGTGCGCGAGCCCTCGGAGGCGGTGGCCCCCGTAGACGGTGTGGTCGTCTCCCTGCACCCGCACGCGTACGTGGTCGTCGACGGCGAAGGCCACGGGGTGCTGGTGCACCTCGGCATCGACACCGTTCAGCTCAACGGCGAAGGCTTCGAGCTGCTCGTGAACAAGGGCGACACCGTGACGCGCGGCCAGGCCGTCATTCGCTGGAACCCCGCCGCGGTCGAGGCCGCCGGCAAGTCCCCGGTCTGCCCCGTCGTGGCACTGGAGGCGACGCCGGACTCGCTCTCCGACGTCATCGACGACGGTGACGTCAAGACCGATGACGTTCTCTTCAGCTGGCAGTGACGTGTCCGCCTCCACACGTGGGTCGGACATTCATCGCGGCGGCGGGGCCGTCGCTCAATCGGAGACGGGTGAAATGGAGACAACGCTGCGAGGCGTCGGCGTGAGCCACGGTGTGGCGATCGGCGAGGTCCGGCACATGGGCACGGCGGTTCTGGAACCCCCGGCCAAGCAGATCACCGCGGATGAGGCAGAGCGCGAACAGGGGCGCGCCCGTCAGGCCGTGGAGGCTGTTTCGGCCGACCTCGTCGCGCGCGGCCAGTTGGCCGGCGGCGAGGCCCAGCACGTGCTGGAGGCCCAGGCGATGATCGCGACGGACCCCGAGCTCATGGCAGACGTCGACCGGCGGATCGCCGTCGGCAGCACGGCCGAGCGCGGTATCTACGACGCGTTCGCCTCCTACCGCGACCTGCTCGCGGGGGCCGGCGAGTACATGGCCGGGCGCGTGGCCGACCTGGACGACGTGCGCAACCGCATCGTGGCGCGCCTGCTCGGCGTACCGATGCCGGGCGTGCCCGACAGCGACGAGCCGTACGTGCTCATCGCCCGGGACCTCGCTCCCGCCGACACCGCGCTGCTCGACCCGGCGCTGGTCCTCGGGTTCGTCACCGAGGAGGGCGGGCCGACCAGCCACAGCGCCATCCTCGCGCGGGCCCTGGGCGTACCGGCGATCGTGGCGCTGCCGGGTGCCGGTGAGATCGCCGAGGGCACCCTGATCGCCGTCGACGGCAGCACGGGTGACCTGTTCGTGGACCCGTCGGCCGAGAAGCGTGCCGAGCTGGAGGCCGCGGCCGCCGAGCGCAAGGCGGCTCTCGCCGCTTCCTCCGGACCGGGCGCCACCTCCGACGGTCACAAGGTGCCGCTGCTGGCCAACGTCGGTGGGCCGGCGGACGTGCCGGCGGCCGTCGAGGCGGGCGCCGAGGGTGTGGGCCTGTTCCGCACCGAGTTCCTGTTCCTGGACGACAGCAAGAAGGCGCCGTCCGAGGAGAAGCAGGTCGAGTCGTACCGCAAGGTGTTGGAGGCCTTCCCCGAGGGGCGGGTCGTCGTCCGTGTGCTGGACGCCGGCGCGGACAAGCCGTTGGACTTCCTGACTCCGGGGGACGAGCCGAACCCGGCGCTGGGTGTGCGGGGGCTGCGGTCGCTGCTGGACCACCCGGACGTGCTGCGCACGCAGCTCACCGCGCTGGCGAAGGCCTCCGCCGGGCTGCCGGTCTACCTTGAGGTCATGGCCCCGATGGTGGCCGACCGGATCGACGCCAAGGCGTTCGCGGACGCGTGCCGCGAGGCCGGTCTGCAGGCGAAGTTCGGCGCGATGGTGGAGATCCCCTCCGCCGCGCTGCGGGCGCGCTCGATCCTCCAGGAGGTCGAGTTCCTGTCGCTGGGCACGAACGACCTGGCTCAGTACGCCTTCGCCGCCGACCGTCAGGTCGGGGCCGTGTCGCGGCTGCAGGACCCGTGGCAGCCCGCGCTGCTCGACCTGATCGCCATGTCGGCCGATGCCGCCAAGGCCGAGGGCAAGAGCTGTGGCGTCTGTGGCGAGGCCGCCTCGGACCCGCTGCTCGCCTGTGTGCTGACGGGTCTGGGTGTCACCTCTCTTTCCATGGGTGCCGCTTCGATTCCCTATGTGCGGGCGACGCTCGCCAAGCACACGCTCGCGCAGTGCGAGCGCGCGGCCGCGGCCGCGCGTGCCACGGACACCGCCGAGGAGGCCCGTGCGGCCGCGCAGGCGGTGCTGTCCGGCGAGTAGTCGGGGCACGTCGTTCGATGGAGGGGCCTTCGCCGGTGGCGAGGGCCCCTCGGTCGTTACGCGGCGGTTGCCCCGTTCGTTCGGGTCAGTGGTGGGGGCCGGGATCGTCCACCTCGTAGCCGGGGCAGTACTCGACGCCCGGTTCGGGGGCCACCGGGTCGCCGGTGTCGGCGTCGGTGCAGTAGGCGTTGAACACGGCCGCCGCGGAGAGGGGGACCAGCCGGCCCCGGTCCAGGCGCCAGCCGTGGACGCGGTCGCGGGACTCCTCGGTGGTGCTGCGCAGGACCAGGCCGCCGGCTCCGCCCAAGGCGATGCCGGCGGCCAGGACGGTCATGAAGTCGAGGCCTTCGCGGCCCTCGATCCGGGGTGGGCGGTCCTGGTCGGCAGTGGTGTCCGCGTGCAGCACGGCGACGAGTTGCTCCGTGTCGGTGGGAATGCTGCACACGAGGTGGTGGTGGCCGGGGCCGGCTCCGTCGACCAGGCGTTTCACCGCGTCGGCGGCCCGTTCGAAGGAGGCCCGGCCGATGTCCTCGCCGCAGTCCGCGCAGGTGCCGGCCTCGGCGAGGAGGGTGCCGGCGTACTCCCAGGTGGCCTGTCGGACGGCCTCGTCGAGGAGGAGGGGGACCAGTTCGTCGATGGGTTGGCCCTGGTATGGCAGGCCCGCGCCGCTGCCGGCGAGTCCGGCGGTGAAGCGGGTCCGGGTGTCGGCGGTGTCCGGATCCAGGCCGTGGTCCGCGCAGTAGTCGGCGTACTCCTCGGGATCGAAGAGGGCGACCGTGGTGTGGATGCCCTGGGCCGCGAGGGAGCGGAGCAGGGCGTCCACGTGGCGGAGGTAGTCCTGGTGGTCGTCGAAGGTGAAGCTGCGGTAGCCGCGCATGGCCGCGAAGTCCCCGGCGTCGGCCAGGAGGCCGACCGTGCCGGGGACTTCGCGACGCAGCGTGCGGCGCAGGACGCGGCGGCGCCTGGCCCCGGGTGTGTCGTTCGAGCGGGTGTTCTTCGGTGGCATGGCTCCCCCTGAGTGATGCGACGGTTCGCTCACTCACCGTAACCATGACCACTGACAGTCACTGTCGGGTGCGGGCCAGCTCCGCGTAGAAGTCGAGGAGTTCCGGGCGGTCGACCGAGCCGATGTTGACGGCCTTGGCCATGGGTGCGCCTTGGAGGAGGCGCTTGACCGGGACCTCGATGCGCTTGCCCGTGAGGGTGTGCGGGACCGCCGGGACCTCGATGATCTCGTCGGGGACGTGGCGCGGGGAGAGTTCCGCGCGGATCGTCGCCTTGATGCGGTCCCGCAGGGCGTCGTCGAGGGTGGCGCCGGGCGCGAGGTGGACGAACAACGGCATCCAGTAGCCGCCGTTCGGTTCCTCCAGGCCGATGACCAGGGATTCCTTGATCTCCGGAAGGCGTTCGACGGCCTCGTAGATGTCGGCGGAACCCATGCGGACGCCCTGCCGGTTCAGGGTGGAGTCGGAACGGCCGTGGATGATCACCGATCCGCGGTCGGTGAGGGTGATCCAGTCCCCGTGGCGCCAGACGCCGGGGAACATCTCGAAGTAGCTCTCGCGGTAGCGGCTGCCGTCGGGGTCGTTCCAGAAGTGGATCGGCATGGAGGGCATCGGGTTGGTGACGACGAGCTCGCCGACCTCGCCGACGACCGGCTTGCCGGCCGGGTCCCAGGCCTGCAGGTCGGTGCCGAGGCCGGGCGCCTGGAGTTCGCCGATGTAGACGGGCAGGGTGGCGACCCCGCCGGCGAAGCAGCTGCACACGTCGGTGCCGCCGCTGACGGAGACGATCCAGAGGTCGTCGGCCACCTCGTCGTGCAGCCAGCGGAAGCCGTCGGGCGGGAGCGGGGAGCCGGTGGTGGCCACGGCCTTCACGGAGGAGAGGTCGAAGTCGCGGGAGGGATGGACGTCCGCCTTGCGGCAGGCCATCACGTACGCGGCGGAGGTCCCGTACAGCGTGGCCCGGGTCCGCTCCGCGATCCGCCATTGGGCACCGGTGTCCGGGAAACCGGGGCTGCCGTCGTAGAGGACGACCGTGGTTCCGGTGAGCAGGCCGGAGACGAGGAAGTTCCACATCATCCAGCCGGTGGAGGTGTACCAGAAGAACCGGTCCTCGGGCCCGAGCTCGCAGTGCAGGCCGATCTGCTTCAGGTGCTCGAGGAGGATGCCGCCCTGGGACTGGACGATGGCCTTGGGCAGGCCGGTCGTGCCGGAGGAGTAGAGGACCCACAGCGGGTGGTCGAAGGGGACCGCCTCGAAGACGGGCTCGGTGTCGGCCGCGGTGAGGTCGGCCCAGGCGCGGGTGCCTTCGGGGGCGGGGGTGCCGAGCAGCGGGATGTGCACGACGGCGCGCAGGGAGGGGAGCTCGGCGCGCAGCTCGGCGACGGTGTCGCGCCGGTCGTGCTCCTTGCCGCCGTAGCGGTAGCCGTCGACGGTGAACAGGACGACGGGTTCGACCTGCTGGAAGCGGTCCAGGACGCTGCGGGCGCCGAAGTCGGGGGCGCAGGAGGTCCAGACCCCGCCGACGGAGGCCGTGGCGAGGAAGGCGACGACGGCCTCGGGGATGTTGGGGAGGTAGCCGCTGACGCGGTCGCCGGGGCGTACGCCCGCGGCGCGCAGTTCGGCGGCGAGCGAGCCGACCTGCCGGCGGAGCTCGGCCCAGGTGACGGGGGTGGGTTCGTGGGTCTCGTCGACGCTGATCAGGGCGGGTTCGTCGGCGCGGGCCGGGTCCTCGCCGGCGCGCAGGGCGTGCTCGGCGTAGTTGAGGGTGGAGCCGGTGAACCAGCGGGCGCCGGGCATGGAGCGGTCGGCCAGCACGGAGGTGTACGGGGTGGTGAACCGTACGTCGAACCATTCGGCGACGGCCTGCCAGAAGGTGTCGAGCGCGTCGACGGACCAGCTGTGCAGGGCCGGGTAGCCGCCGTCCGCGGGGGCTCCGAAGCGCTCGGCGGCCCAGGCCTGGAAGGCGGTGATCCTGGCCGCGGCGATCCGGTCGGGGCTCGGGGACCAGAGGGGTTCCGGCGGGGTGGCTGAGGTCATGGGTCGGCTCCCGGTCAAGTCTGTGGCTCGCGCTTCGTGTGCGTGGGTGCCGTCGCGCGTTCGGTGCGCGCGCGGCGGCTCACAGGGACCATGCCATGTGATCGACATCAGCACCAGGGTCGTCATGGGCGGCGCGTTGTTCCCCCTCCTCGCCCCGCCGGCGGGTGAACGGCGGCTGAACGCCGCCCGCGCGGTCGGGGGCCGGTGGCAGGGTGAGCGGCATGGACGGTCGTGATCTGGTGCGTGCGGTGATGGAGATCGGTACGGCGGGCGGGAGGCGCGCCTGGCGTTCGGCGTTGCGCCACCGGCGCGCGGACGCGGTGGGGCTGCCGCGCCGGGGCGCGGAGCGGGCGCGGGTGCCGGGGTCGCTGACGGGTACGGAGCCCCGGCCGGGCGGGGGTGTGCTGCGGTTCGCGCGCTCGGAGCTGCTGGTACGGGTGACCGTGGGCGGGGCGGTGTTCTGGGGCTGGGACGGGGCGGAGCCGGCTCCGTCGCACGCGGTGGTGGGCGGCGGGCCGGAGCCCGATCCCCGGGCGGTGCTGGAGCCGGACACCGGGGGTGGCTGGCGGGTGGTGTCGGAGCGGGTGACGGTGGCGGTGTCCCGGCTCGGGGCGGTGGAGGTGCGCACGCCGGGCGGGGCGGTGTTGCGGCGGGAGCTGCCGCCGCGCTGGTGGGAACCGGTGGAGGGGTCCCCGGGCGAGGGGGGCGGCGGGGCGCGGTGGCTGGTGCGGGCGGAGGTGCCGGCGGATGCCCGGTTCTTCGGGCTGGGGGGCCGGGCGGGCGGACCGCGGCTGCGGGACGGCTCGTACCGGCTGTGGAACACCGATCCGAAGGGCGGGTTCGGGCCGGGTGACGATCCGCTGTACATCACCATGCCGGTGCAGTGGGTGGTGGCGGACGCGGGCACGCATCTGGCGTTCCACGACAACACGTGGGACGGGCGGGTGCTGCTGCGCGAGGGCCAGGAGGGGGCCGGGTCGGGGGCGGACCGACCCGGGACGAGTGAACTGCGGCTGGAGGGCGGGCCGTTGCGCTGCTGGGTGTTGGTGGGGACGCCGGCCCGGGTGGCGCAGGGCTGGGCGGGGCTGACGGGGTCGCCGGCGGTGCCGCCGGAGTGGGCGCTGGGCTACCAGCACGCGCGGTGGGGGTTCGGGAGCGCGGCGGAGGTGCGGCGGGTGGTGGCGGGGTACGTGTCGCGGGGGCTGCCGCTGTCGGCGGTGCACCTTGACATCGACCACTACGACGGGCACCGGGTGTTCACGGTGGACCGGGAGCGGTTCCCGGACCTGTCGGGTCTGGCGCGGGAGTTGTCGGACCAGGGGGTGCGGTTGGTGTCGATCGTCGACCCGGCGGTGAAGGCGGGCGACGCGCTGCACGACGCGGGTCGGGAGGTGGGGCCGCGCGGCGCCTTCGTGCGGGACGCGGCGGGCGAGGAGGTCCGGGGTGAGGTGTGGCCGGGCGAGTGCGTGTACCCGGACTTCACCGATCCGGCGGTGCGCGACTGGTGGGGCGGGTTGTACGAGGAGCGGCTGAAGCAGGGCTTCGCCGGGGTGTGGCACGACATGAACGAGCCGGTGTCGTTCGCCCCGTTCGGGGACGCGACCCTGCCGAGGTCGGCGCGGCACTCCCTGGAGGGGGCCGGCGGGGATCACCGGGCCGCCCACAACGTGTACGCGCTGGGGATGGCGCGGGCCGGGTGGGAGGGGTTGGTGCGGCTGCGGCCCGAGGAGCGGCCGTTCCTCTTCTCCCGTTCGGGGTGGGTGGGGATGCAGCGGTACGGGGGCACGTGGTCCGGGGACGTGGAGAGCGGTTGGGAGGGGCTGCGGGCCTCGCTGGCGCTGGTGTTGGGGCTCGGGTTGTGCGGGGTGCCGTACTCGGGGCCGGACGTGGGCGGTTTCGGCGGTTCGCCCTCGCCCGAGCTGTACCTGCGGTGGTTGCAATTGGGGGCGTACCTGCCGTTGTTCCGGACCCATTCGGCGATCTGGGCGGGGCGGCGGGAGCCGTGGGAGTTCGGGCCGGAGGTGGCCGAGCACGCCCGGGGGGTGCTGGCGGAGCGGGAGCGACTGCGGCCCTACCTGGTGACGCTGGCCCACCTGGCGCGGCGCACGGGCGCTCCGTACGCGCGGCCGTTGTGGTGGGGGGCGCCGGAGGACCGGGTGCTGCGGGACTGCGAGGACGCGTTCCTGCTGGGGGACGCGCTGCTGGTGGCGCCGGTGTTGGAGTGCGGGGCGGACCGGCGGGCGGTGCGGCTGCCGCGCGGGCGCTGGTACGACACGGTGACGGAGGTCGTGTACGAGGGGCCCGGGCAGGTGCTGTTGGAGGCTCCGCCGGGTCGGACGCCGGTGCTGGCGCGGGCGGGCTCGGTGGTGCCGGTGCGGGGCGGGGACGGGTCGGTGGCCTTGGAGGTGTGGGCTCCGGCGCGGGGGCGCACGGGTGGCGGGGTGGTGATCCGGGAGCCGGGGCCGGGGTTCGAGCCGGGTGTGGTGGAGCGGTACTCCGTGCGGTGGGTCGGGGAGTCGGTGGTGGTGGAGGACGTGGCCGGGGAGGTGGTGGAGGGGGTCGTGGTGCGGGGTCTTGGTGGCCGGTCGCCGGGGCGTCAGGCGTAGGAGCCCGCGAACCAGGCGGCCGCCGCCTCGGTGTGCAGGGGGAACGCCAGGTCGGTCGCTTCGCGCAGCAGGTGCCAGCCGGTGGTCTCGGCGGTGGCGACGGACCTCGGGAGGTCGGCGGCCGGGCGGCGGGGCAGCAGGCCGAAGAGGAGCAGGTGGCCCGCCGGGGAGCTTTTGGCGTCGGCCAGGGTGACCTCGCGGGCGTCGGCCTCGATGCCGGTCTCCTCGCGCAGTTCGCGGACCACCGCCTCCCGCCAGTCCTCGCCGAAGTCGATGAAGCCGCCGGGGAGGGCGACACCGCCCAGGGCCGGCTCGATGGTGCGGGTGATGACGACGAGGCCGGCGCCGTGCGCGTCCTCGACGGGGAGGAGGGTGACGGCCACCGGGAGGGGGTTGCGGTAGGCGGTGGCGCCGCACGTGGTGCACGTGCGGGGCCAGGCGGTCGTGTCGAACAGTGCTCCGCAGGTGGAGCAGTGCGAGTCCCTCGGCTGTACCGGCATCCGGCGATGGTATGCCAAGGCGCATGAAGACGACCGTGGTTGTGGCCCTGATGGGTGCGCTGGTGACGGGTCTGACGGGTCCCCCGCCGCCGGGGTCCGTGGCGCGGGAGGTCGCGCCGGCGGGGTTCGTGGCGCGGGAGGTCGCGCCGGCGGGGTTCGTGGCGCTGGCGGAGGTGGATCCGACGATCGGCCAGGACGTGCGGTACGCGTCCGCGCGGAACTTCACGGGCCGGCCCGTCGAGGGGTACGAGGAACCCGTCTGCCTGCTGGCCCGTCCGGCCGCCGAGGCCTTGCGGCGGGCGCAGGTGCGGCTGTTGAGCGGGGGGCTGTCGCTGCGCGTGTACGACTGTTACCGGCCGCAGCGGGCCGTGGACCGGTTCGTGCGGTGGGCGGGGGACGAGCGGGACCAGTCGACGAAGGAGGAGTTCTATCCGCGGGTGGACAAGTCCCGGCTGATCCCGGAGGGCTACGTGGCCCCGAGGTCGGGGCACAGTCGCGGGAGCACGGTGGACCTGACGCTGGTGCGGGTGCCGGGCGGGGGGCCGGTGGACATGGGGACGCCGTTCGACTTCTTCGATCCGCTCTCCCACACCGATGATCCGCGGGTGGTCGGGGCGGCGCGGGAGAACCGGGAGGTGCTGGGGCGGGCGCTGGCCGAGCAGGGTTTCGTGAACCTTCCGCAGGAGTGGTGGCACTTCACGTACCGGCCGGAGGTCTTCCCCGACCGGTACTTCGACTTCCCGGTCTCTGTCGCGGCGGTGCGGCCCTGAGTACGGTGCCCGCATGACTTTCGGTTCGTACGAGGAGTTCTGGCCCTACTACGTCGCCATGCACTCGAAGGCCGCGACCCGCTGGGTGCACCTCACGGGGACGCTCGGCGGGCTCGCCCTGTCCGTGTACGGGGTGGCGCGCGGCCGCCGGCGCCTCCTGGCCGCTCTGCCGCTGATCGGTTACGGGACGGCCTGGCCGGCGCACTTCCTCATCGAGGGGAACAACCCGGCCACCTTCGGGCATCCGGGCTGGTCGCTGCGCGGGGACGCGCGGATGATCCGGATGATGCTGGCCGGGCGGGACGCGGAGCTGGACGAGATCGCCCGAAAGTGGCTCGCCGAGAACCGGTGACCGGGGGCCGGCCCCGTGCGAGACTTTCTGACGATGCGTCAGAAGTCGATTCGGGGAGGGGCCTTGGAACGCACACGCACACCCGTCGTGAGCGGATGGTTCACCGGGACGGAGGCGGCCGGCGACTTCCGGCTGCTCGGTACCCGGTGTTCCGCCTGCACCGCCGTGTTCTTCCCGCGCGAGGACTCCTGCTGCCGCAACCCGCACTGCCCGGGTGACGGGAAGCTCGTGGAGGTGCCGCTGTCCCCGCGCGGGCGGGTCTGGTCCTACACGGACGGGCGGTACCGGCCGCCCGCGCCCTACGTGTCCGATCCCGCCGAGCCCTGGGAGCCGTACACCCTGGTAGCGGTCGAGCTGGAGGCCGAGGGGATGGTCGTCCTCGGGCAGGCGGCGCCCGGGGTGGGCGTCGCGGACCTGGCGGTCGGGATGGAGGTCGAGGTGGTCGGCGGGGTGCTGAACGAGGACGCCGAGACCGTCTGGACCACGTGGCGGTTCCGGCCGGCGAAGGCGCGCGCGTGAGCGCCGACGTGGCCGTCCTCGGGGCCGGGATGCATCCGTGGGGCAAGTGGGGTCGGGGGTTCGTCGAGTACGGCCGGATCGCCGCCCGATCGGCGCTGGCCGACGCACGGCTGGACTGGACCGACGTGCGGTCGATCGTCGGGGCCGACACCGTGCGCTCCGGCTATCCCGGCTACGTGGCCGGCGCGACCTTCGCGCAGGCGCTCGGCTGGCAGGGCGCCCGCGTCACCAGCGTGTACGCGGCCTGCGCCTCCGGCGCGCAGGCCATCGGCGCGGCGCGGGCGCAGATCCTGGCCGGGTTGGCCGACGTGGTGCTGGTGGTGGGCGCGGACGCCGCCCCCAAGGGGTTCTTCGCCCCTGCCGGCGGGAACCGGCCGGACGATCCGGACTGGTTGCGCTTCCGGGTGCTGGGTGCCACGAACCCGGCCTACTTCGCGCTGTACGCCCGCAGGCGGATGGCCCTGTACGGGGACACCGGCGAGGACTTCGCGCGGGTCAAGGTGAAGAACGCGGCGGCCGGCGCGCTCAACCCGCACGCCCGCTACCGCAAGACCGTGACCGCCGAGGAGGTGGCCGCCTCCGCGATCGTCGCCGACCCGCTGCGGCTGCTGGACATCTGCGCCACCTCGGACGGGGGCGCCGCCCTGGTGCTGAGCAGCATGGACTACGCCCGCTCGCGCGGGGTCACCGACCCGGTGCGGATCCGGGCGGTGTCCACGGTGACGCCCACGTATCCGCGTACCGTCCTCGACCTGCCGGACATCGCCACCGATTCGATGACCGCCGTGCGGCCGGCGCCCGGGTCCTTCCGGGCGTCCATCGCCCGGGCCGCCTACGAGGAGGCCGGGCTGGGACCCGACGACCTGTCGCTCGCGGAGGTGTACGACCTGTCCACGGCACTGGAGTTGGAGTGGTACGAGGACATCGGCCTCTGCGGTGAGGGCGAGGGCGCCAAGCTCGTCCGGGAGGGGGCGACCGCGCTCGGGGGCCGGGTGCCGGTCAACACCAGTGGCGGCCTGGCGTCCTTCGGGGAGGCGGTGCCGGCGCAGGCCATAGCCCAGGTGTGCGAGCTGACCTGGCAGTTGCGGGGCACGGCCGGGGAGCGACAGGTACCGGGCGCGCGGGCCGGGATGACCGCGAACCAGGGGCTGTTCGGGCACGGATCGGCCGTCGTCGTCGTGCGGTGATCCGAGTACGGCGACGACCGCGGTCCGGGGGCTTGACGACCCCTGGTGGCGGGTTCACACTCGCTGCACGGTCCCGCGCCGCGACCGGGATCCCGTGACCCCCCATGAGAGCTGCGGCCCGTACCCCAGTCGGCGGGGGTACGGGCCGCCTCCATGCGCGGGCAGAGCGCGGGGGGCTTCCCGATCCGGTCGTCGGGCCGAACCGGGGCGGTCCCGGTCCGATCGCGGGCCGATCGTTCAGGCGCCGGCCCTCGTCATCCGGCGGCGGGCCCGGGCCAGCGACATGGCGTGCTCCACGACCCCCACCAGCACGTCCTTGACGGACTCGCGGTCGCGGGCGTCGCACAACAGCACCGGCACCCCGGCGTCGAGGTCGAGGGCGTCCCGGACGATCACGACCGGATGCCGGTCGGCGCCGTCGAAGCAGTTGACCGCGACCACGAAGGGAATGCCGCGCCGCTCGAAGTAGTCGACGGCGGCGAAGCAGTCGGCGAGCCGGCGGGTGTCGGCGAGGACGACCGCGCCCAGGGACCCTTGGGCCAACTCGTCCCAGAGGAACCAGAAGCGATCCTGTCCGGGCGTGCCGAACAGGTAGAGCACCAGGTCCTCGCGCAGCGTGATGCGGCCGAAGTCCATGGCCACGGTGGTGGTTGTCTTGCCCTCCACTCCCCCGATGTCGTCGACGCCGATGCCGGGTTCGGAGAGTTGCTCCTCCGTCCGCAGCGGTCTGATCTCACTCACCGCACTGACCAGGGTGGTCTTGCCCACCCCGAAGCCGCCCGCGACCAGGATCTTCAAGGTCAGCGGCTCGACCGGCGATACGGCATGCATCGCGCCGGTGCGGCTAGAGCGCCCGAAGGCCATTGATCACCTCACGCAGAATGGATTCGTCGGGCAGTTCGGCCGGGGGTACCGGCCGGGTCACGTGGACCAGTTCGTCGTCCACGAGATCGCCGATCAGGACGCGGACGACCCCGATCGCCAGGTCCAGCTCGGCGGCGAGTTCCGCCACCGACTGGGGGCGTCCCCGGCAGAGCCCGAGGATGTGGGCGTGTTCCGGGGACAGGGTCACGTCCCAGACCGGATCGTCGGCCGCCGATTCGGCGACGACGAGCGCGATCAGGTCGAGGCGGTGTTGGCCCGAGTGGCTGGTCCGGCCGCGGGTCATCGCGTACGGACGGACGACCGGGCCCGCGTCGTCGTCGAACCAGTGCGTGGGCCCGGGCGCCGTCTCGGGGCTGCCGGGGACGGCGGGGTGGTCCTGACCTGAATCGCTCATGCCGTCCGACTCACCCTCCGGCTGGCAGCCCGGTGCGCGGGGCGGTCGCCAGGTGGTCGCCTACGCGCTTGACCATCAGGGTCATCTCGTACGCGACCTGGCCGACGTCGGACTCGGCGTCGGCGAGCACCGCCAGGCAGCTGCCGTCGCCCGCGGCCATGACGAACAGGAAGGCCTCGTCGAGCTCGACCACGGTCTGACGGACCCGGCCGGAGTCGAAGTGTCGGCCGACGCCCTTGGCCAGGCTGTGGAAGCCGGACGCCACGGCGGCCAGGTGCTCGCTGTCCTCGCGCGTCAGGTCCTTGGAGCTGCCGGTGGGCAGGCCGTCACCGGAGAGGACCACCGCCTTGCGGATGCTGGCGACCTTGTCGACCAGCTCGTCGAGGAGCCAGTTGAGCGGGCCGGAGCCGCGGCCCCTGGTGTCGTTGCCGGTCTGCGGTGCGGTCATCGACCGTCCCCTTCGTTCTCGTATCCGGGATCCGCGGCGGCGGGGGTGCCCGCCGCGGCCGCGGACTGCTGCGATGCGTGCTGATTGCGTCCCGCGGTCCAGCCGCGCTGGAGGGCGGACATGCGGGTGCGTACGTCCTCCGCGTCGCGGTCCTCGACCGGTTCGGCGGCGGTGTCGGCCGGGGCGGCGGCCGGGGAGTTCTTGAGCTGGGGCGCCAGGTTCGCCTGGCGGACCCGGCGGGGCAGGCCGGCGGGGGCCTGGGCCGGCCTGGGGACCCGGGCGGCCCCGGAGGCCTGCGGGGATCCGGACGCCTCGGGTCGGGGGGTCTCGGGTCGGGGGGTCGTCTCGTGCTGGAGTGGTCCGGCCTTGCCGACCGGGGAGAGCGGGGGTGTCTGGCGGGGTTCCACGCGGCGGCCGTGCTCCGCCACCAGGGTCGGGGCGGGACGACGGCGGGGCAGGGGCGCCGTGCCCGAGCCGCGCGGGGCGTCCGGGCGGGCCGTGGACACGGGGTCCAGGCGCGGGCGCGCGGGCCGTACGGGGCCGGTCGGGGCCAACGGCTCGCGTTCGCCGTCGCCGCCGTGTTCGCGGTTGAGGTCCCGGTGGCGGTCCGTGCCGCGGTCGGCGATCCGGTCGCCCTTCCAGGCCGCGCCGCGCTCCGCGAGCCGGTCGGTGTTCGGGCGGCCGGCGGGGCGCAGGCCCAGCAGGGCGCTGCGCGGTATGCCGCCGGGCGGGGTCTCGTCGTCGAGCGTGGCCATCGGGGGCCGGCCGCCGACTCCGGTCAGGCCGGCGATCCCGGCGGTGACCTCGTCGGGGGCGGTCGGTTCGTCGATGCCGTCCAGCCCGAGGAGACCGAGGGGGCTCTCCAGCTCGACCGGGCCGTTCAGGACGCCCGGGGGCAGCGGCCGGCCGGCCGGCGCCCCCTCGATGGCGGTGGATCCCGGCCGGCCCGCGCCCTTGCCGACCTTCGCGGCGGCGGCGGGCTTGAGTCCGTCGAGGCGGATGCCGGCGCCGTTGGTGTCGGGGGCCTCGGTGAGGAGTTCCACCGGGAGGAAGACGACCGCGGTGGTGCCTCCGTACGGGCTGTGTTGGAGGACGACCCGGATGCCGTGGCGGCGGGCGAGCCGGCTGACGACGAACAGGCCCAGCCGGTCGGTGTCGGACAGTTCGAACTCGGGGGTCTCGGCGAGCCGGAGGTTGGCGTCGAGGAGCGCTTCCGGGTTCATGCCGAGGCCGCGGTCGTGGATCTCCAGGGTGAAGCCGTTGGCGACGCGTTCGCCGTGCACCTGGACCGCGGTGTGCGGCGGCGAGAACACGGTGGCGTTCTCCAGGAGTTCCGCGACGAGGTGGGTGACGTCGGCGACGGCGGGGCCTTCGATGCCGATGCGCGGCAGGCGTCGGACCTCGATGCGCTCGTAGTCCTCGACCTCCGCGACGGCGGCGCGTACGACGTCCATCAGCTGGACCGGCTTGCGCCACTGGCGGGAGGGGGCGGCGCCGGAGAGGATCACCAGTCCCTCCGCGTGGCGGCGCATGCGGGTCGTCATGTGGTCGAGGCGGAAGAGGTCCGCGAGTTCCTCGGTGTCCTCGGTGCGCCGTTCCATGGTGTCGAGGAGGGTCAGTTGGCGGTGCAGCAGGACCTGGTTGCGGCGGGCGAGGTTGACGAAGACCTCGGACACGCCCCGGCGCAGTTCCGCCTGCTTGACGGCCGCCTCCACGGCGGCGCGCTGGAGGCTGTTGAGGGCGAGGGCGACCTGGCCGACCTCGTCCTTCTCGAACTCCAGCCGGGGGGCTTCCGTCTCCACGTCCACGTGTTCGCCGGCGGCGAGCCGACGCATGACGCCGGGGAGGCGGACGCCGGAGGCCTCGTGGGCGTCCTTGCGGAGCCGGGACAAGTCGCGGATCAGGTCACGGCCGATGCGTACGGACAGGACGAGGGAGACGAGCAGGGCGATGAAGCCGAGGATGCCGGCGACGGCGGCCTGGACGAGGACGGTCATGGCGGCGGGTTCGACCCGCCGCTGGTAGCGGTCCCCGGCCTCGGTGCCCATCGTGGCGAGTCTGTCGAGGACCTTGCCGGCGGCCTCGTCCCACTGGGCGGCGGTGAACGCGCGCGGGTTGCGGCGGGCGCCGTCGGTGATGAACCGTTCCTCGGCGTCGCGCAGGGCCTTGGTCTCGGGGCCGCTCCAGTAGTGCTCGAAGAGGGTGCGGTCGTCGGCCGGGAGGATGGCGAGGTTGAACTCGTAGAGCAGCGCGCGGTTGGCGGCGAGGTCCGACACGCCGCGCACGTCGAGGGGGCTGACGACCTTGGCGGCCAGGGCGGCGGCGACGACGGCGTCCTCGCGGGAGAGCGTCTCGCGGGCCCGGGTGATGCCGACGAGGGCGCGGCCCTGCTTGTCCATCTCCACGTTCTCCAGGGCGTGGAGATTCATGAGGAACTCGTGGCAGGGGTCGACGAGGCGGCTGTAGAGCTCCAGGGCCTGGTTCGTGTCGAGGCTGTTGCGGTCGACGGACCGGCGCAGCGCCTCGATGCCGCGGAAGGCTTCGAGGATGGAACGCAGGCGTTGGGCGGTCTCGGGGGCGAGTTCGTCCATCACCTCCGGGTCCTTGGCGTTCTCGGTGATGGTCCGGACGGCGGCGTCGGTGGCGCCGCGGCTGCGGGTCAGCTCGGCGGTGGCGGCCGAGGCACGCGGGTCGCCGATGAGGACGAGGGTCTGGCGGCGTTCCTTCTGGATGACCCGGACGACGTCCTCGACGGGGTAGCCGACCTTCTCGATGACGTAGGCGACGTCGAGGAGTTGGACGGCCTGACGACCGGTGATGACCGTCGAGAAGCCCCAGAGGGCGGTCAGGGAGACGAGCGGCACAAGGAGCAACGCCACGATCTTCCGGCGGATGGACTTCCCGCGAAAGCGCATGGCCTCCCCAGCCTCCCCCAGCTCAACCCCGTTGCCGGGGGTAGGTGTTCCGTCTTTTAAACGGCGTGAGCCTACTACTGCCACCGGGCGCCTTCGAAGGCCTGTCCGGACGTTTTCGGCCGACACCCCTGACGAAGATCATGAGTTGTCCGATTGATCCGGTCACGTCCGGCCCGATATGCGGCACATGGCACCTGGTGGGGCGTCAGTTCCCGCAAGTAAGCGGTTGGCTGGAATTCTTTGTTCCGTGCCGATCGGCTGTTCGGGAGAAGTCCGCGATGCGGGAATCTCCGGGCCGTCCTGGACGTCTGTCTGTGCGAGGGGACGTTTTGGGGACACTTTGGTGGAGACGTTCGAATCGTCATCGTCGGGCACGCATGGCGGACGGCGTCGTGGGGAGTGAGCGGACATGAGGATGTACGAAGAGGACGGCGCGGTGGCGGAGGGGCTCGGGCACGGGCTGTGGATCGAGGAACCGGCCAGGCGGTACCGGTTGCCCGATCCGGTGCGGGCGTCCGCGGTGCGGGCGGCGCTGATCGTCTCGGTCACTCTGATTCAGTCCACGATCACCTTCTTCCTCGCGCTGACCGGGTCCTGGCTGGTGCTGCCGATGGCGCTCGGGGCGATAGCCGGCACGGTCGTGGCCACGTGGGGCGTACTGGACGTGCTGATCACGCGACAGACGTGGAACCAGCGGTACGGGGTCGTCTCGGCGCCCGGCAGCACCGCGCGCGACGGGCGCCGGGAGCGGCTGCGGGCCCGCGGGGAGGCCGGCGCCGGGCCGCCGACCGGCCGCCCCGCCCACCGCATACGCCACCCCGCCCCCGGCCGGGGATAGTCCGGGCCGGGGAGCGGGATGCGCCAGGCCGGGTGCGGTCAGGCGCCCACCGCGGAACGGCGGTACATGCGGGTGGCCGTGATCTCGCCGTGGATCGTCTCCTCGTCGGGCGACTGGTGGGGCAGGCCCGGACGCAGGTGCTCCTCGACGCTGATGTACTTCAGGCCCGCGCGCAGGTCCGCGTCGTTGCGCAGCCGGATGACCAAGGGGAACTCCGCGAGCGCCGTGGTGTCGAACAGGCCCGTGGTGTAGAGGAGTTGGACGCCGAGCGCGTCGGAGACGGCCCGCTGGAGTTCCAGCAGGTAGGTGGCGTTCGCGCGGCCGATCGGGTTGTCGAGGAACAACGTGCCCGCGTGGCGGTGCTTGTCGCGGCCCCGGTCGTTGCTGCGCAGTGCCGCCATCGTGCAATACAGGGCGATGGCGGCGGTGAGCAGTTGCCCGCCGGAGAACACGTCGCCCATCTGGCCGACCGGGACGCGCTCGGCGCGCAGCACCGCGTCCGGCTTGAGGATCTCGACCGCGATGCCCTTGGGTTCCAGGGCGGCCTGCACTCCGCGCAGCAGCAGCGACATGCCGTCGCGCCGGCCCTCGCCGAAGGAGGCCGCGCTGTTCTTCTTGACGGCCGCGCGGGTGGCCTCGTCGATGACCTCGCCCAGCCGCTCGGTGAGCGTGGCCTGGTCGGGCTCCTCGAAACGGATGCGCAGGAACTCCTGCCCCGACCACTCCCCCAGGCCCTCGGGCAGTTGGGAGAGCCGCTGGGCGGAGCGCAGGGTGGCCAGGGCGGACTCCACCAGGCCGCGCAGCCGGTCGACGATGCTGCCGCGATTACGTTCCAGCTGTTCCAACTCGTCGGTGAGCACGCGCAGTCGGGGCGCGAAGGCGGTGGCCCAGGCGGCGGCGTGCTCGGGCAGGGCGGAGGCGGGGAGTTCGCGGATCTGCTGGCGGGCGGGGGTGCGGACCTGCTCGTAGCGGTTGGCGTTGGCGTGCCGGACGAGGATGTCGCTCGCCTCGCGCACGGCCGATTCCGCGGCGGAGAGGTCGGCGGCGCAGGCGCGCAGGGAACGGCGTGCCTCGGTGGCCGACTGGCGGGCCTCCTCCAGGGTTCCGGGATGGGGCGCCGGCTCCTGCTCGTCCTCCTGGTGGGTGTGGTCGCGCAGCAGGTCCCGGAGCAGGGCCGCGGTCTCGTCGAAGCCGCCGGCGCCGTCCTCGGCGGTGCGGTGGGCGCGCAGCAGGTCGGCGTGGGCGGCCCGGGCGCTCTCCACGGCGGCGGTGTGGGCGGCGAGGCGGGCGGTGGCGGCGCGCAGCAGGCCCTGGGCCTGTTCCACGTTCTCGGGGACGAGGTCCTCGGGGAGTTCGGTGTGCGCCTCGCCCTCGGCGGGCGCGTGCCGTTCGGCTTCGCCGCGCAGTCGACCGAGCTGCTCGCTCGCGGTCGAGGCGCGGGTCTCCAGCATCTGTACGAGGGATTCGGCGCGGGCGGCGGCGGCCTGCCGGGACGGGCCGTCGGCCCCGTCGGTGCCTTCGAGGAGTTGGGCGGCGCGGGTGCGGACCTTGTTGGTGAGGCGGTCGAGTTCGGCGAGGGCGGTGCTCTCGGCGTTCTCGGCGCGGGCCTGTTCGGCGCGCAGGTCGGCGCCGACGCCGACCTTCTCGTAGAGCTGCGAGGCGGCCCGGTAGGCCTCGCGCAGGTCGGGCAGCGGGGCCTTGGCGGAGCCGTCGTCCACCGGGAGCGGCTCGGGGGCGCCGGCGATCTCGGAGCGCTCGGCCCGCAGTGCGCGGGAGGTGCGGCGGGCGTCGTCGGCGGCGCGCTGGGCGGCCCGGCGGTCCTCGTCGGCGGCGCGGGCCCGGTCCAGGCAGACCTCGGCGCGGGCCTCGGACTCGGCCGCCTCGTCGGCGAGTTCGCGCAGCCTGGCCTGCCAGCCGGCGCGCTCGCGCAGGCGGTGGGCGAGGCCGGCGAGGGCGTCGGCGACGCGGCGGGCGCGCTGGGCGGTGTCCTGGCGTTCCTCGCGGACGCGGGCGGCGTCGGCGGCGGCCTCGTCCGCCTCGGCCCGTACGGTGCGGGCCTCGGCCAGTTCGGCGTCGGCCTCCTCGGCGAAGGCGCGGGCGGCCTCGGCGTGCCGGGCGAGTTCGGTGAGGCGGCCCGGCGGGCAACCGGTGCGCCAGGAGGCGAGTCGGGCGGCGAGTTCGCGGTCGCCGGAGAGCCGGGCGGCCAGGTCCCGGATCTCGGTGTCGCGGGCGGTGGCGCGGCCGCGCAGGGCTTGGCGTTCCGCGTCGGCGGCCTGCTCGTCGTGCATGGCGGGGTTCGGCGCCACGATGAAGATGCCGCTGACGTCGCCGTCGGCTTCGGTCGGGGGCAGCGGCGCCAGCAGGGCGGCGGCGGTGCCGACCGCGACGGTGGAGCGGGGCAGCAGCGCGGCGCCGGACAGGGCCTCGCGGGCGCGGGCGTGGGTGTCGGGGTCGGTGATGACGACGCCGTCGACGAGTTCGGGGCGGGCGGCGAGGACGGCGGCGTGGTCGGCGGGGTCCACGGACTGGGCGAGGTAGCGCCAGCCGGGAAGGGCGGGGATGCCGTGTTCGCCGAGGTACTCGACGGTGGCGAGGACGTCGGGTCCGGGGGGCAGGAGTCCGCCGTCGCCGAGGGCGCCGAGGATGCGGGCGTCGTCGGCGGCGGCGGTGCGCAGCTCGAAGAGTTGCCGTTCGGCGGCGGCCACCCCGTCGGTGAGCAGGGTGCGGAGGTCGTCGGCGCCCCGGTCGAGGTCTTCGACGGTGAGGCCGCCGTGCGCCGCGGGGCCGTCGGAGGCGTCCGAGCCCTGCTCGGGGGGCGCGGGGGCGCCGTTCGGGGTGCCGTCGTCGCCGCGCGGGTGCGGGACGGTGGCGTCGGGGGCGGCCGGGAGGCCCAGGAGGGCGGCCAGGCGCGGGGCTTCGGCGAGCGAGGCGGCGGCGCGGGCCTCGGCCTCGTGGGCGGATTCGGCGGCGTCGGCGGCGTCGGCCGCGCGGGCGGCGGTGAGTTCGGCGCGGGATTCCGCCGTGGCGGCCTCGCGGGCGGTCTCGGCGGCGCCGCGGGCGGCTTCGCGGGCCTCGTCCCAGGCCGCGACGGCGGTCTTCTCGGCGTCGTTGGCGGCGAGGGCGGCGCGGGCGGGGTCGGCGTCGGGTTCGCAGTCGTCGAGCCAGCCGGCGCTGACGGCCTCGGCGGTCTCCTGTCGGACCTCGTCGAGGCGGGCCCGCAGGTGCTCGGCCTCGCTGCGGGCGCGTTGGGCGGAGGTGGCGGCGGAGGTGGCGTCGCGGTGGGCGCTCTCGCCGACGGCCTGGAGTTCCGCGGACCGTTCCTCCTCCTCGTTGGCGAGGGTCTCGCCGTGTTCGGCGGCGGTGTGCAGGGCCCGTACGAGATCGGCGGCGGCGGTGGCGCGGGCGGCCAGGGCCGGGGCGGCGTCGCGCTCGGCTTCGAGGATCGCGGCGGCGACGCGGGCGGAGCGGTCGGCGGCGGCCCGGTGGCGCAGCACGATCTCGGCGGCCTGCCAGGCGGAGTGCAGGGTGCGCGCTTCGAGGAGTTCGCGGCGTTGGGCGGCGGCCGCCTTGTCGGCGACGGTGAGGGCCAGCGAGGCGTGCCGGTAGGCGAGTTCGGCGGACACGGCTGCGCTGCGGGCGCGGGCGGTCTCGGCGCCGGTGACCTCGTGGGCGGCGGCGGTGACCCGTTGGGCGAGGTCGGCGGCGCGGCCCCGTTCCTCGACGGCGCGGGCGGACAGCCGCCGGGCGAGGGTGCGCGTGCGGCGTTCGGCGCCGGCGTGGACGTCGCGCAGCCGGGAGCGGGTTCCGGCGGCTTCGACGATGCGGTGCAGGAGGTCCACGGAGCCGGCGGTGAACTCGCGTTCCGCCATGAGTTCGGCGCGACGGCCGAGTTTGTTGCCGAAGCCGTGGACGAGGTCGGCGAGGCCGTCGGTGTCGCGGGTGTCGGTGACGGCGCGCAGCAGCAGGTCGGTGAAGTCGGAGTCCTTCTTGACGGCGAAGAGGCCGGCGGCCTCGCCCTCGTCGGCGTTCATCTCGCGCTGGTAGCGGAACAGTTCGGGGTCGAGCCCGACCTCGGTGAGGTGTTCGTTCCAGCGGTCGTGGATCTCCTCCCAGTACACCTCCAGGTGCGGGTACGCCTTGCCGGCCTCGGTGAGGGCGTCGCGGAAGCCCTTCATCGTGCGGCGGCGGCCCTGGGCGCCGGACGCGCCCTCCGCGGGCGGTCGGACGGCGGTGGCCTCGGCGACGGGGAGGTTGTCGAGGCCGAGTCCGGGGCCGGGGCGGAAGGAGTACCAGGCCTCGGCGAACTTGCGGGGGTCGTTGGAGACCTGGCGGCCGCGCCATTCGCTGACCTTGCCGACGACCACGCACTCGCCGGTCTGGGTGTGCTGCCATTCCAGGGCGACGTGGCCGCAGTCGTCGGCGAGCAGGAACTTGCGCAGGACGCCCGAGCTGGCGCCGCCGAGGGTGTTGCGGTGGCCGGGGAGCATCACCGAGAAGATCAGCTTGAGGAGGACGGACTTGCCGCCGCCGTTCTCCAGGAAGAGCACGCCCGCGGGCGCCGGGCGCCGGGGCGGTCCGGTGGGCTCGTCCTCGAAGAACTCCGCCTGGGTGGGCGCCGGGTGGGGCACCGGTTCGCCGACTCCGCGCAGGTCGAGCACGGTGTCGGCGTAGCGCGCGCCGGCGGGCCCGATGGAGTAGAGGCGGATCCGGGACAGCTCGTACATGGCGGCGGACTCTCGTGGTCTCTCGTGGGTCGTACGGCGGACGGGTCGTACGGGTCGGGTGGCGCGGTGGCTCAGGCGTGGAAGGGGAGCCCGGCGTCGGCGGCGAGCTCCAGGTCGTCGCCCTCGGGCGGCGGCAGCAGGGTGGCGGAGCCGTCGCTGACGCGGATCACGCCGAGTTCCAGCAGTTCGGCCATGGCCGAACTGCCCGCCATGTCGCGGACCTGGAGCTGGTAGCGGGGGGTGGTGCGGTAGGTGCCGCCGGAGTCGTCCCCGGTGCGCTGGAGGAAGCCGGACTCGGTGAGGAAGGCGGCGGCCTTGCCGACGATGCCGGTGGTGGAGCCGGCGAGCCGGCGCGCGTCCTTGGTGGCACCGGTGGCGGAGCGGCGGGCGTAGACCCGCCAGGCGGCCTCCAGGCCGGGGGCGTCGGAGGCGGGGTCGGTGTTCTCGCCGAGTTCCCCGGCGCGCTCTTCGAGGCGGCGGCAGGTCTGCCGGACGAAGGCGTCGACGCCGTTGACGGTGATCCGGCCGATGTAGCCGTCGTCGGCGAGGTCCTCGGGGCGCGGGAAGGCGAGGGCGGCGACGGCCAGGTGGGCGAGGCCGTGCAGGAAGCGGTCGCCGCCGTCGGCGGTGGTGCGGCGGGCGTAGTCGCCCATCCGGACGGCGAAGACGGAGTCCTCGCCGGCGGCCACGGCCATGCCGGCGCGCGGGGAGACCTCCAGCACGATCAGGCCGAGTCCGGTGGCGACGGCGTCGGCGAGGCGGCCGAAGGCGGGCTCCTCGCGGTAGCGGCGCAGCAGTTCGGCGTACTCGGCGTCGCGGGCGGGCAGCAGCTTGGGCTGGAGTCCGAACGCGACGAGGCGCGCCGCGTCGGCGGCGTCCGCCGGGGTCACGGGGGTGGTGGTCCCGGTCGGAGCCGACGCCGCGTCGGGCTCGCTCCACGCGGGGTGCTCGGCGTGGGTCTCGCTCACGGGTGCGGCTCCTCGGCAATGCGGTACGGGTGGTGGTGGTCTCGGGGTGCGCGGGCCGGGTCGGCGCCGGGCCGGGAGGCGGGGCGGCGGCGCCGCGGGAGTGCGTGCGCCGGGGGCCGCGGGCCGTCCGGGCGGTGGTCGGCCCGTGCCTGTGTGACGGGCGCCCCGGCCGTGGCCGCACCGGTCGTGGTCGCACCGGTGGCGGTGACGCCGGCGGCGGTGACGCCGGTCGTGGTGATGCCGGTGGTGGTGATGCCGGTGGGCCTCATGCCGCCTCCGTGCGGTCCGCGGTCATCGCCGCGGAGTCCAGGAGCGCGGTGCCGACGATCAGGTCGGCGCCGCCGAACTCCGGGTCGTCGAGCTCGGCGCCGTCGTCGACGGCGAACAGCAGGCGCTCCTCGCCCTGCCGGTAGGCCGTGCCCACGGCGGGGCTCGCGGCGTGGACGGCGAGCAGCGCCACCAGGTACGGCAGGTCGGGGTCCTCGCGGCGGGCCTCGGCGAGCAGTCCGGAGAGCCGGCGCGGGGCGTCGTGCGGCAGGTCCAGCAGCTTCATGGCGGCGGCCAGTTGCTCCTCGCTGAACCGGCTGTCGTCGGGGGTGGCGATCAGGTCCGGTTCGGGCATCTCCACGCCGAGGTGTTCGCGTTCCAGGGGCGGGGTCAGCAGGATCTCGACCAGGTCCGTCAGCCGGACCGAGACGGGGGTGCGCAGTCCGGTGCCCGCCGCGAAGAAGGCGTCGGTGACACGGGTGGCCTGTTCCAGCGGCAGCGGCAGGACCGGGGAGACGAGTTGTCCGTACAGGTCGATGCCGGTGCGCGGCGCGGGGGCGGCGAAGGCCTGGCGGTCCTGTTCGGCGCGGAAGAGGGGGCCGGCGTCGAGCAGTCGGGACTGGAGCTGGGTGTGGCGGCGGATGCAGTCCTTGACGATGTCGACGAGTTCGGCGGCGCGCCGCTTGTTGTCGGGGTCCTCGGCCTCGTCGCGGGCCTTGCGGATGTTGGTCAGGATCGCGTTCTCGTGCCGGTAGCGGTCGGCCACGTGCTCCAGCGCTTCGGCGATCATGTCCGGGACGGCCTCCAACCAGTCCACGGCGCGTACGTTGCGGCGCGTGGCGTCCAGGGTGCGGCGCAGGGTCTCGGCGTACTGGACGGTGCGGTAGCGCGCCTGTTCGGCGGCCAGTTGGGCGTCCGCGAGGCGGCCCCGGCTGATCAGCACCTCCAGCTTGACCTCGGCGGCGATCTGCGCGCTCGTGACGTCGGTGTCGAGGGCTCCGACGAGGACGTTGACGGCCTCGTCGGTGGTGCGCAGGTAGACGGCTCCGCCGTGGCCGGGGACCTCTTCGATCAGCTTGAAGTCGTAGTCGCGGCGGACGTACACGCCGTCCGGGCCGAAGGTGCCGTAGATCGCGCGGAAGCCCCGGTCCACGCTGCCGACGTTGATCAGGTTCTCCAGGACCCAGCGGGCCACCCGCTCGTGCTCGGCGACCGGCCGGGCGGGCGCCTGTGCCGCGACGCGCGGCAGCAGCCTGGCCACTATCTGCTCGTGGTCCGCGCCGGTGTCGAAGTCCATGTTGAGCGTGACCAGGTCGATCGCGGACAGGGCGACCTCGGCCATGGCGTAGACCCCGTACTCGCCGGCCAGATTGGCCTTGCGCACGTCGAGGTCGTGGAGCGGGGCGGTGCAGGCGAGGGCGCGCAGCCGCCGGGCCAGGCCCTCGTCGGCGGCCGGGCCCGGCGCCGGGGACGGAAGGGTCTTCGCCGGGGCAGGGAGAGTCACGACGGAAAGACTAGGCGCTGACACGGACAACATCCCAAACGGCATGGTTCGGCCGGATCGTCCCCGGCCGTTCGGAGCGGACGCTGTTCTACGCTCACCGCATGGCTTCCATGATCACACCGATGGCCGCGGCCGCGCACCCGCCCGTGATCGACCTCAACGCCGACCTCGGCGAGGGGTTCGGTCGCTGGACGCTGACCGACGACGAGGCGTTGCTGTCCGTCGTCACGAGCGCCAACGTGGCCTGCGGTTTCCACGCCGGGGATCCGTCCATCATGCGTCGCGTGTGCGAGCTGGCCGCCGAGCGGGGGGTGCGGATCGGGGCGCAGGTCTCCTACCGGGACCTCGCGGGTTTCGGCCGGCGGGCGATGGACGTGCCGGCGGGCGAACTGGCGGACGAGGTGGCGTACCAGATCGGGGCGTTGGAGGTGTTCGCGCGGGCGGCCGGTTCCCGGGTGTCGTACGTGAAGCCGCACGGCGCCCTGTACAACCGGACCGTGCGCGACGCGGGGCAGGCGGGCGCGGTCGTCGCGGGCGTCCGGTTGGCGGCCGGGGCGGCCGGGTTGCCGGTCCTGGGCCTGCCCGGGTCGCTGCTCCTGTCCGCCGCCGAGGAGGCGGGGCTGACCGGCGTGCCGGAGGCCTTCGCGGACCGGGCGTACACGGCGGCGGGGACGCTGGTGCCGCGCGGCGAGCCGGGGGCGGTGGTGCACGACCCCGACGCGGTGGTCGCCCGCGCGGTGCGGATGGCCGCCGAGCGGGCCACGACCGCGATCGACGGGTCCCCGGTGGCCGTGCCGGCGCGCTCCCTGTGCCTGCACGGGGACACCCCGGGGGCGGCGGACCTCGCCCGGCGGGTGCGCTCGGCGTTGGGCGCGGCCGGGGTACGGGTGGAGGCCTTCGCGTGAGGGCGCTCCCGGTGGGCGGGCGGGCCCTGCTGCTGGAGGTGGACTCGGCCGGGGAGGTGGCGGCGCTGCACGCGGAGCTGCTGCGGCGGCGCGCGGAACTGGGCGGGGTGCGGGAGATCGTGCCGGCCGCGCGGACCGTCCTGTTGGACGGGGTGGCGGAGCCCGCCGCGCTGGCGGCCCGGATCGCCGCGTGGGGGGTGCCGGCGCTCGCGGAGAGCGAGGGGCCGCTGGTCACCGTCCCGGTCCGCTACGACGGGCCGGACCTGGCGGAGGTCGCACGGCTGTGGGGGGTGGGGCCCGGGGAGGTGGCGGGCATCGTGGGGTCGGTGGACTTCCGCGTCGCGTTCTGCGGGTTCGCGCCCGGCTTCGGCTACCTGACCGGGCTCCCCGAGCGGTTCCACCTGCCCCGGCGGGCCACGCCCCGTACGGCCGTCCCGGCGGGCTCGCTGGCCCTGGCGGGCGCGTACGCGGGGGTGTACCCGCGCTCCTCCCCCGGTGGCTGGCAGCTGATCGGGTCCACCGGGGCCGTGTTGTGGGACCCGGGGCGGGAGCCGGCGGCGCTGTTCGCGCCGGGGGTGCGGGTGCGCTTCGAGGAGGAGGGGTCGTGAGCGCGGTCGTGAGCGGTCTGCTGGTGGTGCGGGCCGGTGCGCTGACCACCGTCCAGGACCTGGGCCGGCCGGGGTACGCGCACCTGGGCGTCCCCCGTTCGGGCGCGCTGGACGTCGGGGCGCACGCCCTGGCCAACCGGCTGCTGGGCAATCCCCCGGACGCGGCGACGTTGGAGACCACCCTCGACGGGGTCGGGCTGCGGGCCTCGGCCCCGGTCACGGTGGCGGTCACGGGGGCGCCCTGCGCGGTACGGGTCGACGGTCGTCCGGTGGCCTGGGGGGCGCCGGTCCCGCTGCGGGCGGGGGCGGAGCTGGAGGTGGGGGCGGCGGAGTCGGGGTTGCGCGGCTACGTCGCGGTGCGCGGGGGCTTCGCCGTGGCCCCGGTGCTGGGCAGCCGGTCCACGGACCTGCTGTCGGGTCTGGGGCCGCCGGTGCTGTCGGCGGGCGCGCTGCTGCCGGTGGGCCTCCCCGGCGGGGATCCGGTGCCGGGGGTGGACGCCGCGGGGGTGCCGGGGCCGCCGGCGGAGCTGGTGCTGCCGCTCGGGCCGGGGCCGAGGGCCGACTGGTTCGAGCCGGATTCGGTGGCCCGGCTGCTGCGGGCCCCGTACCGGGTGTCGGCGAGGTCGAACCGGATCGGACTGCGCACGGAGGGCGGCCCGGCCCTGGTCCGGCGCCGGGCGGGGGAACTGCCGAGCGAGGGCATGGTCCTGGGGGCGGTCCAGGTGCCGCCGGACGGGCTGCCCGTCGTCTTCCTGGCCGATCATCCGGTCACCGGCGGCTACCCCGTCGTGGGTGTGGTTGCGCCGGGCCCCGCCCTGGACGCGGCGGCCCAGGCCCGGCCGGGGGTGACGGTCCGTTTCGTGCGGCGCCGGTGAGGCGGCTCCGGGGCGCGGGCGGCTCGCCGGGCCGCCCGCGTCATCCGGTCACACCGTCGACTCCGGTGCGATGCGGCTGCGGACCGCCGACTGCACGTCTTCCTCCTCCGCCGGGTCCGCCGCCAGGCGGCGCAGGCGGGGGGCGACGCGGGCGTCGGCCGTCTCGGCGTGGCGGGCGGCCACCTCGCGGGTGGTCTCCTCGCAGTCCCACAGGCATTCCACCGCGAAGCCGGCGCCGAACGACGGATCGGTCTGGGCCAGGGCCCGGGCGACGCGACCGCGCAGGTGGGACGAGGCGGTTTCGCGGTAGACGTGGCGCAGTACGGGCGCCGCGCAGCCGATGGCGAGGCGTCCGGCCCCGTCGACGAGGGCGAACAGGCTCCGGGTGTCGGGCCCCGAGCCGCGCACCGTGGAGCGCAGGGCGCCCAGGACCAGGCCGGCGTCCTCGGCTCCGCCGCGGGCCGCCAGGAGGGTCGCGGCGGCCGCTCCGAGGGCGTCGGGGCGGTGCACCCAGCGACGGGCCCGCTCCACGGCCCCGGGGCCGCACATGCGCTCGTAGGCGGCCACGGCGGGCTCGTCCCCGGCGGCTTCGATGAGGTCCAGGACGGCCGGGTTCTCCGGTTCGGCGAGGACCAGGTGGTGCAGGGCGGTGGCCCGGGCCGCCTCGCCGCAGGCGCCGGCGGCGGCCGCGAGGATCGCGGGGCGGTCCTCGGGCGCGGCCACGGCGGCCAGGCAGCGGGCCGCTGGGACGTGCAGCGGGGTGCCGCGTCCCAGTCCGTCGGCGGCCCAGTCGAAGACGGCTTGGACTCCCCAGCCGGGCTGCGGGCCCTTGGGGGTGAGTTGGCGTTGCCAGCGGTCGAAGGAGCCCTGTTGACGGGCGGCGCGCAGTCGTTCCCCGTGGGGGGCGGACTCTTCCCACAGGCACCAGGGCCGGGGTTCGTACGCGTCGCGGATGGCGGCGGCCAGCCGCGCCTCGCCCTCGACGGTGGCCGGGAAGCGGGCGATGACGGGTGCGGCGAGGGAGCGCAGCCCCTCGTCGTCGTCGCGCAGCGCGAGTTCGTCGAGGGCCCAGGCCCAGTTCGCGCCGGAGGCGGCGTAGCGGCGCAGCAGCATGAGCGCGTCGTCACGGCCGTACGAGGCGAGGTGGCCCAGTACGGACAGGGCGAGCCCGGTGCGGTGGTCCTCCTCGTCGAGGAGGTCGTCGGCGCTGAAGAGGTGGCTCTCGATGGCCCCGAGGGGGCCGTCGAGATCGAGGTAGAGCCGTGCGTAGTAGAGCGAGCGGTTCTCGACCTGCCAGTCCTGGCGCGGATCGCTGATCACGCACTGGTCGAGGGCCTCCAGGGCCTCCGCCCGGGGCGCCGCGAGTGCGTGCAGCGTGCCGTCGCCGCGGCCCCTCTGGAGGAGCCCGAGCAGGGTGCCGCTTGGCGCTATGACTGGTTCGAACATGGGAGGGGCCTCAAATCAAGCTGGGGACGCAACCGGGAATCGGGATTCACAGGGCCGCGTAACAGCATGTGAGGACGTCCGCCGTCATGTTCCGCTCGATGTAGACCATTGCCTTCTCACTCTCGTCGGTGCTCCGCGACCACACCGGCCGGTTCGGCAGGGAGGGTATGGACACCTCTTGTGTCCAGCCCGCTCCTGCCCGTCCGTCATGTTCGCGAATCGAATCCGACGCCATGATGACCCAGGCGGTTTGTGCACCGCGACCACATTTACGGCCGCCGTGACCAACCCGTGAGGTCCGGGACCGGTCAGACCTTGCCAGGTCACGGCTAAAACCGGACTACTTGGCTCCGAACAGTTCCAGCAGGTCGGTCTTGGCGAACATGCGCGCCGTGTCCACCGCGGAGGGGGTTCCGGCCTCGGGATCGGCTCCCCCGGCGAGCAGTGCGCGGATGACGGCCTCCTCGCCCTTGAAGACGGCGCCCGCGAGCGGGGTCTGGCCCCGGTCGTTGGCCCGGTCCGCCTCGGCGCCGCGGGCGAGCAGGGCCGTGACGGCGTCGGCGTGGCCGTGGTAGGCGGCGAGCATGACGAGGGTGTCGCCGCGGTCGTTGGTGAGGTTCGCCGGGACCCCGGCGTCGAGGTAGGCGGCCAGGGTCTCGGCGTCACCCTGACGGGCGAGGTCGAAGATCTTGGTGGCCAGCTCGATGACGTCCTCGTCGGGAACGCCCTGCGGGCCGGCGCCCTCCGGGGTGTGCTCGCTCATCGTTCGTACCGCCTTTCGCTTCGCCGTCACGACACGGGTTTCCCCAGGCCGGGCGGGCAGGGGGACGCACGGCGCTGCGTCCGTGCGGGTGAAGCGTCAGAGTAGCGCCCGATCCGGCACATGACGGGCGCGGCCCGAGGCAAGGATCACCCATGCCCCCCGGAGCCCGGCGCGCCAGCCGGGCAGGTCCAGTCAAGTGAAAATCGCCGGGATTCACCCGTATGCACCTTTTGTCGCATTGATACTTGCTGTGAGCCTGGAAGGACTGATGGTGACCGTCCCCACCCACCAGGAGAACCCCTCATGGTCCTGTCCATCTCAGGTGTCGTCCTGCTCGGCATCATCTGCTTCCTCTTCTTCAAGAAGGACGGGATGAAGCTGAGCCACGCGTTCGTCTGCGCGCTCTTCGGCTTCTTCCTCGCCGGCTCCGCCATCGCACCCAGCATCACGGCGAGCACCGCGAGCCTCGCGAGCCTTCTCGGCGGGATCAAGCTCTAGGGAACGTCGTCGAAGTGGCGCCGGCCGCCCGCCGGCGGGCGGGACTTCGGCGACACGCCCCAGGACTCCCGACCGCACCGTCCCGCCACCACCACGACTCCAGGAGACGCCCGTGGCCAGGCGCCCACTCCCCCGCATCCTCGGCAGCGGCACCCTGACGCCGGCCCGGGGCCGCGACCTCGCCCGCACGGCCGCCGACAGCGCCACGGACGTCCTCCATCCGCTCCTCGTCATCGGACGCGGCCTGCGCGTCCTGGCCCGCGCCGGGCGGCGCAAGTGGTCCGACACCCCCAAGGACAAGCGCGGTCCCGCGCTGTTCCTGGGAGCCGCCTGCGTCCTCGTGGTCGCGCTCGTCCCCTACGGCCCGCTGATCGCCCTGGTGAGCCTGATGGCGGCGGCGGGCTGGCACGGACGCGACCGCACCCCGGTCAAGACCGGCCCCAGCGACGCCGAGACGGAGCGGCTCGCCTCCCTGTACGAGGCCCTCGTGCCGTACTTCTCCATCCCGGAGGACCCCAACCCGCTCTTCGCCCACGGCGGGGAGTGGGACCGGGCCTTCAGCGGCCACGTCTTCGACGACGCGGGCCGTGTCACCCGGCTCCGCATCCGCTACCCGGCCTACTTCGCCGACGGCGATCCCGCCTCGCGGGCCCGGATCGAGGCCCTGTTGCACGCCAAGTCGGGGCGCGGGCGCGAGTACCTCTTCGACTGGGACGAGGAGGCCAACCAGCTCGACCTCAGCGTGCTGGAGGCGCTCGCGACGGGCATCGCCGCCCAGCGGTTCGTCACCTCCCCCGGGGAGACCGTGCTGGGCCTCACCGACGCGGGGGGTGTCCAGCGCACCCTGCCCGTCGTGGAGGGCGAGCAGAGCCGGGACGTCCCCCCGGTGATCTGGCGCACCGGCCCCCGCTCCACCGAACCGCACCTGCTGGCCGTCGGCCAACCCGGCAGCGGGACGTCCACCCTGCTGCGCTCCATCGCCCTCCAGGCGCTCCACCACGACGGCGACGTGCTGATCGTCGAGGGCGGCGGCAGCGGCGAGTACTCCTGCCTCTCCGGCCGCGCGGGCGTCCTGGCCGTCGAGTGCGGCCCGACGGGGGCACCGGCCACCCTGGAGTGGGCCGCGCACGAGACCGAGCGCCGGCTCGTCGCGACCCACCGGGCCCGCGAGGCGGGCCGGCCCCTGCCCGAGGACACCCGGCGCCCCCTGTGGATCCTGCTCGACCGCCCCAGCGTGCTCACCCACCTCGCGGCGGCCGAGGGGCGGCCGGACCCCCTGGCCCGGCTCCAGGTGCCGTTGCGGCACGGCCGGGCCGCGCACGTCACGGTGGTGGTCGCGGAACAGTTCGAGCACCTGGAACTGCTCGACGACGCCGTCTGGCAGCACACCCGGGCCCGTGTCGTGCTGGGCTCCGCGTCGATCCAGCAGATCACCGACGTGCTCGGGCTGCCCCCGCACACCACCCCGACCGCGACGGTGCCGCCCGGGCGCGGGTACGCGCGCCTGGGCACGGGCCCCGTGCACCGGGTGCAGGTGCCCGCGACCCCGGACCCGTACGACGACGCCGCGCATCCGGCGCACCGTCAGGCGGTGCTGGAGCTGCTGCCGGAGCGACAGGCCCGGCCGGCGCCGGTCGCGGAGCACGTCACGACGGCGACGCCGCTGCACATCGTCCAGCCCCCGGCCCAGGCGCAGGGCCCCTCGATCGACGCGCGGGAGGTCCCGGCGGCGCCGGCGGAGACTCCGCACGCCCGCGGCCCCTGGCCGGTCGGGCCGTAGCGATCGGACGGGCCCGCGCGGCCCGGCCGTCGACCGTCAGGCGACGAACGTGCGCGGGGGTTCCGCCCCGCTGCCGCCGGCGCCCGTGCCGACCAGCCGGGCCGCCGCCGCCAGACGTGCGGCGGCCTCCTCGGCCACCGGGCCGCCGACCGTGAACGGCAGCCGGACGTACCCCTCGAAGGCGCCGTCCACGCCGAACCGGGGGCCCGAGGGGACCCGTACGCCGACCCGCTCCCCCACCTCGGCCAGCCGGGACCCGGACAGTCCGCCCGCGCGGGCCCACAGGGTGAGCCCGCCCCGGGGGACCTGGAACTCCCAGTCGGGCAGTTCCCGGCGCACCGCGGCGACGAGCGCGTTGCGGTTCTCCCGGGCCTGGTCGCGGCGGATCCCGACGGCCTCCTCCCAGCCTCCGGTCCGCATCAGCCAGTTCACCGCGAGCTGTTCCAGCACGGGCGTGCCGAGGTCGGCGTACGCGCGGGCCGCGACCAGGCTGCGGATGACGTCGGGGGCGGCGCGGACCCAGCCGATCCGCATGCCGGCCCAGAAGGCCTTGCTCGCGGAACCGACGGTGACGACCGTCGAGCCGGCCGGGTCGAAGGAACACACCGGGCGGGGCATCTCCACGTCCGGGTCCAGCAGGAGTTCGGCCATGGTCTCGTCGGCGACGAGCACGGTGCCGGCCGAGCGGGCCGCCTCCACCATCGCGCGCCGCTGCTCGTCCGAGGCGAGGGCCCCGGTGGGGTTGTGGAAGTCGGCGACCACGTAGGCGAGGCGCGGGGCGGAGTCGCGCAGCACCTGCCGCCAGACGTCCATGTCCCAGCCGCTCAGCCCGGCGGCCATCGCGACGGGCACGAGGCGCACGCCGGCGGCGCGCATGAGTTGGAGGATGTTGGCGTAGGACGGGGACTCGACGGCGATGCGCTCGCCCCGCCCCGCGAAGAGGCTGCAGATGGCGTCGATGGCGCCCATGGCCCCGGTGGTCACCATGATCTGTTCGGGCATGGTGGGGATGCCGCGCTCGGTGTAGCGGTCGGCGAGCATCCGGCGCAGGGCGGGCAGGCCGGCGGGGTAGTCGCCGTGGGTGTGCGCGTAGGGCGGCAGTTCCTCCAGGGCCCCCTGGACGGCCTTGGTGAGCCAGGGTTCGGGGGCCGGCAGGGCGGCGCAGCCCAGGTCGATCATCGAGCCGAGGGACTCGGGCGGCAGGGGTTCCAGGCCCCGGGAGGGAAGGGGGTTCCCGGCGGGCACGGCGGTCCAGCTGCCCGCGCCCCGGCGGGATTCCAGGAACCCTTCGCCGCGCAGCGCCTCGTAGGCGGCGGCGACGGTGGTGCGGCTGACGGAGAGCGCGACGGCCAGCTCCCGCTCGGCGGGCAGCCGGGCGGCGACGGGGACTCGTCCTTCCAGGACGAGGAGTCGGATGCCGTCGGCGAGGGTGCGGTAGGCGGGCGGCTTGCGCGTGCCGGTCGCGGCGGAGCGTCCCTGTTGCGAGGCGATGAGGCGGGCGAGCTGTGCGGCGCCGACCGCCGAGGTCCACTGAGCCATGCTGTCCGGTCCACCTTCGTCGAATTGGCCCCGTCCGGCCCGAGGGGCGACCGGTATTGGATTGGTTCCGCGCGATCCAGGGTGTCACGGGGCGGTCCATTCGAGCCACAGGGCTCCCGGGGCGGGCCGCGGAGGGGACGGAGAGGACGGGCCGCGAGGGCGGTCACGGAAGGGCCGGCGCCGCCCCGCGCGGGCGCGTTCATCCCGCGGCCATCCGGACGCTCCCGTCCCAGCCGCGACAGGGGGCATACTGCGGCTTTGTGACGCACGCACGCCTTCGGCACCCGTATCTGGACCATCCCGCTCCGATCCCCTTCGCGCACCGGGGAGGGGCCGCGGACGGGCTGGAGAACACCGCCGCCGCCTTCCGCCGGGCGGCCGACGCGGGGTACCGCTACTTCGAGACCGATGTGCACGCCACGGTCGACGGGAAGCTGGTCGCCTTCCACGACTCCACCCTGGACCGGGTCACCGACGGGCGGGGACGGATCGCCGAACTGTCGTGGAAACGGATCCGGGAGGCCCGGGTGGCGGGCACCGAGCCGCTGGCGCTGTTCGAGGACCTCCTGGAGGAGTTCCCGGACGCCCGCTGGAACGTCGACGTCAAGGCCGAGTCCGCCCTGCACCCGTTGGTGAACCTGATCGCGCGCGCCCGGGTCTGGGACCGGGTGTGCGTGGGCTCCTTCTCGGAGAGCCGGGTGGCCCGGGCCCAGAAGATCGCCGGCCCCAGGCTGGCGACCTCGTACGGGGTCCGCGGCGTGCTGGGGCTGCGGCTGCGGTCGTTCGCCATCCCGGCGGCGCTGCGCGCGGGGGCGGTGGCGGCGCAGGTTCCGGAGACCCAGGGCGGTGTCCGGGTGGTCGACCGGCGCTTCGTGCGGACGGCGCACGAGCGGGGGCTCCAGGTGCACGTGTGGACCGTGAACGAACCGGAACGCATGGAGTCTCTTCTGGACCTGGGAGTCGATGGCATCATGACCGACCGGATCGACATCCTGCGCACGGTGCTGGACCGGCGCGGAGCCTGGGCCTGACCGCCCGTTCGGACTCCGCGGGGGCCGCGGCGGCCGGGGCGGCACGGGACAGCGAGGGGGCACCGGCATGACGGCGCGAGACACATCTCCACCGGAGGAAGCGGATCCGGGGACGGAGGACGCCGGAGCAGGCGCCGGTCGCGACCCGGAGAGGGCCGCCCGAAGACGCGAACAGCACGGCTGGTACTTCTACGACTTCGCCTGCTCGGTCTACTCGACCAGCGTGCTCACGGTGTTCCTGGGGCCCTACCTGACGGCGGTGGCCAAGGCCGCGGCGGATGCCGAGGGCTACGTGCACCCGCTCGGCATCCCGGTCCGGGCCGGTTCCTTCTTCGCGTACGCGGTCTCCGCGTCGGTGCTCGTGGCCGTCCTGATCATGCCGCTGGTGGGGGCCCTCGCCGACCGGAGCGGCCGCAAGAAACCACTGCTGGCGGTGGCCGCGTACACGGGCGCGGCGGCGACGGCCGGGATGTTCTTCCTCGACGGCGAGCGCTACCTGCTCGGCGGGTTCCTGCTGATCGTGGCGAATGCCTCGCTGGCCGTCTCGATGGTGCTGTACAACGCCTTCCTGCCGCAGATCGCGGCGCCGGACGAGCGGGACACCGTCTCCTCGCGGGGTTGGGCCTTCGGCTACACCTCGGGCGCCCTGGTCCTTGTCCTGAACCTGGTGCTCTACCAGGGCCACGACTCCTTCGGGCTGTCCGAGGGGGCGGCGGTGCGCGTCTGTCTGGCGTCCGCGGGGCTGTGGTGGGGCGCTTTCGCGATCATCCCGCTGCGCCGGCTGCGTGACCGGGCGGTGGTCCGGGAGGCGGGTGCGGCGCCACCGGTCAGCGGGTGGCGGCAGTTGGTGGCCACCTTGAAGGACATGCGGCGCTATCCGTTGACGCTGTCGTTCCTGCTGGCCTACCTGATCTACAACGACGGCGTGCAGACGGTGATCTCCCAGGCCTCGGTCTACGGGTCGGAGGAACTGGAGCTGGAGCAGTCCACGCTGATCGTGGCGGTGCTGCTGGTCCAGGTCCTGGCGGTGGCGGGAGCCCTGGGGATGGGTCGGCTGGCGCGGGTGTACGGCGCCAAGCGGACGATCCTCGGTTCGCTGGCCGCGTGGGCGGTCACGTTGGCCGCCGGGTACTTCCTGCCGGCCCGGACGCCGGTGTGGTTCTTCGCGCTGGCGGCGATGATCGGGCTGGTGCTGGGCGGGAGCCAGGCGCTGTCGCGTTCGCTGTTCTCGCACCTGGTCCCGGCGGGCAAGGAGGCCGAGTACTTCTCCGCCTACGAGATGAGCGACCGCGGGCTGAGCTGGGTCGGACCGCTGGTCTTCGGCCTGACGTACCAGGTCACGGGCAGTTATCGGGACGCGATCATCTCGTTGGTGGTGTTCTTCGCACTGGGTTTCGTGCTGCTCGCGAGGGTGCCGGTGCGGCGCGCGGTGGAGGCGGCGGGCAATCCTGTTCCCGAGAGGATCTGACAGCGGGTCCGGGAACCGAATTCGGAACGAATTTCGACGTTCAAGCGAAGGGCCGGTAGTGTACGCCTTTGGCCTGCCAGGCGGACCGTTACTGCGCGCTCAAGAAGAGTGGACGTTGGGTGACATCTGCTGCCAGATGTGACAAAACGGGCACTGGTGGGTACAACAAGGGGCGGTACGACGGGCGACGCATGACCCGGAGCGGGAATCTATACCGCCGACCGGACGTTGACCGGATGACGACGACAGCGACACCTGTCCTGTGGGCGACAAGCCCGGGAGGCACGATTCATGAGTGAGCGAGCTCTCCGCGGTACGCGGCTCGTGGTTACCAGCTACGAGACGGACCGCGGCATCGATCTGGCCCCGCGCCAGGCGGTGGAGTACGCATGCCAGAACGGACATCGATTTGAGATGCCGTTCTCGGTTGAGGCAGAAATTCCGCCGGAGTGGGAGTGCAAGGCGTGCGGCGCCATGGCACTCCTGGTGGACGGGGACGGGCCCGAAGAGAAGAAGGGCAAGCCTGCGCGAACGCACTGGGACATGCTCATGGAGCGACGCACCCGCGAGGAGCTGGAGGAAGTGCTTGCCGAGAGGCTCGCGGTCCTTCGTTCCGGCGCCATGAACATTGCCGTGCATCCGCGGGACAGCCGCAAGTCCGCCTGACAACCGGACTGAGAACAAAGCCGAGGGCCCCCGCCACATCCGTGGCGGGGGCCCTCGGCGTGCCCGGGGGTCGGCGGATCAGGGAGTCAGCGGCGGCCGGTGACCGGCGTCCGGGCCGGCCTGGCCCGCTCCGGGCCCCGGCCGGTCCTCACGGATGACCTCGCCCTGGACGACCTTGCCGTCTGGCTGGTGGATCCGGGCCTGCTGGAAGGCGTCACCGAAGGTGCCGGCGGGAGCGGCGGCCATCTTGCGCTCCAGGGAACGCGTGGCGCGGCGGCCGACGAGTGCCCGGACGGGCGGGAGCAACAGGAGCAGTCCGGCCACGTCGGAGATCAGCCCGGGCAACATCAGGAACAGGCCCGCGAGCATGATCAGGCCGTTGCCCTGACCGGGCTGCTGCGCGGCCTGCTCGGGACCCTGTCCCCGCTGGGCGCGCTGGAGGGTCTCGGTGAGGTTCTTGAAGGCGCGCCGCCCGGCGCGCTTGATGACGACGGCGCCGAGCAGCATCCCGCCCGCGATCAGCAGGGCGACGGTCAACCCGCCGGCGGCCCCGGCGACCAGGCTGAGCAGCCAGATCTCCAGGATCAGCCAGGCGGCGACCGCCAGGGGAAGGAGAGTGCGGGCGGGCGAGCGCCGTCGTGGGGCCGTCGAAATGCCGGTCGTCATGTCACCAGTGTGCCTGGGGCGGTGTAAAAGCGACCTCAGTCGGAGGTACCGGACATCCCTTAGGGGCTGCCGTGGGCATCCGGGAGGCGGGCCGGTGCGGGGGCGGGTCCGTGCGGAGGCGGGTCGGCACGGAGGCGGGTCCGTCCGCAGGCGGGCCGGTGCGGGGGCGGTCCGTCCGCAGGTCCGCCGGTCAGTACGGGGGCCTGCCGGTCAGCTTGGCGGCCCGGGCCCTGATGCCCCACTGGGTGACCCGCCACAGGGCCTCCACCACGATGTCCTTGCTCATCTTGCTGTCGCCGAACTCGCGCTCGACGAAGGTGATGGGCACCTCCACGACCCTGAAGCCCTGGCGGATGGCCCGGCGGGCCAGGTCCACCTGGAAGCAGTAGCCGGCGGAGGCCACCTCCTCCAGGCCCAGGCCCTCCAGCGTCTCGCGGCGGAAGGCGCGGTAGCCGCCGGTCACGTCGCGGATCGGAACGTCCAGGAGCAGCCGGGAGTACGTGGAACCGCCGCGGGAGAGCATCTCCCGGCTCTTGGGCCAGTTGACCACGCGCCCGCCCGGCACCCAGCGGGAGCCCAGGACCAGGTCGGCGTTGCCGAGCGCGGTGAGCAGGCGGGGCAGTTCCTCGGGGCGGTGGGAGCCGTCGGCGTCCATCTCCACGAGGACGCCGTAACCGTGCTCCAGGCCCCAGGAGAAGCCGGCCAGGTAGGCGGCGCCGAGCCCTTCCTTGCCCTTGCGGTGCAGGACGTGGACCTGCTCGTCGGCCGAGGCCAGCTCGTCGGCGAGCTTGCCGGTGCCGTCGGGGCTGTTGTCGTCGGCGACCAGGACGTGTGCTGCGGGGACGGCGGCCCGGACCCGGCCGACGATGAGGGCGATGTTCTCGGCCTCGTTGTACGTCGGAATGATCACCAGGGTGGTGCCGAGCGGCCCGTAGGTCCGCTGTCCGCCATCGCTCACTGGGTCCCCTTGCGTGTTTTCTCGTCCGGCCGGCCTCGTACGTCCCGTCACAGCAGGATGATTTTAGAACAGCGATCGGAGCCGGCGGTCCTTCGGGCCGGCCCGGCTCCCGCTGGCTGCGGGTCACCGTGGCCGTTGTCTACTGGACCGCCGGGCACCGACCTGGGGCCACCAGCCGCCGGCGAAACCTTCCCTCGCCCCCGAGGCGCGGGTGCGCTGAGCGGACGGATCCGTCCGGTACGGACGTCCTGTGGTGGACCCGGCCGAACCTATCCGGGTCGGGCCGCCCGGACCGAACCGAGGCCGGTCGGATCACCCCTGTGGGCGTACGAAAACCTCCCGGCCGCCGACGACGGTGGCCAGGCACACGGGCAGATCCCCGCCGGGGGTCAGGTCGGGCAGCCCCGGGGTGCCCGAGCGCGGGTCGGTGGACCAGCGGGCGACCCGGTCGTCGGGGGCCTGGACGACCAGTTCCTCGGTCCGCCAGACGGCGTAGTCGGCAGGCGCGCCGGGGACGAGGGTGCCCGCGTCGTCCCGGCCGAGGGCCCGCCAGCCGCCCCGGGTGTGGGCGGCGAAGGCGGCCCGTACGGAGATCCGGTGCTCGGGGGTGCGGTGGAAGGCGGCCGCCCGGACGGTGCCCCACGGGTCGAGCGGGGTGACGGGGGCGTCGGAGCCGAAGGCGAGCGGGACGCCGGCCTTCAGCAGGGCCGCGTACGGGTTGAGGGTGCGGGCGCGCTCGACGCCGAGCCGGTCGGCGTACATGCCGTCCTCGCCGCCCCAGGCCGCGTCGAAGGCGGGCTGCACGGAGGCGGTGAGGCCCAGTTCCGCGAAGGCGGCGATGGTGGCCGGGGTCATCATCTCGGCGTGCTCGACCCGGTGCCGGGCGGCCCGCACCCGGGCGAGTCCGACCTTCTCGGCGGCGGCCCGGACACCCTCGACGACGGCGCTCACGGCGGCGTCGCCGATGGCGTGGAAACCGGCCTGGAGGCCCTGTTCGGTGCAGGCGGCGACGTGTGCGGCGACGTCGCCGGCGTCCAGGTAGCCGGTGCCGGTGTGCGCGGCGTCGTTGTACGGGGCGTGCAGGCACGCGGTGTGGGAGCCGAGCGCGCCGTCCACGAAGAGGTCGCCGGCGGCGCCGACCGCGCCGAGCCGCTTGGCCAGGTCGAGGTCCCGGTCGGCCCAGTAGCCGAAGACGCGCGGGCCGAGGTGGCTGCGCGCCAGGTCGAGCAGGGCGGTGAAGTCCTCCGGGGAGGAGATCTGCGGGCCGCCGCACTCGTGCACCGAGCCGATGCCGAGGGAGGCGGCCCGGTCCAGGGCGGCCCGCTGGGCCTCGGCGCGCTGGGCCGGGCCGACGGCGCCGAGCGCGACGGCGCGTACGGCGTGGTGGGCGTCGGCGGTCAGCGGTCCGTCGCCCGCGACCATGCCCGTGCCCCCGGGGACGAGGTCGAGCAGCGCGGTGGTGACCACGGCCGAGTGGACGTCGATGCGGCTGAGGTAGAGCGGACGGCCGCCGGTGGCCCGGTCCAGTTCCTCGCGGCGCGGGGCACGGCGCTCCGGCCATCGGGCGGCGTCCCAGCCGTGCCCGAGGAGCACCCGGTCGGCGGGGCGGCGGTCGGCGTGGGCCCGTACCCGGTCCAGGGCGTCCGCGAGGGTGCGGGCGTCGGAGAGGTCCAGGCCGGTGAGGGCGAGTCCGGTGGAGGTGGTGTGCACGTGGGCATCGGTGAACGCGGGCGTCACGAGCGCCCCGTCGAGGTCGACGACCTCGTCGACGCCCTGCGCGAAGGCGTCGGCGGCGCCTTCCGAGCCGACCCAGGCGACGTGGCCGCGCTCGACGACCATCGCGGTGGCGAACGGGTCGGCGGGGCTGTGCACCTCGCCGCCGCGCAGGAGGACGGTGCGGTCGGGTACGGGGGCTCCGGCGGCGTCGGCGGAGGCGGTGCGGTCAGTCATGGGACCCAGTCTCCCGCCTCGGTCGGGCGGGCCCGACCTCGGGTCCCGCCGGGGCGGGGGGCCGGGGCCGGGCGGCGCGGGAGGCGGGTCGCAGGGCGGGTCGGGAGGTCGTCAGACGCGGGGCGGGCGGGACTCGTACGGGGTGGACAGCACCACCGTCGTCCGGGTCGAGACGTGCGCCAGGGCCCGCAGTCGGCCCAGCAGGTCCTCCAGTTCCAGGGGGGTGCCCACGCGGACCTTGAGGATGTAGTTCTCGTCTCCGGCCACGCTGTGGCAGGCCTCGATCTCGGGGACGCCCGCCAGCCGGTCGGCGATGTCGTCCGGTGCGCTGGGGTCGAACGGCTTGACCGAGATGAACGCCGTCAGGGGCAGCCCGACGGCCTCGGGGTCGACCACGGCGGCATAGCCGCGGATCACTCCGCGCTGCTCCAGGCGGCGTACTCGCTGATGGACCGCCGACGTGGACAGTCCCGTGGCCTTGCCCAGATCCGTGTAGCTCATTCGCCCGTCCCGCACGAGCAGATCAACGATCTGGCGGTCCAGCTCCTCCATTGCGCTCATAGCCGCTCAACCTATGGCCCAATGCCGCTTCAGGCACAGCGGTGTCCACGGGTTGGGTGGCACCTGCGGCGGGCATGTGACCAAGGCCACAGGGGTGCGGGGGCGTACCGCGGGCGGTTGTGGTTACTCGTGCCGTGCGACGGGAAGTGCTTGGTGTGGCCGTGGCTGAAGAACCTGCCCGCCCGGCCCATTCAAGGGGGAGTACATCCATGCTGAACGCCAAGCGCGCCGGTCGCATCGAACCGGAGCCTCCGGAACTGCTCGATTCCGACGAGGACGGCTACCTCGACGAGGCCGAGGGGTTCGAGATCCACCACGCGGTCTGCCCCGACTGCGGCCAGTCGATCGCCCTCGTCGCGGATGAGGAGTACCTGCCGCAGCACGCGCTCTGCCCGTCCCCGTGGAACCCGTTCGGGCTCACGGTGTGCGCGGGTACGGGCCGGCCGGCTTCCGACGCGCTGCCGACCGTGGGCGGGTTCCAGTACGACGCGCAGGAGCTCGACCCGATCGTGCACCTGTCGCTCCCGCAGGGCCTCGACTGGCGGACGCAGCCCTTCTCGCACGTCGGTGGTCCGGGCTCGCGTCCGGTCCGCGTGACGGCCCCGCTGCCGCCGCAGATGCGCCAGCACGCGCAGGCCGCCTGACGGACCGCCCGCCCTACCAGTACGTCCCCTGCACCATGGCGGCGAGGGCGGCGTGGTGCAGGATCAGGCCGTCCGGGTCCGCCGGGACCTCGACCTCCCCGAAGTGCGCCTGCCGGTAGGCGATGCGCAGCATCACGATCCCGTGCCGCAGGGCGGCGTAGAGGGTGTGGAAGTCCATGTCCCGCGGGGTGTGCCCGGTGAGTTCGGCGTACCGGCGCTCCACGTCGTCGCGGCGCAGGAAGTCGGGCAGGCCCGGCTGACCGAAGCCGACGGTCAGGTCCTGGAAGAAGCGGTGCAGGTAGACGGTCCAGCCCAGGTCGACCTCCCGGGGGGCGTACGCGGCCATCTCCCAGTCGAGCACGGCCACCGGCTCGAAGCCCTCGGCCTGGTAGACGACGTTGCCGATGCGCGCGTCCCCCCAGTTGAGGACGGGGGCGCCCTCGTCGGCCGGCCAGAGTTCCTCCAGCCGGTCGAAGGCCCGCTCCAGGAGCGGTGAGCGGGCCAGTCCGGCCACCACCCATGCGTAGTAGGCGCGTTGGGCGGCGACGTGCCGGCGCAGCGGACTGCCCTCACCGGGTGGGAGGAGGAAGCGCGCCTCCTCGGCGGGGAACTGGTCGTGGAGACGGGCGAGGAGGGAGACGCTCGCCTCCTGGAGCCGGGCGCGTTCGGCGTCGGTGGCGGAGTGCAGCCAGTTGCCCTCGTACGTGTAGGGCATGACGTCGGGCGGTACCCGGCCCTCGGCGCGGGCCATGACGAAGAAGGGCGCGCCGAGCGGCCCCGGGTCCTCCTCCAGCCAGCGCACGCGCGGCACGGGCAGGTCGGTGTGCGTGGCGACCAGGCTCATCACGCGGTGTTGGCGGGGCAGGTCGTAGGTGGGGAAGACGGTGTAGGCGGCCGGGTCCGCGGCAAGGCGCAGGGCGCAGGCCCGCTCGGGGGTGTCGGGGTGCTCGATGTCGAAGAGCAGGGTCTCGCTGGACATGCCGTTGGAGCCGGGGACGGAGGTGTTGGTGACCTTCGCGCCGGGGAGGGTCGTGTCGAGCCAGGCCGCGAGGCGCCGGCCGAGTTCCTCGGGCTCACGGGTGGAGGTGCGGGGACGTGGCGGCGTTGCCATGGCTGGTCCTGCCTTCCTTTCCGGTGGGGCGTCGTCCGCGGGGTCGGCTCGGGGTCAAGGGGCCACGGAGGTGTGGTCGGTGAAGCCGCTGGGGTCGTGCCGGCCGAAGCTGCCGTGCTCGAAGATGCCGTGTCCGACCCGGCCGTCGAGGGTGAAGCGGGCCGAGTGGTCGGTGACGCCGAAGGCGGCCATGGGGTGCGCGGTGGGGTCGGAGAGGTCGTAGGAGCGCCGGTCGGTCCAGGCGCGGCCCTGCCAGGTGCCGTGCTGCCAGTCGGTGGCGGGCGGGTAGCCGGCCCCGATGGCGAGGGGGGAGGAGTTGAGGATCCGGACGCCGAGTTCGAGGGGTTTGCGGCCGGCCGGGTCGGTGAGGTGGACGACGGCGCTCTCGGGGTGGCGGCTGCCGGGGCGGTAGCGGATGTCGGTGTGCGGCCAGCCCAGTTGGACGTCGTGGCGGTCGTCGCCCTCGGGGAAGACCTGGACGGCCTCGTTGAGGATGCGGTGGCCGTCGGCGTCCTCCTGGACGATGACCATGAGGAAGCGGTCCTCGAAGCGGACGGGCATCCAGAGCCAGTGGAAGCCCTCGGGGCGGTGCTCCTGCGCCGCCCGGCCGCCCTCCTCGCCGGGGATCGGCCGCACGCCCCAACTGCGGTCGCGGGTACCGGTCCACGCGCCGGGGGTGGGGGTGAGTTCCTCCCGCCTGAACCGGATGGTGCCGGTGACGTTGCCGGCCTGGACGAAGCGGCGGCCTTCCAGCATCAGGCGGTCGCCGCGGCGCTGCACGTGGTGGGGTTCCCAGACGGCGGGGAACTCGGCGGTCCAGGTGACGTCGTACGAGAGGCCCTCGGGGTCGGCGGGGTCGGCGTCACAGTGGAGGCCGATCCGCTTGAGGGGTTCGTCGACGGTGATGCGGAGCGGGCCGACGCGGAGGTTCATCCGATCGTCGCCGAGGGCGTCGGAGGCCCGGACGGCGAGGAGTTCGTCGCCGACGCGCAGGGTGGCGTAGGCGTCGATGACACCGGCGTTGGGGTAGACGCCGAGGCCGAGGATGAGGACGGCCCTGCCGGCGTGGTCGAAGACGTGGAAGATGCAGCGGTCGTAGGCGTTGCGGTCGCCGCTGACGAGGTGCTTCATCGACAACGGCGCCTGGTGGATGGGGTATTCGTCGAGGGGGACGGGCCGGTCGGCGGACATGGCGGACCTCCTGGGCGCGGCGGCGTGGCGGCGCGTGACGTGACGTGGCGCGGGTTGGCCTGGTGCGGACTCCAGCGGACATGACGGTACGTCAGAAACCGTTTTGAGCAACAGGCTTGTGGCACTACGCGACAGGAGGGCACATCCGGACACCCGGGCCCGCGGTGCGGGGGGCGGGGGGAAGGGCAACGGCCGGCCGCCGCGGTCACCCACGGGCCACCGGTCGGGAGGCAGCGGCCCAGGGCGGCCCGGCCGGTGGTCGCGCCGGGGACACGTCGAACGGATGGCCGTGGGCGGGGACCGGTTACCCGGGAGCCGATCTCGCGTTCTGCCGTGCATGACCACGCTTGAGACGTCCACGCCGAGAACGGGTCGCAGGCGCCGCCCCACGCCTCACGGGTACGAAGAATCGGTTCCGCTGCGGAACCCCGACGCACCCATCTACAGCGCGCTCCTCGCCCGCTGGGCCGCCGAGGGCCGGACGGTACCGGGGCGGCGCGATCCCGAGTGGTCACGGGTCGCCTCGTCCCCGATCTGGCCCAGCGGCCCCCTGTACGGGGGCTGAGCCGACCGGCCCGACGCACGCCAGACGGCCGACGACCGGTCCGCGGTGCACCGGGCCCGCCGGCCGGTCGGCGCCCCCGCCCGGCCGCGGACGCCTCAGCGGGTCTCGGGGCCCGCGAGGTGGCGGGCGATGACCATGCGCTGGATCTGGTTGGTGCCCTCCACGATCTGGAGCACCTTCGCCTCGCGCATGAGCCGCTCCACCGGGAAGTCCGCGGTGTACCCGTAGCCGCCGAGGACCTGCACCGCGTCCGTCGTGACGGCCATGGCGGCGTCCGTGCAGAACAGCTTGGCCATGGCGGCCTGGCGGGAGAAGGGCTTGCCGGCGTCCCGCAGGCGCGCGGCGGCGAGGTACAGCGCCCGGCCCGCCTCGATCTTGGTCGCCATGTCGGCCAGCATGAAGCGCAGCCCCTGGAAGTCCGCGATGGGGTGACCGAACTGCTTGCGGTCCAGGGCGTAGACCAGGGCCTCGTCCAGGGCCGCCTGGGCGACGCCGATCGCGCAGGCGGCGATCCCGAGCCGGCCGGCGTCCAGGGCGGCCAGGGCGATGGTGAAGCCCTGGCCCTCCTCGCCGATGCGTCGGGTGTCGGGGACCCGCACGCCGTCGAAGTGCAGCTGGGCGGTGGGCGAGCCCTTCATGCCCATCTTCTTCTCGGGGACGGCCGCCGTCAGACCGGCCGCGTCGCCGGGGACGAGGAAGGCCGTGATGCCCTTGGGGCCGTTGACACCCGTGCGCGCGAGGACGGTGTAGAAGTCCGCGACCCCGCCGTGCGTGATCCACGCCTTGGTGCCGGTGATGATCCAGTCGTCCCCGTCACGGACGGCCTTGGTGGTCAGGGAGGCGGCGTCGGAGCCGGCGGCCGGCTCCGAGAGACAGTAGGCGCCGAGCAGGCCGCCGCCGAGCATCGCGGGGAGGTGGGCGCCCTGCTGTTCCTTGGTGCCGTAGCCGGCGAGGCCGTGGCAGGCCAGGGAGTGCACGCTGACACCGAGCCCGACCGTCAGCCGGGCCGCGGCGAGCTCCTCCAGCACCTGGAGGTAGACCTCGTACGGCTGCTCGCCACCGCCGAACTCGCCGGCGTACGGGAGTCCCAGCAGGCCGGCCTCCGACAGGAGCGTGAAGACCTCCCGGGGGAAGCGTCCGTCGTCCTCCTCCTCGGCGGCCCGGGGGCGGATCTCCCGCTGCGCGATCTCTCGTACGAGCGCGAGCAGATCACGGGACTCTTCGGTGGGCAGTTGTCGGTCCACCGGCTGCGGGGCGCGGTCGGTCATGGCGGCGCTCTCCTCCCTGGTCGGGCACGGCGGCGACGCGTGAGGTGTGGGACGCGCCACCGGATCTCGGTGCTCTCACAGCCGATACTGCCCTCCCGGATCGCGGAAGGGCCTGTTCAGTGGCTGCGGCGGCTTGAGTATGCCCGATCAGGGGCTTCCCGTCACCGGTGCATGATCACCGGGGCCGGCGGGGGCCTCGTGCGCGGGTGGAGCGGGGTGGTCGGGGGCGAACTCCTCGATCACCGTCAGGGTCGCGCGCAGCTGCCGGACGAGCAGCGCCGCGACCTCGTCCCGGCCGGGCTGCCCCGCCCCGCCGAGGCCGCCGATCCACTCCAGGGTGATCCCCTCGACCCCGGAGAGCCAGCCCACGAGCGCGAGCCTCGCGAGCGGCGCCACCGTGCGGCGGCCGTACGCGGCCTCGGCGATGGTGGCGACCAGTTCCTCACGGACCGCGTCGCGGATGGCGAGGACCTCGGCGTCGGAGCCGACGCCGCCGGTGACGATCGTGCGGTACGCGGCCTGGTGGTGTTCGGCGTAGTACAGGTAGCCGTCGATGGTGCGGCGGGCGCGTTCGGAGCCGGCCAGTTCGGTCTCGGCGGCCGCGCGGGCGACGAGTTCGGCGACGGACTCCTCGACGATGGCGAGGTAGTAGCCGCGCTTGCTCTTGAAGTAGTAGTAGATCAACCCCTTGGCGACACCGGCGTGTTGGGCGATGTCGTCCATGGACAGCGCGTCGTAGGAGGTGTCGGCGAACAACTTGCGCCCGATCGCCATGAGTTCGGCCCGGCGGACCTGCGAACGGCCGGTCGCGCCGCGCTGTTGACTATTATTCAAATTCGGCCCTAGCCTCGAACTCCCACAGGATGCCCGCAGTATGGCAGACCTGTCTCATGCACTTCCCTGCGCACGGACGACGTACGGGAGGCACCTCCATGAGCACGAACAGCGGCCGCGAGGGCCGGGTCAAGTGGAAGAGGACGGCAGCGGTCGCCCTGCCCGCGGTGATCGCGGTCGGGGCGATGGGCGTCGTCATGGCGCAGGGCGCGCTCGCCGCGTCCTTCGCCGTCTCGGGGACCTCCTTCCAGGTCTCCTCATCCAAGTTGAGCAGCAAGGGTCTGGCGTCCTACGTGCAGACGGACCGTTCCGTCGACGGCAAGGGGCATCCGGTCGCGCTGCTCGGCATCGGCGAGGCCACGCTGGCCGACATCTGCCAGTCCGCCCGGGTGGACACCCCTGTGGGCACCGTGGTCTTCAAACTGAGCGCCGGCGGACCGGCCGGCCAGGTCACCGCCGAGAACCTGGTGATCGACGGCGAGGACCTCGACGGCGACGCCACCTTCGGAACGGCGCAGATCGGCCGGGACGCCTCCACCCTCGACCAGGTCGAGGGCGTCAGGGGGGAGCCGGGCAGGTTCGGTCTCCAGGCCGGGAACATCGAGGTCCTGAACGTGCGCTCGCACGCCTGGTCCGCGACCGGCGGCAACTTCCGGCTCAAGGGCATGAAGTTGAGCGTCGGCCTGGACGGCAAGCAGTGCTTCTAGGGGCGCGCCGACGCCGACCCGCGGATCCGGGCACGGGGCGGTGGGCGCCGCGGCTCCCCCTGCCCGGCCCGCGGCGACGACTGCGCGCCTGGCGGCGGACCCGGCCGTTCTGGGGCGGGCTGCTGCTGGTGTTGGGCGGGACCGAGCTGCTGCTGGTCCCGCTCTCCCCGCTGACCGTGCTGGTCAGCCTGGGCCTCGGCGGGATCGCGGCGATCGGGATCGGGGCGGCGCTGGTCGTGGCCGGGCTGTTCCTGTGGTTCCTGCCGCAGGCCCGGGCCTACGTGTCGATCCACGCCCTGCTGCTGTCGGTGCTGTCCTTCGTGACGACGAACCTGGGCGGGTTCCTGGTCGGGATGCTGCTCGGCATCGCGGGCAGTGCGCTGGCCTTCGGCTGGACCCCGCTGCCGGAGAAGGAGACGGAGGAGCCCGACTCGGCGGAGGGGGACGCCGCCGCGAAGGCGCGCGCCCGGCCCGCGCCCGGGGCCGCTCCGGGCCCGGGCGGTGGCGGGTACCGGGCGTCGGCGGTGGCGCTGCCCGTGGCCCTGCTGGTCGCGTTGACCTCGGGCGCCCCGCAGGCCGAAGCCGCCGCGCAGGGGCCGCCGAGGGCCGGCCGGACTCCCCCGACGGTGACCACGTCGCTCTTCGCGCCCCAGGGCTTCGCCCTCGCGGGGGTCACCGAGTTGGACACGGTCGACGGACCGCGCAAGGTGTTGGTGTTGAGGATGGCGGCGGCCTCGCTGTACGACTACCGGCTGCGCACCCGGGACGGCGGGGACGAATACGGATTGGCGGCCCGGTCCTTGACCCTGCGGGGCGATGTCACCCTGTACCTGACCCGGTTCAGCGGCTGTATCGAGGGGCTGCTGTGCGTCACCTTCAGCCCCGAGGGGTTGCCCGCTCCCCCGGTGATCCCGCCGTTCGTCTTCATGACGCGGGTGACCGCCGAGCAGGCGCTGGTCACCTCGGACGTGATCGTCACCGACGGGCTGCGGCTGGAGGCCTCGTGATCCGGCGGCCCCACCGCACCGAAGGGTCGACCTGGGGTCCTGGCGTCAAAGTGCGCCACGGGCCAGGCGAAACTTTGACGACGGGGCCTAGAGCCAGCCGACCTGGGTGACGAACATGGCGATGACGACCACCAGGGTCCAGCCGAGCACGTGCTCCAACCAAGCGGAGCCGTCCTTCGGGCCGCCCGTGCGGGCGAGGCTGCGGGCGCGGTCGGTCGGGGCTGCGGCATGTGTGGTCATGCCGACCAATGTGGCAGCATTCGCGGCTCTTGCGGTAGGTACGAGAGACGAGCGTCACGGGTGGCACACGTCACGCCCGCCGGGATCGGGCGGGCGTGACGGGATGGTGCCGTGCCGGGGGTGCGTCGCGGTCAGCCGGCGCGCCGGTCGCGACCGGCCATGCCCGCCATGGCCAGGGCCAGCAGCAGGGCGACGGCGCCGGCGATGACGTTGCTGAGAACGGTGCGGGTCGTGGAGACGTCTCCCGCGATGACCCACGGGGCGACGATCGTCCAGGCCGCGATGACGACGGCGGTCCACGCCATCGCGTGCGTGCGTTCGTAGGCGGACCCCAGGCCGCCCATGCACAGGCAGTACGCCAGTCCGGCGATCAGGTTGTTGACCGCCAGCGAGCCGAAGCCGCTGAATCCGACGATCCACGGCGAGGCCGCGATGTACAGGCCCGTGATCAGGGCCATCGCCTCGATCGCCTGCGCTCGTGGCGTGCTGGTGACCTGCTCGAAGCGGGTGCGCATCTCGGCGAGGTCGGGGTGTTGCTCGATGTTCGGGTGGGTGGTCATGGCGGGCCGCCTCCTGTTGAAGCTCGTGTCTGCCCTGTGCCTACACACGTCCTGTGCCCTTTATGTTCCACTTACAACCCATTCGGGTCAACGGAAACGGGCGGGGACCTCTTCGCACTTCCGACAAACGGACCGCCGACCCCCTTCAGAGCACCCCCACCGTCCGCAGCGCCCGGATCGCGGCCGCCGACGGGCGGGCCGGGACGTACAGGTAACAGACGCCGCCGGTGCCCGAGACCTCCTTGCCCGTGGCGTTGCGGCGCTTGGTGCGGAGCCAGATCGTCTCCCACTCCCTGCGCCGGTAGACGCGGCGGACGGAGGGGTTGTCCGCCGAGTTGGGGTCGTTGGCGATCACGTCCCCGGCCGCCGTGAAGCCGATGACGGTCATCAGGTGGCCGGCCGTGCCGTAGCCCGCGCCGGTCAGCTCCTCGGCGCGGAAGGACTGCGAGGTGATGGCCGGGATCCCGGCGCGGACCAGGACCTCCAGGTCGGCGAGGGACGTCAGCCGGGTGACGACCCCGGCCATGTCCCGGTACGTGGCGGCGTAGGCGGCGTTGAAGGGCCAGTTGCCACAGCCCTTGTACGCCGCGTCGTACGTGGACCGGGCGGCGTGGCAGACCTGCGGGTCCGAGTACCCCTCGCGGACCCAGCCCAGGGCCTCCGCGCCGGCCTTGCGCCCCCAGAACTCGATGATCATCTGGGAGGAGGTGGGGCTGCACCAGGCCTCGCCGCCGTTGTCGTACTCGGGGTACCGGCCGATGTGGACCTCCTGCGAGTACCTCGGGACCTTCAGTTCGTGGGCCGGGCCCGAGGGGGTGGAGGCGGGGACGGTGAACCGGTCCGGTACGTCGGAGACCATCGCCCCGGCCAGCCAGACCGTCGGGCCGCGCTCGGCGCCGGGCTTGCGGTAGAGGGTCAGGCACAGTTGCCAGTCGCGGATGCGCAGACCGGCGGCCTTGGCGGGGCCGTCCAGGGCCAGCGTGTCGGTCCAGACGGTGCTGCGCCCGTCGCTCTGACCGTCGACGGAGGTGCGCCGGATGTCGCCGTCGCCGGAGGCCCAACGGCCCATGACGTACCACGGGGTGGCGGTGCCGTCGGTGTACGTGCCGCGCAGCTCGATCCGGATCCAGGTGCCGGCCGGGGTGCGGGCGTTCCAGGAGGCGATGGCCTCGGTGGCGGGAACGGCCGAGCGGTGCACCGGGGAGGTCCAGGAGGCGTACTCCCAGGTGGCCTTTCGCGCGGTGTGCGGGTCGGTGTACTCGGTCCGGCCGGCCGGGGTCTTGATCTCCAGGCCGGGTCGGGCGCCGCCGACCGCCGCGGTCCCCCGGTGGGAGCCGGCCAGCCAGTGCGCGTGGGAGTACCAGAAGCGGTTGTCGACCGTACGGGCCCCGGCGGCCCCGGCGGGGAGCTTCGCGCCGCCCCGGGGCGCGCCGGCGGCCGAGGCCGCCCCGCCGGGAACGGTGGCCGCGGCGGCGGCCGCGAGGGCGACGGCGAGCAGGGCCCGGCGTGGTGTGGCTGCGGTCATCGGTGGTGGCCCCCTGGGTCGGTGCGGTGGCTCGGCTGGTCCACCCTTCCAGTTCCCGGCTGCCGGGCCGCGAAGCCACGGGGCCCGTGTCGGCCCTGCCACCCGGCCGGTCCCGCCGGGTCCGCGGGGCGAGCCGGATCCCGGGGACCCGAACCCCCAGCGGGTCAATACACCTAGTGACCTGGTTTTGAGGTCTTGGTTCGCCTCATGAGTCGTGTTCTGTTTCAGATCTTGGGTTCTGCCTGACGGGGCCGGGGTCGGTCCGGTG
>NZ_JBIWLV010000029.1:0-61904 GCF_044766345.1 Streptomyces sp. NPDC102278 | reverse complement strand
CACAACGGCTACCGGTCGGCGGTGGTGGTGAGTGAACATGTCGTTCCCTTTACTTGGACGGGTCGCACAACAGCGGCCAGTGAGACACGTGCGAGGGGGTGGATACGGGGTCGGTCGTCGTCACGTTCGCCATCCGAGGTTGTGGGGCCGGGCGAGGCTGTCCGAGGGAGATCCGTTCCGGACTCGCTCGTCGATGAACCAACCGAGGACCGACTCCCGCACGGAGGAAGGAATCCTTCACAGTCGGCCTCTTTCAAACTTGATGCAACAGAGAAAAGCGCTGTTTCCTTCATAAGTCAACAGTGTGAAACCTGCGGTTTCCGATCGATGCACCCCCGTGACCTTCTACGACACACTCGACTCCTCGCCCCGCCAACCCTTGCACTGTGGCGCCCTGACGTCCCCGGGAGCGCGCGACCGGGCCGGAACGACGGCCTTGGGGCATGCCGCACAACGGCTCCACATGCGTGTTGATATTCGCTGATTCATGTTTGACTATGTTCGCTCACGCGGCCCTTTCGAGGGCTCACTCCCCCGAGGACTCGTTCCAGCGCTGCTCAGCCGCCGGGCCGGTGCGGCCGAAGACGGCGGCGGCGCCGGGCGACCCGCTCCCTGATGTCACGGCGTAGCCCGGTGCGATACGGGGCTTGATGCGCCCCGCCGCGTCGGTGGAGAAGACCAGGTTGTCTCCGGTGGCCTTGCCGAGGGCCGAGCACGACCAGACGCCCACGCCGTCCCCGGTGTTACCGCGCGCGTCCATGCAGAAGCCCGGGTTGGCGGCATTGTGCAGGAGCCCCTTGTCGTCGAGCCGCCACTGCTGGGCCGGCGCCCCGGCACGACATCGGGCGGTGATCACATCGACGCCGTTCGCCAAGGCACCGCCACGGACGTCCAGACACAGATCGGTGGCGGAGTTGACGGCCGGTACGTACCCAGCGGCGCGAAACGGTCGCCCCCGCTCGGCGGCGGAGCTCGCCGTCGGTGGAGGGCTGGACGAGGACGAACCGCCGGCCGACGCCCCGGCGGACGGTGACGCGCGGGGGGATCGACTCGGCGAGGCCGACGAGGAGGGCGACGCCGCGGTCCCCGACGGCGCCGGGGATGCGGCGCCGTCGCCCGCGTCGGCGTCGGCGTGCGGTCGCGGCGGCGCCGCACCGTTCGCGGAGGGCCCCCACGCCGGTCGAGCGACGACGGCGAGCGCCACCGTCGCGACGAGGACCGTCGCGACGCCGAGGGTGACCCGCCCGGACCGCTTCCGAAGGAAGGCCGACAGGCCTCGACCACCATCGTCCGGCTGGGGTCGCCCCCCGGCCGGTGCCACCGCGGCCGGGGTCGGCGGTTCGGCAGCGACGCCCGCACCCGTGCGGGCACCCCCGTGCACATGGAGGGAGCCGATGGGGCCGAGCAGCGCACAGGCCAGCAGGGGACGGGGAGCGTCGCGGAGAGCCACGAGGCCGCGGAGGGCACCCGCGCAGCCGGGGCACGCGTCGACGTGGTGCGTCAGGTCGGGATTGCCGCGCACGTCCGCCCGCTCGGCAGCCGCGCCCAACAAGCGGGTGTAGGCGGGGCAGTGCGCGACGGGTCCCGCCTTCGCGTGGACTCTCAGGAAGGCGTCGCGGCATGCGGCCAGTGCCCGTTGCGCCAGGTCGGGTACGCGGTCGGACCGATCCCCCGTGATCACGGCGACGCGGTCGTCCGGCTCCTCCTCGACCACGGAGTGCCAGAGGACCGTCTGGGTGCGGGCGGGCAAGGTGGTGAAGGCCCGCCGGACGACCGACGGGAGGGCCGGATCCCAGGTCGCCTCCTCCCCCACGTCGCCGGTGGACGACGGTGGCGCGGCTCCGGCGGGATGTCCGGTCCCTTCCGTGGATGCCGACACGATCGTCAGCAGCATCAGGCGAGGTGGTCGGTCGAGGGATTCGGCGGTTGAGGAGAGCAGCGTGCGCAGGAACTGGGCCATCGCCTGGTCGGCGGCTCGGGTGGCGGGCAGGGGATCGTTGCCGATGGCCCGGGCGAAGGCCGTGACCTGGGGCCGGTGACGCCGTCGCAGTTCGGCCTCGGCCGAGGGGGCGGCCTGGGCCGCGGTGCGGATGACATCGCACAGTTGCTGGTCGGCCATCCGACTCACGGCGGAGTGATGATTCGTCGACACGTGGGGAACGTCCTGGATGGGGAGTGGAAAGTCGCCCCATTGTTCAGGACATGACGCCCCCGCCGATAGCTGTTTCCGGTGCCGATTTCGGATATCCGACCCAAGAGAATTCGGGCCGGATTTCCGGATCGCACTTCACGCGCAGGGCGATTCGCCGGAATTCCCCTCGCTGAGAGGTCCGGTTTCACAGTGCCATGCCGGAACGCCATGCCGGCGATGCCGAATGACCAGGAACCGAGATGACCGGCACGCGTTTCGCGCCGTGCTGGGGGGTCCGGATCCCTGCCCTCACCGGAGGGTCGGGCGTGCCCGGGTCGGCACACGAGGGCGCTCGACAGCACCCTCACACCGAACAGAATCAGACACACACGCAAGGAAGTCAACACCAGGATTTCCCGTCCACCCGCCTCCCGGCGCCACGCTCGCCAAAGCTCGGCGGCGCGGTTCCCGGCGGGTATGGGAGCCCCAGGCACCGAATCACCCGGACTCCTCCCCAGGCGTCGATCGGGCGGACGGACCGCCGGCCGACGACATGGGACGAGCACTTCAGGACACCGACCGTCCTTCCGCCCACACGTCGTGGCGGGTGGACCCGGGCCCCCGCAGCCCCTCCCCCGGGCGTCCCCTCCCGCACCCCTTCCATCGCGGCAATTCCCCGGGGCGGGCCGGGCGACCCTGCGGGCTCGTTTAGCGGATCGTTATCAACCGGGACCCCACTGGACTGGATCTTCCCGCTTCACACACAGTAAGTTCACCGTTCACCCCCCTCCGTGAATTCACCTCCCCCTCCCTCACCCAACGATCTCCCCGTATTGAACGCGGCGTCAATTACCCGTCCCGATGCGGGACCGACCAATACCGGGTTGCGCGGCGACGCACGCCGAGGGGCTGTACGGCATGTCCCGGAAATCCGACTGGAGTCCCGTGAGCACCCCTTTTTGCCCTCGATGCGGTGACCTTCCGCGGTGCGCCTGCGTCGCGGCCCACGACACCGCGGCCGCCGGCGTCCCGGCTCAGTTCGACCAGGAGTGGGTGCGGCCGTACCTCTCCCTGCACGAACCGGCGCCGGGTGACGGGCCGATGACCACCACGGTGTCGTGGGTCATACCGCAGGTGGTCCACGAGAGCGAACTGCCGCCCGGCAGCGAGCGGTTCGGTCCGCCCGTGGTCATGGTCAGGACGGGAGGCCACCGGGCACGGAAACCCGAGCGGCGGCGGCGTCCGCTCCCCGTCACCGCGGCGCTCGCCACCCTGATCGGCTCCGCGGCCATCGCGGGTACGTACGCGCTCGCACGGGGTCACGACACCCGGGACGCGGCGGCGCCCCCTCCCGCGAGCAGGCTCGATGTGGTCGACGAGGACGAGACACCGGACGCCACGCCTGACGCGTCACCCGAGCGGCCCGGGCTCCCCGGCTCGCTCCCCAGTGGGAAGCAGCGGAACGTTCCCGCCGCCGGGCGCGGTCTGCCGGCCACCACGCCCTCCATCGCGCCGTCCACGCCCTCTGCTCCCACGACCGGTACCACGGCCCCGGGTTACGCGACGTCCAACGGGCCGCTGCCGGACGACGGTCCGGGCACGACGCCGTCTTCCAGCGCGCCGGTGACTCCCGTCGAGGGGCCGACGCTGCGCCGCCACGACACCGGGCCCGAGGTCGTGGACCTACAGCGCCGCCTCACACGGATCGGGTCGTGGGACATGCCCACGCGAGGTCGCTACGACCGGCACCTGCAGGACGAGGTCGCCCGGTTCCAGGCCGCGCACGGCATCCACGGCGACCCGCCCGGGGTCTACGGCCCGACCACGCGGCGGCTGCTCGAATCCCTCACGTCCTGACGAGCGCCGGAGGAAGGACGAAAGACGGGCCGAGGACCGTCGACCCGCAAAGCCGGCGAGGCGCGGTCCGCCCGTCGGGGCGGACGCGCCTCGCCGGCTCCCGCTCAGGTCACCATTCGGCGAGCGAGCCGTCCGCCCGCCGCCACACCGGGTTGCGCCAGCGATGGCCGGTCTCGGCGGCCCGCTCGACGGCCTTCTCGTCCACGTCGATACCGAGTCCGGGCGCGGTGAGCAGGGCGACGTGACCGTCCTGGTACCGGAAGACGGACCGGTCGGTGAGGTAGTCCAGGAGGTCCGATCCCGCGTTGTAGTGGATCCCGAGGCTCTGCTCCTGGATCAGCAGGTTGGGAGTGGCGAAGCCGACCTGGAGGCAGGCGGCCAGCGCGATCGGCCCGAGGGGGCAGTGTGGGGCCAGTGAGACGTCGTGTGCCTCCGCCATCGCCGCTATGCGCCGCACCTCGGAGATCCCGCCGGCATGCGACAGGTCGGGCTGCGCGACGGCGATCCCCTGCTGGAGTACCGGCTTGAAGTCCCAACGGGAGTAGAGCCGTTCTCCGGTGGCGATGGGAATGTTGGTGGAACGGACGACCTCGCCGATGTGGGCGCTCATCTCGGGGACGACGGGTTCCTCGACGAAGAACGGCAGGTAGGGCTCCAGCAGCGGCAGCACCCGACGGGCCATGGGGAGGGTGAGCCGTCCGTGGAAGTCCACGGCGATGTCGAAATCGTCGCCGACCTCCGTGCGGACGCTCTCCACCCGTTCGACGATGTCGCGGACGGCGCGGGGCGTGTCGATGAGTTCCAGCTGGGGCGAGGCGTTCATCTTGATGGCCGTGAAGCCCTCGGCCTTGCGGGCCGCGGCCTGTTCCGCGACATCGTTCGGGCGGTCGCCGCCGATCCAGCTGTACACCCGGGCCCGGTCGCGGACGTTGCCGCCGAGCAGCTGCCACACGGGGACCCCCAGGGCCTTGCCCGCGATGTCCCACAGCGCCTGGTCGATGCCGGCGACGGCGCTGGACAGGACGGGGCCACCACGGTAGAAGCCGCCCTTGGTGAGGACCTGCCAGTGGTCCTCGATGCGCATCGGGTCCTGGCCGACGAGGTAGTCCGAGAGTTCCTCGACGGCTGCCGCGACGGTGTGGGCGCGGCCCTCGACGACGGGCTCGCCCCAGCCGGTGATGCCCTCGTCGGTGTCCACGCGCAGGAAGCACCAGCGGGGGGCGACCAGGTAGGTGCGCAGGGATGTGATCTTCACTTGGACTCCTTCTTCACGGCCCAGCCGCCGTCCACGGTCAGGTTCGTGCCGGTGATGTACGAGGCGTCGTCGGACGCCAGGAAGGCGACGGCGGCGGCCACTTCGTCGGGGCGGCCCAGCCGCCCAAGGGCCGTGGCCCGGGCGGAGAGCAGGCGCCCCTCCTCGTCCACGTCCGCCCAGTTCTCGGTGAGGATGGGGCCGGGGAGCACTGCGTTGAAGCGCACCTCGGGCCCGTATTCGACGGCGAGTTGCCGGATGAGCGCGCAGATGCCGCCCTTGGCCGCCGCGTAGGCCGGGTGGCCGGGCAGGCTGCACAGCGCGTGCACGCTGGACGTGGCGATGAAGGATCCGCGGGCGGCGCGCAGGTCGTCCAGGAACGTCCGCACGGCCAGGTAGGGCGCCTTGAGGTTGACTGCCAACTCACGGTCCCAGCCGCTTCCGGTCAGCTCGTGGGCGGGTGCGTCGGTGTGGATGAAGGCGTTGCTGTGCACGACGGCCACCGGGCCGAACAGCGCGTGGGTGCGGTCCTTCAGGTGGCTCCACTCCTCCTCGGAGGAGACGTCGCACCGGATGAACTCGGCGCGACCGCCGTCGGCGCGGATCTTCCGGGCGAGTGCGGTACCGGCCTCCTCGGCGACGTCGGCGAGGACGACGGTCGCTCCTTCGGTGGCCAGGCGTACCGCGCTTGCGGCGCCGATGCCGGACGAGGCGCCGGTGACGACGACGGTTCGCCCTGTGAATCGGTTCATGGGTTGTCTTTCCTGTGTTCTCGTGGGCCTGGGCGCCGGGGCACGTCCGGTCAGCGGGTGACGTCTTCGCCGTGCAGGAGGTCGAGTTCGGCGCGTCGGGGCAGGCCCTCCCAGTCGCCGGGCGAGGCCACGGCGAAGGCACCGCATGTCGCGGCGAGTCGGAGGCGGTCGCGGAGGGACGCGCCGTCGAGGAGTCCGGCGAGGTATCCGGCGACGAAGGCGTCCCCGGCTCCGATCGGGTCCACCAGGGTGACCGGCACGATGTCCTGAACGGCCTCCTCGTTGTCCGTGGCCGCGAGGGCTCCTCCAGCGCCGAGCTTCAGGACGGCCTCGCGCGGGCCGAGTCCGAGCAGGGTGCGCGCCATGGTGGCGGGGTCGGCGTCGGGGACGACCAAGGCGGCCTCGTCGGGGCCGGCGAAGACGATGTCGGCGAGGTGGACGAGGTCGGAGAGCTCGGCCGCGGCCTCCTGCCGGGACCACAGCCGGGCCCGGTGGTTGAGGTCCAGGGAGACGGTGACGCCGGCGGCGCGGGCGAGGTCGACGGCGCGCCGGACCGCGGCGCGCGGGGCGTCGCCGAGGGCCGGGGTGATGCCGGTGACGTGCAGTACGCGGGCCCGGGTCACGAGTTCGGGGTCGATGTCCTCGGGAGCGAGGCGGGAGCCGGCGAGGCCGCGCCGGTAGTAGGTGACGCGGGTGTGGTCCGGTGTACGGCGCTCGCGCAGCATGAGTCCGGTCGGCGCGGTGTGGTCGACGCGGGCGCGGGTGACGTCCACGGCTTCGCCGCGCAGCCCGTCGAGGATCATCGTGCCGGCGCTGTCGTCTCCGACCCGGCCGGTCCAGGACGCCTGGTGTCCGAGGCGGCTGACCCCGATGGCGACCGTGGCTTCCGCGCCGGCGAATCCCAGACGGAGCGAGGTGCCGGTGGCGAGCGGGCCGGGCCGGTCGGGGGCCAGGACGGCCATGGTCTCCCCGAGGGTGACGAGGGCGCTCATGAGCGGATGCCGTCCAGCAGCGTGGCGGCCCGTTCGCGCAGCGCGTCCAGGTCGCCTCCTTCGCAGGCGTCTCCGACCAGCGGGCTTCCCATGCCCAGGGCGCTCGCCCCGGCCGCCAGGTAGGCGGGGGCCTGGTCGAGTGCGATGCCGCCCGTGGGGATGAGCGGGATGTGCGGCAGCGGGGCACGGATGGCCCGCAGGTACTCCGGGCCTCCGGTGGATGCGGGGAAGAGCTTGACCATGGTGGCGCCTTCCGTCCACGCGGCCACGATCTCGCTGGGCGTAAGGGCCCCGGAGAGCACGGGGACGGCCAGGCGGCGCGCCTCCCTGATGACGTCCGGGCAGACGGCCGGGGTGATGAGGTAGGTGGCGCCGGCCTCCACGGCGCGCGCCGCGTCGGAGGGGGTCATGACGGTCCCCGCGCCGAGGGCCAGTCCGGCGGGCTTGGACCCGGCGTACTCGCGCAGCGCGTCCAGGACGCCCGGTGTGGTGAGCGTGAACTCGACGGCTCGGATGCCCGCGTCGTGGAGGGCGTCGGCGGTGGCGGCGAAGTGGCGGGGTGAGTGCGAGCGCAGGATGGCTATCGCGGGGGCCGCGGCGAGCGCGGGGGCCAGATCGGTCATGATGCGGAACCTCGGGAGTGTTGAGGGGTGGTGGGCGCGGGGAGGGCCGTCGGAGCGTCGGCGAAGGACGGGACGGGCAGACCGGTGGCCCCGGGCCGGCAGAGGAAGAGCCGGCCGGCATGCGGCTGCGCCGAGAGCTGTTCCGGGGTCAGGCCGTCGGCTGCGGTGGTGATCACGAGGAGGTCCAGGTCGGGGCCGACGAAGGCACAACTGGAGACCTGCGAGACGGGGACGGTCACGACGGCGTGGAGGGCGCCCTCGGGGGTGTACGCCCTCACCTGGCCGGCTCCCCACACCGCCACCCAGACCCTGCCCTCGGTGTCGACGGCCAGGCCGTCCGGTACGCCGGCGGGGCCGGTGTCGACGAAGGGGCGGCGGGTCGTGAGCGCGCCGGTGACGGGGTCGTGGTCGAAGACGTCGACGCGGCGCGTCGGGCTGTCCGCGTAGTACAGCAGCCGGCCGTCCGGGCTCCAGCCGAGGCCGTTGGAGATGGTGACCGAGTCGAGCAGGGTCGTCACGGTGCCGTCGGGGGCCAGGCGGTAGAGGCTGCCCGCGCCGGGCGTCCCGTCGTAGGACATGGTGCCGGCGAGCAGCCGACCGTCGGGGTCGCACTTGGCGTCGTTCATCCGACGCGGCGTTCCGTCGTCGGGCACGTCCGGAGCGGCGAACTCCGTGGCCACTCCGGCGTCGTCGACGTACAGGAAGGCCGTACCGGCCGCGACGAGGAGCCCGCCGGACGCGCGGAGCGCGACCGCTCCGACGGGCCGGTCGAGGCTCACGGTGGTTCCGGGCCCCAGGTCCGGCAGGCCGCTGTCGTCGTCGCGGGCCACCAACGGGGCCCGGTGGACGAGGCCCGCGGTGATGTCCACCCACAGCACGTCACCGCGCCCGGCGTGCCACACCGGTCCTTCGGTCAACTGTCCGGGCACGGGTGCGCACGGCAGTGCGGTCAGTTGCATGATGTCGCTCCTCACTTCCGACGGCGAAACTCTAAGCCTTCTTCTAACCCATGTACATAGTAATCGTCCAACGCCTGGAATAAGCTCTGACGTCAGCACAACCGTCTCTGCCCCCGGGCGGAGTGAGAGGACGCGCCCCATGGCCAAACGCACGGCACAGGACATCCGCCGCCGCAACCGGTTCGACGCGCTGCGATGCGTCTTCGCCGCCGCCGGCCCGGCGAGCCGGCAGGAGATCGCCGCCGCGACCGGACTGTCCTTCGCGACCGTGGCCAACCTCGTCGCGGAGTTGCTGGAGGCGGGCGTCCTGGCGGAGGCCGGCCACGAGGACTCCAAGGGCGGGCGCCCGCGGGCGCGCCTGACCGTCAACGCGGAACGCGGGGCCCTGATCGGGATCGATGTCGCGGAGACGTCCGTACAGGTGGAGTTGTTCGACCTGGCGCTCACGGTGCTGCGGAGCGTGCGGCTACCCCTTCCGCAAGCCGATGTGCGGCCCGACGACGTGGTCGAGGCCATCGTGGCCGGGGTCGAGGGTCTGACGGACACCGCGGAAGCGTCCGCGCGCATCCTCGGCGCGGGTGTCAGCGTCCCCGGCCACGTGGAGCGCGAGGGCGGCGTGTCGGTCTTCTCGCCGTACTGGTCCTGGCGCGACGTACCGCTGCGCTCGCTCCTCGCCGAGCGCCTCCCGATGCCCCTGTACCTGGACAACCCGCTCAAGGCCGCCACCGTCGCGGAGATGTGGTTCGGAGCCGGGAGCGAATTCGACGACCTCGTCGTGGTGACCCTCCGGGCCGGCGTCGGTGCGGGCATCGCGATCGACGGCGCGCTGTACCGGGGTGCGACCAACAGCGCCGGCGAATGGGGTCACACCTGCCTGGTCCCCGGCGGCCGGGAGTGCCGGTGCGGGAGGCGGGGATGCGTGGAGGCCTACGTCAGCACGCGCGGCATCGCCCGGACCGTGCGGGAAGTGGACGAGAACAGCCCCCTCTTGGAAGCCGACGAGGACGCCGTCGTCGCGAAGGTCGCCCGCGCCCGCGCGCGGGGAGACGCCGTGGCGGCCGAGACCGTGACGCGGACCGCCCACTACCTGGGAACAGCCGCGGCCGATCTCCTCAACCTGTTCAATCCGCAGGCCCTGGTGCTCGGCGGTCCGGTGGCGGAGCGGCTCGGCGAGCCGCTGCTACGGCAGACCCGCGACGTCATCGCGGAACACGCCCTGCCGGCGACCCGGCAGGCCCTCACCTGCCGGCTCAGCACCATCGCGGACAACCCCGTGACCCTGGGGGCGGCCACCTTCGCCTTGGAGGGCTTCCTCGACGACCGCGAGACCTTCGGCACCGTGGCGGCGGGACGTCGCGCCGCCAGGGCGGCGAGGGAGCGGACGCCCTGAGGCGGACCGGCGCCCGGCCGGTTCAGCCGGCCGGGGCCGCCGTGCTCTCGCGCACCACCAGAACCGGCTCCACGGACGCTTGCCGTGTGGTGTCGGCCCCGCCGATCTGCTCCAGGAGCAGCGTGACGCAGTGCCGGCCGACGGCGTCGAAGTCCTGCCGGACGGTGGTGAGCGGGGCGGGGAAGAACGCGGCTTCGGGAACGTCGTCGAATCCGGCCACGCTGACGTCGTCCGGCACCCGCCGCCCGGCCTCGTGCAGGGCGCGCATGACGCCGAGGGCCATCTGGTCGTTCGCGGCGAAGATCGCCGTCACGTCCGGGCGGGTGGCCAGTTCACGTCCGGCGCGGTACCCCGAGGCCGCGGACCAGTCCCCGTACAGGAGGGGCGGGGCGACGGCGCCCGCGTCCTTGAGCGAGCGGTGCCAGGCCTCGGCCCGGCGGCGCGCCGCGTAGGAGTCGCGCGGTCCCGCGATGTGCCAGACCGTGCGGTGGCCGAGTCCCAGCAGGTGCGCCACGACGCTGCGGGTCCCCTCGGCCTGGTCGATGTCCACGTTCGCGTAGCGGTGGCCGGTGTCCCCGTCGGCGAAGACCACGGGGACGGCGGACGGCAGCCGCAGTTCGGGGGTGTCGAGGATCTGCGACTCGATCAGGATGATGCCGTCCACCGACTGCACCATCAGCTGCTGGAACGCCTGGCGCACGGCGGCACCGGTCTGCGCACGGGCTCCCATGAAGTTCACGAAGAGGTCGGCCTCGCGAGCGGCGTCGGTGATGGCCGCGAAGGTCCTGGCGTTGCCGTAGGCACTGATGTCGAAGCTGATGACGCCCAGCGTCCCGAACCTGCCGGTCACCAGCGCCCGCGCGGCCGTGTTGGGCCGGTAGCCGAGCAGCTTCATGGCGGCCAGCACCCGCTCGCGGGTGGACGCGTCCACGTTCTCCCGGTTGTTGGCCACACGGGAGACCGTCTGCGAGGAGACTCCCGCCATGGCGGCCACGTCGGCCATGGAGGGCGACTGGCGCAGCGGACGGGACCTGGGTGATCGTGATCCGACTTCGCGCGGCATCTGGACCGGACCTCCGAACCGGGGCTTCCAAGGGAACTGCGGGCACTTCCGTACGGATGTTAGCGCTACCCACCCGGGGAGGTGCAGGCCGCCGGGATTCAGGGGGAGGGCGACTTCGACAAGGCAGGGCGGACCCCAAGCGGTGGCCGCGCTCGCGCCGGCTACTCGCGGTTTCCTTGGCACGGCCCCCCACCGCTTCGACGTCACCCCGAGCCGAACATGTTGACGTGAACCCACGGCACGGAGGGCCCTCCCCCGGTGCGGGGCACGGGCGGTGCCGCCGCCGCGCGGTGCGGATGCGGCGGGGAGGCCCACGGCGGACCGGTACAACCTCGACATCGGCTCCGTCCACGATTCAGGCAAGTCGGTGCGCGGCATTCACCTGACGGCCTCTCTGGTTGCGTAAACACAAGGGGTCCAGACCCACCTGCGGGACTTATCCGAGCCCGCGTCTTCGACAGCGGAAGGACCCCCTCCATGAAGCGCAGGTCTCTGCTCACCGCGACGGCCGGCGCCGTCGCCCTCGGCGCGTCAACGCCGATGACCGCGCGAGCGCACACGCTTGACCGGGCTTCCACGCCCCTCACCACCTTCAACGTCATCAGCGACATCCAGGGCGACCTGGGCGACTTGACCGTCGCCCTGAAGGACATGGCCGCCACCGCCCCGCACGGCGCGGGGCTGGCCGTCGCCGGAGACATCACCCCGCGCGGCTACGACTTCGAGTACGCGGCGGTGCGGCAGGTGTTGGAGCGCGGCCCACGCCCGCGCAAGGTCGCCTGGGCCATCGGCAACCACGAGTTCTACGTCCCCAAGTACTCCGATCCGCAGACGCTCGCCCTGTCGACCTGGCCCAACGGCGCCACCGAGGACTCCCTGTTCCGCAGCTTCCACCGGTTCGCCGGGCGCGGCCGGGTGTACGACGAGACGACGTTCGACGGCATACCGGTCCTCAGCATCGGAACCGAGCGCTACATGCACTACCACGACCCCGAGCTCTGGGACGATGTGTGGTTGACCGAGGCGCAGTTGACGTGGCTGGAGGAGCGGCTGTGCCACTGGGCCGGTCGCCGCAAGCCGGTCATGGTGATCGCCCACCACCCGCTGCCGGACACGGTCTCGGGTACGCGCAACAAGCTCTACATGAGCGACTACCTCCAGGCCGACGCGCTGCTCGACCTGTTGGGGCGCCACCGGGACGTGTTCCTCTTCAGCGGGCACACGCACTGGAACCTGGCCCTGTCCGACTGGCACGTACGGCGGGTGGTGCCCGGCACCGCGAACCTGGACGGGTTCTCCGTGTTCAACACCGGTGCGGTACAGACCGGTTACACCGACAACGGGCAGGGCGGTGAACACACGGTTCCCGGCGTCTTCAACCAGGGTCTCCAGGTCGAGGCGCACCGGGACCGCATCGTCGTGAAGGCCCGCGACTTCGCGGCGGGACGCTGGCTGAAGCAGATCTCCGTCCCCCTGGCCACCAGGATCTGACGAGGCATCCACGGACCGCAGGCAACCTTCGGGCGCGTGTGCGCATCTCCTCCTGCGAGCACCGCGGGGACCCCGGCCGCCGACATCCTCCTGACAGCGAACACCCCTCCAACCGGGCCGACTTGGATGAAGGGCCCGCGCAGACGCCGGCACGCCCGGAGAGGGTGACTCTCCGCTCCGACTCCATGCACAAGTCGTCACAAGTGTTTACAAGCTGTTGACATTCGGGCAACCGACAGGCCACCCTCTGGGCACAAATGTTGGTTCACGCGCAAACTTGTTGGTTCCTGTGTGAGTGGAGGGCGGGACCTTCCCCTCACACGGGAACCACGCCCGCGCGGTGACATCAAGGATCTGCATGCGAAGAGTGAGATGCCTTCTCGTGGGCCTGAGCCTGCTCCTCCCCGTCCTGGGCGGAGCGCCCACAGCGCTTGCCGCACCCGTCACCACCGAATCCGGCACCCAGTTCCCGGACACCTCGGGAGCAGGGGTGCAGGCCCATGGCGGTGGAGTGCTCAAAGTCGGCGACTTCTTCTACTGGTTCGGCGAGGACCGGGGCGAGGACAACAAGTTCCGCCATGTGTCGACGTACCGCTCCAAAGACCTCAAGACCTGGGAACCCCGGGGCCATGCCCTGACCCAGGAGGCCGACCCCGAGATCCGCTCCGCGGTGATCGAACGCCCCAAGGTCCTCTACAACGAGAAGACCAAGCAGTACGTGATGTGGATGCACAAGGAGGCGGACGACTCCTACGGCGAGGCGAGGGCCGCGGTGGCGGTGTCCTCCACGGTGGAGGGCCCGTACGAGTGGAAGGGCTCCTTCCGCCCGAAGGACGCCTCCGGGGCCGAGCACATGTCCCGCGACATCACGGTGTACGAGGACAAGGCCGCCGGCAAGGCCTACATGATCTCCGCCGCGAACCACAACGCCGACCTCCACATCTACGAACTCAGCGACGACTACACACAGGTCAAGCAACTGGTGGCGAATCCCTGGCCCGGTCAACACCGGGAGTCGCCCGCCCTGTTCAAGCGCGGGGACGTCTACTTCATGCTCACCTCCGGCACCAGCTATTGGGACCCGAACCAGCAGAAGTACGCCACCGCCACCAGCCTCGCAGGTCCGTGGTCGCCGATGAGGGACGTCGGCAACCACAACGGCCACCACTCGCAGACCACCTTCGTCCTACCGGTGGACGGCAGCGAAACCACCAGCTTCCTCTACATGGGAGACCGGTGGGCGGGTGTGGGCGCCGACCCCAAGCGGGTCAACGACTCGACCTACGTGTGGCTTCCGTTGGACTTCCCGACGGCCACGAGCATGGCCCTCCCCTGGTACCCCCAGGTCTCGATCGACACGGAGACGGGCCGGGTCTCCGGCTCCGGGGGTGACCCCCTGCACACGATCACCGGCCGGCAGGGCGGCGCCTGTGTGACCGTGCCCGACAGCCTCTCCGACAACCAGGTTCCGGTGACCCGGGAGAAGTGCGCCGGCGGCCTGAACAGCCAGTGGCGGTTCACGGACAACAGCGACGGACACGTCCGCGTCCTCGCCCAACACAGCGGCAAGTGCCTCGACGTCGCGGACAAGTCGACCGCCGACGGCGCCGAGGTCAAGCAGTACGACTGCGGGAGGGACGACAACCAGCGCTGGCGCTTCGAGACCCTCCCCGACGGCTCCGTCCAGATCGTCGCCCGACACAGCGGCAAGTGCCTGGACGTCCAGGGCGGGGCCGCCGCGGCGGCGGGGGCCAAGGTCGTCCAGTCGGAGTGCGACGGATCGGCCGGTCAGGCGTGGAAAGTCGACGCCGCCACGCATCCCACCGACCCCACGGACCCGAACCAACCCCCGGCTCCCGGCACGGCAGACCAGCAGCTCACCACCTCGGTCAAGGCCGGCTTGCTCACGATGTCGATCACAGCGGACCCCGTCCGATTGCCCCCGGTCGATTTCGGCGCCGGAGGCACCTCGACCGGACACCTCAACACGGTCGCCGTCAAGGACTTCCGCGGCGGCAAGGCCGGCTGGTCACTCACCGGCAAGGTCACCGACTTCGCCGGGTCGCGCGGAAGGATCGACGCCGACCGGCTCACATGGACACCCACGTGCACCACGAAGGCCGACAGCCCCGGCACGTGCACCGCGGGAAGTCCGGGAACCGTCGGAAAGGGCGGTGCGACCCTGGCTTCCTCGCCCGACGGTGACGTGACCGGCGGAGAGTTCACCGCCGACGCCGCCGTGTCCCTTGACGTCCCGAAGTACACGCCCGTCGGCGAGTACGCCGGAACCCTCACCCTCACCCTCCTCTGACCGCGCCCGCGTGCCGGACGCCACGCGTCCGGCACGCGACGCCCAGAAAGCTGAAGAGCCATGCGCGCAGCCTCCGTCGCCCTCCTCCTCATTGTCCTGACGGCCCTCTCCCCCGCACCGGCCGGCGCGGCGGACAACGGAGAATGGTCGGTCAAGCCCGCGGACTCCGCGATCACGCCGCGGGCCGCGTTCCGGCTCCCGGCACACCCCGGCACGACACTCTCCGACCGTGCCGTCGTCAGCAACACCACGGACAAGGACCTGACGTTCCGCCTGTACGTCGCCGACGCCCACAACACGGAACGCGACGGAGGACTTGCCGTGCGCGGCGTCGAGGAGACCCAGCGGGACGTCGGCGCCTGGGGAAGGCCCGAGCGGGACGTCATCACGGTTCCGCCGCGTTCGGCGGTGACGGTCGGCATCACGTTGCGCATCCCGCGGGACGCCTCGCCCGGGGACCACGTGGGAGCCCTGGTGGCCGTGGATGAACGCGTCCGGCCCGGAACCGGCTCCCGTCTGGGCGTCCAACGCGGCGTCGGAGCCAGGATCTACCTGCGCGTCGACGGTCCGGAACGGCCCGGCGTCACCGTCGAGGACGTACGGTTCGACGCGCGGAACCCCTCGATACCGTGGACCGGCGCCGCCGAGTCCACCGTCTCCTACACCCTGCGCAACACGGGCAATGTGAACCTCGATCCCCGGGTCTCCGTCCACGTGGGCGGGGTCTACCTGGGAGGGCCCGCCGAGCGCCGGTTGACGAACGTGCCCGCCGAACTCCTCCCGGGACAGAAGGTACGGCTCTCCGCGTCCTGGCCGGGCGCACCCCTCGCGGGCTGGGGCGATGTGGCCGTGACGGCGACCGCGGACGGCTCACGCGGCTCCGGATCCGACGGCTTCCTGGAAGTGCCGTGGTTCCTCGTGGGATGCCTGGCGCTCCTGTCCGCCGCCGGGATGACGGTCCTTCGGCGCAGGCGCAGGCGCGGGGCGACACCGGCAGCGGAGGCAAGGTCGGCCGCACAACCAGAACCGGCAGCGCCCGCAGCACGGCCCGCCGACCCCGAGTGACCTCCCCTTCGAGCGACGGACCCACGCGATCGAGCCGACATGTGGCCGAAGCCGGTGGTGTACGCGCTCGGTGGCGAGCGGTTTCGCGCAGGTCGGGGCTCCCACGCGGTCGCACGGGCCGCAGGGGAGCACTTGACAGGGGGCTCCCGAACACGCAACCTTCCAGCGCTGATCGATTCTGTGGGGATGCGTTGGATTCTGAGTGTTCTTGAAGAATCCTTTCCCTCTCCTGCTCGGTCGGCCCCGATGTCCCCGACGCTTTCCAGGAGGCAGATCAATCATGGCCAAGGCGTTACCTCGCACCCTCGCACTCGCGGCAGCGGCACTCAGTCTCGCCCTCGGCTTCGCCGGCCCGGCCGGCGCGACCCCCGGCACCGGGCCGGTCAACGGCCCGGCTTCCGGTACGTCGGTGACGGGGACATCGGCGAGCGGTACATCGGCGATCGAGACGTTGGCGACCGGGACGTTGGTGAGCAAGGCGGGCACGTCCGTCACTGTCACGGCCGGCGTGGGCCTGGGCAACACCATCTCCGTGTGGCAGGTCGGCGACACGATCCGGGTGAGGGACACCGGCGACACCGTCACCGCCCTCGGCGGTTGCACCGCGGTCGGGGACAACGAAGCCGTCTGTCCGGGGGCCGGGAGCCTCACCGAACTCGTCGTCAACGCCGGTGATCAGGACGACGACGTCACGTCCTTCCTCGCGAGTCCCGGAGTGACGCTCGTCGGCGGCGCCGGGAACGACAGTCTCTACGGCGGGAGCGCCAACGACACCCTGGAAGGCGACGAAGGATCCGACTTCCTCTCCGGGGGAGGCGGCAACGACACGCTCACCGGCTCCAGTGGCCCGGACCGGCTCTTCGGGGGGCCGGGCAACGACTCGATCGACGGCCGGGGCGGCTCCGACATCATCAACGCCGGAGCGGGAAACGACGTGGTGAGCGGCGGCAACGGCAACGACCACGTGATCGCGGGCACCGGCAACGACTACGTGGAGGGCGGCGCCGGCCGGGACACCCTCGACGCCGTCGACGAGGTCGGCGGCAACGACCACGTCCTGGGGGGAACCCAGGACGACACGTGCCGGGCCGACCTGGGCGACAGCGTCACCGACTGCCCGTGACCCGCAGCCAGGATCCGTGCGGGACCTGCCCGCCACGCACGTGCCCACGACGAAGGAGACACCTCACATGGCGATGCGACACATCCGCACGATCCGCACGCTCCTCGCGGCGGGAGCCCTCCTCGGCGCCGCGCTGAGCGGCACCTCGGCCTCGGCCGCGCCGCTCACGGCAGGCCCCCGACACCTCGCGAGCGCCACGGTGGTCGAGATGTCCGGCGGAACCCTGCTCGTCACCGCCGGCCAGGGTGTGGCCAACGAGATCACCGTCCGCCGTCAGGGCGGCGTCGTCCTCGTGTCCGACACGGCGGCGGAGTTACGGGCGGCGGCCCCCTGCAAGCCCGGCTTACAGGGCGGCGCGGAGTGCCCCGTCCCCACGGCCGTACAGGTCGACGGCCAGGACGGCGACGACTCCCTCACCGTCTCCCCGAACGTCGACGCCCCCGCCACCCTCTACGGGGGCAGTGGCAAGGACCAGCTCAACGGCGGCCCGCAGGCCGATCGCCTCGTCGGCGACGCACCGGCCGGCGCACTCGGCTCCGCGTCCGCGACTCCGGGCAACGACACCATCAACGGCGGGCCGGGCAACGACACCATCTTCGGGCTCGGAGGCAACGACACCATCAGCGGCGGCCCGGGGAACGACACGCTGACCGGGAACGAGGGCAATGACACCCTCAACGGCAACGCCGGGAACGACACCCTGATCGGGGAGGCCGGCAACGACACCCTGAACGGCGACGAGGGCACCGACACCCTCGACGCCGTCGACGGCGTCAACGCCAACGACAGCCTCGACGGCGGTCTCGCGATCGACTCCTGCACCCGCGACTCCGGCGACACCGTGGCCAACTGCCCCTGACCGCCGCGGTACTCGCCGCGGGCCGTGCCCTCACCCGGACGCGGCCCGCGGCGCCCCGCCGGATCCCATTTCTGCGACATCGAGAGAAACAATCCGCCACGGCCGGAATCACAGGTTCGACGGAACTCCCGCCTCCGTCTCGGCCCGTGGCCGACCCCGGCGGCGACTTTTGGTCTGGACCAATGGGTGAGCCGGTCGCAGACTGTTCCGATGAACCCGTTACGGATCAGCTCGTGAGCACGCCCCGGACCGGCGATCTGCCACTGCACCGGCTGGAGGTCCCATTCCCGCACCTCCTGCCCTTCGCCGTCGGATCCTTCGACTCCATCGGACCGCTCTCCCGCGCGAACTTCCCGCACCGGCACGCGTTCTATGAGATCGTCCACGTCACCGGCGGTCGCGGCGCGCACGTGCTCGACTTCGTCCACCGGCCCCTGGAACCGCCGCACCTGTGCGTGATCACACCCGGCCAGGTCCACCACTGGGAGAACGCCGAGGAACTCACCGGTCGGGTGATGCTCTTCAACGAGGACTTCCTCCTCTCCCACCCCCACGACGCCGTCGCCCTGGACCTGCTTGCCGACCGGCCATGGCTGCGTCTGAGGGACCCCCAGGACGGGATCCCGGATCTATTGGCGGAGATGGAACACGAGTACCAGACCCTGGGCACCGGATACGCCGGGGTGCTGCGCGCCTATCTGCACATCCTGATCGCCCGGGCCCTGCGCAACCGCGAGCCGGGTGCGGAGCGGGGAACCGCGGCGCCGGGACGTGCCGCCGAGCTGGGCGCCGCGTTCATCCGCCTGATCTCGTCCCCGGGCGGTACGGACTCCTCCGTGGCCTCCTGCGCGAAGGAGCTGGGCGTGTCCGCCGGGCACCTGCACGCGCTGGTGAAGGAGGCCACCGGTCAGACCCCCGGCCGGCTCATCCGCCACCGGCAGACATTGGAGGCCAAGCGGCTGCTGGCCCGTACCGACCTCACGATCCGACAGGTGGCACGGGACACGGGCTTCGCCGACCCGGCGTACTTCTGCCGCTTCTTCCGGCGCGAAACCGGCCTGACCCCGGGGGACTACAGGGCGGCGATCGGCCCGGGGAGCAGCCCGCAGAGCGGAGGAATTCACCATGATCCCCGGATCCCGTCCATCGCGGCCGCCGCGAAGCGAACCGTAGGTTGACAGCGAGGGGTCCGGGCGAGCGGGTGCGCGCCTCCCGTCCCCGGGCCGCGCCCCACCGCGGCCCGGGGGCCCGGATCAGCCCACCACCTTCCCCGCCCCACGAGTGAGAAGGAGTCCGACCCGTGCCCAGCCCCGGAGAACACACCACCGACCCGTCACGGTCCGCACCGCCGAACGGCGCCCCCGCTCCCACCGGCCGGCCGAGCCCGCTGAGCCGCAAGAACTTCCTCAAGGCCGCCGCCCTCGCGGCCGGTACGCCGCTGCTCATCGGCGGTGGAGTGGCCCTGGCCCGTGAGCAGCGCGGGGCCGGCACCGCGCCCGGGCTGACCCCGGCCTGCGACGACGGAGACCATCCCACCGTGCCGCAGACGGAAGGTCCCTATTTCAAGCCGAACTCCCCGCTGCGTACCTCCCTGGTGACCGCGTCCACCCCGGGCACCCGGCTCACGGTCAGCGGATACGTCTTCGGCCGGGCCTGCCTGCCCGTCGCGGGGGTCCTGCTCGACTTCTGGCAGGCCGACGTGAACGGCGCGTACGACAACACCGGATTCGCGTTCCGGGGCCACCAGTTCACCGATTCCCAGGGGGCATTCCGGCTGGCCACCATCGTGCCGGGGCTCTACCCAGGACGCACCCGGCACGTCCACGTCAAGGTGCAGGCCCCGGGCCGGCCTGTGCTGACCACCCAGCTGTACTTCCCGGGGGAGCCGCGCAACAGCACGGACTCGATCTTCGACGCCCGGCTGCTCATGAACGTACGTGCGAATGGCCCGGCGAGGGAGGGCACCTTCGACTTCGTCCTGGACGTGCCGCAGACGCCGTCGCCGTCCCCCACGGTCACGCCTCCCCCGAGTACCCCGCCCGGGGGCTCCTGGGCGCCAGGAACCGCGTACCGGACCAGCGACCGGGTCACCTACGGAGGGTCGGCGTACACCTGCGTCCAGGCCCACACCGCGGTTCCCGGCTGGGAGCCTCCGAACGTTCCCGCCTTGTGGAGCCGCGGTTGAGCCACCCGCCGGCGGCGCTCCCGGGCAGGCCGGCGCGGAGGGAGGAAACTCCTCCGCGCCGGCCCCGCTTCGGGGGTCCGTCGCCGTCCCGGTCTAGGTGTGATCCGTACCCGGCATCGCCACGGCGGACGATCAAAGGCCCCTTGTACGAGGAGCCGCCCGCCCCGATCCGTGTCGTCGCCGAGCCACGGGGCACCGCCGCCGAAGAGGCCCTCGCGGTCGCGCGCGGAGTTGGTCCGGCCCCCGCCGTACCGGCGGCCGCGAACCACGGGTCTCACAGGACGCCCCGAACGCCCCCGCGGTGCCGACCCGTCCGAGGGCCGCGAAGTCGCCATGAGCGGGGCAGCCCAACGACTCCTGACGCCCAGGTCCACCGGACCCGCTGTCAGTACCACCTGACAAGATCACACCTATGACCAGCAGCACCGGAACCCCCGTCTCTCTCCCTGCCAACCACCGGATCTCCGAGACGTACGCCGACTGGGCACGTACTCAGGGGCAGGGCATCGAAACCGACGCCCGCGACACGCTGGAACGGGCGGGCAGCAGTCGACACCGGGCTTGGGAGAAGCCCGGTCGGTTCCTGGACGACGCGGAGCGCCTGGCCCGGGGCCTGCCTGCGGCCCACCTGCCCTGGTTCTGGGACACCATCGGGCATTGGATGCTGGAGACGCACCGCCGCACCGCCGCCCGTGCCTACGGGCAGGCACGCGCCGCTGAACACACCCACGGGTTGCCGGTCGACCCCGACTGGCGGCGGGCGAATCTGCTGCTGTTTGCCCGGTTCGGCGCCCTGCCCGCCAGTGAACTCAGCAGTGCGGCGGCCTGGTTGAGCGGTGTCCTCGAACCGGTCGACGCGCACCACGAGTTCGTCCGCCTACTGACCGCCTGGGCGGCATCACCCGGCGAGCTTCCCGCCGACCTGGCCCGCCGGGTCCGGAACTCGGCCCGTGCGGCCGGCCTCGGCACCGAGGAGGAGGCCCGGGTGCTGGGCCGGCTGCTGGCCGCGGCCCGCGGCAAAGCCGTACCGGACCGCCTGCTCGACACGGCCGCCGGACCGCTTGGCGCCCACCCGCCCGCCGACGAGCAGGCCACTGCCCTCCTCGACGTGTTTCCCGAGTCGAAGAACGACGCGGCTGCCTGGCTGCGCCTGCTCATCGCGTGCGGCGCCGCCGACGCGGCCGCGGCCGGGCGGATCACCCCGGAGGGTGGCCTCGGCGACTGGCTGCGCCGGTACGCTGCCGGATACTCCCACCGCACGGTCGGCGGCGGCGGGGTGACCCGCCAGCCCATGCCCGCGGAACTCTTCGACCTGGTCAGCCGGTTCGCCCCGCTGCTGCGTGCGAACGGCACCCCGGTCCGGCTGCACGAGGACCGCTACCGCTGGCAGCATCTGGACGCCGACCTGCTCGATCTCTGCCTCGCCGAGGGCATCCCCGTCCACGATCCCGGCGCTGCGATCAGCCTGGAGTTCTGGGGTGACCGCTCTCAGCGCGACCTCAAAGCGCTCGCCGCGGACCCGGTGTTCGGCCCCCGGCTGGAAGGCACCGTGCACGCCGAGCTCCGCACCCGTGGCGGCACCGCCATCAGCCGGCTCCCGCACAACCCGGGCATCACCGCCGAGGTGCACACCCGTGTCGAGAAGCTGCTCGAAGCCCTGCGCGGAGGCGGCCTCGCCGCCGCCGACGAGGCCGTCGACGAGCTGTACGGCCTCCTCGACCGGCCCACCGCCATCGCCCTGGACGGCATCGAGGAAGCCCTCGACACGCTCGACCTCACCGGCCCGCTGGCCCGCGCCCTGCGGGCCGGGCTCCCCGAGGAGCTGGGCTGGCCCGCCTTGGACCAGGCCCTCGCCGCGTTCCGGCCCGATGAAACCGTGCACGTCACCTGCACCTGGCCGGTGCTCACCGTGTACGGGGAGACCCGCGCCCTCGCCGTCGACCACGCCGGGCTGCGCGCAGAGCACACCCTGGAACTGCCCGACGGCGCACTCGGCCACACCGTGCACTGGGTCGGCGGACAGTTCCTCGTCGCCTGGAACGAGCAGCACCAGGAGAACCCCGGTACCACCGCCTACTGGTCCGACCACCCCGGTGAGAGGTTCGAACCGGAGCAGACGTACGGACTGCGCCCCTACGGCGGCAGCATCCAGGGCGGCCTCGGCTACCAGTTCGAAACGCCGGACGGTGGCGGCCGGTTCGACGGCGAGCGCGTCCTGCGGGCCGGCGGCCGTGAGGGCATCGGCCACCGCGACTACCAGATGAACGACGGCCACGACCTCTGGAGCACCGAGGTGTTCAGCGGGGACCACAGCGGCTGGAACCGCCTCGACCCAGCCACCGGTGTTCCCACCGCCGACCGCACCCTGCCCGCTTTCCACGACCCCGCCGGTTCCCCGCCCGGCACGAAGCCCTTCCCCGACCACCGGATCCTCGCCGCACTGCCGCCCGGCGCCCCGTCCTCTCCGCTCGGTCAGGACGGCGCACTCACCGGCTGCCGGGTCGACTACCGCACGCCGTACGCGGGTCCCTCGCCCCGCGAGTTCGTGCTGGAGTCCATCGACGGCCGTACCGCCTCCTACCGCAGCAACACCTGGGGCCGCCGCCCGTGGGGAATCCTTGCCCTGCCCCTCGGCGGTGAGGACGCCGTCCTGGCCGGTGGGACCACCATCCGCTGCCACGCCGCCGCCGACAACTCACTGCTCTGGCAGGCCCAGGGCTTCCCCGGCAGCCGCAACAGGTCCCGGAGCCGGGCCACCCTGGGGGAACTGGCCGGGCCGGTGCCGCCACCTGCTTTCTGGCACTTCCTCACCCCGCGCGACGAGCCTTCGTCCCGTGTCCTGCGGACGGTCACCGACGCCGCGGTGCGCGAGCTGCTGCACCAGGGCGCCGGGAGCGCCCTGCCCGGAGTGACCGACCCGCGGGTCCAGGAGGGCGTCGACCGCGCCGTCCGGCTCGCCGCCGACGTACTGCGCCGCCGCCGGGAACTGTCCCACCGGGTCGCCGTCATGCGGGCCGGGCCGGTCGTCGACCTGCCCGACCCGGCGCCGGACAACCGCCTCGTCCCGGCCCTCCACGGCCTGCTGACCCGGTTCCGCGGCTACGAGGAACGGCAGCCGCAGAAACAGCCCGCCCTCCTCACCTCGGTCGCCGCTGACGGCCGGTACCTGCGCGGTGAAATCGACGACGAGGTGCGGGTGCTCGCACTGCCCGCTCCGCCCCCCGAGTGGGCGGTGCTGACCGGCCGGATCGACGCCGTTGTCTGGCGGACCGTCGTCGCGGCCACCCCCGACGAGCAGCGACAGCCGCTCGCGGCACTGCTCGGCGTATGGAGCCGGCAGCCGTTCGCGGAGGCCGGCAGCTCCTGGCGGACCGGCCGGGCCCCGCAGCAGCGGATCGCCGCACTGCGCGCGGACGGTTTCGCCGTGGCCTCCGGGCCGGACCGCAGCGGCCTCGCCCCCTTCCTCCAGGGAGCAGCCGATCCGGTGCCCCCCGATGCCGAGGAGTGCGCCACGCACACCGTGACCGCCGATGACACCACCCGGCTCCCCCGCCTGCCGGCCCTGCTCGCCGGAAAGGGCCCGCTGCCGGTGCCCGAGGAGGCCGTGGACCTGTTCCGCTGGCGCACTGGGGTGCCGCGCCCGATCGCCGCCCTGGTCCTCGACGGATTCGCCGGCAGCGACGACTACGGTGCGCACCGCAAGCTGGTCCGCTCCAAGCCGTACAAGGCGGACCAGAACACCCTCTACGCGTACGACGAGTTCCAGCGACGGCTCGGTCCGGCCGGCCGACGCACCGTGCTCGCCGCCGCTGTGCCCGGCGACCCGGCGGAACTCTGGGCCCCCGGCGGGGTGACCGCGGCCGCGGAACGCATGGCCGCGGCCTGGACCCAGTTGCTCGGTAGCGCCTCGTACACCGATGACGGCAGCCACGCCGCCGCGCTCGCCGCGGACCACGGGCTCCCGGAAATCTGGGCCACGGCCCTGCTCACCGGCCGCCTCCAGGAGCCTCTGGAGGCAGACGGCATACGGGCCGCCGTCACCGCCGTCAGCTGGGCACTCGCCGAGCGCCCGGTCGCAGACCCCGCCGCGCAGGGTGCCCGTGTTCTGCTCGGCCGGCTCACGGACCTGCCCGCCGATCAGCTCGCCGCTCTGCGCAGGCTGGCGGACCGGTCCGCCACCACCCCCGTGCCGCCGGGCCAGTACGAGACCAACCCGCTGTTCAGCGTTCCGGACCTGGTGGACGAGGTGGCGGCGGCTCTCGGTGTCAGCCGTGACGCGGCCGCCCTCCAGCTCCAGCTGCACGCTTTCGACCGCCCGGCCGACCGCACCGTCCGCCGCTGGAACTCCTGGTCAATCGATCATCACCACACCGTTCGCAAGGAGTTGACCGCTGCGAAGGCCCCGCGCCCCACGCCCGTCGCCCCGGCGGAAACCCCCGCGGCGGTCCCGGCACCCGCGCACGAGCGGTTCGCCCGCGCCTGGGCGGACAGGCTGCCGTAGGCCGGGGAAGGCACGGCGTGGGCCAGGCCGGCTCCCACCTCCAGACCGCCCACCGCTCGGCCGGCGCGAAGACCCCGGAGTGTTAGGCGAGCATCGCCAGGACCTCACCGCGGGCATCGTCGACGGCCTGGTGTTCGGTGTCGGAGACCATGCCGAGCCGCCCCACGTGGGCGTACTCGTCTTCGTCCTTCCACTCCCAGCGGGTGAGGTCGGGCGTGACCACCAGGTCCACGGTGAGGTCGAGGGTGTCGAACCCGCCCGTGGCGCGGCGGGCGGGGTGCTCGAAGTTGACGTACCAGTTCCGCAGCCGGCGCCCGTGCCTGTGCCCGTGCCCGTGCCCGTCGGAGATGTAGAAGGCGTTGATGCTGAACCCGGCCGTCGGCGGCTTCCACAACAGCAGGTCGGTCTCCTGCCACACCGCGCCCGCGAGCTCCCACCGGCTGGCCGCCATCTCCCCGAACGCCTCCGTGCGCAGCGACCGGTCCCCCTCCACACGGGCCATCGCGTGCAGGACGGGCCTGCGCTCCGGGCACGTAGGCGGTCACCAGCGCCGCGCCGGTGTCTAGACGACCTGCAGTGCCTGCTCGCTCCACACCCGGCCCGAACGGTGCACGTCACGCCGTACGACCGTCCGGCCCCGTGTCGAAACCGCGCACCCCGTCCTCCGCCGGTCCAGGGCCTTGGACTGTCCGGGGCCTTGGACTGTCCGGCCCGGCTTGCCCGCCCGACAGATCGGTCATTGGGGCAGGCGTGACCGATCTCCTCGGGCCATCGGTCAAACCGCGCGTCAGGCGCCGTGACCGATCCATACAACTCCCCCGCCGTCCGGTCCCCGGCCCTCGGTCAGCCGCAGCCTGGCCGGGAGACTCCGCGGGGGCCGTGACCGACGCCGCCCGCCCGACGTGCTCCGGTCAGGGTGGGCAAGCCACCGGTCAAGGTGGCTTGCCCAGTGTCCCCTTGGGCTTGCCCACTCGCTTGGAATGCCCTGTTGCGGCAGTGCGCGCGGGGTAGCCGCCGGGCCCTCGATGTCTGGGCTTCGGCCGCCGTGCCCGCCGCGACGTCCTCGGCCTGTGGCCGCGCCACCCGCTCAGTCTCCATGCGACCGACGGACTCCTCCTTGCACGCCCCGCACCGGTCGTTCCACGCACCTGGTACGCGGCCTGCTCGGGCAGTTGGCCGACTGACAGCAGTGATCGGCGAGCTGGGCCGATCGTTCACCATGGCAACTGAAAGCCGACCGCTACCCGGCTGGTCCACCGAAGCCGGCCACGCGGAGGACATCGGGTGGCGCCGGGCCCGCACCACGCTGCTGCTTGAGGCCGTCGCACGCCACCACCACGCTCACCTGCTCGCCGCCATCGTCGAGCCCGGCGGTGAGCCGGAGTTCCCTGCTACCCGTAACGGGCGCTTCAGGGGGCGCGGTCATCCCAGGAGCCTGCGCGGTCAGCGCCGGCCGCCGCCCATGCGGCGGTCGTCGGCCAGTGCGGTCAGCGGGCCGAACTCGCGGGCAAGCTGGTTCCACGTCAGAACCTCGCCACAGCGGGCCGGGAACTCCTTCGGGTTGAACTCGGGCATGGTCCAGGTGCCAGTGCCCCGGTCCCGCAGCCACAGGTCCCCGTCACCGTCGACCACCGTCGGCGGGACCGGTACGGGCTCGGCCTGATCGGTGGGCTCCCAGGTGACCCGGCCCGGATGGGAAACGCGGCGCAGCTCGGTGGTGGCCAGCCGCGCGGCCATGTCACGGGTGGCCTCTTCGGCGTCCTTGACCGACGCGAGTCGGAATGCGTCGTCAAGTACGGGCAGGGCTGGAGTCTTGCTGCGCTTTGAACTCATACGTTGACTACCTCCGGTGGGGGGCGTCACATCCGTTATGGCGCCCCGTAGAGGAACACGGTATCCGAGGCGGGGGCCGGTCCTGCTACGGCCACTGTCCAGGTGGAGGCGCCGGCACACCGGGCGGTGGGGTTGGGTTCTGTTTCTTTGGTCAGTGGCGGGTCCAGATGAGGATGCCGGCGAGGTGGGGTGCGGCCTGGTAGGCGATGGCTAGTTTGTCGGTTCGTGTGGCCAGGCCGCGCCACTGCTTGAGGCGGTTGATGCAGCGTTCGGCGGTGTTCCGCTGCTTGTAGACCTCGCGGTCGAAGCCGGGCGGGCGCCCGCCCCGGCGCCGCAGGTGGGCTCGGATGGCGTGTGAGGAGTACGCACGGTCGGCCAGGACAGTGCTGAATTTGGTCCGGCCTGCCCGGACCGGTGCGGGGCACACGGATCAGGGCCATCACCGTCTCGAAGGCAGGCGCGTCACCAGCCTGGCCTGCGGTAACGGTCAACGCGAGTGGGTCGGGCCCGGTCGTCGGCCGCCAGATGGATTTTGGGTGCTCAGGCCTCCGCAGGAGCGTCCGAGTGCGTGATCGGCTGGCTCCCCGCCTCCCGCAGCCCCCTTTGAGTGCTCCCGCGGCGTGCTGGTACGTCCGGACGACGGTCGAATCGGCCGAGACGGTCCAGTCGATGTCGTCGCAGGCGTCCGCCGCGGCATGGCGTCGCAGGCGTCCGCCGCGGCCAGGACGGACGTCAGGATCCGTTCCCAGGTTCCGTCGACAGCCCACCTGACCCCCCGTTTGTGTTCCGCCTGCTCAAGCAGACGCTCCGCTGGACCCGACCCAAGCTCCGGGACTCCGCCGCGCCGACCGCTGGACCTGGCTCGTCCTGGCCGCCCACGCCCTATTCGGCTCGCCCGGCCACTCGCGCGTGACCTCCGTCGGCCGTGGGAACGGCCGGCGGAACCGAACAGGCTCACCCCCGCCCGAGCCCGCAGGGGGTTCGGGAACCTCCACGCGAAGACGGGCACTCCAGCGCGTGCACCAAAATGTTCAGGCGTTCCACCACTCGTCGGTGCCACATCCGACCTCGTAGTGCCACCATCCCTCTGTCTGCCCCTGTGCCAGGAGAGTCTTGATCCCGGCGAAGTCCGCGCCTGCCGGTGCGGTGAAGGCCACCATGGGAAAGTCCTCGCTGAAGATCTCGCCTCCGAGCTCGAACACTGAAAGGCGCTGATGCACCGCCTGCGGACTGCGTCCCAGGGGACCGGTGGGAACAGGCACCACACGAATCGTGCAGTTGCCGGACGAATTGACCCGCCCGACAGCCCAGTGGGGCCCGTCGGCGTCGGTCTGGTATCGCACTACATCGCCCTCGGCGACCCCATTCTGGAGAAACGGAATGTTCTGCACACACGCCGTGTCATCGCCGAGCGGCGTGGCCCACAGGCCCTCGATGTCTTGGGGAAACCATCCCTCGCGAGGGATGAACCGGAACCAGACCTTGATCTTCTCGACCACGTTCTCCATGACGGCCATCATGCGCCGACCGTCAACAAGGTCTTCCACCGGGTCTGAGCTGGAGATCAACCTCAGCACGGCGCGGCCGGAGGTTGACGACAAGCTGAGCGCCGGCGACCGGGCCGTCGTGGGGGCCCGGACGCCGGCGCGCGCGACATTACGTGCGCTGGCCTGCGTGAGTACGCAGATCTGGCGTTCGGCTACCGCAGCGTCACGTCACACGTGGAGGCGAAGAACTCTCCCGTCTTGCCGCCGTTTCCACCGTCTGGGGTGTCCGGTCCACCGTGCCCACCCCAGATCTGCACGATCGCCGCGCGCCCCGTCCGGCGTGGGAACGACGCGAACTCCCACTGGCTGGATTCCTCTTCTCGGTGCGATCCCTGGACCTCGACCAGGAAGGGGATGGGCTCCAGGTCCTGCCAACTCAAGCCGTTACCGGGCTCCCAGTCCGCACGAGTGATGAACCACCGGTGGGACCAGGACTCATTCGTGTGATACGCCGTGTAGTCGTAGGAGAAGGTCTGGGTGCCGACGGAGGTGTCCAGCTGCGTCAGCGGCCACTCTCCCAGCGTGTCGTCCGGCGCCAGATCCAGACCGCGGAAGGCCGGGTTGCCCGCGGACGGGACGGCGTCGTCCTCGAAGAACTTGCGGTACTCCAGGTACTTTTCGGTGTTGTTCCACGGGTAATCGGCGAGCATCCGCTCGGCTCCAGGTACCACCTCCTGCCAGACGTTGCTCGTGTTCAGACGGCGCGCCTCGACACAGATCGGGGAAGGGTCCTCGTCCCGGATGGCAGCGGCGGCGCGGCTGCGCGGGTGGTTGACCGTGCCATGCCGCGGCGCCGCGGCAAGGTCAGTGGAAGCTGCTTCGGGCCGGCGGGGAGCCGACCACCGACGGGCGCCTTTGGGACTCACCGTCACCTCGTTGGAGAACGGGGTGAACTGGCCGTCGACCTTCGCGCGGATCTTCACACTGGATTCGCCGTCCGGTTCCTCACCGAGATCCACCCAGTGAGTGTTGGACGGCGTCCAGTCCCAGGCCGGCCAGTAGAGGAAGACCGTTTGCCGTACCTCACCGTTGATCCACACCTCGTAGACGTGTGGGTAGGGCGCCTTGCCGTCATTCCAGTCCTCCGGAGGCGGCCAAGCCCCCTGGTCAGGCGCGTTCATGCCGATCTGCCAGCGCAAGCTGATGCCGTACATGGTGTGCTTGCCGTCACTGCGGTGCCTGACTTCGCCGCGAAGATCGGACGGAGTAGTGCCCTGGGAGCCGCTCATCGTGTCCCTCGTCTGGTCGGAATCCTCTTTGCAGGCTGTGCCTTGCCCGCGTCCTGAGTCCACCAGCCGCGAATACCTATATAGGGCATAAAGCTTTCTTCGGGCGTGGCTGTGACGAGGACCGGCGCGACCGGGATCTACCGCGCCCTACGGCGGCCACCCACATACAGACGCCCCCGACGGCGCAGAGCTGGAAATAGACGTCCCTAAATCCTTTCGCACCGGTCGACCGGTCGGGACGAAAGAGCCGCTCCGTCGCCAGGGTGCTGTCCCGCATCGTTCCTGCGGTGGCGGAAACCCGGTGCGCGACGCCCCCAGACGCAGGTTGCCAGGCGTACGGCCTCGGTTTCAGTGGCGCACTGCGCGGTGTACAGCTCGTGGACCAGCCGGCTGCCGGGACGGCGGCGGACTCTCACGCCTCAACGACACCGGTGCGCGAAGCACTCGAGCGAAGCAGCGCGCCAACCGACCACGCATGTGCGGGACTTCCTTGAATGTTCCCGTCGCCCTCCCACTCCAACCGCACAACTGATGAGTCATCAGAACGTTTACAGCACGTCCGGGGTTGCGCCTGTTTTTCGGGTCTGCGACCGTCGGGCACGCAGCTCCCCCCTAACCCAGGCAACCCGGAAGGGTGAGATCACGGCTGCGGCACTTCGACCCGGCGACCTGACCCGGCACCGCGCCGGCGCGGTGCCACTGCCATACCCGTCGTGTACGTACTCGGCCTGCGCGCAGGGCTTGTGAGTCGCCGCGGGGCCCCCCTTCCGCCCGGACAATTCTCGGAGACCAGCCAACCATGAACCGCACACGTAGTCTCGCCGCGACCACGGCGCTACTCACGTCCGCCGTCCCCCTCGCACTCGTCACCATAGGAGCCGGGCCGGCCCAGGCCGCTGCCCGCACCTACTTCGTCAGCTCCAGCGGGAACGACAGCAGTCCGGGGACCTCACCGGGAGCCCCCTTCCTCACCATTCAGAAGGCCGCGGACAGCGCGGGTCCGGGCGACACCGTCTCCATCATGAACGGGACGTACTCGGAGCGCTCCGCGGGCTCGAACGTGCTGACCGTCAAGCGCTCGGGGCGTCCCGGAGCTCCCATCACCTTCACCGCGCACCCCGGCCATAGCCCGGTGATTCACCCAGTACGGGCGTGGAACGGGATCAGCGTCAACGGCGCGTCCTACATCACCATCAAGAACCTCGACGTCAAGGGCAACAACGCGGCTCTGACCCTCGCCGGCGCAGAGCGCGGCTCGAAGAAGGGCGACCCCACCTTCAATACCAACTCCATATCCATTGAGCAGAACAGAACCACGGGCGATATGTCGCACCACGTCGAGGTGACCGGCAACCAGGTGCACGACTGCGCCGGCGGCGGCATATCGGCAATCGACGCCGACCACGTGACGATCGCCGGCAACCACGTCCATTCAAACTCGTGGTACACGGTCTACGCGACCAGCGGCATCTCCGTTCTCACCCCCCGCGACATCGGCGGGGGGAACTCCAGAACGTACAAGATCCGCATCACGGGCAACCGCGTCCACGACAACGAAACCAAGATCAAGTGGGAGAAGTGCCGCTGCTACTCCGACGGCAACGGCATCATCATCGACACCCTCAAGGGTGACTCGGACCACCCGGCATACGGCGGACGCACTTTGGTCGCCGACAACATCTCGTACGACAACGGCGGCTCAGGGATCCACTCCTACAAAAGCCGGCACGTCGACATCGTGCACAACACGGCGTACATGAACGGTCGCAGCAGCCGCATGGACAGCTACGCCAACGTCTTCGCGAACGACAGCACCGATGTCCGGCTGCTGAACAACATCGCGTACGGTCGGCCCGATCAACCGAGCAACAGCAAGTCCCGCAACACGGACGTCACTTACGACTACAACGTCTACTTCGGCGGCAAAGCACCAGAGGTGAAAGGCACTCACGACATCGTCGCGGAACCGAAGTTCGTGAACGCCTCCACCGGCGCGACCGCCGACTTCCGGCTGCGACAAGGCTCCCCCGCCATCGGCTCGGGAGTCCCGTTCGCCGCCGTGACCACGGACTTCACCGGTGCCCGCAGGAGCGGTGGTGCAACCGACCGCGGCGCGTACAGCTTCGGCGCCGAAACAATCGACGCGTCGCAGGGCCATTCGGACGCCGGCCACGGCCAGTCCTCCGCACCCGCCGGGAAGAGCGCCGGTGGAAGCGCTATCGGCTCCACGCCCGCCGCAGACGCATCCACCGGTGGCAACAGCGACTCCGGCCTCAACGCCAACGGCGCCGGCGATCCCCTCGCCGAGACAGGCGGCTCTGATCCCACGATCCCGCTCGCCATGGCGGCAGCGGTCCTCTCCGTCGGCGGTGGCCTCGTCTTCGCCGCCCGACGCAAGCGACCCTGACGACCGTTTCGCCAGGCCTTCCTAACGTGGCGTCGGCCCCGTTCCCCGGCGGAGAGAGGCCGGCACCACCGCCCGCTCCGCCGGCGGGCTCCCGCAGACCTCCCTCCGTTCCGACCTACCTCCCTGACAGAATCGCGACCATGGCGGCGTACCAGAACAGTGGAACGGAAGTTTCAACCGGTGAGCCGGGACCCGACCCGCCTCGCGTCGCCTGGCGCAAGCACATGAGAGTGCGCGTACTGGACGCCGCTCACGACCTCACGTGCGACGCCGGATGGGATCAGGTCAGCCTCTCAGCGGTCGCGGCCCGCGCCGACGTCTCACGCCCCTCCGTGTACAGGGAATTCGGGAGCCGGGCCGGTTTGGGCCGTGCGCTGGTGATCCGCGAAACTCAGCAATTCCTCGGCGGCGTCGCCAACACCCTCTACCCCGGGCTCCCCGACACTCACGACTGCCTCGAAGCCGCCATCCACCACGTCCTCACCGAAGCCGATAAACAACCCCTCATCCGGGCAGTCATCGCAGCCGCCCGCAAAGGCTCAGACAGCCTGCTCCCCTACCTCACCGCACGCGCCGACCCCATCTTCGACGCAGGACAGGCGCTATTGCAGGACTGGCTCGGCAAGCGCTATCCGGCACAGGACGAACAGCGCATCGAGGTCGCCGCAGACATCACCGTCCGCATGACGATCAGCCACCTAATTCTGCCCGCCAAACCCCCGCAGCACACCGCCTGTCGACTGGCTACAGCGGTGCTGACACTGCTGGAAAGCCCCTGACGGGCCGGCCGCCCCTACACGCCACCCCTACACGCCACCCCTGCCCGACCATCTTCCGCTCGGCTATCACGCGGGGCGGGGGGTGTCATTCCCTCAGCCCAGCTTCCGGCGTCTGTCGGGGCCGGTCAGCCCGGTAGGTGGGCGGGCAGGCAGTCCCTGGGGATGAAGTACCAGCCCTGCTGGCCGGTACCGTCGGTGCTGCCGGCACGGTGCCAACTGTCGCACCTGGGACGGCTCACACATCACCGGATACGGCAACGTCCGCCCCTGGCAAGTGCCCGCCAGCGCCGGTACACCCGTAAGCGGCCAGGTCGCAATCGGCCAGAGCGTACTGTGGAGATACGTCTCACGCGACGGGAAGTGGGTCATGATCCGGGACCCGGTGGAGCCGCCGATCTGGCCGTTGGTGAACAGCGAGGGGGTTCCGGGCCGGGTCCGCTTGTACGGACTTTCGCCTGTGGCATGGTCCTGGGTACCGACCAGCGGCGTGCGAGCAGGGGTCAGGCGGCCGAGCGGAACGCGGGCAGGTATCCGCCCGACTGCCCGGCGGCCTTGGGGTGGTAGGAGTTGCACACGGGGACGGACACGCTGTGCAGCCAGGGGCTCGCCGAGCAGATCTCGTGGCCCGTGAACTCGTCGACGACACTGGAGAAGGTGAAGCCGGCGCTCGCGGCCTGCTTCGCCAGCACACCGTTCAGGGTGTCGGAACCCCGGTTGATGGCTGCCCGCTCGGCCTCGCCGAGTCCGGCAACACAGCTTCCCGACAGCTTGTAGAACCGGGGGTACCCGAGGACGACCACGCGCGCCTGGGGCGCGCGGCTGCGGATGTCCCCGTAGAGGGCGGAGAGGCTTCCGGGCAGGTTGTTGTTCATCTTCGCCATGGCACCCTCGACGGCCGCGACGCAGGTGGCCTCGCCGTTGAGCACGCATGTCTGCATGACGTCTGCGAACCCGACGTCGTTGCCGCCTGCCGTGACGCTGACGAGGGTCGTGGACGAGGTCAGGGGGCCGAGCTGGCTGCTGCGAACGGTTCCGGTTGTCGCACCCGAGCATGCGGTGAAGGAGAACGAGGAGGGGGAGTTGGCCGCGGCCCACAGGTGGGGGTACGCATTGGTACTGCGGCGGCAATCGCCGCTGTCCAAGAGGTAGTTGCCGGCGCCGACGCCGGCGGAGTACGAGTCGCCGAGGGCCACATAGCGGTGCCCGGCAGCGGAGGCCGGCTGGGCGGCGCCGAGGGCCGCGACGGCCACGAGCGCGGTGGATACGGACAGCGCGATTCTTCGCCAGAGCATGGCGATCAGCCTCAAATCCTGTGTGGGGGGAAGTGAGTTGGGGAAGCGCGCTACTTCTAGCAGGGCGGAGGTACCGGCGAGTAGCCCCCGGTACGGATGTCGTCCGTTATGGGCGCATGTTTATTTCTCCGCGCGTAGACTCGTCCTTTTTGCGCCACGCACGCGCGTCGAGCGGCGCCGGCCCTGGATGGTGCGGACACAACAGGCGGCGCACCAAAGGCGCTTCGACATCTGCGGAGAGTCCGCCAAGACGGTGCGTCCTCCCTCTGGCGGACGCGCGTAGACCTAGGGCACCATCTCCTTGCTCGATCAGCACACCCCGATCCACCTGCACTGCCGTCCCACCGTCACGGTCCCAAGCAGGAGGCCCCCCGATGAAACTCCGCTCCGTCCTCACCTCTCTCGCTCTGGCCCTCGGTACGCTTTTCGCCCCTGGCGTCGGCGTCCTTGGTGGCGCCACCGACGCCCACGCAGCGGGCAAGATCAGCCACGCCACCGCCACCTCGAAGTTCAACAGCTCCGGGATCACCTGGTCCTCGTCCGGCAGCTGCTCCAACCGCAACAACCCGACCTGCACGTCCTTCGATCAGCTCAACCTGGCCACCGCACAAGGCGCTCAGACCCTCAAGAGCGCCAGCGGCTGCACCCTGAACATCACCGGCGGCACCGAGACCGGGCACGCCGGCGGCACCTACTCACACTGGAACGGCTACAAGCTCGACTTCAGCAAGTACACGTGCGTCGGCAACTACATCAAGAACACGTTCACCTACATAGGCGTGCGCGGCGACGGCGCGCCGCAGTGGAAGTCCGGCGCCGGCAACGTCTACGCCGACGAAGGCAACCACTGGGACGTGACCTTCTACAACTGCGGCGGCTGCTGACCCCCGCGGCGCCACGTGGGGTGGACCACTGCAAGCCACCCAGGTTGGGCTCGGCGGCGGTCACGGGCAGGCCCTCTTGTCCACGGGTGCGGCTTGGCGGGACCTCCCCGGACGGTACGGGCCGCGGAAGACCGTCTGCGAACTGCTCCGCCGCTGGTCAGCCGACGGAACCAAGGACGTCGCGGACGGCGGGGACCGTCCGGCGCGCGGACAGCTGGGTCGGGAGGCGGTCGGAGAGCACGGTGAAGCGATTGCGCTCGGTCAGCGAGTCCTGAAACGGTGAGAGGGCGATGTCTTCGAGCATGATGCGGATCACGGGGTGGGCGTTCGTACCGTCGCTGCCTGCGGGAGCTTGGGGCGCTGCGGGACGGAGAACAATGTGCCGCCGGCTCCGGGGGTGCCGCCAACAGCTCGTCCGCGGACTTTCGACACGGTGGCGGGGCCTTGCGACTACCCGTCGACCGTCGACCCGAACGCGAAACAACCACGCCCGATCCATCAGCGGAGCCTCCGTACCCGGACAGCTGAGGTCTTCCGGCCAGTCAGTCCTCTTGGTCGTCCTGCTGCGCGTCGCGACGTTGCTGTTCGCGCTTGGAGAAGGCGGCTGCCCTGATCGCCTCGTCGCTTTCCAAGCCCGACCCCAAGGCGCCCCCCGTTGTGGCGATCGAAGCGACGAACCAGGACAACGTCCAGTACTCCACGGCGTGCAGAGGGGTTCGTGTCGCGGAGGCGAACACTTGGTCGTTAAGGATGAACAGCGCCGACAGCAGGTTGATGACCAGAAGACCCACATAGCAGGCGAGGACCCCGATGCCCACGGTCACCACCGTCGAGGCGTTGTAGAGGGCCGCCCTCTTCCGCGCTTCCGGCGAGTCCTTGGCCGTTCGATGCCACAGGTTCGCGTCCACGATCAGCCAGCCGATCATCAGCGCCAGGGAACTGACCATGGCGATCACGAGGCGGGGCGTGCTCAGGAACGCGGCCAGGCTCCAGACGGTGGAGTTGACGGTGGCGATCGCTCCCGTGGCGAGCGCGGCGGCCAAGGCTTTCGACAAGCCCGGCACCAATCGCCACGGCCGGTTGGCGCGCACCATACCGGCAAGCATCCTCGCGTACCCGCGCGGGCCGCTGACGACGTACCGGAGATCAGTGCTCTCCGCCTCATCGACCTGATCCCGGTGAACAGGTGCGAAGCGGCCGGCGAAGCGATCCGGAAGCAACCGACTCCGCGGCGGCTCCTCGACGCCGGTGGCCTGCGGACCCGCCAGGCTGAGCACGATTTCTTCCACGGCCCGCCGGGCCCTCGCCTGCAGACACAGCCCCAGCGACGGAAGAGACAGCAGCGCCACGCCGTGCTCGTGACTCAGATTCACCATCACCTTGTGCCCGTGCGAGTGCAGCGGAAGATCGGTGAGGGCCACGACGACGTCCCAGGCCTCCCCGCTCCACCGGTCCACGATCCGGCGCATCAAGGTGGACAGGTCTTCCGTTCCCGCGGTGAAGGGCTCGCTGACCACCTCGAACTCGAACCGGCGCCCCTCACCCCACCTGTCGGCGAGCCGGTCGGGGAGTACGCGAGCCATGCGCTGCGCGATCTCCGTCGGCGCGTCCGGATCGGCCAGAAGAGCAACGACCGTAACGCCCTGAGACGACACCCGCATGAGTCCTTCCCGTCGGATGCCCCCCGTGATCGACCGTGCCCACAGGATGCTTCGTTGCTTCTGCGGGCACCACGCGCCGCGCCGACTCGTCGCCTTGATGCCGGCTCGCGCCGATCCGGCACTCGACGCAGCCACTCTTGAAGCGGCCGGATTCTCGAGCTGTGACGGGGTGGTCAGGGCCCCGCGGCACCCTCCGAGCTGTGACGGGGTGGTCAGAGCCCCGCGGCACCGGATCGGCGCAGATGGTTCACCCTCTCGTGGAGGTGAGCGCCTTCACTAGGTCGTCGCGTGTCATGTGTGAGCGACCGGGGAGGTTGGCGGCGGCCTTCTTGTAGAGATCGGTCTTCGTCAGGGCGTCGAGGCCTTCGGTGGACGCGGAGCGGATCCCCGCCCCGAAGGCCGCTGCAAACCCGTCCGGCAGCGCGGCCCACCACACCCACCGCCGCCGGGGTCCGTGCCCCTCGCCGTCCCGGGGGTCCCGCCGCGCGAGACGTTGCGGCCCCGAGGGCACGTCCCCTTCAGGCACCCGTGTTCAAGCACCCATGAGGGCGTCCACGACGGCTCTGGCGACGCGACGTGCCCGCTCCGGGGCCCAGTAGGTGGGCTCTTCCACGGTGGAGACGTAGTAGCCACGGGTCAGTAGGGAAAGGACGTCGGCGGCGAGGCCGGGGTCCGGTACTCCTGCGGCGGTGGACGCGTCGAGGAACTCCTCGCGCGCTTCGCGCGGTTCCCGGCGGTCGACGCCATTCGGGTCGGAGTGGGCCGACGAGAGCATCTCGACCCAGAGTGTACGGAGAAGCAGATCCTCGGGGTCCGTGCTGAGGTGCCACTCCACTGTGGCTCGCAGCCGGTCCGCGCCGGACAGGTCGCCCAGGTGGGCCTCCAGGTCGGCCCGCCACCGGGATTCGGCGGCGCGTACGGCGTTGGTGATCAGCGCGGTACGGGTGGGCACGTAGTTGGTGACCATGGCCGTGGAACCGCCGAGTTCCTTGGCCACGGCGCGGATGGTGATGGCGCGCGCGCCGTCCCGGGCGGCGACAGCAAGGGTCGCTTGGGCGATTGCCTTGCGGCGCTGGACTTCGTCGACGTCGATCGGCATGGAATCAACCTAGCTCAGAGGGGGGTTGACGTTGAGCTCACCTAGATGCAACGCTGTTATATCACGTTGTTATCTAAAGGTTGGCTTCCCTGGAGGGGCTTCACATGGGCCTTGCTGTCCGACGCGTAACACCGGAACCCGTGCCTCCGTCCGCGCAGCAGCGCATGGTGCGCATGCGTGACGGAGTGCAGTTGGCCACCGACGTGTACGGAGGCGCCGATCAGAGGGCGGCGCCGGCGCCGACGATCCTGGCCCGCCTGCCCTATGACAAGAACAGCCGATATGCCTTCTTCGACAAGATCGCGGACAGGTTCACGGCGCATGGCTACGTCGTGGTGGTCCAAGACGTCCGGGGCAAGTTCCGCTCGCAGGGCCGGACGCTGGGCTGGACCGGAGAGGTCGACGACGGCTACGACACCATCGAGTGGATCACCCACCAGCCCTGGTCCGACGGGATCGTGGGGATGTTCGGCGACTCGTACTACGGCTTCACCCAGTGGTCCGCCGTCTCCAGCCAGCACCCCGCCCTGCGCGCCATCGTCCCCCGGGTGACCAGCACCACCAACGCCCCCGGCATCGCCACCTACGACTCGGGCTCCGGGCGACAGCCGCTGTGGCTGGAGGGGGCCACCTATCAGGCGCAGGTGTGGACGGACAACGACATCCACGAGTTCGACGTCGATCTCAGCAAGCGCCCGATCATCGCCGCCTACGAGGAGGCGTTCACCGCGATCGGGAAGCGCTCCACCGGTTTCGACCTCATCGTCGGCGGCATCCCCCTCGACCCGTACAACGGGCCGCACCCCTACGACTCCCGCCCCGTACCCGTGCTGCACTGCGTCGGCTGGTTCGACAACCTCGGCATCGCCCACATGCGCGACTACGCGGAGCTGGCCAAGCGCCCCGGCTGGGCGGCCGTCCAGTACCTGATCGCCGACACGATCGACCACGAGAACTACTTCCTGGAGGACGCCCCGGCGACCCCGGAGACGGACCACTTGGCCGGCGACGCCGCCCTCGCTCGCATGCTGGACTCCTATACCGGCCCCGCGATCGAGTTCTTCGACATCTTCCTCAAGGGCCTCGACCATCCCGACTCCCTGCCCCGGGTCCGGTGGAAGCTCGGCCACGAGGGCTGGCGCACCGCGGCCGCCTGGCCGCTGCCGGAGGCCAGGGCTGCCGAGCTGTACCTGACGGAGCCGGCGGCGGCGACCGGCACGGTTCCCGGTGGAAGGCTGGCCCCGCGTCCGGACGCCACATCGCAAGCAGCGGAGTGGAGGTACGGCCCCGACGATCTCGTACCGTCGGCCGCGGCCGATACGTTCCTGCAACTGCGTGACCACGTCGACGAGCGCCGCACACTCGACCGGGACGACGTCCTCGTGTTCACCGGCCCCGCCTGCGACCGGCCACTCGACCTCGCCGGCCCCGTCCACGCGGTGCTGCACGTGGAGAGCACGGCCCCCACCTTCGACGTATACGTACGACTTCTCGACCTGGCCCCGGACGGCACAGCACGCCTCATCGTCCGTGGCTGCGGCCAAGCCGACAGGCCGGGCGAGGTCGAAATCGCTCTGGGACACACCGGCTACCGGGTGCGCCCGGGCCACCGCTTGGCGCTGATGATCGCCGGCAGCGACTTCCCGAACCACCTGCCCAACTCCGGCTCCCTGGAGAGTCCGTGGCTGACGACCGCTCCCAAGGCGAGTCTGCAGAAGCTCCGGACCGGTACCACGCACCCCTCCCGCCTGTGTCTGACCGTCCTGCCCGAAAGCGGCGAATAGCCCCTGCGCCCAGGAGGGCCCATGCTCCCTCTGCGACATCTCCCCCACACGACTGCGGCAACCGACTCATCAGTGCACCACCCGGCCGTCGAACGGTGCCGTGAAGGAGGCGGTCCGAGATGAGTCTCCGATTCGTCGCGGCCAGGCTGGGCATGGTCATCCTGACCGTGCTCGCCTCCAGCCTGGCCATCTACGGCGCCATGTTCCTCACTCCCGGGGATCCCGCCACTCTGCTCGTCGGGGGCAGCAGGAACCCCGACCCCGCCGTACTGGCGCAGATCCACCGTGAGTACCACCTGGACGATCCGTTCATTCAGGGCTACTGGCACTGGCTGAGCAACTGCCTGCAGGGGGACTTCGGCAAGTCCCTCGTCTACCGCGACTCCGTCGCCGGCCTCATCGGCGCCCGCGCCGGCGACACCCTGGCACTGGTGGCCTACGCCTCCGTCCTCGTCCTCGTCGGCGGCACCCTCATCGGCACGGTCGCCGCGCTGCGCGGCGGACGCACGGAGACGCTGGTCACGACCCTGACGGCGGGTGCGATGGCGGTACCGACCTTCGTCATGACGGTTCTGCTGATCTGGCTCTTCGCCGTCCAACTCCCGTGGTTCCCCGTCTACGGCTCCGGCGAGGGCTTCACCGGCACCCTGACGCACCTGACCCTTCCGGCCGTCGCGCTGGCGCTGAGCTGGATCGGCTACGTCGCCCAGGTGACCCGGACCGCCGTCCGTGCGGAGATGCACTCCGAGCACGTGGAGACCGCCCGCAGCCGCGGCGTCCCCGAGCACACGGTGATCAGACGACACGTCCTGCACAACGCCTCCGGCCCTGTCTTCGCCGTCTCCGGCGTCGGCATCGCCGGACTCATCGCCACCGCGGCCGTCGCCGAGCAGGCGTTCGGCACCGGAGGGCTCGGAGCCCTCATGATCGAGGCCGCGTCCAAGCAGGACATGGCGGTGGTCCAAGCCGTGTCCCTGATCTTCGTGATCGTCTTCGTCGTCATCAACACCACCGTCGACCTCATCAGCGCCGCCCTCGACCCACGAACCGCCCAGAAGGGGGTTGCCCGATGACGACCGCCCTGTTCACCCGCACCGCGCCGAAGCGACGGGCCGGACGCCCACGAGACCGCCTGACGCTCGGTGCGGGATGCGTCGTCGCCCTGTTCGTCCTGCTGGCCGTGCTCGGGCCGCTGCTCGCCCCGCACGACCCGAACGCCGTCGACCCCATGAACGTCAACGCCGGACCGTCCACCACCCACCTTCTCGGCACGGACGACACCGGCCGCGACCTGCTGTCCCGACTGATCACCGGAACCCGCGCGAGCCTCGCCGCCCCCGCCGTCGTCATCGCCGTCTCCACCACGCTCGGCACCCTCCTCGCGCTGACGGCAGCCTGGTTCGGAGGCCGGCTGGACCGGCTCGTATCAGGGGCCCTCGACATCGTCTTCGGCTTCCCGGGGCTCATCCTGGCCGTCCTCGTCGCCGCCGTCTTCGGCGCCGGACTCACCGCACCGGTCGTCGCCCTGTCGATTGCCTACCTCCCCCTGATCACCCGCGTCGTACGATCCGCCGCGGCCAAGGAACGCCACCTGCCCTACGTCTCGGCGCTCCAGCTCCTCGGCGCCCCCACCGCCCGCATCTGGCTGCGTCACCTGCTGCCGAACCTGCTCCCGCTCGTCCTCGTGCAGGCCACCATCGGCTTCGGATACGCCCTGCTCGACGTGGCCGCCATCTCCTTCCTCGGCCTCGGCAGCCAGCCCCCGGACCCGGAGTGGGGACTGATGGTCTCCAACGGAGCGCCCTCGATCCTCGCCGGCCAGCCGCAGCAGTCGCTGTACGCGGGCATCGCCATCCTGATCGTCGTCGTCGCGTTCAACCTGCTGGGGACGGGACTGTCCAGACGTCTGCTCGGAGAGAACGCATGAGCACACCACCCCTGCTCCAGATCGACGCGCTCGGCATCGACCTGCCCCTCGACGGAGCGCCGCGCACGGTCGTCCATCGCGCCGACGTCACCATCCCCGAAGGCACGGCCGTCGCGCTGGTCGGCGAATCCGGATCGGGCAAGTCCCTGACCGCCCGCTCCGTCATGGGGCTGCTGCCCGCAAACGCCCGCGTCCGCGGAGACGTGCTGTTCGCCGGGGAGTCCGTTCCGGCGATGAAGCCCGAGCGCCTGCGAGCATTCCGCGCGACCGAGGCCGCCATGGTGTTCCAGGACCCCCGCGCCCACATCAACCCCGCCCGCAGCGTCGGCGACTTCCTGATCGAAGGGCTGACCACCACACGTCGTGTCCCCACCGCCGAGGCGGTCAAGAAGGTCACGGGAATCCTGCGGGAGGTCGGCATCGCCGATGCCGAGCGGCGCATGCGTCAACGGCCCCACGAACTGTCGGGCGGTCTGCTCCAGCGGGTCATGATCGCTGCCGCTCTGGCGGCCGACCCACGCCTGCTGCTCGCGGACGAGCCGACCACCGCCCTCGACGTGACCACCCAGGAAGAGGTGATGGCCATCATCGGGGAAGCCCGCGAAGCCCGCGGCCTCGCCCTGCTGTTCATCACCCACGACCTGGAACTCGCGGCCGCCGTGTGTGACCGGGTCGTGGTGATGTACGCGGGCACGACCGTGGAAGACCTCCCCGCAGGCCATTTGCGCGGGCGCGCCGCCCACCCTTACACGCGCGCCCTGCTCGCCTCCCGTCCCTCGCTCTCCGACGCGGCCGCGGAACTCCGCTCGATCCCCGGAAGGCCGCTGTCCGGCTTCGAAGCACCCGATGGATGCGCCTTCAGCGGACGATGTCCCCACGTTCAGGACGTGTGCCGCAGCGACCGGCCACAACCGAGCTCCGCCGGTGACGCCACGGCGGCCTGCCACTTCCCTCGCACGTTCACTCCCGAGGAGGGCGGCAGCCATGCTTGAGGTACGCAACCTCCGCAAGGAGTTCGGTGACTTCGTCGCCGTGGACGACGTGACGTTCGCGCTCCCGGAGCGAGGTTCCCTGGCGATCGTCGGCGAATCCGGATCCGGCAAGACGACCACCGCTCGCATGATCGCGGGACTCGAACCGCCGAGCGGCGGTCACATCGTCGTCGCCGGCGACGAGCGCAGGCCCGGCCGGCTGCGGTCACGCGAGCGCCGCGCCCGCGGCCGGCAGATCCAGATGGTCTTCCAGGACCCTTACTCGTCCCTCGACCGACGCCAGCGCGTCGGCGACGCCGTCGCCGAGGCGGTCGGGCTCCACCGGCCCCTGCCGGTGGACCGGCTCCGTGCCCGCGTGACCGAACTGCTCGACATGGTGGGCCTGGACGAACGGCAGGCACGCGCCCTGCCGAAGGCCCTCTCCGGCGGACAGCGCCAGCGCGTCGCCATCGCCCGCGCCCTGGCCGCCGAACCACGGGTGCTGATCCTGGATGAGGCGATCGCGGCCCTGGACGTGTCCATCCAGGCGCAGATCCTGACCCTGCTCACCCGCATCCGGACGGACACCGGTACCGCCCTGCTGTTCATCACGCACGATCTCGGCGCCGTCCGGCACATCAGCGACGACGTCCTGGTGATGCAGGCGGGAAGGGTCGTCGAACACGGCCCCGTCGCAACGGTTCTCGGCGACCCTCAAGACCCCTACACCCGACGCCTCATCGCCTCCATCCCGAAGCCGGGCTGGAAACCGCGGAGAAGGGCGCACAAAGCCGCCGCCTGACGTTCCCCACGCCACGCGGCCCAGTGAGCGAAGGCGCCTGTCCCGGCGAGGGGGCGGGACAGGCGCCTTCCTCTTGTCGCACCCGAGTCACGGGCCCCGGAGAGCCGGGGCCCTACGTGCGTCCTGTGCTCGACGACGCGGCGTTCCGCGTCCGTCGCCCGCTCCTCGGTGACGGAGAAGTTGGTGTCCGACATCTTGACGACCCGTCACACCGGCCACATATTACGAGCGAGTACAACCGACTGGTAACTCTGCGCGCAGCGCACTCGACTTTCCGACGGCAGGCGAACGGGACCGCCCTGCCGCCGGCCCGGCGTGCCGACTGGCCCTCCCCGGCGGCCAGAAGGCGCCCGCCCCCCACCCCGTCACGAGAGGCACTGCCATGCGATCAGTTCCACCGATCCGTCGCGCCCGCGCCACTGTCGCCCTCACCGCCGTCACCGCCGCTCTGGCCACCGTTGCCGGCGTCGGCGCCGGGCCCGCCGCGGCCGCAGGCACCGTGCTCGACCGCTATGTGGCCCTCGGCGATTCCTACGCCTCGGGAGCCGGCGTACCGGAGCAGGCTGATTCCAACTGCATGCGCTCCGCTCGCAATTACCCCGCCCTGCTGAACGCCGCGCTCTCTCCCGCCACCCACAAGGACGTCACCTGCGGAGGGGCCACCACGGTGCACATGACCTCCGCGCAGAACGCGTCCGCGCCACCTCAGCTCGACGCGCTGAGCGCAGACACGGACCTGGTCACCGTCACCATAGGCGGCAACGACGTCGGCTTCGCCAACATCATCGTCCGCTGCGTGGCTCTCGGGGCGTTCAACCTCGGTGGCTCGCCCTGTAAGAACAGCTACACCTGGACAGGCACCGACCAGCTCGCCGCCACCGTCAACGCCACCGCTCCCAAGATCGCCGCCACCCTCGACGGCATCCGCCGGCGCGCCCCACGGGCCCGCATTCTGGTCACCGGTTACCCGGCGATCCTTCCCGACAACGGCACCAACTGCCCCTGGGTCGCCACCATCGCCAAAGGTGACGCCCCCTGGCTGCGGGACACCCACAAACGACTCAACACCATGATCGCCACCCAGGCCGCCGCCCACGGAGCCGTGTACGTGGACACCTACGGCAAGTCCATCGGCCACGACATCTGCAAGCCCGCCGGAACCCGCTGGATGGAGCCGCTCCTCACCAACGCCGCGGCGCCCTTCCACCCCAACGCGGCGGGTGAACGGGCCATGGCGGACGCCCTCCTCGCCGACGCCGACTGACCGACGAACGACCTTCGACGGGTCGCCGTTCGGTCGCTGCGGGCCCGGCGGGCTCGCGGGAACGCTCGCCCTGGCCGGGGCTACCGCTCAGGGCGCTTCCACCAACGGGGCGCCGGTTCGGCAGGACTCACGGAGGCTGTGCGCGGAAGGGGAAGGAGAAGGAAACGGCGTGCCCCGGCGGGTGGTGCAGACCGCCGGGGCACGCCGTCGATGGGCCGGGGCGGGCGGTCAGCCGGCCTGCGCCCGGGAGAGGGTAGGCCTGGTGCGCGTGGCTCGGGTCTCGATCGCCGTGGCGACGTGGAGCAGCAGGTCCTCCTGGAAGCGGCCGCCGATCAGCTGTACGCCGGACGGCAGCCCGTCGCGCAGGCCGGTGGGCACGGAGATGGCGGGGAACCCGAGTACCGGTACCGCTTGCATCGGCCACTGCGAGGCCAGCAGCTCGCTCACCCGGGCATCGCCGGCGAGGTCGGCGTCCTGCTCGAACGGCGGCTCGGAGCAGACGGGCGTCAGCACGACCCGGTCTTGGCCCAGGAACTGCTGGAAGCGGCTGATGAGGGTGCCGCGGCGGGCGTACCCCCGGATGTATTCGGCGAGGGTGGGCTGCTCGCCCCACATCTGCGCAGCGGCGGCGAAGCAGGACGCGAGGGAGACCCGTACGGCGTCGTCACCGAACAGCTCGATCTCGGACATCATCGTCCTCAACTCCTGGTAGATCAGGAGCGACCACAGCCGGGCCGCCTCACCGAGGAGGGGAAGCTCGATCTCCTCCACCTCGTGGCCGGCCTCGCTCAGCCACCGGGCCGCGTCGTCGATGGCGGCGTCGACGCTGGGATGCGACGTGGTGCCTCCGACGGAACGGACGACCGCGACCTTCACCCGGCCGGGCGTGCCCAGCGGCGGCCGCACCGGGAGGCCCACGGGGTCGTTCAGGTCCGGGCTCACCATGGCGTGCAGGCCGAGCCGGACGTCGTCGACGGTCCAGCCCAGCGCCCCGTGGACGGCCATGGTCTGGAAGGACAGCGGGCTGTCGAACTCCTCCGCGCCGCGCGGCTCGACCCCGGAGACGAGCCCCATGGTGGGGCGCAGGCCGACGGCGCCGCAGCAGTACGCGGGGAAGCGGACGGAACCGCCGATGTCGTTGCCCTGCGCGATGGGGGTCATGCCGGCGGCGACCGACGCGGCGGCGCCTCCCGAGGAGCCGCCCGGTGTGCGTCCGGGTTCCCAGGGGTTGAGCGTCGTGCCGTGCAGGTCGTTTCCGGTGAACCAGCGCACGGCGAAGGCCGGGCTGTTGCTGCGGCCCATCAAGGTCGCCCCCGCGTCGCGCAGGCCGGCGATACAGACCGCGTCGTCCTGTGCGACGGCGCCGGCCCAGGCGGCGACGCCGTGCGAGCTGGCGTATCCGCGCTGTGAGGTGTTGATCTTGGTGGACACCGGGACGCCGAGCAGCGGGGGCAGCTCCCCGCCCGCGGCGACCGCGGCGTCGGCGGCCGCGGCCTGGGCGAGGGCTTCCTCGGGCCGGATGTCCACGAGGGCGTTCAGCGCAGGGTTGGTCTCCTCGATGCGCGCGAGGAACGCCTCGGCGACTTCGGTGGCCGAGAAGGCCTTCGCGCGGATACCGGCGGCCAGTTCGGCGGCCGAGTGGTGCCACAGCGGCGTGCCGCCGGTGGTGTCGGTCATCGTCGTCTCCTGATTCGAAGGGGTGGCGGTCACTTGTCGGTCCCGCCGAGGTGGGCGGCCCACGGCATGCCCATGTAGGCGAAGGAGGTCGGCGCACCGCTGATGCGCTTGTTCATGAACATCCGCTCGTGCGTGGTGGCCAGGAACACCGCCGGGGTGGTCGGGGTGAAGAGGGTCTGCGCCTGCGCGTACGCCGTGGCCGAAGCGGCTGGATCGGAGGAGGTGCGGGCCCGGTCGAGCAGCCGGGTCACCTCGGGGTTGTCGTAGCCCGTCCAGTTGAAGAGACCACGGGGGGTGACGCTCTCGGCCACGTAGGACGACGGGTCGGGCATCGTGACGTAGCCGAAGGTGAGGATGAGGTCGAGGCCCTCGCGGACCGAGGCGTCGTAGAAGAGCGAGGACATCTCGGTGGGCTGGAGCTGCTTGATCTCGATGTCCACGTCGATCTTCTTCGCCGCGGCCTGGACGAACGTCAGCGCCTGCAGTCCGCGTTGGTCCCCGGCGGGGATGGCGGCCACCAGCGGGAGCCGGACCGGGCGCGCCTGCGCGACCAGCTTCCTCGCCTTCTCCACGTCGGGCTCGGGGACGTCGGGCAGTGCCGCGTAGGCCGCGTCGAACTGAGCGGCTGCCTTGTCTCCGCGCCAGGTCAGGGGCGGGACGAGCGACTTCAAGGTGGTGGCGTCACCGCCGAAGACGTTCTTGATCAGTGCGTCGCGGTCGATGACCAGGGAGAGGGCGTCCAGGAGCTTGCGGTCGGCCGCGGGCGACTCGGCGTTGCCGGGGATCAGCAGGACGTTCTGGGTCGACGGGCCGAGGTGCACCGCGCCGTTGTTCGCCTTGCCGAGCGAGGTGGCGCTGTTGGGCGGTAGTTCGTAGGTGCCGTCCACCTCGCCGGACAGCAAGGCGCTGGTCAGCGTGTTGTTGTTGGTGATGAAGCGGAACTCGACCTGCTTCACCCTCGGCTTGAGCCCGCTGTCCCAATAGGCGTCGTTGCGTTCCAGCGTGATGTCGGCGCCGGACTTCCAGGACCCCAGCTTGAACGGCCCCGTACACATCAAGCCGCCCTTGGCGCTGCCGTAGGCGGCGCCGGCCTTCTCGGTGTACGCCTTCTGGTTGACCGCGCCGAACGACGTGGACAGCGCCTTGGGCAGCGTCTGGTCGTATCCCTTGGTCCGCAGCGTCACCTGGTGGGAACCGGTGGCCTCGATCGCGGTCACCGCGGCGAGGTGGTTGCCGTACAAAGCTTGCGTTCTCGGGTCCCGTTGTCTTTCCAGGCTGTGGATCACGTCCTCGGGGGTCATGGGCGAGCCGTCCCAGAACGTGACGCCCGGGCGCAGGTCGAGCACCAGGGTCGTGTTGTCGGTCCAGGTGACCTTCTGGGCGAGGCCAGGACTCAAGGAGAAGTCCGCGTTCATCCGGGTCAGGGTGTCGCAGAGGTTGGCTCCGACCGTCTGGGGAGAGTAGTCGCCGATCCTGGCGGGGTCCAGGGTCGTCGGCTCGCCGTACGGCAGGGCCCAGACCACCCGGTCCACCTCGGAGCTTCCGGGTGCGGTGGTGGTGGTGAGGCGTCCGGCGTTGGGGGGTGTGCCGTTTCCGGTCGCCGAGCCGCTACAGGCTGTGGCAGCCAGCAGTCCTACGCTCGCGAGCACTGTCAGCGCCGATTTCTTCGCAGCCATGGCTGATGCTCCTTGCCGAGGGGAGTGAGCAAGAGGGGACGCTCGACATGGGGGTGTGGGGAGCGCCGCCCGCGAGTCGTCATAAACGAACGTCATATAACGCTGTTGCATGTCACGCTTGCATCTGGTGAGCTAGGGCGTCAAGAGCAAGACGCGACGCTCTCTCGGATCGGGCGTCCGGCCCGCCAGGCGCGGCCCGGCGCCGGACCGTGCCCGACCGGCGGCGATGTCGAGCGGGCTCGCACCCTCCGCCACACGCCCACGTGCCGGGTCCGCGACCCGTCCTCACCCGTGCCGGCGCGGGCGGGCGGATCGCGCCGGCCGCGAGGGCGCGCCGGCTTCACTCACAGAATCGGAGAACCGCCATGTCCTTCACTCCCGCCCTCGACTTCGCGTTCGAGATCCGGGCCGAGGTGTCCGACACGCTGCACATCGGCCATGGCGACGGGGAGGTCACCGAGTTCACCCCCATCACCGGGGGCGGCGTGGACGGCCCCCGCCTGCGCGGCACGGTCCTCCCGGGGGGAGGCGACTGGAGCAGCACGCGCGGGGAGGTGTGTGAGCTGGAGGCCCGCTATCTGCTCCGGGCGGAGGACGGCGCGGTGATCGACATCGTCAACCGCGGTTACTACCGCCCCACGGCCGACACGCCGGACCAGTTCGACGGGGAGCTGCAGGTCTCCGAGGCCGGGCACTACTACCGCACCTCACCGGTCTTCCGCACGGACGCCCCCGCCCACCGCTGGCTCGCGGAGACGGTCTTCGTCGGGCTCGCCCGCCCGGACGGCGACCGTGCCGTGGTCATCCGCGTGTACGCGCTCAAGTAACGGGCCCGCCCGCGGCCCGGGCACAGACCGCGCGGGCCGTGGCCAACCCCGCCTGCCAGTGCTGTGGCCGGAAAGGTTTGCCGGGTCGCGGTGTCCGGTGCGGTGCATCGCAAGGCGGAGGACCGCCGCTCGTACTGAACGCACTCGGGCGGTCCGACAATGCGGCGAGGTGCCGTACCGGGCGCCGTGACACGGTGAACCTTGCAGGTCACAGCACTAGGACAGGGATCGCCAGGCCCCGATCAGGGCTTGGCGGAGCACGCCGATCTCCTCGGCGCTCAGGTCGGCCACCATGCGCTCCTCCAGACGGCGGGCCGGCCCGGCGTACTCGGCGAGCAGTCGCCGCCCGGGATCGGCGAGCAGGATGAGACGTTCGCGGCGGTTGGCGGGATTGGGCTCGCGCCGGATCAGTCCGCGGCCCTCCAGTGCCCGGACCATGTCGGCCATCGACTGGGCGGTGACGAACGAGTCGCGGGCGAGTTGCGCGGCGGAGATGCCGTCGTGCCGCTCCAGCACCGTCAGGGCGGTGTACTGCAACGCCGTGATCCCGGCGGGTTTCAGCAGTTCCTCGAGGCGGGCGCGGACGGCCAGCTCCGTCCTCTTGAGCAGGTAGAGCAATGAGGTGCTCACGTTCGTCCTCCCGTGGTGGCCGCGTGCGGTGGGCTCACCGAGCCCCCGCAGCCGGTGCCACCAGGGCGGTGGCGCCTCCTCAGATTAGGTCATTGACAGGAATCCTGTTGATTGAACAGACTGGCGTTCATCAGGATTCCTGTCGATCCCGGCTCGTGCCGGCGCCTTCGGCATTCCCCATTCCCGTACGTACGAGAGGCACCTCTCATGAATCTTCAGGGCAAGGTCGCGGTCGTCACCGGCAGCGGACGCGGTCTCGGGCTGGCGTACGCCCAGGCCCTCGCGGCGGCCGGCGCCGCCGTAGTCGTCAACGACGTCGACCGGGCTGTCGTCGACGCCGCCGTCGCCTCGATCTCCTCCGCGGGGGGTACGGCGACCGGCGTCGTCGCGGCGGTGGGCGACGGCGGGTCGGCGCAGCAGCTGGTGGACGCGGCGGTCGAGGAGTTCGGCCGTCTGGACGTGCTCGTCACCAACGCCGGCATCCTGCGCGACCGGGTGCTGTGGAAGATGACCGACGAAGACTTCGACGATGTCGTCCGCGTCCACCTGCGCGGCACCTTCACCTGTGCCCGCGCGGCCGCCGCCCGCATGCGCGAACAGGGAACCGGGGGCCGGCTCGTCCTCATCTCCTCGCCGGCCGGACAGCGCGGCAACTTCGGCCAGACCAACTACGCCGCCGCCAAAGCGGGCGTCGTCGCCATGGCCCGCACCTGGGCCATGGAACTGGGCCGATCCGGCATCACCGTCAACGCCGTCGTCCCGGTCGCGGCCACCGAGATGACCAAGACCATCCCGGCCTTCGCACCGGTCATCGAGGAGTCCGAGCGCACCGGCAGCCCGCTGCCGGACTGGCTGCGCAAGGACGAAGGCCTCGGTACCGTCCAGGACGTCGCCGCCCTGATCACCTTCCTCGCGTCCGACGCCTCCGCCGGAGTGACCGGGCAGGCGATCGGCATCGGCGGCGACCGGCTGGCCCTGTGGGCGCACCCCAAGGAGAAGTCGGTCGCCTTCGCCGGCGGTGGCTGGAGCGCCGACGCGATCGCCGCCCACTGGGCGGACGGCGTCGGGGCCGAGCCCGAGACCTACGGCATCGCGGCGCCCAAGGCCCCGGAGGCATGAGATGGGCGACCTCACGCTCGACATCGACCGGCTGACCGCCATCGACGTGCACACGCACGCCGAGGTCTCCAAGGACGGCCACGGGGCGCTGAGCCCCGAACTGTTCGGCGCCTCCGAGAAGTACTTCAATGCCCACGGACACCGGCAGTCGACCATCGAGGAGATGGCCGACCACTACCGCGAACGCCACATGGCCGCCGTGGTGTTCACCGTCGACGCCGAACACGCCACCGGCCACCCGCGGATCTCCAACGAAGAGATCGCCGAGAGCTGCGCCGCCCACGCCGACGCGCTGATCCCCTTCGCGAGCATCGACCCGCACAAGGGCCGCGCGGGCGTGCGCGAGGCACGGCGCCTGGTGGAGGAGCACGGCGTCCGCGGGTTCAAGTTCCACCCCAGCATCCAGGCGTTCGCCCCGAACGACCCGATGGCCTACCCGCTGTACGAGGCCATCGAGGAACTCGGTGTGCCCGCGCTCTTCCACACCGGCCAGACCGGCATCGGCGCCGGCGTACCGGGCGGCGGGGGCATCCGCCTGAAGTACTCCAACCCCATGCTGATCGACGACATCGCCGTCGACTTCCCGGAACTACGGATCATCCTCGCCCACCCGTCCTTCCCCTGGCAGGACGAGGCCCTCGCGGTGGCCACCCACAAACCGCACGTGTACATCGACTTGTCCGGCTGGTCCCCGAAGTACTTTCCGCCGCAGCTCGTCCGCTACGCGAACACGCTGCTCCAGGACAAGGTGCTCTTCGGCTCCGACTATCCCGTCATCACCCCCGACCGGTGGCTCGCGGACTTCGAGAAGCTCGACATCAAGCCCGAGGTCCGGCCGAAGATCCTCAAGGAGAACGCCGCCCGCCTGCTCGGTCTGACCACGGGCTGAAGGAGACGCCGTGTTGAACCAAGGCATCGGCTCCTGGCCGGCGCGCCGGGCCCGCAAGACCCCCGACCGGGTGGCCGTCGTCCATGAGGACCGCACCCTGACCTACCGCGAGTTGCACGGGCGCGTCCTGCGCCTCGCCCACGCCCTGCGTGGGCTGGGCGTGGCGCGGGGGCACCGGATCGCGTACCTCGGGCCCAACCATCCGGCGTTCCTGGAGACCCTGTTCGCCGCCGGGGCGCTGGGGGCGGTCTTCGTCCCGCTCAACGTTCGCTTGGCGGCACCGGAGTTGGCGTACAACCTCGCCGACTCGGGCAGCGCCATCCTCGTCCACGGGCCGGAGCAGGCCGCCGCGGCGGGTGCCGCGGCGGCCGAGGCGGGTGTACGGCACCGCATCGCGGTCACCGGCCCCGACGAGGACGGAGCCCTCGGTTACGAGGAGCTGCTCGCCGGCGCCCGGACCGGCCCGCTGGACGAGGCCGTGGCGCCCCAGGACCCGTGCATGATCATGTATACCTCCGGGACCACGGGCCGCCCCAAGGGTGCCGTCCTCTCCCACGCCAACATCACCTGGAACAGCGTCAACGTCCTCGTCGACACCGACCTGGCCGGCGACGAGGTGACCCTCGTCGTGGCGCCGCTGTTCCACACCGCCGGGCTCAACATGACCTGCCTGCCGACCCTGCTCAAGGGCGGCCGAGTGGTCCTCCTCGGCGCCTTCGACGCCGAGCGCGTCCTGGAGCTCATCGAGGACCTTCGGGTGACGTACATGTTCGGCGTCCCCACCATGTACGACGCCATGGCCGCGCGGCCCCGCTGGGAGACCGCGGACCTGTCCAGCCTGCGCACCCTGAACTGCGGCGGCGCTCCCGTGCCCACCCGCACCATCGCCGCGTACCTTGACCGGGGCCTCGCCTTCAGCCAGGGCTACGGCATGACCGAAGCGTCGCCCGGAGTCCTCTACCTGGACAAGGAGCAGGCCTCGGCCAAGGCGGGCTCAGCCGGGGTGCCGCACTTCTTCACCGACACCCGCGTGGTTCTGCCCGACGGCAGCGAGGCCGAACCCGGCGAGCGCGGCGAGATCCTCGTTCACGGCCCCCATGTCATGACCGGCTACTGGGGACGGCCCGAGGACACGGAGGCAACCTTCACCGACGGCCACTGGCTGCGCACCGGCGACGTGGCCCGAACCGACGCCGAGGGCTACGCCTACATCGTCGACCGGGTCAAGGACATGTTCGTCTCGGGAGGCGAGAACGTGTACCCGGCCGAGGTGGAGGACGTGCTCCTCTCTCATCCCGCCGTCGCCGAATGTGCGGTCATCGGTGTGCCGGACCCGCTCTGGGGCGAGGTCGGCCGAGCTGTCGTCGTCCTCGAACCCGGCGCCCACGCCGACGAGGACGACATCCTCGACCACTTGCGGGGCCGACTCGCCAAGTACAAGATCCCCAAGTCCCTCGCCGTGACCGAAACGCTGCCCCGCACGGCCTCCGGGAAGATCATCAAGCCCGCCGTACGGGCCACCCATGCGACCGGTCCCACCGATCGTCCCCACCCTTGACAGACGTACATGCAGCGTCCCTGCACGGGCCGCGCCCACCGTTGCCCACGCCATCGAAAGGAACCTCCATGCCCACGACCGCCAACGGCCTCGACGGACTCAAGTCCCTCAGCGGAGCCGACCTCGGCCGCACCGAATGGCTCGACATCACCCAGCAGCGGGTGAACACCTTCGCCGACGCCACCGACGACCACCAGTGGATCCACACCGACCCGGAGAAGGCCAAAGAGGGCCCCTTCGGCGGCCCCATCGCCCACGGCTACCTGACCCTCTCTCTCATCATCCCGCTCTTCGGCGAGCTGCTGGAGATCACCGGCACGAAGCTGAGCGTCAACTACGGCCTGGACAAGGTTCGGTTCCCCAGCCCCGTCCCCGTCGGCGCGAAGATCCGCCTCCACGGTGCCGTCGGAACAGTGGAGGAGGTCAAGGGCAACGGCGTTCAGATGCCGCTGACATTCACTGTCGAGGTCGACGGCAGCGACAAGCCGGCCTGCGTCGCCCAGGCCGTCTACCGCCACTACGCCTGATCGGCCCGTGCCGTCCCGTACGAAGGCGGGTCGGGGGGAGCGGTACCAACCTCGTGTCGGTACCTGCTCCCCCCGACCCGCCTTCAGCCTGCTCGCCCACGCGCCGGCGCGGTCACGCGCCCGCGGCGGCGGTGAGTTGCTGTTCCAGCGTCGCCAGTGTCCGGTAGCAGGGAAGGACCTGGGCGACGGAGGAGTTCGGCTCGCGCCCCTCGCGGATCGCGGCGACGAACTCGCGGTCCTGGAGCTCGATGCCGTCCATCGACACGTCGACACCGCTCACGTCGATCGGGTCGTCCTTGCCCGTGAACAGGTCGTCGTACCGCGCGATGTAGGTGCCGGTGTCGCCGATGTAGCGGAAGAACGTGCCGAGCGGCCCGTCGTTGTTGAAAGACAGCGACAGCGTGCAGATCGAGCCGCCGGCCGCGCGCAGCTGGATCGACATGTCCATCGCGATGCCCAGCTCGGGGTGGATCGGACCCTGCACCGCGTTGGCCTGCACGATCGGCGAGCCGGTCTGGTACGCGAACAGATCCACCGTGTGCGCGGCGTGGTGCCACAGCAGGTGGTCGGTCCAGGAGCGCGGCTCCCCCAGCGCGTTGAGGTTCTGCCGGCGGAAGAAGTACGTCTGCACGTCCATCTGCTGGATGTTGAACTCACCGGCCTCGATCCGTCGGTGCACCCACTGGTGGCTGGGGTTGAAGCGACGGGTGTGGCCCACCATCGCGACGAGCCCGGTGCGCTCCTGCGCCGCCTGGCACGCCTCGGCATCGGCGAGGGAGTCGGCGAGCGGGATCTCGGTCTGCACGTGCTTGCCCGCGTCGAGGCAGGCAAGGGTCTGCGCCGCGTGCATCTGGGTGGGGGTGGCGAGGACGACGGCGTCGATGTCGTCCATCGCCAGCACCTCGTCCAGGGAGGCGACGGCGCGGCCCACGCCCTGCTCGGCGGCGAACTTCTGGGCTCCTTCGAGGCTGCTGCTCACGACGGCGGCCACCTCGACGCCCTCGATGCGACGGAGTGCGGCCGCGTGCTTCGCGCCGAAGGCGCCGCCGCCGGCCAGGGCGATCCGCAGGGTTCGGTCGTCGGTCATGTCAGTTCTCTCCTTCGGCGGGCGTCTCGGCCCGGGGATGGTTCTCCAGGATCAGGTGGCCGACGGCCGTGTTGGACGCGGGCACATGGTAGAAACGGTGCTTGACCTCGACGGCGCCGGTGCCGTCCACGTCGCTCAGAGCGCCGCGGGCGATCAGCCACATGACCAGCTCGATGCCTTCGGAGCCGGCCTCCTCGACGTATTCCAGGTGCGGCACCTCTGCCAGCCCCGCGGGGTCGGCGATCAGCCGGTCCAGGAAGGCGTTGTCCCACTCACGGTTGATGAGGCCGGCGCGCGGTCCCTGGAGCTGGTGGCTCATGCCGCCGGTGCCCCACACCTGCACCTGGAGGGGGCGGTCGTAGGACTCGATGGCCTTGCGCAGAGCCTGGCCGAGTTTGAAGCAACGGGCGCCGGAGGGTACCGGGTACTGCACCACGTTGACGTGGAGCGGGATGACCTTGCACGGCCACTTCTCCATGTCGCCGAACATCAGCGACAGCGGGACGGTCAGACCGTGGTCGACGGCCATCTCGTTGACGAGGGTGAGGTCGAAGTCGTCCCGGATGAGGGAGTGTGCGATGTGCGCGGCCAGGTCGGGGGCGCCCTCGATGCCGGGCACGGGGCGGGGCCCGTACCCTTCGTCGGCGGTGGGGAAGGCGGCTCCGGTGCCGAGGGCGAAGGTCGGGATCATCGACTGGTCGAAGGCGCTGGCGTGGTCGTTGTAGACCAGGAAGATCACGTCGGGGGCGTTCTCCCGCTCCCAGGCCTTGGAGTACTCGTACCCCTCGAAGACCGGCTGCCAGTAAGGCTCTTCGGTCATCCCGTGGTCCAGCGCCGCGCCGATCGCCGGCACGTGCGAGGTGAAGACGGCGCTGGTGATGGTGGCGTGTTCGGACGGCGGCTCCGGGTTGGTGTACGCCGCGTCCAGGACGGCGTGGTCGATCCGGTTGCCCTCGACCGAGCGCCCGCCGCCGACCATCATGGCCCGGTACTCCTCCTCTGTCATGCCGGTCATCGAGCCTGCCATCTGCTGGAACGAAAAGCCCAGCGTGGCGCCCCACTTGGCGAGGAAGTAGATGTTGCCGCCCTGGCGCATCGCCGCGTTGAGGTCGCGGTCGAGGAGCGCCCGCTTCTGCTCCTCGCGCAGCGGCCACGCGGCCAGGTAGGCCTGCTCGTCGGCGAGGTAGGCCGCGCGGTTCTCCGCGGTCATCAGCGACATGCAGAACTGGTTGAGGTGATAGCCCTTGGCGGACTGCTCGGCGTCGAAGATGGTCGTCCCCGGCACCAGTTTGTAGGTCTTGTCCAGTGACATGGTGGGCTTCCAATCGTACGGAGGTCAGTCGGCGTCAGGCCAGTACAGGCGCGTCGGGTTGTCCACGAGGAGCTTGTGCCGGAGTTCCGACGTGGGCGCGATGTGCGGGACGAAATCGACCATGAGGCCGTCGTCGGGCATGTGGTCGGTGAGGTTGGGGTGCGGCCAGTCGGTCCCCCACAGCACCCGGTCGGGGAACTCCTCGACCACGCGCCGCGCGAAGGGGACCACGTCGCGGTACGCCTCCTGCTCGCCGTCGAGGGCTGCCGGACCGCTCGCCGTCAGCCGCTCCGGGCAGGTCACCTTGCACCAGATGTCCGGCCGGGCCCGCAGGAAGTCCAGGAACGCCTTGAACTCGGGACCGTCCGGGTCCTTGGTGACGTCGGGCCGGCCCATGTGGTCCACGACCAGCGGGACCGGGATCGACAGGAAGAAGTCGCGCAGGTCGGGCAGGTCGGGCGCCTCGAAGTAGACGACGACGTGCCAGCCCAGCGGGGCGATCCGCTCGACCACGTCCAGCAGGTCCCGGCGCGGCGCCGCGTCCACCAGCCGCTTCACGAAGTTGAACCGTACGCCGCGCACGCCCGCCTCGTGCAGCTCGCGCAGCTCCTCGTCGGAGACGTCGGGGCGTACGGTGGCCACGCCCCGGGCCATGCCCTTCGATGCGCGCAGGGCATCGGCCAGGGCGCGGTTGTCGGCGCCGTGGCAGGTGGCCTGCACGATGACGTTGCGGGTGAATCCGAGGTGGTCGCGGAGCGCGAAGAGCTGGTCCTTGGACGCGTCGCACGGCGTGTACTTCCGCTCGGGCGCGTACGGGAACTCGGCGGCCGGGCCGAAGACGTGGCAGTGCGCGTCGACGGCGCCCTCGGGGAGCCGGAACCGCGGTCGGCTCGGGCCGGCGTACCAGTCCAGCCAGCCCGGGGTCTTCTCGAAGTCTGTCGTCATGGGTTCTCGTTCCTCTCCGTCAGTTCTCGTAGCGCAGGCCGAGTTCGGCCAGCGGGCCGCGCATGCCGTACATGTCCAAGCCGAGCTTCCCGGCACGGAACCGCGTGCGCTTGCCCTCCTCGTCGGCCTCGCGAGCGGCCGACGCGGCGGCCACCTCGGCGGCCCGCTCGCGCGGCACCACGACGACGCCGTCGGCGTCGGCGTCGATGACATCACCGGGGCGCACGAGGGCGTTGCCGCAGACGACGGGCACGTTGACCGAGCCGAGGGTGGCCTTGACGGTGCCCTTGGCGTTGACGGCGCGGGAGAAGACGGGGAAGTCCATGCCCTCCAGGTCGATGACGTCACGGACACCGCCGTCGATGACCAGGCCGACGCAGCCTCGGGCGCGGAAGGAGGTGGCGAGCAGCTCGCCGAAGAATCCGTCCTCACTCTCGGTCGTACAGGCCGCGACGACGACGTCCCCGTCCTGGATCTGCTCGGCGGCGACGTGCAGCATCCAGTTGTCGCCGGGCTGGAGCAGCACGGTCACGGCGGTGCCGCACATCCGGGCCTTGGGGTAGACGGGGCGCAGGTAGGGGCGCATCAGCCCGACGCGGCCCATCGCCTCGTGGATCGTCGCGACGCCGTACTTCGACAGCTCGGCGACGGCATCGGGGTCGGCCCGGACGATCTTGGTGTGGACGACGCCGACCTGGGTGTGTTCCATGGGTGCTTCTCCTGGGTTCAGCGGCCGGCCGCGGCGAGGCGGGCGGCGAGTCGGGGGTAGACGCGCACGGCGTTGTCGGAGTAGACGGCTGCGCGTTCCCCGTCCGACAGGTGCGGGGTGGCGTCGACGTAGCGCTTCGTGTCGTCGAAGTGGTGGCCGCTACGCGGGTCGATGTCGCGGACGGCGCCGATCATCTCGCTGGCGAAGAGAACGGACCGGCTGGGGATCACGCGGGTCAGCAGGTCGATGCCCGGCTGGTGGTAGACGCAGGTGTCGAAGAAGACGTTGTCGAGCAGCGTCTCCGGGTCCGGCTTGCCGAGTGCCATCGCCAGGCCGCGGAACCGGCCCCAGTGGTACGGCACGGCGCCGCCGCCGTGCGGGATCACGAACCGCAGCGTCGGGAAGTCGGCGAACAGGTCGCCCTGGACGAGCTGCATGAACGCCGTGGTGTCGGCGTTCAGGTAGTGCGCGCCGGTGGTGTGGAAGGCCGGGTTGCAGGACGTGGAGACGTGGATCATCGCTGGGATGTCGTACGCGACCATCGCCTCGTAGAGCGGGTACCAGCTCCGGTCCGTCAGTGGCGGCGCCGTCCAACGGCCGCCCGAGGGGTCCGGGTTGAGGTTGACCGTCACCGCGCCCAGCTCCTCGACCGCGCGGCGCAGCTCGGGCAGGCAGGTCGCCGGGTCGACGCCGGGAGACTGCGGCAGCATCGCGCCCATCGCGAACCGGTCGGGGTAGAGCGCACTGACCCGGTGGATCAGGTCGTTGCAGATCCTCGCCCACGCCGAGGAGACGCCGAAGTCGCCGATGTGGTGGGCCATGAAGCTGGCCCGCGGGGAGAAGATCGTCAGGTCGCTGCCCCGCTCGTCCATCAGGCGCAGCTGGTTGTCCTCGACGGCCCGGCGCAGGTCCTCGTCGGTGACGACAAGGTCGTCGGGGTCGGGCGCGTCCGCGCAGGAGCCGACGGCCGCGATCTGCCGGTCGCGCCACGCGGCAAGCTGCGGCGGCGTGGTGGTGAAGTGACCATGACAGTCGATGATCAAGGGAGGTCTCCTGGAAGTGTCGGGCGGGATCCGTCCATGCCGGGGACGCGATCAGCCCTGGGCGCTGACGGGCCAGCCGGTGTACTGCTCCGAGAGGTACGTCCGTCCGGCGCGCGTGCCCACCACGTTGTCGAGCTCGCCGAGTTGGCGCCGCAGGTCAAAGGCCGAGGCGCCGGGCGCGGTGTGGAGCAGCCGGGTCATCCAGTACGAGAAGTTCTGCGCCCGCCACACCCGCTGGAGGGCTTGCGGCTGGTACGCGTCCAGCGCGGCCCCGCCCTCGCGGCTGAGGGCCCGCAGCAGCACGTCGGCAAGGACCTTCACGTCGTGCAGCGCCAGGTTGAGCCCGCGGGCACCCGTCGGCGGCACCGTGTGCGCCGCGTCACCGGCGAGCACCATCGAGCCCCAGCGCATCGGCTCCTGCACGAACGACCGAAACCGCAGCACCGTCTTCTCGAGGACGGGCCCCTCCTTCAGCCGGAAGCCGTCCTCACCCGCCACCCGCGCCTGGAGGGTCTCCCAGATGCGCTCGTCCGACCAGGCGTCGACGGACTCGCCGGGGCCGCACTGGAAGTACATCCGCTGCACGGACTCGGTGCGCCGGCTGATCAGCGCGAAGCCGTGCTCGGAATGGGCGTAGACCAGCTCGGGCGCGCTCGGCGGGGCCTCGGCGAGTATGCCGAACCACGCGAAGGGATACTCCTTGCCGTACCGCGTCCGCCGCTCCTTCGGCACCAGGTCGCGGCACATGCCGCGGGACCCGTCCGCGCCGACCACGTACCGTGCGCGGATCTCGTGCCGGGACCCGTCGGCCGCCGTGTACCGGACGCGCGGCGCGTCCGTGGTGATGTCGAGGACCTCGGTGTCCCTGACACCGAAGTGGACCGTGCCGCCGTCACGCTCCCGCGCGTCGGCCAGGTCGATGAACACGTCGGTCTGCGGGTAGAGCCACACCGACTCGCCCACCAGGGCCTTGAAGTGGATACGGTGCGCCCGGCCGCCGAACCGGAACTCGGTGCCCTCGTGTTCGTGGCCGTCCCGCAGGATCCGGTCGGAGACACCGGTCTCGACAAGGTCCCGGGCCACGTCGGCCTCCAGGATCCCGGCGCGCTGCGTCGTCTCGATCTCGTGCCGGGTACGGGTGTCGAGCACGATCGTCCCGACGCCGGCACGACCGAGCCGGTGCGCCAGCATGAGGCCGGCGGGGCCGGCGCCGACGACGGCTACCGGGACCGAGGCGACGGTGTCGACGGTGTCGACGGGGGCATCGGCCATGGCATCTCCTCAGCGACTGCGAACGTTCCGAACACCCCGAACGTTGACACCCGATCCGATGCCAGGTCGCTGCTGTTTCCGTCAGGCGGAAGCCCGTCCCGATCCGGGACCTCAGGAGGTCGTACGAGTACGGCGGCCGAGCTCGTCGGAGATCCCGTGCGCGGCCCGCAGCAGCGGCTCCCGCAGCCGGCGCGCACGGCTCGCGCCCTGCGCCGTGATCACCACCCCCAGAGCGGCGCTCACCGGCCCCACCCGCCCGATCCGCACGGGCGCGGCCAGCGCGACCGTGCTCTCGGACAGCTGCCGGTCGCTGAGGAAGACGTGCTCGCGGCGGATCCGGTCCAACTGCGCCCGCAGAGCCGTCGGATCGACGACCGTGTGCGGGGTCCACGCTCGCAGCGGCGCGTCGAGGACCTCCTCCTGGATCGCCTGCGGCGCGTGCGCGAGGAGCACCCGCCCCATCCCCGTGGAGGCGATCGGGAAACGCGTCCCGACCATCGTCAGCAGTTTCGCCGACCGGTGCCCGGCGATCCGCTCGACGAACACGAGCTCCGTTCCCTCCCGCACCGCGAGCTGGATGTTCTCGTGCGTGACCTCGTACAGGTCCTGCATGAACGGCAGCGCCACATCGCGCAGGATCTGGGTGCGCGGGCAGCCCGAGGCGATCTCCCAGAGCCGCAGCCCCACATGCCACGACCCGTCCTCGGCCCGCTCCAGCACGCCCCAGCCCGCCAACTCGGCCACCACCCGGTGCGTGGTGCTCAAGGCCAGGCCCGTGCGCTGAGCGATCTCCGACAACGTCTGCGACGCGTGCTCGCGGTCGAAGGCCGAGAGGACCTCCAGGACCTTTCCAGCCGCCGTGCTCCGGGTTGTGCTCACTTCGCCAGTCTCGCAGACCGGCGTTGAGGCAAGCGGCCGGGCACCGTACCATCTGCCGGACACCAAGGAGGCGACGTGAACCGAGACATCTCCGGGCTGTCTTCGATGGCGACGCGGCCCCTACTGGCCGAGCTGTCCGAACACATCCGGCTCGCTCACGGGCTCCCCGTACGTTTCGATTCCGCCGGCGGGGTCGAGATCGCGCGGCGGGCGCGCGAAGGCGCCGAGGCCGACTTGCTCGTCCTCGCCGACGGCGCCTTGGCCGAGTTGGAGAAGGAAGGGCACATCCTCCAGGGCACGACACGACCGCTGTGGGTCTCGCAGGTCGTCGCCGCCGTGGCGGAGGGAGCACCCGTTCCGGCACTCGGCTCGGAACCCGACCTGCGAGCCGCGCTGACGTCCGCGGAGGGGATCGCCTACTCCACCGGGCCCAGCGGCATCGCCCTCATCGATCTGATCACCCGGCTGGATCTCGCCGACACGCTGTCTGATCGGCTCGTCCAAGCGCCACCGGGGGTGCCGGCAGGCAGCCTGCTGGCGTCCGGCCGAGCAGACCTGGCCTTTCAACAGCACAGCGAGTTGATGGACCTGCCGGGCGTCGTCGTCATCGGCCCGCTGCCGGGTGACACCGCCATCAGCTCGACGTTCAGCGGAGGTGTACTCACCGCCTCCAGCCGGCCAAGCCTCGCCCGCGAAGTCCTTGACCTGCTTGGCTCCGACGCCGCATCGAGGACCGCCCGCGCCAAGGGCATGCGGGGGGTTGGGGACCAGTGACCCGAGTCTGAGATCCGGTGGCAGTAGGCGGCGACGTTGTCGAGGATCTCGTCAGGGGTCTTCGTCCGGACGAAGGGCCTGGGCTGGTCGTTCCAGTCGGTCAGTCAAGCCCGGATGTCGCGTTCGAGTGCCTGGACGGAGCGGTGGACTCCACGCTTGAGTTTCCTCTGTGCGATCCGCCGGCCGACCACCGCTCGACCAGGTTGAACCAGCCGATGAGCGAGACCCCAGGCCACCGGCAGGCAGTGGCCGCCGACGGACCGTGGCCGCCCGAGGGCGGGTGTTGCCCGTGGCACGAGGAGCCGGCCGGATCCGAGCTCCGCGCCTGCTGGGCCATGCCAAACTCAGCCAGACCATGCGACCTCTGTGGCGGACTGCCGCGCGCCACAGCCCGACACCTGTGGCAGGGTGGCCCCGCGACCACGACGACGCTGCAATGCGCGGACACTCCCCTCCCCCGGCCCAGAGCCTGCCCTGGGCGGTCGGCGTGGGCCGGGCCGGCGTCGCCCTTCACATCCACCACTCCCCCGCACCCATCCCACGGAACGTCACCCCGCACACCACGACCGCGGTGAGCAGAGCCCGTGTCGATGTGGCCGAGGCGGCTGACCGTTGGCACGTCACCGGACGTGCTGGACGTGCTCGTAGTAGTCCGGCAGCTCCTTCAGGTAGGGCGGGAGGTTGGGGTTGGCCAGCAGCCGGGTCATCCAGCCCGGGTCCTCCGAAGTGGTCAGGGGGCTCAGGGGGGTCTCCTCGAAGGGCAGGCCCAGGCGGCACCTCAGGACGCGCGCGATGTCCGCCGCCGTCAGCTCGCCCTGCGGGGTACCACCCGGGCAGTGGGCCAGTTCGGACCGGATGCGCCGTACGGAGTCCGGTTTCGGCCGTACGCGCTCCAGCAGGAACCCCGGATCCATCGCCAGGGCGCGCCGCAGCCGGTCCTCGGTCTC
>NZ_JBIWLV010000028.1:60474-73943 GCF_044766345.1 Streptomyces sp. NPDC102278 | reverse complement strand
CGCAGAATCCAGCTCCGACCCCACCTCATCGACAGCTGTCTCACCGCCACCGGCCTGACAATCAACCCACCGACCCCGCCCTGAAATCCTCAGTAGTGGTGGCGGCCCCAGAACTCGGTGTCGACGGTGCGGTTGCGGTCGTCGCGCAGCGTGGCGGTATCGGCGCGGTTGTCCCAGACGTGGTCACGCTTGCCCTGGAACAGGTCGGTGCGGGAGTCACGGCCGGATCCGGTGTGGATCCGGATGGTGGCGCGGCCGCCGATGCGGACGTCGTTGAAGCGGTAGCGGTTGCCGTCGGAGTCACGCAGCGTCCAGCCGCGAAGGTTGAGGGCAGCACTCACCTGCCCCGGCGGTGCCGGCTGCGCGCTGCGGTTCCTGGAGCCGTACGCCGTTCGGCACACCGGTCGCGCGCAGCACACCTACCACTCCACCCCGTCGGGCCAGTGCCCTACATGGACGCTGCCGTCCCCGTGCAGATCCGGCGACGCGAAGAGCAGGTCAGGCCAGGTTCGTCCTCCCGCTCGATGGCGATGGACACCGCCCCATCCGGAGGCGCTTCGACGGTGGCAAGGACGGTTCCGTGGTCGTCCGTGATCAGGAATCGCATGAAGGCTCCTTCGAAGGGCTGGGCCTCGGGCAGCACCCTGGCGCCCGGGGAGGGGACTGAGGGACGAGGGTCGGGCGATAGCGAGAATCACCGCGACGACGCGCTTGGTGACCTCCTCCAGGCCATCCGAGGCGCTGGTGCAGTCGAAGTACTCGAAGACGAAGGACGGCTCGGCGGTTCTCCGCCAGGCACTCGGCGGATGTGAACCGGGGACCGTCCGTGGCCTGGGCGAACACGATCCTGTGTCCGCAGGGCGGCTCGCTTCCATCGGACCCGTTGTCAGCCCAACGTTGGGTCGGGACATTCCCGGCGTCTCTGCTGGATCCCTGTCGGGACGGCGCCCTTGATGTGTTCACCGAGGTTGCTGCAACGTATTGTGACCCGAGCAAGGGGGAGGACCTGGGCCGTGTCGAGGCCCTCCCAGCCAGTCAGCCCGGCCCGCAGTCAGTACGTTGTGCCTAGGCCGAGAATATGAAGGACCCCGTGCCCACGCCCAGCCCCTCCCAGCTATCGCAGCGCAGTGCCTTCTTCGACAATGCGAAGGTCATGCTGGTTGTGTTGGTTGTCCTCGGGCATGGGTGGGAGCAGATCATCACGGTCGACACGCCGGTGCTGCGGGCCTTGCACAACGCGGTGTATGCCTTTCACATGCCGGCGTTCATTCTGCTCTCCGGTTATTTCTCGAAGAGTTTCACCGGTCGTCCCGATCAGATTCGACGTCTCGTCACCGGAATTCTTCTCCCCTATCTGATTTTCAATGCCCTCTATGCCGCCGCCTATTACTATCTCCGTGGCGCGCCTTTCAGTACCAATCCCGCCGTTCCTGTGTATCTGTGCTGGTTCCTGATTGCCCTGTTCCTGTGGCGGCTGACGGCTCCGCTGTGGAATGCGCTGCGCCACCCTGTTGCCACGGCCGCGGTCATCTCGCTGGCCGCAGGTGCCGTCGAGATGGGCCAGGACCTGGCCCTGGCGCGGGTGCTCATGTTCCTGCCGTGGTTCGTTGTCGGACTGCGCATGCGGCCCGAACATTTCGCCCGGCTCCGCACGGCCGCTGCCCGCTGCTGCGCCGTCGTGGTCTTCGCGGTCTCCCTGTGCCTGGCCCTGGCGCTGTCCCCCGCTCCAAGTGACGACTGGCTTTCCATGTCCAGCGGATACAGCGCCCTGCACACTACGCCCCTGCACTACCTCCTGGGGCGCCTGGCGCTCTTCGCGCTCAGCGCGGCACTGGTGGCTTCCTTCTTCTCGCTCGTGCCCGGCCGCCGCATGCGGATTACCGCACTCGGGGCGGTCACCCTGTACCCCTACCTGCTCCATGGCCTCCTTATCCGAGCGGCCGAGAAGGCGGGTGTCTTCTTGGTGTTGATGAACTGGGGGCCGGCAGGCACGGCTCTCCTCACCGCTGCCGTCGTCCCCATCGGCCTGTTTCTTTCCGCAGCACCCGTACGTGCCCTGGTCCGCCCCTTGGTGGAACCACGCCTGCCCCGATGGCTGGCGAAGCCCACGCCCAGCCCCACCCAGCGCGCCCGGCCCGAGGGCAGCCCAGAACCGCTCCCAACCCGCCAGGACCAGGCCTCGACCTCTCCCAGCTCGCCGGTGATGTCCGCGGACCGGTGACCTCGCCCCGGCACCGACAGCCCCTCACCGCCCGCAGCCCGCTCAGGCCTCGGTTCGAGGAGCTTCAACAGGCTGGTCACCTTCAAGTCCGATTCATCGTCGGACTTCGCTATGTACTAAACTCGTCGGACTTGCCGGCTACGCCGAGCGCATGCCCCACGAGCTGTCCGGCGGCCGGCAGCAGTGCATCGCCCCCTGGCACCCCGCCCCCCTAGTCCTGCTCGACGAGCCGTTCAACGCTCGGACATCGCCGCCTGCTCGTGCGTGACGACGTCGTACGTCCGGCCCCGCACAGCGGTGGCGATGGCGGCGGTGCGCAGCTCATCCCGAACCGCGTCACTGGCGAGGACGGTGCTGTCGTGGCCGCGTGGGCCGTTGTTGTGAGGTCATACCGCTGCTGCGGTATCGAGCACGGTCGCGGCCAGTTCTGCGTAGCTGACCGCCCGTGTGCGTGTTTGTACACGCAGAAGGGTGGCGCAGGCCGCGTCATTCTTGTTGCGCGGCAGGCTCGTGATCTGAGAAAGACTCAGCACGTAGAACGTCCACTGGCTGAGGTCCAGTGCGTTGTACTCGTCGTGGCTGCGGGCGGTATGAACAGCGAAGACGTAAACGTCGGCCTGGAAGTCGCGGGGGCCGCACGGTTTCCCGGTGATGGTGTCGTACGGGACTGCCCGGGGGATCGTCCAGCTCCGTGACTCCCTCTGTTTCACCTGCGTCCACGCCTGGACGAACCCGGTCGACTTGACCTCGATTCTGATGCCTTGCGGGGTCAGGACATCGAAGGGGTCCCACTCCACCCGGGATCTGTCGGCCCCCACCGCGCGGGCGACGAGAAACTCCGCGAGGTATCCGCGCAAGGTGTTGGTGCGCAGGTCCGACATCCCGAAACGCCAGAAGTCCAGGACCGTCGCGTCCAGCCCGACGAACCGCTCCGATCCGTTCGCAGGCTCCGGAGGGGGAAGTGCCGCCGGGACGGACGGCGTGCGGGCGGACGGTAGCTGCGGGGAAGGGGCCATGACCTCAAGAATGGCGGAGATCGATGACTGCGTGACAGGGCTGGGCGTGGATGCTCGGCATCGTTCCGGCGATGTCGTGCATCCACATCGCGAGGTCGTGCACTGCGAGACAGCGGATCGTGGGAGCGGACTATGTCTACGAAGGCGATGGACTGGACGCACTGTGCGAGGCCCTGTTCGTGCTATCGGCGCGGGTACAGCCTGCTTACGTAGCCACCCCCTGAATCCTCCGCCGCTTGGGTCGAAGCCGCAGCGGGTTTCGGATGGCCTTCCTCGTGGCTGCCCGCGGGTGGCGAGCCGGCTCTCGCCATGCGGACACCATGAACGAACGTCAGCACGGGCCGGTACCCGTGTCCCCCCCTCCCAGGTGGCGCTGCCCGATGATTCGCACCAGGCTGAATGCGGAGCCTGCACTGCAGACTCAAGCACCATCAATGCGGTCGAGCAACGCACGGGCCTTGCCGGTGCGGTAGCGATCCGGATCGCAGGCGTCGGGCGCAGACCGAGGAGGGCCGTGGCCGCGGCCAGCTCGACACTGCCGATCGCCACGTGGGAGTGCTCCCGACACAAATCGCGGCGCAGTACCTCGGCTCGCTCCGCTTCGGGAAGGACCTTCCACATGGTGGCACTGGCCGCTCAGGCTTCGGACGAGACCGACACCAGAGCCGGTCCGGTTCGCGGTACCTGGCGAGTGCGTATCGCTCCGGCGCCTCGGCCTCAGTGTGGCGGCCCAGCTCGGTCAGGGCGTAGATCTGTCCGTTGCGGGCAGCCGTCGCTATGTACGGCATGTCCAGTTGCCTGCGAGCCCTTGGCACTGTCTCACTGGATGAGCTCGATGTGGGGGTGGTTCGGGGATGTGGGGCAGGCGTGCAGTTGAAGGTCGTAGCCACCGGCGATATCAATCATGGTGAAACTCGCCGGAGGGCTGCCGGGGAGGAGCGGCGTGGGGTTCGCCTGCTCCTCTTCAGGTGCCCAGCTGTCGCCGCTGCCGTTCCATTCGTTGGTGGCGATCGTCAGCAGGGGTTCGGCTTCTGTACCGCATTCCGGGCAGAGCCGGGGAACGGGGTCGGTGAGACCCCAGCGGCTCCAGCCGCCGATCTTCCAGCCGGGAGAAACCGATAGCATGTTCAGGTAGAGCTCTTCCGGCGCAACTTCGTAAGAGCTGTACAGCGCCGCTGCTTTAGCCATCTGCCAAGTGCTCCAGTTTGCCAGTTTCTCCTGGATCGCCTCGTCCAGTTCCAGATTGTTGGGGTACTCCGTGACATGTTCTGGTGAAAGCAGGCATGGTTCCGGCAGGTAGGTCTCGAACTGGAGCGCTGGCGGCTCAGGCGGCGTGGCGAGGACTTCGGTGACAGTCGCTGCTACACGCCAAAAGAGCGCGGTCCTGGGGTGTTCCGGGTGGTCGAAGGGACACCAGAGAACCTGGAGCAGATCCGCTTCGGATTGTGCAGGCCGCGGAAGCAGCGGTACGTCATGTGCGTACACCTGGGCGACCGGCAGCATGGCGATCGGGCCCTCGGGCCACGGGCGGCCAGCCAGGAGCTGCTTCTCGGCCGCCAGTTCTTCGGGCGTCGCCCAGGGCCCTTGCGGATCCCGGCGTCGGCGATCCTCTGCTGCTGCCCGACTGCGGCGCCAGAGGCGGACGTCATCGGGTGAGAGGATACGATTTCCCGCCCACTCGTGCGGCCCCTCGCAGTTCGGCCAGGGCTCGTCGGCGGGCCAAAGTAGCGGCCCGCCGACAGAGCTGTCGTGCCATGTGGGGGATCCGGGGCGGGGATGCAGCCGGGTCGCTCTGCGCGCCAAGGGGGTCAGTTGAGGGACAAGGTCTGCGACGTCGAAGGGTCGCGGTGGCGTGGTTTGACTCATATTGGCCCCCTAGGGCGTTAACGGGCTGGAATTAGTTTCCGAGGTTGAGGGTCCCGGTGTTCTTGAAGGTGTTGGGGACGTAGACATTGGGGAACAGTTCCTCTGCCGTCCCGTTCGCGCGTTCGATCGTAGCGGTCATAGTGACGCCCGTCGGAATCGTGCTCGTGGCGTCCCGGAAGACGGGCGTTGCTTGGTAGAGGATCGCGTCGTTCGGTCCGAAGGAGTCTTTCTTCACTTCTTCCTGAGCCTCAAACTCGAATGTCCTCATGCTGGGCGTTCCGGTGTTCATTCCTACCTGCCAGCAGGGGACCAGGTTCTTCTGGCCGCCGTCTTCGATCTGCCCCGGCCCGCCGAGGATGTTGGCGATCAGGTGGCAGCGGGCCTGCTTCGTGCCGGGAGAGAAGTCGTCGCGGAATTTCTGCGCGTCCTTCCAGCCCGTGGGGCTGCCACTGGCGGGTTTACCTGTCCCGGGCGTTTTACCCAGGCAGGCTGTCGCCTTGGTCGGCCGTGTGCCGGCTGGACCTATCGGCGTGATGGTTTTGTTGACATGGGCGACGGGTTCGGTGGTGTTCTCGTACCACCCTGTACCGGAAGGAATCGCTCCCAGCGGGTGGTTCGCCAGGCATGACGCCTGCGGGGCGCCGGCCGGTGTTGTGATCTCCAGCCTGAACTGGTCGGCGTCGATGATGCGCTGGCTCTGGAATCCCGCAGCGAGCTTGCCATCTGCGAACTGCTTGTCGACTGCCGGGACGTGGGCCCGCACGCACGGCGCGGCGCGATCCAATTCCAAACTATTGCCGAGGACGTAGGTGTCCCAGCCACCGCTGCTGGCATTGGGGATCACCTCGACGCACCGGGCACCGTCGATTCCGCCCTCCTTCATCTCCGCGAAGGGGAATTCTCCGCAGGTATCGGTTGCAACGAGGTCCGTGTTGGCTTTGAACGGCTCCGTTCCCGCGCTTCCGCAGGTACGGCTCGTCCGGTCTGCCACGCCGCTCACCTGCCGGGTCAGCGGCTTACTCTTCCCCCAGCCATCGTTGAGGTTGTTCTGCGCCCAGCCATAAGCAGCGATAGCGCCGCCCGGGTCCGAGCTCGTCGCATTCATCGCCACGACGGGCATCTCGGAAGGGATGGCACAGCCTGCGGTCGAGGTACCGCCGACGGCGTCGTCACAACGGATAGGGCGCGGGTTCGTCCACGAGGCGTTCGGGTCGGTGATCGTGGCGCCCGGCATGGTTACGTACATCGCGTAGGAGGTGTCGAACTGTGCGGTGGCACTTTGGGCGGGGGTCGAGGAGTACGTGACGGTGCCCGAGAGGGACTGTCCCAGGGTCAGGTTGCCGGTAAACCATGGTGCGGCCTTCGTGACCTTGCAGCCGGCTCCGCAGGCGGCGCGGAACTTGGCGCTCAGGGAGGTGACGTCGCGTTGTGCGTCGGTCATCTTCACGGTGACCTGTTCGGTCCATGCCGTTCCGCTGGCGGGAAGTGACGCGCTGGTTGTGACCTCCAGATTCCCCCGTCCGATCTCCACACCGTTGGCATCGCGCAGGATGTAGAGGACGTTCAGCCCGCTCACGCAGTACGTGAAACGGCTGTAGGCGTAGTTGCCGACTCCGCTGACAGTGCAACTACCGGCGGCGAGGGGCTGAGCGGCAGCGAGCCGGGGCGAGGAGGAGGAGGAGGAGGATGAGGAGGTGATGCTTGCGCATGCCCGGACGGCGCCCCTCCTGCGTTCAGGAGAGCCTGCCTTGGTGACCTCGCAATGCTCTTCGGACTTCTTCGGGACAACACCCGATGCCACGGCGGCGGGCGAGGCAGCGGGACTCGTACGGGTCGGCTGCTCGGACTGTTGCGCGGCAGGCTGAGCCATGGCCGCATCTGTCGTGGTCAGTGCCAGCGTGACGGCCGCCACCAGGATCAGTACGGTCGACCGGGCACGCACACGCAGCGCGCCCCGGTGTCGTGTTCTGTGCATGTTCGTACGGTCTTCCTTCGTGTGAGATGAGTGGGGTACCTGGGATGGGGGCGCCCAAGGGGGCTGGCCGTGCCCTGTGGCCAGTCCGCGGACTGGCCACAGGGCATGGCCGGGCAAGGTGTGCGGACACATGAGCGTCATCGGCCCTGCCGTTACCGGACCGGGTCTACGTGAGGTGTCGTCAGCGTGTGCCGGGGCGAGGCTCGTTCCGACCTGATGTGCAGGGGTGCTCAGAGCAGGGCTTCGCCGCTCGGCGGCATTGGTCTTCGGGCACAGGTTTGAGTGTCCGAGTGCCCGGGGTGTGGCGGAGCGGCTGCCGGGGAACCACACGGGGCGGCTTGCAGCGACGTCGTTCCCCGGCAATGCAGCCACGGCCGTTGTCAGGACCTGGCCATGGTGGCGCTCGTCTGGATCAGTCCAGCCGGTGCGACCGCCTGGTTGGCGATCAGTGGACGAGGCTGTAGAAATCCCTCACGATTTTGGATCCGATGTCCGCTGTGGTCCTGGCTACCGGGATCACCACGCTCGCGGTCTTCACCGGCATACGTACGCTCGCGAATCCGCCCCGGCCGCGCGAGAGGAGGCTGAGAGCGAAGCGGCCACCGGAGCTGATGAACTCCTTACTCTTCCAGCCGTACTCGACGCCGTTGAAGACCGCGCTGAGACCGGAAGAGACGACGGAGACCGCGCTGAGTGCACCCGAGATAAGCCCGACTACCGGGGCTGCTTCCGGCCCTGCGAGGAGGCCGGCGAAGCTAAGGACCGAGCCCGCGGCCGCGAGGCCGCTGGCGACCTCAAAGGCATCGGCCCACCACCCCGCGTCACCCCACCAGTCTTCGTCGCCCTTGGTGCCGTTGGGGTTTACCTTGTCGTTCTGGGGCGTGTCAGCGGGGTTGTGCCCCTTGTCTCTGTTCTCCTGTGCCTCACGCGCGGCTTCGCGGGCCTTCTCGATCATTTCTTGCTGTCGCATGGTCGCAGCGGTGTTGCGTGCCTGTGTGGCTGCTGCGGCCGCCTCGCTCGCGCTCTTTCCGGCATCCAGCGCCGAGGCGTGCGCGGAGGCAGCCGATGTGCGGGCCGACCGTGCTGAAGTGATGGCACTGCGGGCTGCGTCCAGGGCCTTGTTCGCGGAGTAGTTCGCGGACCTGGCCGCTCCTTGGGCGACGCTGGCTGCGGCCTTGGCCTTGTCGGCCTGGGCCTGTGCGTCGTTGGCGGACTTTTCGGCGGCGTTGGCGTTGTTGTTGGCCTCGGCGGCGTACGCCGTGGCTTGCTCCTGGGCCTTGATGGCCTTGTCCGCCCACTTCTGTGCGTCGGCGGCGGCGTTGCGTGCGTCGGCTGCGGCCTTGGAGGCATGCGCGGCATCACGCTGCGCTTCCTGGGCGACCTTGGCCGCTGCGGAGATGGATGCCTGGATGGCCGCCGCGTGGCTGGCGGAGTCGTAGTCGAGCTGTGCCGTCTTGAAGCGCAGGACCTCGACGAACTGCACCTGCATCCAGGTCGGGCCTTCGAGTGCTACTTCGCCGAAGGCTTTGGTGTAAGGGCCGCCGACGGCGATGAGTGAGGCGATTTGCACCTGCGCGTCCTCCTTGGCTGCCTCCTCCACCTCCTCGTCGAAGAACCTCTGCAGGGCTTCGGGAGTGTTGGTCGTCAGTGCCTGATTCGCTGCTTCCTTCACCCGCTTGCCGACCCCGCTGTTCAGCAGCTTGAAGATCAGTACCCGGTTGTCGTCGGCCCGTCGCTTGATGATCCCGCCGGTCGTGAAGTCTCCCTGGGCCTGATCACTCCCGCTGGCCAGTGCTTCGAGTGCCCCATTGGCGACGGCCGGCTCGGATATCTGCGCGAGATACAGGAGCATTTCGCGGTCGTCCTGTGCCTGGGCGAGGGCGCGGTCGAGATCGATCCAGGACAGGACGTCCCAGTCGCTGCCTGCGAGTGCGAACTGGGCCGCTTCACGGGTCCAGGTCCCCCTGGAGTCCAGCAAACCGACCGCGGCCTTGCGGCCATGGACAACCGCCAGGTCGTAGTCCTCGGTGCCCAGTGCCGCTTCGGCCTTGGTGATCGAGGTCTTGATGGCTTGGCTGGTCTGCTGGACCTGGGCGCGCTTGTTCACCGCGGCGGCCCGCTGAACCGTGTCCAGGGCGGCCAGTTCCTTGGCCTCCTCCAGTGCCTGTTTGCGGTCGGCCTCCAGAGAGGCCCACTCCGCCTCTCGGGCGTTGGCGGCCACGGTGACGGCTTCTGCGACGGTCTTGGTGGCGGTGTCGGCGGCCTTGACGGCCTCGGCTGCGTGCGCGGTGGACTTGTTCGCGTAGTCGACGGCCTGGCCGGCGTACTTGACGGCCTCCTCGGCAGCAGCGGCTGCTCTCTCCGCGTGGTCCGCGGCGGAGTTGGCCGCGTCGCGAGCCGTTCTGGCGGCTGCTGCGGAGGTGCTGGCCAGGGTCTGTGCGGTGGAGGCTGCGTTGGTGGCGCGGTTCGCGGCCGAGCTGGCGATGGAGGCCTGCCGCTGTGCTTCGGCTGCTTCCGACTGAGCGATGCCGGCGGACGTGGCTGCTTGGGCGGAGGCCTTGGCCGCGGTGGCGGCCTCGCGTGCGGCGGAAGCTGCGGCGCCGCCCGCCGCAGCGGCTGAGGAGGAGGCCGTGGCGGCCTGGTCGGCGGCGGCGGCCGCGCTGCGGGCTTTGGCTGCGGCATCGCGCGCCGCGATGGCGGCGTTCTTGGCCGCGTTGGCCTTGGAGGCGTCCTTCGAGGCGGCGATCGCGGCGTTGTAGGCGGTGGCGGCGGCGTAGCCGGCCACGGCCGCTGCCTGGGAGGCGCCTGTGGCCGCCCGGGCCGCGCGGCGCGAGGCATCCACCGCCGTGCTGGAGGCGCGGATGGCGATGTTGGCCGCGTCGGCCGCCCCTTGTGCGGCGGAGGCGGCCTTGCGGGCAGCGGCACCGGACCTGGCCACGTCGTTCTTGGCCGCCTCGGCCTCGGCTGCGGCCTTTTGGGCTGCCTCCTTGGCCCGTGCAGCGGCGGTCTGGGCGCGCTGGGATGCTTCGACCGCGAGGTCGGTGCTCGCCTGGGCGCGCTTGCCCTCGCGCTCGACGACCGCGACGAGTTCCTTGATGGTGGCCTTCTCCTGGTCGCGGGCGCGGGCGATGTGCTGCCCGATCTCCAGGAACCAGCCCAGGTCCGTGTCGTTGCCCTTCATGGCCCGGTCGGCGTACTTGGTCACCTCTGGGCCCGCCCCGAACATGATCGTCGAGGTCTCGACGCGCATGTCCTCCTCGTCGGCCTTCCACCGGCCGTCGATGATGAAGCGCTCCAACGCCTGATCGGTGCCTGCGTCCAGCGCGGCAGTGCCCGCGCGGCGCACAGCCCGGCCGGCGACGTTCATGACGGCCGCGGTCGCCACCTTCAGGTCCTCGCTGACGGCCGGCTTGTAACCGCTCTGGAGGAACGTCGCGATGGCCGCATCGCCTCCCAGCAGGGCGGCGCTTCCCTCCCGACGCATGCCCTTGCCCGCGTTCGCCATGTAGGCGAGGGTCGCGACCCTGTTGTCCTCCACTGTGACCTTGGCGAGGTGGTCGGTGAGGAACGTGGTCACTTCGGCGTCCGTACCGGCCAGTGCTTGGGCGGCCAGGGCTCGTGTGCCTCTGCCGCCGGACAGCCAGGCGGTGAGGGCCTTGGCCCGGTCGGTATCGGGCAGCGGTATGGGGGTCGCGCTGCCCGCGGCGCGGGCCGGTCGCGTCAGTGAGATCGGCGAGGCGGCGGCGACGGTAGCGGCAGCCAGCACTCCCAGAAGGCGGCGTCTGCTCATGAAGGTCGTCTGCATTGGTGTTCCTCAAGGTGCAGTTTGATAGGGCAAGTTGGCGCACCGGTCCACAAGCCGTCAGGACCGGTGCCGCAGGTTCCTACGGCCCAAGCTCAGGCTTAAGGGCACGCAGCCTCCCCGCCAAGTGAGTGCAGCGATGCCGGGTATAGGGCGGGGGGAATTCTATGGAGCGGTGACGGACTCAGGGTGTCGATCCAGCCATTTTCCGCCCATTGCCACCTGAAAAGCGCACACAGTGAAACCCCTCCCCGTTTGACGTCATCCTCACATGACGCATTGTCAAAGTAAAGATTAAAACCAGCCCCCATGGGGTCACCCCTGTGCCGCAGCAAACGCTCGCGAGTGCGCCCATCAAAACCATGAGTATTTTTTACATAAATCGCCCATAAAGGCTCAACCGAAGTTCGATTTGTTCGGAATCAAACGAGACACCCAATTTGTCCGGGTGGACATCTGGGCAGGTCAGAGCTGTAATCATGACGGGGGATGATCTTTGCCGCTAGCTCAGCGAAACGGTGACCAAGCCCCCGCAGGCCAAGTCGCACAGTTTACGGCTGCGACTGGAAATATGCTGCTGCACCGCATTGGGTCATCATGGTAGGCGTATTATCTCCGGATGATCGGTGTGCCCGCGTGGCGAAATGACCATTCCTTGGAGTTTCAGTGAAAAATTCTCTTCGTGCCCTCGCGGTAGGCTGCACAGCATTGGCCGCAGCCGCATTTCTGGTGACCACCGGCAAGGAAGCAACTATTTCCGCGCAGCCCATTGCCGATGAGGGTCCTGGATATGCGATAGAGACCTTCGGCTACCCGTTGGCCGACAAGATCCTGGCCGAGAAAAACATCCGTCTGAAGCGTGGTGACGGCAACATCACCCTGGCTGACTGCGCCAGCGAGCCCGGTCTCCTGGAGGTCTTCGCGCGTGCCAAGGACAAGGTTTGCTTCAAGGTCACCGGCAGCAGCGGCTGGCTGACGCTGGAGATGCCCGCGGTCTACGGCATCCGGGGAAGCGCTGCACAGACGGCCCAAGTGGACATGACCGTAGGGACGGAGGCGAAGACCTTCGACGTGGCCAAGGAGGCCTTCACTCCCGTAGGCGAGGCCACGGACAATGAGGGCCGCGACCACACGCTCATCGAGATCAGGACCAGCATGTAACAGCTGCGAACGGGCTGGTGGCCGTGTCTATCGCCTCGAAAGCCTGGCCGGGAACGTCCTTCCTGCCTTGAGCCGACCACACGGGGGAAGCACTGCCGGAGGGTTCTGCACGGCAGATCCAGACACTTGGCCCGCGCCGGCCCGATCCGGGCACCTTCCGAAGTCCCTTTGCCGGCGCCAGCCTGTCCTTGGTGACGCCGTGGAGGAACGCGAAACGGACCCAGGAGACCAGCTCTCCCTACGCGGACTCCCCACCCCCATCGCTGCCGGCAGCACGGACCTCCGCTCGCGGTCACCTGCCGCGCGTGCCGCCACTGCGGCAGAGCCTCCCACCGCTCGCTCGCGCCGTCGACTGCCCGCGATCCATCTCACCGCGGGCTACCGAGCCCAACACACGAGAAGGATTCCCATGAGGCCACCCACCCAGCCTTCACCGCGTGCAGCGAAGTCCCTGCCAAGCCATCTCTGCCAACCTCACCGAACCCTTCCCTGACGGCTGAGGCCCATTGGGCTATCTGCGGTAAGCCACAAGGCGCCTGCCGTCACCGCCTTTCCAAGAAGCATCTAAGGAAGATCATGTCCCACATACGTCCGCTCACCAGGTCGATGGCCGCGGCGCTGACCATCGCGAGCACCGCCGCGCTCGTGACCGCCGGCGTTGCTCTGGCAGCTGTCGGAACCCCCGCCGCCGCGGGGCAGTACACCTACACCGTCAAGCTCAACATCGGTGACGAGGCCGACAGTCGGGCCTGCTCCGGCGTTCTCGTCGACGCGAGCTGGGTCCTGACCGCGACGAGTTGCTTCGCGAAGACTCCGGGCGCGGCGGTAGTGGCGGGGTCACCAGCTCTGGCGGCCACGGCCAAGATCGGCGCGGACACGGACACGTTCAGTGTGATCAACATCGTGCCGTACAGCGGCCGTGATGTCGTGCTCGCGAAGCTGTCCAAGCCGGTCTCGGGCAGCATCACCCCCATCAAGCTCGCCGCTGCTCAACCCGCTGCGGGCGCTGATGTGACGGCGGCCGGATTCGGGCGTACCAAGACCGCCTGGGTGCAGAGCAAGGTGCACACCGCCGCGTTCGGTGTCGCTTCCACGGATGCCACGACGCTGACTCTCACGGGCAAGGGCACTGATGCCATCTGTCAGGGTGACGCCGGCGGCCCGCTGGTGAACAGCAACGGCGAACTGGTTGGCATCAACAGTCGATCGTGGCAGGGCGGCTGCCTGGATGCCCCGGCTACGGAAACCCGAACCGGCGCCATCTCGGCACGCGCGGATGGCCTCGGCGGGTGGATTCAGCAGACAGCCCGCTGGAACACGTCCATAGTGACCTTCGCCGATGTCACCGGCGACGGCAAGGCCGACATCCTCGGCCATCAGGCCGACGGCACCATCGTCATGGGCCAGAGCAACGGCAACGGGTTCACC
>NZ_JBIWLV010000028.1:0-60377 GCF_044766345.1 Streptomyces sp. NPDC102278 | reverse complement strand
TCCAACTTCCACACCATCAGCAGCGGCTACAAGGGCATGGAAGGACGAATCACCTTCGCCGATGTCACCGGCGACGGCAAGGCCGACATCCTCGGCCACCAGGCCGACGGCACCATCGTCATGGGCCAGAGCAACGGCAACGGGTTCACCAACTTCCACACCATCAGCAGCGGCTACAAGGGCATGGAAGGACGAATCACCTTCGCCGATGTCACCGGCGACGGCAAGGCCGACATCCTCGGCCTCCAGCATGACGGCACCATCGTCATGGGCCAGAGCAATGGCAACGGGTTCACCAACTTCCACACCATCAGCAGCGGCTACGGCACGGCGTGACCCAACCGGCCTCGATCAGGGCAAAGGGCCTTCACCCAAGGCCCGGTAGTTAGCCTCGACCTTTCGTGGCGGGCCGTCGGAATCTCCGGCGGCCCGTCTCGGCTTGTCGGGTCGCTGACGGGCAGGGCGATGGCCCGGCTGTCGCGTCGGGTGTGCGCCGAGGCACACGGTTCCGGCGGGTGGTTCGAGTTCGTCGGGACGGGCCGTCGCTTTGGTCAGCCGGGTTTGGGAGGGCATCGAGCCGCTGTATCCCTCTGGTGATCATTTCCGGCAAAAGTAAGTGGCGGGTCACCCCAGGTGCCACCGGAGGGCAGCGATGCGAGAGCTGGGCGGTGGCGGAGGACAGTCGACGGCGCAGGCGGCGGGGCTCCCAGAGGAGGGGCGAGCCGGTCAGGGCGAGCATCTGCAGCCAGTGTCGACGCACTCAGGGAATGTGGCTCGGCCAGAGTGCCTCCGTCAGGAGCACGTGCGTGACCTTGCAGCCCGAGCAGCGCGTACGACGCAGCTGCACCACCGCCGCCAGGTCTCCGGCACACTTCCCGCCCCGCCCAGGACCACGGAAGAAACCCGGTGCGTCACAAGTGGACATTTCGCCAGGGGCGGCCTGCCGGCTGTAAGCCGCTACAGAAGCCGACAGCCAGGCCGCCGGCTCACCCCACTGAGGGATCTACTCCCCTCCAGGTAGAGTCCCCACGATGCCCCTCGGGTGAACGTCCAAGCGGTGAGACAAGGACTCCCAAATAGGGGGGCGTATACTCGCCGAGCGTCCCTTCTGGGAGTATCCCGGTCCTGCCCCGGCTGCACTATCAACGCACCATGATCACCGGGTTGCCACGGCCGGGCCGACAGAAATCACCACACAGAAAATGTCCGGGGTCGTCGTGAAGTCTCACCAGCGGGTCCCCCTGCGCGGGGCATCACTCAAGCGACTGTCGGAACTACGCTTGATCACCGCCTGGCAGGCTGCGAGGCACCACATCCGAGGCTGCACCGATCCAGACTGCCTCCCGGAACACGACGAGCGGTCGATCCTGTGGTGGTATCGACACCTTCACGTCGACACGCGGCCGTCCTCCCCTACCCGGCGGGACCGTCGCCGAGCAGCGATGGAACTCGCGCAGGCTGCCGCCCGACACCACCGGGATTCCTGCCGGGATAGCGACTGCAGTCTGCACCACCGTGAATCCGAGACGATGTGGTGGTACCGCCAGCTCATCAACTCAAAGGAGCAGGATTCCGGGCATAGCGGCACATCTTGACCCGTACCGCGTCTCGCCCTTAATCCCCCGACTCACGTGCCCGTGCACGGTTGGCAGGGCAATCGGGGCGTGATGTGCCGACGAAGTTCCGTAACGGGCGGGTCGGTTGCGGGGCCATCACTGCGGTGTCCGTCAGGAACATCCACACCTTCAGCCTCGCTCCTCAGCCTTTGGGGTAGCCAGCGGGTCAGGTCAGACACCCCCCTGTCGTGACACTCCCGGAAGGTCCCCGAGAAGAAGGGCGGGATGCCCGGTGCGGTCCGGGCTCCTGCGGGCGATGCCCCTGCTGGTCGTCCTGGCGCACCGGGCCAGCCTCGTCTCGTCCGGCGTGGCCGTCCGCGCGGGCGCGAGAGTCGTCGGCCGCCTGGGTGGAGGCGACCTGAAGATGACGCAGCCGCTCGGCAGTGAGGTCGAATGCCTCCACGTCCGTGCCGGATTCCCTCAAGACCGCATCGCCGTCATGTCGATCGCCCCCCGGGGCCCCGCTCCGGCTCCTGGTCCTCAAGGTCGGCGGCCAGGGACGCGAGCAGCAGCTTGGGCATCGCCGCCTGCTGGTTTGGCAACGTCGTACGCCCGGCCCCCGCACGGCGGTAGCGGTGGTGCGCAGATTCTCCCGAACCACCGCGCCAGCGAGGACAGCGCGCTCGTACTGCAGCGGGATGCGGGGGATCTCCCCCTCCCCCGCATCTTGGTCACCCGCAAGGCGTTGCTGCTCCGCCACCTGCCAACCGGTGCCCGCCTCGAAATCCGTGAAAACGTCGGCGGGGTTGCCCTGCGCGACATGCAGATGCTCCTGGAGGACGAGGTCCGCGTCTCGCGCCAGAACGAGGAAACGCAAGACCGCCGTCAGCCGGTCTGGACACAGGGCCAGATGACGCGGAGCGAGAGCGCCATGGCCCATCACTGGGCACCTACCGCCACCACCAACCTGCGTAGCGCCCTCCTGACCCGCGCCAACCTCTGGTGGTCGGCCTCCCGCCACCAGGCCCACCTCGTGCCCGCCCGGCGCAGCAGCGCCGAGCGCTGCCTGCGTTGGACAGCGGGAAGCACCACCTCCGAGATGGGGGTCTTGCTCACCGAAGAACCGGTCAAGATTCCCGGGGCCCGGTTCACGCCTCCCAGCATCCTGTACGACGTCGGGCTGATCCAGCTCAATGAAGGCGTCCTCGAACTCAAGGGGCCGCTGTCTTGATCGGCCCTTGGTCGTCCACGGAGCCGGATTCAGCCAGCGGTCTCTTCGGGCCCGCTATTCATCGATTGCGCCTTGCGTTCGGCAGTTCGGCGGGCGGCCGCTCGTCGCAGCCGGTCAACGGTTGAGTGCCTGCCGGGGCATTTCGTCTGACAGGGCACCTGGAGATCAGGGCCCAGCCCGGTCACCCGGGAGGCCTCAGCTTGCAGGTCCCCCACGAAGGTAATGGCGTGGTGGTACTCCGCACAGTCCTGAGCGGCCGGTGGCTGCTGCGGTGGATCACTCCGCCCGGCTCGGGCGGGGTCTCACGGGGCGGACCGCTCGGATGGTGGGACCAGGGCGCAGCCCCTTATGGCAAGGCGGCGCTCGGAGCGGTCCGCAAGGCGCACCCAGAGGTAGGCGTTGTCCGCGTCGACACCGTTCCAGCCGCTGCCGACCTGGACGACTTCTCCCTCGTAGATGGGCGGGGTGCGGTAGTCGCCCGGGGGAAGGACTTCGGGTCCGCGCACCACGTCTCCGACTTGGTACGGCGCGGACACCGCGCCGGGACGGTGTCCCGTTCGGCCGGCCACCGCGGTCATCCCTGTGCGCGGGCGGCGAGGGTGAGCTTGAGCACCTGCGCCAGGTGCGGGCGTACGGCGCGGGCGGGCGGGATGGGGAGTTCGTCGTCCGGTGCCGTGTCCCAGCGGATGCCGTACGAAGGGGGCATCGCCACCCACGCCGTGGGTCCGGTGCGGACGTCGACCTGGGGGCAGTCGGCGAGGAGGGTGCCGGTGCCGGCTTCCACGAGCAGGGTCGCCGTGGTGTGCCCGGCGGTCAGGCAGGGGATGTGCAGGTTCGTCGCGTCGGCGCGGAGCATGACGCCCATGCCGATGGCGTGGCCGACGACCAGGGCGTCGAAGTGCGTGCACGGGACGATGACTCCGGCGCCGGGTGCGGACTCGAACGCCGCGGTGAGGTCACCCCTCTCCAGCGGCTCCACGGCCCCGGCGAGCGGGTGGGCGCCCGGGGTGACACAGGGTGTCGCCGTGGGGCTGTCCTGGCAGGTGCAGCCGGAGCCGGTGCGCTGGCGGTGGCCGATCGCGACGGGCCAGCCGAGCCGGTGATAGGCGGCGGCGCTCTCGATGGTGTCGCGGCCGTGCAGGACGTGCAGGATGTCGCCCATGTCGCCCCCCGTGCCCGGTTGGGAACCGTAGGTGATGGTCACGACACGAGGGTCCCGCTCAACAGGAAGGGCGACCCACAGGAATTCTGTAGGCTGCCCAACTGGCATATGCGCCCCGATGTCAGGACACGAGTTCCATCCCGCGCACCAGCCCGGACAAGGCGGCGGCCTGCGACGGAACGCCCCGTCGGACCATGTCGCCGACGAGCTCACGGGCCATCGGGTGGGCGTGCACGTAGTGCGGGGCGCGCTGCGCCGCCGTCCGCAGGGTGACCACGGCTTCGCCGGAGCGGCCCATGCGGTGCATCGCCCGCGCCTCGTCGATCCGGTAGTGGGTGATGCGTTCCCGGCTCGGCATCGCCGCCACGTCGATGTCGTCGACGAATGAGAGCCCGGTGTCAGGGGCGTCCACTTCGACGCCGGCCTCGGTCGTGTGGACCAGGACGTTCGCCCGGGAGAACACGGTCTGCCACCGCAGATCGTGATGTCCTTCCGGGAGGCGCTCGGAGACCTCCAGCGCGCGGGTGGCCTGGCTCCAGGCTCCGTCGGCGTCGCCGGCGCGGGCGCAGGCCACGACCTGACGGAGCACCAGAGCGCCTTCCAGCACGAGGGCGTCGGTGTCCCCCGTCGCGGAGATCGGCTCCAGGTCGCGCAGGGCGGCGTCGGCGACCGCCTGCGTCTCCCGGGCCGAGCCCTGATGGAGCAGAGCGCCGCACCGGTCCCAGGCCACGGCGGCCTTCACGATCGGGTCGTCGAGCTGGGTCGCGGCCCCGGCCGCGACTTCCGCCGCCACCCACGCCAGATCGGGCAAGCCGGTCTGGTTGAGGGTCTGGCGGGCGTTGCGGGCGGCGTCGACCAAGAGGCGCAGGGCTTCGTCCCACTCGGCGGTGCCGCGCTCGTGCATCAGGATCGTGGTGTTGAGGTCCTCCAGCAGGGCGGGAAGGAGTCCGGCGACCGCGGGAAGGTTCGCGCCCTGGCGGTGCCGGTTGGTCGCCGCGGCCTGGTCCCGGACTCGCTGGACGTCGGCGGTCGGCCCGGACGGCACGAGACCCGGGTGGCCGGAGAGGATCAGCGAGGAGCGGCGCAGCGCGGCACGGAGCGCGGGCACGTGCGGGACCGCCGAGCCCTGCTCGCGGCGCAGCCGGTAGGGCTGTCCCAGCAGCCAGACGACGTCGACCTCGCATACCGTGGCCACGGCCGTGATCAGGGAGTACCGGTCCAGTGGGAGTCGGCCGGCCTCGACGTCCTCGGCCCAGCGCTCCGAGCGGCCCACCAGACCGGCCATCTCCGCCTGCGTCAGGCCTGCCGCGATCCGGGCCACACGCACGCGCGCCCCGATGCCGGTGTCAGGGGAATGGGTCATGACGGCACCTCTCCGTTCTGGACTCCTCACCCGGACGGTACTCCCCACGGGCGACCTGCGGATACGCCAACTGCCCAACAGGGACGGCCACTACGTCCGCAAGCAGTCTCCACCCCCTGCCAGTGGCGGGCCGGAGAATTTGCACGAGGCATCGCGCGGGCACCCCGCGCTGTGGATCCGCTGGCACGGAGCGCTGCGCACCGAACTCCCGGCCCCGGATCCGCCGGCCTAGCCTCGGATTCGGGCCGCTTCTCGGGCCGCCGACCATCGCACATAGGGGATGCCGCCGAGCAACCCGGCCGCGACGGCGGCCGACGCCCACATGGCGACCGTCGCCGATTCGCGCACAGGGGCGGCGGTGTCGAGCCCGACGAGAAGTCCAGCCCAGAATGCTGCCGACACGGACGCGACGGCGCCACCGACGCCGAGGGCCCTCATCAGGCGGCCCGCCGGGGTGCCTCATGCTCGACTGGGCTCACGGTGTTCCAGCTCGAATCCATTGAGTGTTCCCTTCCCCTGTCGCCCGTACCGGGCTTCTGCGTTGCGCGTTCAGCGGCCGGAGCAGCGTAGCCATCACAGGCCGTGGCGACTGTCGCTTCTCTTCTGAAGATCGATCCGTCGGGGTACAGGTCACCCCTCGACGGCCGGTGCCGTGCGGCTCTGGGGCACTGGCGGCCGGCCTTCTTCCTCGATCACGCTCATCAGGCGTTGCAGCTCGCCCATCGCCCGTACGCGTGAACGCAGGCGCCAGCGGCTGCCGAAGAACAGGGTGTGGAAGTGCTCCGTGATCTCCAGGAGGTGGCGCAGCTTCGTCTCCTCGGTCCGGTCAGAGATCCAGACCATGCGGGCCGTCCCGCAGTAGCGCATCCCCAGGACTCCGATGGGACCGCGGAAGGTGAAGACGAACTCCTGCGCGTGGTCGGTGAGGTGACGGGTCGCCTCGTCCACTTGCCGATGCCACCTGTCGCGCTCCTCGGTGAGGGCGGCCCGTAGCGTGTCGGTGACGCCGTCGGGAACCTGAACCTCCCGCAGCTTGATCACGGCGGTCAGGATGGACAGGGCGTTGGTGGTGATCTTCTCTTGTGCCTGCATCTTCGTTTGGAAGCGCCGGTTGCGGACCTCCAGCAGCGGCAGGATGTAGCGGCCGGTGAAGATGGTCGTCGCCACCGAGATCAGTGCGGCACTTCCCCATGCGGGGATCCAGTCGAGCATGGCGCTGATTCTGGCGAGGCGCAGCAAGCGGCGCAGGCGAACCGGCAGATCCGCGCAGGAGTGCCGCGGTCGATCGCTGTGGTGGCCGCGCTTCGCAGGGCGTGCCGGGGGAGCCCGGTGGCCCGGGTGCGCCAAAGTAGTCGGATGCGCCACCGGACCCTGCCCTTGCTGATTGCCATCCTGTTGGCCACGGCGGGGTGCGTCTCCGTCACCCCCACCACCGACAACAAACCCCCGCGGAACCGCACGCCGGTCTCTGTCCCGGCCCCAGCGTCCGGGCGGGAGGCGGGTGTGGCGCTGCCGCTGACGCCGCTTCCCGACAGCTGGCCACCCGCCCCTGCCGTGGCGATCGCACCCCTACCCGCGGACAGCACGTCGGCCGCACGCCCCCACCAGAAGCAGCACCACGCACCGAAGGCCGAAGGAGCGGGCTCGGGAATGCGGACAGGACGGAAGCCGGAGCGGCTGCCGGTGAAGGCGAAGCGGTCCAGCCCGCAGCACCACACCCCAAAGCCGAAGGACAAGGCCAAGAAGCGCAGAGCAGGTACGTCAAGGCCGGTGGTTCCCCAGCGCTCCCGCCCGAACGCGGCCCCGGTACCGGGTCATGTCTCCATGGCCGAGCTCTGCCGCTCCTCGCGTGGGGTCACGAGTCCGGCTATCAGCCAGCTCTGCTACCGCACATACCGGTAGTCCGCCCGGCGAGACTGTCTCAGACGGGTTCAGGTAATCGGTCTGAGGGGCCGCCCGGGGCACAGAAGCGTGCGCCGAGGTTGTCCGTTGGGTTGAGGTAGACCAGCGCGGTGAACCAGGGTGCGGCCTTGGCCGGGTCCTTGATCCGCAGGAGCTGGGCGTAGGCGAAGAGCACCCGGTGGGCGGGGCGGTTGTCGGTGTCGGCGTAGCGCAGGACGTCGCGGAAGGGGTGGGGCAGGGACTGCTGCAGGACGCAGACGCCGGCGGCCGCCCAGGCTAGAGCCGCCTCCAGGTCCCCGGTGACGCGCGGCTGGCCCTGGCCGTCCTCGTCGTCCAGGTCGTCGTCCGCGTCTTCGTCGTCGAGGCCGGCGTACTCGTACGCGAAGGCGGCGTAGGAGTCCAGATCCCGCGGGTGGAGGAGACGGCCTCCGATCGTGACGCTGGCCTTGTGGTACGCGGTGTGCTGTTCTTCGCTGGACTCCTCGTCGGGTGTCCAGATCCGCTCCATCGTCCACTCCGGCCGCGGGGGCAGGGCCGCGACCTTCTTCTCCAGCGGGGACAGCCCGCCCGGCTCATCCGCGTACTCGGAGTAGTAGGCGGCCGACTCGAACCGGTACGCCTCCCCCTCCGGGGCCCATGCGAGCAGCGGCCGGTCCAGCTTCCGCAACGCCTCCACGGTGAGCTTGCCCGTGGGCGCGAGCCACGGAATCGCGCCTTCCACCGTGGCCTTGGCTTCCTTCTTGTCGAACCCCATCCACATGACGCCAGTGTCCCGCTTCACGAACCCGGCCGGGGGAGCTTCGGCACACGGGGGTGCGGTCCTGGCCATTCAGAGGTCGCGGCGGGTGCCGTGTCTCGGCATCGGCAGGTCGGTGGGCACTCGTGATGCCGTCTCCCGGTGACCGGCCCCGTCTCGGCGGTGAGGAGTGCGAGGGCGAATTCAGAGTTCAGCTAGCTGTGCAGGACTCCGGTGCGGGCGGCGATGCCTCGGAGTTCAGGTGTGGTGCGCCCTGAGAGCAGCAGGCCGGAGACGAGGGACTTCACGGCTGGGCGGGCGTGGGTTTCCTGCGGGGCCCAGTACTCGGCCTGGAGGAGGGCGCGGATGCATTCGTCTCGTCGGCCCCATTGCGCGAAGGCCTTAGCGCGGTCGGTGAAGTAGAGCGCGCGCCGCTCCGTGGTGGGAAGCGCCTGGGGGGCAAGAGCGTCTGCTGCGGCGATGGCGGCCGAGGGATCTCCGGCGGTGTTCTCCGCCGAGATCAGGTGGAGCTGCACGGTGGCCCAGCTGAACCCACCGTTGGTGTCCCGAAGGTGGGTGACGGTGCCGAGGCTCTTGGCGATGGCGGTGGCCTCGCTGGTCAGCTCGCGCATTCCGGCTTGGTCGCGTTGGTGGGCGACGGTGTAGGCGGCGCACTGGACGAGCAGGCCGCGCTGGGCGATCCCGGCGTTTCCGAGCTCGCGCAGGGCTGGGTCGTCGGCGGCGTTCAGGGCGAGGGTGAGGGCCTGGTCGTGCCATCCCGCTTTTCGGGCGAGGACGGCCTGCTGGCGGGCCGCCTCCGCTGCCGCGACGGGTGCCCCGGCGGCCGAGGCGAACTGCCGGGCGCGGTCGGCTGCCATCCAGCCGAGTTGTGGCTCGTCGAGCTTGATGAGGATGCGCGTCGCCAGGAGGTAGGCCTGCGCCAGCACGGGGAAGTTGCCGCCGGTGGACTGGTGCCCGGCGGAGATCAGGCGTGGGAGCCGTAGGGCGAGGCTGGAGTACGCGCAGTCGTTGAAGTCCGCCGAGGCGCGGTGCAGTTCCACCGAGAGGCGCTCAGGGGGCGTGTCAGGGGCCGCGCTGCCGAGTCCCAGCATCGCGTCGCGCAGCCCCGCGACGAGCGTCTCGCCGAGTTGCGCCTCGTCGGTTTTGGCCGGGGTGGCGCCGGCGAGGGGGGCTCCCATGGCGGCCGCCGCGGTGATCGCCAAGTTCGCGAGCAGTTGCCTTCGCGTGCGCACCGGGTCCTCTCCGTCGTCGTGCCCTGGGGTTCTCAGGGTAGGGGCGGGCAGGCTGGGGTACGGCCCGGTTCGCTGACTGAGCGGGTCCGGAAGGGCGCCCGTAGTCGGGGCGAGGCCGAGGTCCTGGGGTGGGATGCCGAGTGCCTGGGCGAATCTCTGGAGCACGGACAGGTCTGCCATGTTCGATTTTCCGCGCTCCAAGCGGGATACCTGGGCGGCCGAGTAGCCGGTCATCGATCCGAGCGTGGCCAGGGTCATGCCCTGGGTTCTGCGTGCTCTGCGGACCACCTCGCCGGGTGTTGCCGCCCGGGGTGTCGCCTGTGACTTTCGAACTGCGTCCATAATCCCGTCCCGGTGTAGCCGAGGCTGCGTGGTCCCCGGTGAGCGGGGGCTCGGACGCGGCCGTCCGTACTTGCACGAGATGCAAACTCCTTGCAGCCCTATGGCTACTGACTGTTGTACCGCGTCCTGGTGCGGTGGTCTTGGAGTTGCGGCGGTTCACCAACGCCGTGCACTCCCCGCCCCTGTGAGCACTCCTCAGAAGGGACTTCTCCGTGGATCAGTACGCGCCGCAGCGCGACCGTCTGCTGACGTCTTCCAGGCCCCTGCCGGACTTCGAGGCCGTGGGATCGAACGGGCCCTGGCTGCACCGTGCCGACGGGCGCCGCATCCTCGACGGATCGAGTGGCCTCCTGTGCGCGAACGTCGGACAGGGCAGCCCCGCGGTCTTCGCCCGCATCGAGAAGCAGTTCTCGCGCTACTCGTTCGGCGGCGCTGCCGTCGTCCAGCCCCACATCCAGATGGAACTGATGGACCGCCTGTGCCGAGCGGTGGGCCGGCAGGAGGACTCCGTCGCGCTGACCACGTGCGGCACTCTCGGCGTGGAGGTCGCGGTGGGCCTGGCACGGAACATCGTGCGGGTCCGTGACCGGAAGCGGCGCGGGGACATCCTGACGTCCAGCCTGTCGTACCACGGGAACAGCATGTTCACCCTCGGAGTCGCGGGCAACCAGATCCGCAACCCCCGTCCCGAAGACCGCTACGGCCTTGGCCCCGCCTTCTCTGCGCCCTACCCGCCAACACACGGCCAAGCCCACGACGAGCACGGGTGCGGCGTCTCGTGCGCCGAGGAAGTGGCGCGGGCGATCGACAGCAGGGGCGCGGAGAATGTCGCCGCGGTCCTGATCGAGCCCATCAACGGGACCACGGGCGGCGCCTTCGTGCCCCCGGACGGCTACCTACGGCGGGTGTCCGAGATCTGCCGGGAGCGCAGCGTCCTGGTCATCCACGACGAGGTCCTGACCGGGCTGTGGCGCACCGGTACACCGCTGGCGAGCCAGCACTGGGACGGGTGCGAGCCCGACCTGGTCATCCTGTCCAAGGGCTTGGGCGCCGGCTACACCGGTGTGGGCGCGGTGCTGGTGTCGCCGGAGATCGCGCCGCTGCTGCGGCGCAAGGGCGTGGACCCGCTGCCCGCGATGGGGACCATGGCCACCCACCCGCTCCAGGCGGCGGCCTGCCTGGGGGTCCTGGACGAGCTGGAGGCCATGGACTTCGGCGCCTTCACCGCGCGTGGAAAGCGTCTGGGCACGTCGCTGCGGTCCCTGACCGGCCGGGCGCCGGTGCGGGAGGTCCGGGGCGTCGGCCACCTGTACGGGGTGGAGGTCGCTCCTGGCCTGCTCTGGTCGCTGATGGAGGAGTGCGAGCGGCGCGGCGTCTTCTTCTACCCGTTCACCGGAGCCGGTGACCCGCGCAGCGAGGGCATGGTCGTCGCGCCCCCTCTGAACTCCAGCGACGACGACGTCGACTTCCTGACCACCGCGCTCACCGACGCGGTCGCCGCCCTCAGCTAGCCCACCCGCACCCCGCTCATGGGGACGGACCGTTTCAACTCAGAGATCGAGGACACGACATGCAGTTTCCCGTCACGGTCATCGACCAGCTCGACAAGGCCCAGATCCGTAGGTGGAACGACTTCTACGGCGTGAGCGCCGATCGGCCCCGCTTCGAGGAGGAGGGCATCTGGCGGCGCAACCAGCAGGAGGAGACCGCCGAGAACTCCGGCTGGACGGGCGAGGGCGACGCGCGTCGCCGCATCGTCCACTACTGGCACCAGTACGGGCTCGTGGACACCACGGCCGCGCCGGCCATCGCCATGACGCAGATGTACCTGTACCACTCGGTGGCCGCGCCACGGTCCGAGATCGAGGAGGCGTGGGAGCAGAACCACGCGATGCTGTCCGAGGGCGGCTGGAAGCACATCGGGGCGGGCCGGTTCGAGCTGGGTGACCTGCGCGTCCACATGCTCCGCGTCGAGGAGCACCCCGAGGACCTGCGGGCGGGCCGCAGGCTTCCTGCCGACTACGAGGTCATCGACACCGTCTTCACATCCGCCAACTGTTTCCCCCCGCGGGCGGTCCGACGCCGCCCGTGGGAGGTACTGACCCACGGAGTCCGGGTCAAGGACACCCCCGGGAAGCCTGTCTACGCCGAGGACCTGGCGCAGCTCACGGACTTCCTGCCGTTCCAGGTCGAGGTCGGCTGCGGCGTCTCCTACGAGGCCGGGATCCCGCCGCTGCACCGGCTCCACGCGATGTACCACGTCAACGAGATCGAGGACGAGCAGCTCGGCAAGGGCTTCACGTTCGTGCTCGCCCCGGGGCGGGACCCGCTGCTCGCGGAGATGTTCCTCGACACCGAGGACAAGGTGTGTGAGCTGTCGGAGATGTACCGGGCGTGCTTCAACGCTGAGGTCACCCCGGCCATGCGCGCGCTCAAGCGTATGGAAGAGGCCGGGCACATGGTCGGCCCGTTCATCACGAACAACTTCGACGCGCTCGGCGCCCGCGCCGGGTTCGAGGAGCAATTCATGCGCCGCTACGACCAGCGGATCCCGCCGGTCACCTTCCACCCCGACGCGAAGGCCCTGGTCGTGATCGGGCTGCACGCCGACCGGCGGTGGGTGGCCAAGCGGGCCCGCGCGGCCGGCCTGAAGGTGTTCCTCGTCGACCCGGAGGGATTCCCCCGTCCGGACGGTTCCTGGTTCGCCTACCCGCTGGAAGCCCCGCAGACCGGCGACGTCGTCGTACGGCGGACGGCCGCCGACGCGATCAGCGGCCTGGAGCAGATGCTGAACCCCACGTGACCAGCGCGTGAAAGAGAGGGCCGGGGAACGGCGCTAGCCTCTGGGCTCGTTCCCCGGCCCCGCCACGCGGTGCCCCTCCCAGGATGAGAGTCAAGGAATGCGCGTTTCAGTAATTGGCTGCGGACACCTCGGCATCCCGCACGCCGCGGCGATGGCCGAACTGGGTCACGAAGTCATCGGCGTGGACGTCGACCAAGCCAAGGTCGACCGCCTCAACTCCGGCCAGTGCCCCATCTACGAGACCGGCCTCCCCGAGCTGCTCGCCGCCCACACCGCGAGCGGACGCCTGCGCTTCACCACCGACATCCGCGAGGCGGCCGAGTTCGCCGAGCTGCACTTCATCGGTGTCGGCACGCCGATCGACGCGGACGGCCGCTCCTACGACACCGGACAGGTCTTCGGCGCGATCCGCCAGCTCGCCCCGCACCTGGCCCGGCCGTGCACGATCGTCGGGAAGAGCACAGTCACCGTCGGGACCACAGTCCAGGTCACCGCCCTCACCCAGCGCCTCGCCCCGGCCGGCACCGCGGTGGAGGTGGTTTGGAACCCGGAGTTCCTCCGCGAGGGCCACGCGGTCGAGGACACGCTGCGGCCCGACCGGCTCATCGCCGGCCTCACCACCGCCGAAGCCGAGAAGGCGATCCGCGCCGTCTACGCCCCGATCCTCGACGCCGGGGTCCCGCTGTTCGTCACCGACCCGCAGACCGCGGAACTCGCCAAGGGCGCCGCGAACACCTTCCTCGGCCTGAAGATCAGCTACATCAACGCCGTCGCCGACATGTGCGACGCGGCGGGCGGCGACGTCTCCCAGATCGTGGAGATCCTCGGCATCGACCCACGGATCGGCAGCGGCGGGATGCGGCCGGGCATCGGCTACGGCGGCGGCTGCCTGCCCAAGGACGTCCGCGCCTTCACCGCCTCCGCCCGCCAGCTCGGCGCCGACCGGGCCGCCACCTTGCTGCGCGCCGCCGAGGAGATCAACGAGTCCCGCACCGACGTCGCCATGGACCTCATCCGCAACGCCCTCGGCGACCGCTCCGTCAAGAACGCAAAGATCACCGTGTGGGGCGCCGCGTTCAAGCCCGGCACCAACGACGTCCGCGAAAGCCCCGCACTCGCGCTGGCCCATGCCCTCCAGCAGGCCGGCGCCACGGTCACCGTTCACGACCCGCAGGCCGTGGCCACCGCCATGACCCGCAACCCGGAACTGGACTACACCGACGACCTGCCCGCATCCGTCGACGGAGCCGACCTCGTCGTCCTGGCCACCGAATGGCCCGAATACGGCCAGGCAGACCCCCAGGACCTGGCCGGCCGCGCGGCCCGTCCCCTGCTCGTCGACTGCCGCACCACCCTGGACCCAGAGCCCTGGCGCACGGCCGGCTGGACCGTCCACCAGCTCGGACGCCCCGGCAAGTAGCACCGCGCCGCGCGAAAGCCTCGTACCACGTCATCAGCCCCTGGATCGCCGGAGGTACCGCACGATGCCCGGCAACGACGTTGTTCTCCGCCGCGCCGGCGACGCCGACGCCCGCGCCGCGGCCGACGTGTGGCTGCGTTCCTTCGCCGCAGCGTTGCCGACCGTGCGCTGCGCGCACGACGACGCCGACGTACACGACTGGTTCGCGCGCGTGCTCGTGCCGCGGTACGAGACCTGGGTCGCGGTCAGCGCAGGAAACGTGGTGGGGGTCATGGTCCTCAACGGGGAGGACCTGAAACAGCTCTACCTCGACCCCCCGTGGCGCGGACGGGGACTCGGTGACCAGTTCATGAACCTGGCCAAGGAGCAGCAGCCGGACGGGCTGACCTTGTGGACGTTCCAGGTGAACACCTCAGCGCACCGGTTCTACGAGCGGCACGGCTTCATCGCGGTCGAGCGGACGGACGGGTTGCGCAACGATGAACGCGAGCCGGATGTCCTATACCTATGGCAGCCTCCACCCGCACGCTGACGATGAAGGCGGTCACCCGAAGTCCCGGGTGACCGCCTTCATCGTTGTGGAGGCGGTCTACGGTGGCGCGATGACAGTTCTGATCGTCGGCGGCAGCGGCTTCCTCGGGACCGAGCTGGTCCGGCAGGCGAGAGCAGCGGGGCATACGACCGTCGCGACGTACGCGACCAAGCCCGGTTCCGCCTCCCCCACCGCGTGGCGCCACCTCGATCTGCGGGACGCCGGAAGCCTGGACGTCGTCCTGTCCGAGGTCCGCCCGCAACTCGTCCTCAACGCATCGAGCGGATCGGCCCACTGGCCGACCACGGCAGAGGGCCCCATCCGGCTCGCGATGGCCGCGGCGAAGTACGGAACCCGCATAGTCCACGTATCCAGTGACGCAATCTTCTCCGGGGCACACGTCCACTACGACGAGTCCAGCCTCCCCGACCCCCTCACCGCCTACGGCGCGGCCAAGGCCGCGGCCGAGACCGGCGTCCTCGCCGTGCACCCGAAGGCCACGGTCGCCCGGACATCACTGATCATCGGCCACGGGCAGTCGGTGCACGAGAGGATCGTGCACGAACTCGCCGACGGCATCCGCGACGGCGTCCTGTTCACCGACGACATCCGCTGCCCCGTCCACGTCACGGACCTGGCCGCCGCCCTCCTGGAGCTGGCCGACGCCGACGCGACCGGAATCCACCATCTCGCAGGCCCCGACGCAGTGAGCCGCCACGAGCTGGGCATCCTTATCGCCGAGCGGGACGGGCTCGACGCCTCACAGCTCCCCACCGGTCTGCGGGCCGAAAGCAGGCTTCCCGGCGCCCTCGACGTACGCCTCGACAGCCGGGCCACCGAGCGAGGTCTGCGCACCATGCTGCGCGGGGCCCGGCAGTTCCTGCGGCCCGGGTTCGCCATCTGACCCCACGGGCCGTCAGCTCTCGGGGCGCGCTCGGGCCGCAGCGAGCAGCCTCTGCGCCGTCCGCTGGCCGACCTGGTAGCGCTCGGCAATCTCGGCGGTGTTCACCTGTCCCAGGAGGAGAAGGGCGGCGACTTCCGTGACGCGGGGATCGTGCCGGTGGCGTGGGGCTCTGTTGCGGGGATCGCCGGGCTGTCGGCCGGGGTTGTGGTGACGCTGGTCTGCGGAATCGCGGCGGGCGGCGATGCTTCGGCGCGTCCACCACGTTCGGCCGTGGCGCTCGGTGCCTGCGGGGAGGTAGCCGGTGGTGGCGTACGCGCGGACGGTGGTGGCGTCGATACCGAGAACGGCCCCGGCCTCCTTGTCGCTGAGGAGGTCGTCGGGGTGGGCCGCGCCACCGGCCTGGCTCGCGGGGATGCGTGCGCCCTTGATGTAGGCGGTGGCCTGCGCGGCGTCGTAGAGGCGCAGCCTCTCACCGGGGTTGAGGACGGGGACGCGGGCGCGGAAGTCGGCGCCGTGGCGGCGCCGCCAGGTGTACACGGGCAGGCCGCTGGCGGTGGCGATGTCGTCCTCGGTCATGGTGGGGCGTCCGTGGGGGATCATCGTGTCGCTCGCTTTCTGTGGGACGGGGTCAGCGTGCCGTACGCCGAACCCTTCGGGTGTTGGGGTTGGGAGGAGGGCGCGCCGCGGGCACTGCGGTTTGCGCACCGGGAGGTGGCTGGCGGACCAGCCGTCGCCCGGAGACCTCCGCCGACGGCGGCGTGCGCGCTCGTCTGCGGCCCCTGGGCCGGCCGCCGCGTTCCCGCGCTGCCAGGGGATCGGAGTGGGCCACCGGCGTGCGCGCCGGGAGATGTCCGACGGGGCAAGTGCCGCTCGGCGGCCTGCCACTGACTGCGGCGTGCGCGCCCGGCGTTCGGCCCCCGGGCGGCCGTCGCATCGCGCCTTCGTTTCGGGCGCGGGTCGCCCGGCTGGGGCTCGCGGCTCCGACCGGGCGGGCGCGGGTCAGTCGGTGATGCGGACGACGACGTGGCCGTCGTGCAACTTCCACGCGTCGATGTCGACCAGTTCGCGCGGAAGGATCCAGTGGTCGCAGTGGGGGTTGGTGCAGTGGAGCCGGACCGTGCGGTCGAGCTGGGTGTAGTGGCCGGTGCCGCATCGTCCGCAGCGCGGGAAGATCCAGGTCATGGCAGCGTTCCTTGGTCGTCGCGGGTGCTGCCCGGCCGGAGGGGTCTCCGGCCGGGCGAGGTGGGTCAGGCGCTGCTGGTGCTGTGCTGCTGGGGGATGGTGAGCGGGTGGGGCGCGGCCTCGTCGGTGAACTGCGTGAGCGCGTCGCAGGCCGTGTGCCACGCGCATCCGTTCGGGATGTGGTGTGCGGACGCGGCGAGCAGGTCGGCGATCGCACCGGCGAATGCCGTGTCGTCCGGTCCGTCGACGGGGGCGGGTCGCTCGGTGGTGCGGGCGTAGGTCAGGGCGCGGTGGAGGATGTCGGCGGCGTCGTGTTGGTCGGCGGTCGCGGCGTGCATGACGTCGCAGACGGCGTCGGTGAAGGCGGCCTGCGCGGGCGCTTCGCGTCGGTGATCGCGGGCGGCTTCTGCCACGAGCTCCGCGCCTCGGTCGATGTCCGTCGGGGCATCCACGTGTTCGCTGAGGTCCATGTAGGTGTGGACGGTCGCCAGGCCGTTGGAGGCGTACACGTCCCGGAGTGCGCCCCAGATCGCGGTGATGGCTGCGGCGGTGTCGGTGTCCAGGTCGGCGGCGGCTGGACCGGAGTAGATCTCCTCGTGGTCTTCGGCTTCTCCGGTCGGGCTGTAGGTGACCCCCCACCCGTCGTGGTGGCACGCGGGGTAGCCGGTCTCGCACTCGACGCCGCGCTGGCCGGAGACGATGATCTGGCTGCCGAGCGGGCCTTCGATGCCGATCCAGTCGGCTCCGGCGTTGGCGCCGCGCCGGGTCTGGAGCAGCACCCGCCCACCCGGCCCGGCCGGGGTGAACACCAGCGCCCGGTAACCGTCAAACTTCTGCTCATACGCCACCCCCGAACCAAGCGGACGCACCGGCGGCATCACCTCGGCGGCCTGCGCCAACATCGGCTCCACCGGCGGGTGCAACATCACCTGGCCTCCCTCCTCGCCCTCCAGGGTCCACCGCACTGGACGACTCCCGCACTGCCGGCCCGGCCCGGCAGTGCCCGAGATGTCACCCATCCGAGGGGCGGGCGGGGCCGTCTGGCGAGCGGGGCCGCCTGCGTGCGGCACGGTGGCGGCATGCGCCGCTGGTCCCTGCCCCTGCCCCTCGCCGTCCTGCTCACGGCCCCCGGATGCGTCATCGTCGACCCCGCCTCCTGGAACCCACGCACCGGCGGATCACAAGCACCCGGCCGGCCACCTGCCCGCCCGGCCCGTGGCCGGAGCGGCACTGCCGCTCGCCCTCCTGCCCGAGCCCACGCCCGCCGCCCCGGCCGCGCCCGCTCCCGCGCAGGACCACGGACCCGGCCCCGCCGCAGCGGACCGCGAACGCACCCGGCCAGGTCCGGCACACCGTGTCCGCGCCCCGCAGGACCACCGGACCCCGCCGTGCCACCGCAACGAAGCGGGCCCCGCGCCCCGCAGGCAAGCCCCAAGCCAAGGCGAAGGCGCGGCCGAACCACCCTGCCCAAATGCCGCACCGCCCGGCCCGACCCACACCCGGAGCGGGAGGCGGGGACATGAGAGAGCTGTGTCGCGCGGCCCACGGCGTCACAAGCCCCGCCATCGCCTCACTGTGTCACCAGACCTAAGCAGATCCAGCGCCTGGTCGAAGGCAACGACGAAGCGCTCGACCTCCTGGCCCGTACCGCGGCCGACGCTCTGGCCGTCGCGGAGATCGAGGCCATGAGCAAGGAGGCCACCATCGTCGCGAAGACGTTCTCCACCGCCCTCGACCGGGCGTCCGCCGCCGCCGTCATCGCCCTGCCCACCCGAGCCACCGCCTGAGCGGGCAGTCAGATCACGGAGTCGTTGACGGTGTGAAGCTGTTGGCGTCCGTCGTGGGCGGCAGGGCCGGGCGTGCCGTCGGCAGTGCCACGTCCGGTGTGCGCGACAGTGATCATGTGAAGCGCCGGACTCTCCCCCTGCTCCTCGCCGTCCTCCTGGCCACGCCGGGGTGCGTCTCCGTCACCCCCGTCGACAACAAGTCCCCGCTGGACCGAACGAAACTTTCGGTCCCGGCCCCCGCGCGAGAGGCGGGAGAGGCGCTGCCGCTGACGCCGCTGCCCACCAGCCGGCCGCCCGCTCCTGCCGTGGTGGTCGTGCCCGAGGACAGCCCGTCGGCACCGCGCACCCGCCGGCAGGAGCCCCGCACGGCGAAGGCCGACGGATCGGGCTCGGGGGTGCTTACGGTACGGAAGCCGGAGCGGCTGCCAGTGAAGGCGAAGCGGTCCAACCCGAAGGGCCACGCCCCGAAGCCGAAGCCGAAGCCGAAGGCCAAGCCGCGCAGCGTGGGTTCGTCGAAGCCGGTGGTTCCCCAGCGCTCGCGCCCGTGTGCGGCGCCGGGGGCGGGTCGTGTCTCCATGGCCGAGCTCTGCCGTTCCTCGCACGGGGTCACGAGTCCGGCTACCACCCAGCTCTGCCACAGCACATATCGGTAGCCGGCTACGGCTTCTGACACCCTCTGTCCGAGCCGATCGAAGAGCTCAGCCGACGCTTCACCGCGGCGTCCGCCTCGGCACGCGATCGTTTCGCGGACGGGTGATCTGCTGTGCGGTCGGCGCTCCAGGGCCGGACCGGCTCTGGAGAGCCGTCCGGCCGCGGCGTCACGGAGTGCCTCGCACGTGGTGTCAGCTTCGGTACCAGCCGGTCCAGGACTGCCCGAGATCCGGTCGCTTCCTCGAATACGGATTTCCGTCCGTTCCGAGGTGGGTGATGACGCTGACGAATTTATTTCCTTCCCAGTGGCTTTCGATGAACACCTCGCTCCTCGAAACACCTCCGAAGGAATGCCAGTCGCTCCATGCGTTGCTGCCGCCGTCTACCCATCGCGTCCATATCGCCTCATCGGTGCCGACGATGAACGTTTCCCTTCCGCCACCCGGCAGATCTCTCATAAGGGGCATGTACTTGCAGAGGTGATTTTGTCCGCCCCCTGCGATGCATTCACCGGGCTTCGCAGCCTGGGCCGGAGATCCCGCCAGTGCGGCTCCCGCGACGAAAATGGCGACGGCCACGCCCGCCATTATTTTCTTCATGTTTGTCACATCTCTTTCAATTCATGTGCGTCGTAACGTGATCCGCTGGACCGGAGGATCCTGGGGCGCCTCGGATTCACGGTTGCTAATGGGTTTTGATCTGCAGCGCGTTCACAGAGTTCAAATTCCTGACGTGTTCGTCCATGGAATCCAGGATCTTCGTGATGTACACGGTGGAGTTGCACGACGGGCGAGTGCCGAAGTTGAGTGGATTGTGGCAGGAGTGACGCCCTCCATCAGGCGCCGTCGCGGATAGCACGCCGCGGGGAGAAACGTCTCCGGAAAGTGTCCGCACGTATGCGGGGCCTCCACTGTCACCAGATCCCGCCATGGCCACCTTGGCGATCTGCCAGACCTCGTCGACGCTGGCCGTCGGCGCTCCGCCGGGAGTTATCAGCACGTCCTTGTTCACGATTCTTCCGCCGCAGACCTCCCCCATGAGTGCCCCGCTAGTGCAGATGTTCTCCTCGCCGATGAAGGAGCGGCGGGCGGCGGCCACCCCCCTCCATTCGAAGCCGGCGCGGGCTACGCCGTAGCCGGAATAGATACGCCCAAGCGCGGCGTGGGTAATACCTCCCGCCCCATATTCCACGAGAGCGGAGTCCAGCCATTCTTCCTCGTCGACCAGCGTGCCCAGGGTTGCGGATGATTCGCCGTTGCGGACGATATCCTTCACTTTTCCGCAGTGTGCCGCTGTGAGCATGTAATTCTTTTGGGTGTTGGGGTCGTACACATTGAAACCGCTGGTGCATGTTCCGTTCCCGATCCGGATGACGGATCCCCCAATCCAAGGGGGAGCATCGGCATTCCGCTGCAATGCACTGTTACCGCGACCGGGCGGAGAGGCAATGGAAACGGCCGCCGCTCTCTCCGTGAGATGTACCGGAATTCCTCCGGTGAGGGATTCCGGCAGGTGGGCGGATACGGACCGAAGGCTTTCCGCGGTCAGACTCGCGGCGGCGCCGGGAGCGGTACGGGGGGCCACCGTGATGTTCAGCGAGTTGCCGTCACCGTTCGGGCCGACGCTGGTGATCGCCGCACCGCCGATCGTGGCCTTGGAGGCGGCGATCGCGCGTGCCCGGTCGTTCAGTTCCCTGGAGGTGTACCGGGAAGCTTTCACGGACACCGTGAGCCCGCTCGCGCGCTGGGCTTCGATCAGCCGGGTGACCGACTGCGGAACCACGCCCTTCCAGTTCAGCGTGTAGCCGCCGTCCTGCGCCGCGACCACGATACCGGCGTATCCGGTGCGCGGGTCCCGGTGGGCGGTGTCGTACAGCGCGTTAGCCGCCTTGGAGATCTCCTCCCGCAGCAGGGCCTCGGGCGACGGCCGGTTCGCCCCGGCAGACGTGCCGTCGGCCGGCGTGGCCTGGGCATTGGACGTGTACACCACGGCCATCAGACTTCCGGCGCAGGCCAGCGAGGCCACGACAGCCGTCGTGCGCGCGGCACGCCCGCCCGTCTTCTTGTTCCGACTCATGGGTGATCTCTCTCAGAAGAGTGCGACGAGAGGGCCGGGTGGAGCCCGCACCCCCGGACGCCTCAAGCCAACCCCGAGGCGCACGCGGGCACCAGGAAGTCGCACCGGTAGAAGTGGCCCCTGCATACTTCTACCGGCAGGGGGCGCCGTCCCGGCCGGACCACACCGCTCAGGGGGAGAACACAGCTGTGGGCGACACAGAGTTCGGGGCGCGGCTGCGCGCGCTGCGCACCCGGGCGGGGGTCAGCCAGGAGCTGCTGGCGCAGCGGGCAGGGATCAGTGTGCGGGCGCTGTCGAACCTGGAGCGCGGGCGCGCTCGCGGGCCGCAGCGCCGTACCGTACGGGCCCTCGCCGAGGCGCTGGAACTGGACGCAGCCGGCGGCCGGGAACTGGAAGAGGCCGCCAGCCTCGGCCGCCCCCGTACCGCGCTCCCGGCAGACGCGCCGGAGACATCGCCCGCCGGGCACCACACGCTCGCACTGCCGCGCGATATCGGCGACTTCACCGCACGCGGCCCCGCCCTGGACCGGCTCCGCGCCCTGACCGAGCGCCTCGACCCGGCCGACCCGGCCGGCCCAGTCGGCCCGACCGTCGCGGTGGTCTGCGGGCAGCCCGGCCTGGGCAAGACCGCCTTCGCCGTCCACGCGGCCCACGCCCTCGCGCCCCGCTTCCCCCACGGGCAGTTCGCCGTGGACCTGCGTGGCATGGACCCGCGGCCCACCCCGCCGCGCGACGCGCTCGCTCGACTGCTGCGCGCCCTCGGCGCCGGCGCCGTCCCCTCTGCCACCGCCGACCGCTGCGGCCTGCTGCGCTCCCTACTACGCGACCGCCGGGTCCTCCTCCTGCTGGACAACGCGGCCGACGAGGACCAGGTCCGGCCGCTGCTGCCCGGCCACGGTCCCTCGCTCACCCTGGTGACCAGCCGCAACGCCCTGGCCGGCCTGGAATCCGTACACCGGCCCGAACTCGCCCTACTGCGCCGCGAGGAAGCCGTCGACCTGCTCACCCGCGTCATCGGGCCCGACCGGGTCCGCCGGGAGAGCCAGGCCGCCCGGGATCTCGCGGAGCTGTGCGGCGGGCTGCCGCTGGCCATCCGCATCGCCGCCCAGCGGCTGGCCGCCCGGCCGGGCGAGACCATCGCCAAGCTCGTCACCCGGCTCACCGGCCACGACACCCGACTCGACCGCCTGGAGGCCGGCTCGCTGCGGATCCGGGCCGCCTTCGCCCTCTCCTACCGGCAGTTGAGCCCGGCCGAGCAGATCATCTTCCGCCGCGCCTCGCTCGCCGAAGGGGTCCACTTCAGCCCTGAGATCGCGGCCCTGCTCGCAGATCTGCCGGTCCGTCAGGCCGAGCGGTGCGCAGAGCGTTTGACGGCCGCCGGACTGCTCCAGCCCCATCCCACCGCGGACCGCTACCGCTTCCACGACCTCCTGCGCCTGTTCGCGGCCGAGCGGCTGGCCGAAGAGGACGATCCCGCGCACATCACCGCCGCCCGGCTCCGGTCGGACCGGTGGACCCTGCGCCGGGCCGCCGCCGCCGCGCGGTGCTTCGACACCGGACCCCGCCCCGGCGCGCAACCCGACCCGGACCCGGACCCCGCGACGGCGCCTGTCGACCGGGAGCGGGCACGGAGCTGGCTGGAGGCCGAACGGGCCCAGTGGTTCGCCGCCCTGGGCCGGGCCCACGCCGCCGGACTGCACCGGCAGGTCGTCGACACCGCCGACGCGATGCACTGGTTCTCCGACCGCACCCCGCACTGGGAACTGTGGGCGCAGGTCTTCGGATGGGCCGTCTCCGCCGCCCGCGCCCTGGGCGGCGGGCGCGACGAGGCCGTGCACCTCAACCACCTCGCCTGGGCCTACAGCATGTGCCTCTACGACCACCCCGCAGCCCTGAGCAGCGCGGAAGCCGCCCTGGCCGTAGCCCGCGAGGCCGCCGACCAGCTCCAAACCGGCTGGGCCCTGGGCTACGCGGCCGGAGCGCTCCACCGGCTCGGCCGCACCGACGAGTCCATCGCCCGGCTCCGGCAGGCCGCCGACCACCTCCGCCGAACCGGCGAGGAGGGACGCCTCGCCGAACTCACCGCCCTCAACACCCTCGGCCACCACCTGCGCGAGGCCGGCCGCGCCGGAGAGGCCCTGGTCATCCACCGGCGCAGCGAAGCCGTCTGCCGGGCCGGCGTCCCCGGGCAGCCACCCGAACTCATCGGCCTCTACCTCGCGGTGACCCGGCAGCACATCGGCAACGACCTCGCCGCCCTGGGCCGATGGAACGAGGCCGAAACCCACCTGCGCTACGCCCTCACCCACTTCGAAGCGGCCCGCATGCCGGCCTGGAGCGAACCGGCCCGTCTCGACCTGGGCGTCGTCCTGCGCCACCTCGACCGCCCCGAAGCGGCCCACGAAACGCTGACCGCCGCACACCACGGCCTCGTCCGACTGGACAACCCCCGCCAACACGAAGCCGCAGACCACCTCCACCGACTCGCGCACCCCTCCCAGCCTGAAGTGCCGTAACAGCTTTCGCTGTTGCCGCCTCCTGCGTAACGCACGGGAACAGTCGCTCTGCGCATCAACCGTGAAGTGCGTGCCCGACGCCGTCGGCCTGTTTGGAGGGCCTGCTGCGGTGGATGGATGCGGCCTGCGAGGCGGTCGACGACCTGGCGCTGGCCACGGAGGAGGCGTTTCGGACGCACCCGGACGCGGCGATCATGCTGAGCTTTCCGGGGATCGGCCCCCCATGTCGGTGCCCGCATTCTGGGCGAGATCGGCGACAAAGCCAACAGAGCTCTGCTCGCCTTCCAGTGGCGCCTCCGCGGGGCGATTCTCAGGCTGTGAAGGCAAAGTAGGTGCCGGTGGTGAGGCCGGAGAAAGTGATGAGCTGCCGGGGCTTGAGGCAGGTGAAGGCGATATGCATCGCGATGCCGGCGGCGGCTGCGTACGGCGTCGTCCTTGGGAAGAGCAGCGCGGCGGGTAGCGCGATTTCGGCTGCGATGACGGTGGTTGCCAGCAGCCGCCAGAGGTGGATGTCGCGGTGGGTGAGGTTGCCCGTGTGGCGGCGGACGAAGCCGGGGATGGCGTGCTCGTGCCGGTAGGGCAGCTGCTCTTTGACCTGGGTGTAGGTGTGGATCCATTGAGCTAGCTAGAGGCCGGTGCGGAACTGCCGCGAGCGCGTCTTCTGCCAGGCGGAGTTGCATGGATGTCGGTGGTGATCAGGACGAGGAGGCACTGCGCCCAGGTGTTGGCGGTGCTGGGGGCGTGTGCGATGTGCAGATCGTGGCCGAGGTCTCCGGCGGCCACGAGGGCCCGCATCACGGTCCCGGGCACTAAAGCGGCGTGATGCGTCCGTCACCCGATTCTGAAGGATCGAAGAAGTCACGCTTAGCTGTTGTTTCCTCTCATATCGCAACACTCAAGCATAGGTTCGAATTTGCCTCTTGATTGGACGTCAGATTGGCTAGGTTGAAGGTCAGTTGGCGGCGAGCCGAGTGGTTGCACTAGATGTGCCGCACCACAGGTCCGCCGCGGGACTTTCCGCATGGCCACGCGTCGCCATGCTTCACGATCAATAGGGGAGTTCGTGAGCACATCTCTGAAGATGGCAATCGGGTTGGGTACGGCCGCGCTTGCGCTGGTCGCCGGGGCGCTCCCGGCATCCTCGGCTCCGCTGGCACACCCCGTACTGACCGATCCCGAGATCGCCGCGATGGCGCCGGCGGACCAGGCGAAGCTGCTGGCCCGCTGCGCGAGCTGGCCCACGCCGCCGACTCCGCAGGCCGGTCCGGGGAGGCCGGCATCTTTTCCGGCATCGAGCTTGACGCCAACACGCAAACGGTCACCATCTACCTGACCGATCCGGGGCAAGAGCGGAAGTTCCTGGCAGCGGCCAAGAAGGTGGACCCGGAGATCGACACGGGGCTCGCCCGGATCAGGCAAGGGAAGAACACGCGCCAGGCGATGCACACGGCACGTGATCGCCTGCTCCAGGCGAGGGGGCAGCTCGACGCCGGCATCGAAAGCGTGACGGTGCCGCCGGACGGCAGTGCGCTGCACCTGGGAGTGAAGGATGTCGCGAGCGCACGGAGAAAGCTCGCGGCTCAACCGAACGCGACGCGCGCCACGATGTTCGGTGCGGTGGAAATGGTGGTCGAACCCGCTGTCGGCGGCTCCGACATGTCCCGACTGAGGGACACCCCTGCCTGGATTGCGGGCGCCGCACTCACCAACACCAGCCAAACCAGTGGCTACAGCTGTACCTCCGGCGTGCCCACGCGACGCAAGTCCGACAACCGTTCGTACTTGATCACTGCGGCGCACTGCTTCTCCGACGGCAACAGTGTGTACACGGGCTGGCAGGGTGGCGGCCGCAACTACATCGGCCAGGTCACCGCGAGGGCCAACCTCTGGGACGCCATTGCCGTCGACACCACCAATACGGACGTCACCGCCGGGCGGGAGTGGGGCGGCCCCGTCAACGACTCCTTCACCTTTGCGCTGACCGGCTCCGCGTACTCGCACAAAGGCGACTATGTGTGCCAGGACGGCTATACCTCGGGCGTCGTGTGCGACATAAAGGTCGTCAACCAGGACAAGTCCTGGACGGGAAGCAACGGGGTCGATCACCGGGGTGTCGAGGGGACGCAGGTGAACGGCAGCACGGCCATCAGGGGCGGTGACAGCGGTGGGCTCGTCTTCGGCATCACCGGCAGCACCCGCCAGGCCCGTTGCATCAACAGCTGGGGCGGCGGCAGCACCATCCGGTGGACCGAAGTGATCGACATATACAACACGTGGGGCTTGCAGCTGGCGCCGTAGCGGTGGACCGCGGCTCCCCCGAGCCCTTCCCGGCTCGGGGGAGCCGCCTCAGCGGGCGAGCGGAGCGCGCACCACGAGCAGTGGTGTGGTATCCGGCGCAGGCTGTGCGGCAGGGGTCTCGATCGGCTGCCGCAGCACGACGACGACCTCGTAGTCCGCTGGATCGCTCCACACCTCAGACCACGACGACGATGGGCAGAGCGCGTTGCGTTCGCCCAGTTGTTGGACGTCCGGGTGTCCCGGCTCCAGGTCGACGGGACGCCCGATCATGTCGGTGCCCTGCGGCGAGAGGTCACCGGGCGGGTTAAGCATCGGGCCCCCACCTCGAATGACGCCGTCCTTGAGGTAGAGCACCTCGATACTCGCCGACGGGGTGGAGACGACGGTGCGTGGCGTGTCGGAACGAAGTGACACCACGATCTCGGGGCCGGCCTGATCGCTCGTCCGCCGGACGGAGTCGAGCTCCAAAGTCAGACCGTCGCGCGTCGAGGCCGCTCCGGAAAGATCGGGGCTCTGACCGCACACGTACGGGCCCGGTGCCGGAGCGCCGGACGTGCCCGCCGAGGGGGAAGCGCTCACGGCGCCGGTGCCCGCTCCGGATCCGGCGGCGTCGACGGCCCGCGAAGGACCCCCGTTCCACTGCAGGACACCGAAAGTGCCCGCGGCCGCCAACGCCAGAACCGCGCATCCCTGGACCGTGAAGCGAGCCGTCCGACGCCGGCGCACTCTGCCCACCACTCGGTCGGTGTCGATATTCGGAGTTCCGGCGAGTTCCGCCGTTACGGACAACTGCGCGCGAAGATCTTCCGGTCCCATCATGGCCTCGTGTCTCCCTCAACCTCAGTACGCGACGTGCCGAGGGCTGCGCCCAGCCGGGCCAGCGCGTCGCTGAGGTGGCTTTTGACCGTGCCTTCGCTGCAGCTCAGCTGGCTCGCGATGGCGGGCACGGTGCAGTCTTCGTAGTAGCGCAGGACCACACATGCACGTTGCCTCGGCGACAGCCGCGTCAGGGCGGCAAGGAGGTCGATCCGCAGCCCCACGCCCTCGCTGTGTTCCGCCGCCACCGTCGACTGGATCAGCTGCGGCGTCGCTGTCGCGAACCGGGCGCGCCGACGGTGCTGGTCGATGAAGTAGTTCAGCATGGTGCGCCGCACGTAGGCCTCGGCGTCTCCCATGTCCCAGGATGCACGAGGCTGCGCGAAGACCCTGACCAGGGCTTCCTGGACGAGGTCGGCGGCCTCCGCTCGGTCCCCGCACAGCAGGAAGCCGTAGCGGTTCAAGGCGGAGCCACGGACCTGGACCAGCTCGGTGAGCAGTAGTGACCACTTCTTCGCCATTCGGCTTCGACCCCCTCATGTGATGTCACGAACGACGGGACCGTTTCGTTGGGGGCTCGCCGGGCGAATTCCTCACGGCTGCCGGAGAGAACGGTCTGCCCGGTGGTCCCGGTCGGGAACATGTGCGAAGAGATGGCGTCAGGTCCATTCTGCGCGGGGGAACCGTTGCAGTCCCACTGAGCGGTGAGGGCCCCGTTGTCGGGGGAGGTACGTCACCGACCCCGCCGGTGCGTCTGCGGCGGCTGGTGCGGCGGGACGATCCGGCAGTCCGGTGTCGACGCTCGTCGGTGACGGCCTGGTGCTCGTCGGCGTACATCATTACGGTCGGCGCCATGAGCTACGAGACCCCCAGGGCGCCGAGCGCCCCTGCGGTGATCTCCAGGTACTTGCCCGAGTTGGCGTTGACGAGGTTCCAGCCTCCGCCGGATGCAGGCTTCCAGTAGCTCCGATATGGAGGCAGAGTCGGTTTCACGCGGACTGACATCCGCGTTGGCACGCTGCCGAGCGGGACTCGCGTTTCAGCCGTCGTGCAGGTGGGCACCGTGTCGCCCCGGACAACCTCACCCGCGCCCTGCGGAGGATGTCGTCCGGGCTTGCGAGGGACAGCAGCACCTCCGGCTGCGTCCGCTCCGGCCGGGCCTCGGCCACGCGCGCCCGGGCGGCTGAACCGCCCGGGCGGTGTCGCGGTCAGCCGGTGGCGGCCTCCCCACACGCCCGGTGCCACCCTCTGCTGCCGAACGGGCCCCGGCCCGCGCGGCCCGCGCGGCCCGGGCCGGCGAGGCGTTCGGGCAGGGTGCTGGGGGCCGGGCCGGTCGCAAACCTCGGCAAGCAGGTCGCGGATGCGGACGGCGAAGTCGGGTCCGAGCATCGGGAGTTCCATGTCGGGGGCGCGGAGGTAGCCGGTGGCGACGGCGGTGGGCATGTAATCCATGAGCCCGGTGACCGTGGCTGAGCCGGGACGGGCGATCTGGCGGGCCAGGTGGTGCAGGACCCGCAGGACTGTAGTAGTGGAAGCGCTGGTGATGCGGTCGTCCGGGGTGCTGCGGCGTGGGTTGGACGTCGTCGGTCTGGCGGTGCCACCAGCGGGCAGCGTCATCCTCGCCGAGCGCCAAGTGGTGGAGGTAGAGGCAGTAGGCGGCGGCGGGCTGTCCGGCGCCGGCCGCGTACTGCCACCAGAACCCGGCGCCGTCGTCGCTCTCGGTCAGCTGCAGAACGCAGGCCAGGGCTAGGGCGCTGCTGGGTTCGGGTACCTGGTCGGTGACGAAGCCGGCGTCGGCGGGGGTGTGGTTGACGAGCGTCTCGCACAGGATTCGCAGGTCCTCGGCCGCGGAGCCGAAGCCGCTGCCGGGGTGAGGGTTCGCCGGTGTGACAGGCACTGGTGTGGCGTGCGGGCCGGTGCCGGTGTCGTGGGGGAAGGCGGGGGGCTGGACGATGTCCCGGGGCACGGTGCGGTCACGGACGAGCAGCGCTCGGGAGAGCAGCTCTTGTACAGGTGTCATTCGGTGGGCCCTTCGGTCTCGGGTGCCGGGTTGAAGACGCTTTCCAGAAACCGTTCGGCGTATCGCTCGGAGGACTGGACCATCGGCTTGGGGAGGCCGAGCAGGGCGGAGGTCTCCTCGGGCGTGAACCCGTAAAGGGCGGCGCAGCACCATGACGTGCGGCCTGCCGCCACAGCCGTTGCAGGGGCCAGACCGGCATGTTCAGGATGACGGTGATCCCGGCGATGAGTTCCCATCGGGGGTAGAGGCCGATACCGCGCATCAGCTCGGAGAGTTTGGACTTCCCCAGCGGGACACGGGTGCTGAGATCGGCGAGGGTCAGGTTGCTGGCAAGGTAGCTGATGCGGGTCGGCTCCAGCCACGCGCGGTGGGAACTGCCCACGCAAGGACATAATCGCCAAAGCCGAACGAGAGAGGTGGTTTGGCGAAGTCGAAGGACTGTCCACCAGCCTCGCCGCCGCCGAAGACAAGATCGCCCAGATCGAAGCCCAGCAAGAGACAAAGCAGTCGCCCGTCTTCCTGGGCCGACCCAACCTCGCCCAGCTCACCGTCCGACCCTCTTTTCGGCCTCACGCTCGAGGGCAGAGGTGATGCGGCCCAACTCGACGGGCCCTCCTCCAAGTCCGGACGCTCCCAACCTGGGCGTTATGCTCGCACGACGTGGCCGCAGGGACCCGCCCCGACAGCGGCCCACCAGGTGAATGAGGCGTTGAACACCCACCCGGCTCCTGCCGACCCTTCGTCCCGCCACGGCACCCCGCTGCGGCCACTGCTGGACGGTCATCGACAGCAGCCGCTGAGCGGCCTGAGGACTCAGCTGTCCGGCGCTAGCTTCCGGTTGGTACGGGACCGGCCGATGTCAAGGTCGAGCAGGGAGGTCAGGGTCGTGCCACTGTTCCAGAAGCCGAGCAGGTCGACGTCGACGAGCACCAGGCCGTGGCGGGGGGCGAAGGCGCGGGCCTGCTTGGTGAACTTGCATGACGCGACGAAGAGCGGGACATCCGCTCCGTGCTCGTCGCGGACGGTGCCGTTGAACTTCTGAAGGTCCGGGCTGCCGACCGTGCGGTGCTTGGCATACCGCTTGCACTGCACCACGATCTTCCTCCCGTCGGGCAGCCGGCCAATCACATCGGCGCCCAGATCGTTCGCACCACCTACCCGACGGACCTCGGTGCACCGGTCCCTGCGACACAACTCCGCGACAAACTCCTCGAACTCCCGGTCTCCCAACAACCAGATCGCCTCCATCGACCGCACCGCGTGGATGCGCGCCTGCTCCGCGAGCCGGAGCTTCTCCGCCTCGGCCTCCCGGCGCCCGGCGCGCAACAGCTTCCCCGTCATACCCCCGGCGACCAAGACCGCAAAGACGACCAGCAGCACCGTTCCAGCTCCCACGGTCTGCCCCCTCCCCGCTCCGGATGTTTATGCGCTCTACAGCTCCCCAGTCGCGCGAGAATCCATCCGACGATCGTGGTCTTGCCCGACTCGTTCTTACCGATCAAGCAGGTCACACCCGCATCGACCATCATGGTCTGCTTGTTGGTGAAGTTGCGGAACGTGTCGATCTCTACCGCGTGCAGCAGCATCGGCTTCCCCCCTCAGGGCTTCGCTGCCGCGAACAATCAGCCGACAGCGCCGCACCTCCCATCAGCAGGAGGCCGCCACAGCCGCACGGCATTGGCTTGATTCGCCAGTATGCGCGCGGCCACTGACACCCGCCCCAGCTTTCTGCCCACAGCACGGCGCACTTCGCCGTCGCGCGCCCCGAGCGCAGCGCAAGTGGCGCGCCGGTGACTGTTCGGCCGCCCTGATCAGGCTCTTTGAAAACGGCCACCCCCTACTCGGGATGACCCCACATATGCTCAGTGGATCTCCCCCACCCTGCCGGACTTGCAACCAGTACCTAAGAGCTCGTAACACGATCTTCTTGAGAGTTCCTGGTCGGGCGTGACCAGTCTGATGATTCGGCCGTTCGTGATGGTGTGAGTACTCGGCCGTGGATCGTGAACGACGACTTGTGGGCGGTGATCGAGCCGCTGCTGCCGCCGTGGCCCGCGCGGTCCCCCGGGCCACGGCCCGTGGCGGACCGGCTCTGCCTCCAGGGCATCCTCTACGTCCTCTACAACGACATAGCCTGGCAACACCTGCCACTGGAACTTGGGTTCGGCTCGGGGCTGCCCTGCTGGCGCCGTCTGGACCGATGGCAGAAGGCCGGGGTCTTCGACCAACTGCACCGCGTGCTTCTCGCCGAGCTGAACGCAGCCGGCCGGATCGACTGGTCACGTGCCTGCGTGGACGGCTCCCACATCCGGGCGAAAAATGGGGTGTCGACACCGGCCCGTCGCCGGTCGACCGGCGCAAGACAGGCAGCAAACACCATCTGATCTGCGACGGACGCGGCACCCCGCTCAAGGTCATCACCACCGCGGCCAACGTCAACGACGTCACCCAGACCCTCGCCCTGGTCGACGGCATTCCGCCCGTCGCGGGCAGGCCCGGCCGCCCCCGCCGACGCCCCGAAGCCCTCCTCGGTGACAAGGGCTACGACTCCAACCCCAACCGCGAAGAGCTGCGTCAGCGCCGGATTCTGCCCGTGATCTCCCGCAAGGGCTGCCCGAACATCAAGGGCACAGGCAAGCTCCGCTACGTCGTCGAGCAGACCTTCGCCCTGCTCCACCAGTTCAAACGCATCGCCGTCCGCTGGGAACGCCGCACCGAACTCCACGACGCCTTCGTCTCCCTCGCCTGCAGCCTCATCTGCTGGCGACGCCTCAAGAAGGCCCACCCATGATCGTGTTACGAGCTCTATGTGGAGGAGACGACTATTCAAGGCGACCACGTAGAGGTACTACCTGACGAGAACGGGGCGCGGGTGATCATGTGCCGCTCCGTTGGCTGCGGCCACGCAGGCCGCCGCGGTGGATCCGTCCGTCCGGCGGGTCATCCTTGACATGTCGCACGTGAGTTTCGCCGACTCCTTCCTGCTCAATCTCCTCGTCTTCCTTCACCGCACGGGACGCCTGATCCTGGCCGGCCCCCTCCCTGGCCGGGTCACCCAGCTCCTGCGGCTCACCGGTATGGACGCGGTGCTGACCATCGCCGACGGGCCTGCCCAGCGCCCGGGCCCTTCCCCTTCCCTGACCAGACGAGCCCTCACCTTGATCTGAAGCCCGGACGCGGACAGAAGCCTGGACCGCTGCTGCCCGCCATGTACGCCATGTCTGCCACGTCGGGTGTAGAGCTCGGGGGCGTATGCGCTCGACGAGCCGACTGCTGGGGCCCCGCTGTACAACTGAGAGGAACTCATCGGCTTCTCGGGGAGCAGGACCGCAACAGGCACTTCCTGGGTATTGGTGCGCTTCCGGAGCGGCGGTCGATCATCGCCCCTTGTCCTTCTTTCCCTTGGCCTTCCCGGGGATCTCCTTCGTCTTAGCCGTCCCGCGAACCTTCAACGGGCGTTCTGCGACCGGACGCGCGGAAGAAGAGTGACCGATGGGCTCTTGGAGTTCTCGGGGAGTGGAAGGTGCTGCGGCCGGCGGCTGCGCGCTGAGCGTCGAGGCGTCGGGGTGCGACGGCGTTGGCACTGTTGGGTGGGATCCTGCAGGGGCTGCCACCTCGGTGCTCTTTGGTGCCGAGGGCTGCTCACGCGTGGGAGCGGTGACGGGTGGATTCGTGCCCGCTGGGATGCCGCCCATCACCAGCGCGCAGGTGCCCGCGACGCTCGCCGCCACGAGGCCCCACCAGAGCGGACGGCGCCCTCGGGCAGCCCCATCCTTCATGGGTTCGGGCGTTCGTGGGGCGTCAGCGGCAGGGGCAAGGGACAGGGAACGGTGTGTGCCGGCGTCGGCGCCGGCTGGGGTGCGGGGTCGCGGTGCTTTCGCCATGTCCTGCAGGCACTGGCGGACGGCGGCGGCGTCGGGGCGTGCCGTCGGGGCCTGGTCGGTCATCTTCTCGAGCAGTCGGGCGAGGTCTCCCGGTAGTCCGTCGGGTATGTGGGGCCGGCGCAGGAGGTGGGCGGTGCCGATCTCCATGGGAGTTCCCTCGTACTCGCGCCGGCCGGTCAGAGCCTCCAGGAGGGTGACTCCCAGGGCGTAGATGTCGCTGGCCATACTCGCGCCTTGGCCCAGGAACTGTTCCGGAGCCATGTAGGCGAGGGTGCCGACGAGGGTGTCGGGCGCGCTGTGAGAGTGATCCTGCACGGTCCGAGAGAGCCCGAAGTCGGCCAGGCGGGGCGAGCCCTCCTCACCCAGGAGGATGTTGGAGGGTTTCACGTCGTGATGGATGACGCCGCGGGCGTGAACGTGGTCGAGGGCTGAGGAAATGTCGGCGCCGATCCGCATGACCTGGACAGGGCCCAGGGGGCCCGCGTCCATTCGGGTGCGCAAGGTGACGCCGTGGATCAACTCTGTGACCATGAAAGCGCCTTGGCCGTGTCGGCCGGCGTCGTAGACGGTGACGAGAGCGGGATGGGACAGGCGGGCCAGTGTGCGGGCCTCGTCGCAGAAGCGATCGGCCGTGACCGTATCCGCGCCCGCACGGAACACCTTGACGGCCACCTCACGGCCCAGCACCTCGTCGACGCCTCGGAACACATCCGCCGTACCTCCCGAACCTATGGGTCCCTGGAGCCGGTAGCGGCCGCCCAGGACGGTGTCGCGTTCAGGTGGTACTCCGTCATCTGGGACGGACCGGGCTGACATGGGGTCCTCCTCTACTCGCTGACAGTGGCGCGCCCCTACCCCTCGCAAGTGGCCCTACGCACCGCGCTCTGGGAGCCTTGGGCTCCCGACAGCAAACCGGCTCCCCTTCGAAAGGAGGGGGAGCCGGTTGCGTCTGGCAGCAGGACCGGACCGCTCAAGCGTGGCGGTGATTGCGCTTGTTGCCGGTGACCAGTCGGTAGATCACGAGAAGGATGACGGAGCCGATGATCGCGGCGATCCAGGTGGACAGGTCGAAGAAGCCATCGATGGAGTCGACGCCGAAGATGACCTTGCCGAGCCAGCCGCCGAGGAGACCCCCGGCGATGCCGATCAGCATCGTGATGATCACGCCGCCCGGGTCCCTGCCCGGCATCAGCGCCTTCGCGATGAAGCCCGCGAGCAGGCCGATCAAGATCCAGGCAATGATGCCCATGCGCTTCTCCTACCTCGCAGAATAAGAACGATGTCAACGAGCGTCTGCACCGCTTGGAGACTTCCAAACGTCGGAACCCATGGGTTCCTCCGCGGCCGCAGCAGCCGGTGCGGATGCGGTGGATCGGCCACGCCCCGCGTGCCGAGTCCGACATCGTCGTCGACGCGCGCCTGAGCCTGGTCGAGGCCCACAAGGTGGCCGTCGCCGCCGAACACTCCCTGATCCACGCGGTCCTGCGGCTACGGCCGCGACCGTCCACCTCGAGCACCTCCCTCTCGCCGGCCATGACACGCACCAGGTCCTGGCCCACCACGTTGATCGCCCCGTGAGCGTTGTCAGTGGCGGCTGAAAGGATCACCGGATGACGAACCCCGCCGCTGCCATCACCGCCTACTGGGACGCCGCCGCCCCTGGCTTCGACGACGAGCCCGACCATGGCCTCAAGGCCGCTGACACCCGCGCCGCGTGGGCGAACCTGCTGACCTCCTGGCTGCCCACCGCCCCGGTCGACGTGCTGGATGTCGGCTGCGGCACCGGGTCGCTCTCCGAGCTGCTCGCGGCGGCCGGGCACCGGGTGACCGGGGTGGACTTGGCGCCGCGGATGGTCGAGGCCGCCCGGGCCAAGCTGACGGCCGCTGGTCTTGCGGGCCGTTTCCTGGTCGGGGATGCCGCCGCGCCACCCACCGGGCAGGAGGAGTTCGACGTCCTGCTGTGCCGCCACCTGGTGTGGACCCTGCCCGACCCGGATGCCGCCCTGCGCGAGTGGACCGGGCGCCTGCGCCCCGGAGGCGCCCTGATCCTCGTCGAGGGCCGCTGGCGCGAGGCCGGGCAGAAGGACGTGCCCTACGTCGCCGGGGCCGAGGCCCTGCCCTGGTACGGCGGCATCACCGCCGAGGAGTTGGCCGACGCGGTACGCCCGCTCGTCGCCGACCTGCGCATCGAACCCCTCAGCGCCGACGCCGCCCTGTGGGGCCAGGCGGTGACCGACGAGCGCTACGCCCTGATCGCGCGGACCTGAGCCGCGCTCGCGTACCTGGCAGCCGCCCTCGGTCTGCGTAGTCTGCGGTGGGCCGCCGATGACGACCAGGGTCGCGGCGGCCACCACGCCGCAGGCCACCAGAGCGTCCCGCGACCTGGACCGCGCGCCTGGGCGTCGAGCCTCGAAGGACAGCGGTTGGCGCCGAGAACACCGTCAGGAGGTCGGGCCCACCGGTCGGTGCTTTCCGCCTTCGCCCGGGCCGCGTTCGCCACGACAGCCTGGTGGACCGCGGCGGTCATGCGGCCCATCTGCGGCAGAAACGTGCCGAGGTCGACTCCGGCCTGCTGGAGACCGACGATCTGGCGGGCCAACTACGGCCAGTTCGCGCCCGCCATCAGCTCGGCAAGGATGTCGTCGCCGAGAACGCCGCGCAGCTGGTCGGCCGACCAGCCCGGGGCCATCTTCTCCCGTGCTCGCCGAGTTCCTCCTCGCTGCCCGTGATCCGTAATGCTCGCGGCCGCCGCCCTGGCCCTGACCGTGCTGCCCTTGTCCCTACCCACCACCGCCCAGGCCGCGGCCGCCGTGCCAAAGGTCCTGCCGATCGGGGTCGCGGTCTCCGCGCTGCGGATCGCGGACGAGTCCCGGGACGGCTACGACCGTGACGCGTTCAAGCACTGGAACGCCGGAGAGAACCGCACCGACGGCTGCGACATCCGTAGGGAGGTCCTGATCGCCGAAGCCGTCGAACTGCCGGTGGTCGGCCCGTGGTGCATGCTGACGGGGGGCATCTGGTGGTCGTACCAGGACGAGCAGACCGTCACCTCCACCGCTGGACATCGACCACATGGTGCCCCTGGCCGAGGCCTGGGACTCGGGCGCCTCCGCTTGGACGCCCGCGCGGCATGAGGCGCACGCGAACGACCAGCGGCAGACGAGCAGCCTCGTCGCGGTGACCGCGCGCTCGAACTGGCAGAAGGCCGAGCAGGACCCCTTCGAGTGGCTGCCGCCGGCGTCCGAGGCGCTGTGCCGGTACGCCTCGGAGTGGACCGCGACCCAGCTCCGCCGGCAGCTCGCCGTCGACCAGAACGAACAGGACGGCCTGTACGACATCGCGGCCACCTGCGGCGGCAACACCGTTGCCTACACCCCCGCCCCGTAGGCCCACGCGGACAGGCCCTGTTCCCGCGGGCGATGCGGTGGCTTCGCCGCGCGAACAGGGCCTGCACCCTGAGCGGTGCCCGGTCGGGCTGCGGCTGGGTCAGTGACGTCCAAGGCCGCGGACCTTGTCGGTGAGGGTGTCGCGCAGGGCCACGCCGGAGGGCATGCCGCCGCTCTCCCTGATCTCGGCGATCTCGCTGTCGAAAGGCGGAGGAGCCGTCCCGGGGGACAGGAAGCGGTCACCGCGCGCTCCTGCCGTGGCACCGCCGCCGGCCCCAGTGCGTCAGTAGCCGGTGCCGCGTTTGACCTGAGCCCGCTCGATCACGTGGGCCGCGCCCTTCTCGTCCAGCGTGCGGCATGCGTCGGCGATGTCCTGGGTCAGGCGGTCGATCTGCTCACGGCTCAGGGTCTCCTTGACCAGGGCGCGCAGGATCTTCACGTTCTCCGCGTTGGGCGGGAGCGTGTAGGCGGGCACCATCCAGCCCCGTTCGGCGGAGAGCTGCCAGGCGATGTCGGACTCGTCGTAGGCGTGCTTGCCGGTCAGACGGAAAGCGACCAGCGGCAGCTGCTCGAGATCTCTCCCGATCACCTCGAAGCGGCCGCTGCTCTCCAGGTTGTCCGCCAGCACCCGGGCGTTCTCCTGCATGATTTTCATGATGTAGGTGTAGCCCTGGCGGCCGAGGCGCACGAAGTTGTAGTACTGCGCGAGGACCATCGACGCGCCGGTGGAGAAGTTCAGGGTGAACGTCGCGTCGGTCTTGCCCAGGTAGTTCTCGTAGAACACGAGGTCCTTGGCGAGGTCGGCCTCCTCGCGGAAGACCAGCCATCCGATGCCGGGGTAGACCAGTCCGTACTTGTGGCCCGAAACGTTGATCGAACGGACCTGCTCAAGCCGGAAGTCCCACTTCGACTCCGGGTAGAGGAAGGGCCACACGAAGGCGCCGCTGGCGCCGTCGACATGGATCGGAATGTCGAGGTCCCGCTTCTTGCGCACGTCCCGCAGGAGCTTGTCGATCCCGACGACATCGTCCATGTGGCCGGTGAAGGTGGTGCCGAGGACGGCGACGACGCCGATCGTGTTCTCGTCGAGGTGGGGCTCCACGTCCTCCGGGCCGATCGTGTACTTGCCCTCCGCGAGCGGCACGATCCGCGGCTCGACGTCGAAGTAGCGGCAGAACTTCTCCCACACGACGTGGACGTCGCCCCCGAAGATCAGGTTGGGCCGGTCGGTCGACAGGCCCGCCGCCTGGCGGCGCTCGCGCCACTTCCACTTCAGCGACAGCGCCCCGAGCATGATCGCTTCGGATGAGCCCTGGGTCCGGCATCCGGTCGTCCTGCCCGGTGCGTGGAAGAGGTCGGCGAGCATGCGTACGCAGCGCTGCTCGATCTCGGCGGAGATCGGGTATTCCGCGTGGTCGATGAAGTTGCGGTGGAGGTTCTCGGCGATCAGCCGTTGGGCCTCCGGCTCCATCCACGTGGTGACGAACGTGGCGAGGTTGCGCTGCGGGTCGCCCTCCATGGCGAGATCCACATCCACCAGCCGCATCGCGTCGGTGGCGGCCATGCCTTCCTCGGGGAAGGTCTCCGAGGGAGCGGGCACCGTCAGAAACCGGTTACCGAAAAGAGCCGAATCATCGCGCTTCGTCATGCCCTGATTCAACAGTCCGGAGTCTGCCGCGGATGAGGGACACACCGCGTGGCCGCGGCGCGGACGGCGGTAGCGTCACGGTTCGGGTGGTCACGGTGTTTTCGGTTTGTCCGCGGTGGTGAGGGCGGTGGGGGCGAGGACCCACAGCAGGGCTCGGCCGGTCAGTGGGGTGGTGGCGATCAGGGCGAGGTAGATCTCGGTGATCGATCCGTCGCCGGTGACGGCGATGAGGTTTCTGAACAGGTGTGAGAGCAGGCAGATGACGGCGTCCACGTCGTTTCACGACGGGAGCCAGAAGCGGTCACCGCCCCATCCTCCGCTCTCGTGACCTCTACGCGCGGGCCGCCATCCCGGTGAACCGCATGGTGCGCTTGCCGTACCCCGCCCGGGGCAGTGGGGAGGCTGGTCCACGAGCGGGAACGGCAGCCCGGCGGCGGCGGGAGCGGGTGCGTCGGAGGGGCCGTGGACAAGACAGCGAGCAGGAGCCGCCGGGAGTCGCGGCGCGCCGTCCTGCGGTCGCTCCTGACCACGGCCATCCTGCTCGCCGCCTACTACCTGTTGCCGCTCGATTCGGCGTTCACCACGGAAACGGCCCTCGGGCTCGTCGGCGGCATCGCCGCGGTGACGCTGCTCCTGGCCTGGCAGATCCGGCCAGGGAGAGGCCGCCTGTCGGGATCGCGGCGACCACGCCCAGGGCGACGCCGACGCCCATGCCCCTCTTCCCGGCCCGCTTCCCGAGCTTGTGTTCCTTGACCCCACCGTTGCCGTCCTTGACGAGCACGCCGACACCGTCGACCTTCATGTAGTCGGTGGCGTTGTCCCAGTTCCTGAACACCTTCGCCGCCTCGTCGGCGAGGTCCTCGTCGGGGAAGAACGCGAGGACCAGTTGCTGCTTGTCCCCGGCGCGCTCTTCCCGGTCCTTGCGGGGGGGTGACGGCTTCTTCCCGGCTGATTCCGTGGCGTTTCGAGGTAGGCGAAAACCTTTTCGCCGCCGTCGGAGCGTCCGTCCTGCTCGGACTTGAGCCCGTCCCGCAGCGCGGGCTCGTGCACCATGAGATTGCGGACGATCCTGGGATGACCCGCGTGACCTGGAAGGGCCGGCGCTCGCGCAGAGGCCGCGCGCCGTTTTAGACGAGGGGCGTCACAGCGACGATGCCGCTGCGCAGGACACCGGGCTGTACGCAGAATTCCGCCGCTCAGAATCGGAAGCTTGCCTCTTCCAAGGCCGAGGGCCATTCGGAACCTGAGGGTGCGATTCACGCGGATCGCGCCCTCGGTGCCCTTGCAACCGCCAGGATGCCTGCATGCTGAAGAGACGCAGCCCACGCACGCAGCCCGTGATCGTCGAGCCTGAAGCCCTCGAGGCGGGCCTGTCTCTGCACGACCTCGGCTTGTACGCGAAGGTCAGCCAGTGGCTCCCAGATCTCGAAGACGACGTCAGTGTCGACGACTTCATTACGCAGCTTCGATACGGGGCCTTCGGCGAGGCGAACAGCAAGGCCGAGCTCCGTGCCGGGCTCCATCGCCTTGCGGACGCCGGGCTCCTTGACCTCGACGACCACGAGGACGGCCCGCTCGCCCATCTCCTGACCGAGCGAATCAAGAACCTCCCGCCGTACTCGCCACCTTCCCAGCAGCTTTCGTAAGGAGATCCATGTCTGTCGACCAGGACACGAATCACGACAGCGGCGACGGCTACCTCATGCACAACGGCTGGTTCTCCAGTGGATGGCCAAGCTACCTGCCCCAGCACCAGGCGATGACGCTCTGCATGCTCTTCGGCACAGCCGCAGTCCGCGGACTGCGCGGGAGCCTGGACGAGGTTGTCCAGCAGCTCTTCAACGGCGAGCCCGGCACCTTCTTCGGCCGGCGCGGAGGCACTCTCGATTCCCCCGTCGTTTGGATGGACGACGACGAACTGGAGTACCTGGAGACCGACGAGGAGAAGGAGCAGTTCTGCGCAGATGCCGCAGAACATCAAGCCAGGTGCGAGGGACTGCTCCGCGCCGCTGGTGTGGAGGTTCCAACGACCATCCGTGAGCTCGCGGACACCATGCTCGCGCTGGGCATCGCCACAGTGCAGGACGGCGTGTGGTCCATGCAGGACCCCCTCCCGGGCCCCGAGGCGCTCCTCGACCTGACGAACGCCGAGCGGGACGGGATCGCCAACACGCGTCGCATCTGGGAACGCGGTCCGGCAGAGAGCGCTCTGCTCAACCACCTCACGGATGACCTGGGCCAGCCGGACGAGGTCTTCACGTCTGTCGACCGGCTGGCCGGGGCGTCGAAGGTCAGTGAGGACGACGTCCGCTACACGCTCGGACGGATGATCCAGGAGAACGAAGCCCGACTCGAACGCGGCGCCCCCCGCTCGCAGGTGAACCTCGATGATCTGAAGAACCACGAACGGTTCCACCTCGTGGCGGACTGGCAGCACTTCAACGACAACCGCATCATCGCCAGGCGAGGCTGACTCCGTCGCTGGGGCGGGCCCGGACGCCCCGGTACACCCTCGCCGGTGCGCCGGGGCCGAGGTCGGTCCGGTCGTACTGCCCCAGAGCGCTCTGGGTACCGGTCCTGACCTGCGCACCCATGTCGGCGCGGACTGGATCCGACTCTAGTGCGACCCTCCGGAGCGCAGGGCGCGGATCCATCCGAACGGCCCGTCCAGCGTCGCGGCTTCGTCGACAGCGGCCTGCTTCTTGGCCCGTTCGCGAGCCTGTTCAGCGTCCTGGTCGGCCCGGTGTTGGCAGATGTCGCACGGACTGCCGGATGCGGCTGCCGTGCCCCATTCGCCGTCGGGGTAGACCTTGCCGCCGCACTCCGGGCAGCGCCACGCCGCAGCCTCCCTGCGCCGGCGCTCCTCCTGGTGCTCCTGCTCCTCCCGCCAGCGCTCCGCTTCCTCGGCCGACCGGCGCCGGTCCTCGCGCTCGGAGTAGGCGCTGTACTCGTCAGGGTTGGCCAAGGCGTCCGTGAGGGTCTCGCGGCTCTTGCGGCCGTAGCGGCGCCAGATCCGTCCGTGCGGGCCGACAACGACACCATGAAGGTGATCATGAGGTGCAGGCGGACAGGCAGCGGCGGCGTCATGGCCGGCAGTATGCCCAAGGCCACCGACACGGCGGGAGCCTCGGACCGACCCGGGCAGGAGGGTGGGCAAGCCTGCTCGGCGGTGGGCTTGCCCAGGGAAGCCTTCGGCTTGCCCGGTGACCGTGACCGGTCATCGGTCACGGTCACCGGTCACGGGGTCCGCGTGACCGATTCAAACGGCAGGTCAGCCAGGACGAACAGGGGCACCCGGAAGACCTGCACCCGACCAGGTTCACGTCGAGAGCGTCAGCACTTCTCCTTCCGCGCCTGCCGGATCAGCGGCTCGGCCTTGTCCAGCGTGAAGGTGACCTGCCAGGTCTCGGCCGCCCGGTGCAGGGTGTCGGCGAACTCCCGGTAGCCGTGGTCCTGTTGAGCCGCGTCGGCGGCCCGGTTGGTCGCCGTGTTCAGGTACTGCTGGGCGGTCTGGTAGTAGGGGTCGGTCAGATTTGACGGCCGGGGGCGGGCGAGTTGGTCGGTCAGCTGCTGCAGGGAGGCGCAGGCGGACTTGGCAAACTCGCGCGCCGCCACCGTGGCCTTGGAGGGCGTCGAGCTGCAGGCCGCCAGGGAGAGCGTGGACGCCAACAGCAGGGGCAGGGGCCCTGACAGGCGAAGTATCAGCTGACGTCGACTGGTCATGGGTCAATCCTAGTTGGCATGACGGCCTGATCGCCTGGAAATCCGGTGGCCCGCAGCCACCGTCCCGCCCGGCCCACATCTGGACCTTGTCTGCTCTGGCTTGCAACGCGCCCGTCAACGACGGCCCCGCCGAGCTACCCCCCGGGCCCGTGACCACACCGCCAGACACCGCAAGCGTCCCCGCGCCCCTCTGGCATGGCACCACAATCACGCGCTGCGCCCTGAATCAGTCCGCCCCGTCGACATCACGCCGCTCCGCGGACGAAGAAGAAACCGACAACCTCAAGGCCCCGATGAGGACTGAAGCCGCGAAACGTGGTCCCGAAATGAAGGTGGTAACCGGTGTTGTTCTCAGCGAATGGTCCGGGCGTACCGTCGCGAACGGGTCTACGGAACGCCGCCGTGCTGTCTCTGCTCGCCACGGGTGCTGCCGCCTGCGCAGGATCAGCGGACAAGCCCCAAGCCGGACCATCGGCGCAGTCTCCCACCCAAGCGCCTTCGGCGCCGAGCGGAGAGAAGAAGCTGAACGCGCCAGTCGCCAAGGGACTGGCTTCGCTCACCAGCGGCAACCTCACCCAGCTGGCCTTCTACGATCCGTCGACGGGCAAGGAGGCCTTCAGTACGGCGCCGCCGCAGTACTCCGAGAAGAACCCGTGGAAGCGTTACAGCTTCTCGCCGGACTGGAAGCGGCACGCCTGGGTCAAGGACGGCGACCTCTTCGTGGGCAAGTTCACCGGCTCGTCGGTGTACTCGACGTACGACGAGACGCCAGGCATGAAGATCGGCGGCAAGCCCACCTTCAACGGCGGTAAGCGCGCCTACCGCCGGCCCCGCTTCAGCCCGGACGGCAAGAAAATCTTCGCCCTGGCCAATGACGAGAAGGTGTACTCCGCCGACCCGACGTCCCCCGACCAGCTCACCGAGGAAGCGACGCTGGAGCAGGGAAGTTTCTTCGGCGGCCGAAGCGAACTCCTCTGGGAGCTCACAGCCGACGGCAAGGTCACCAAGCGGCCCGCCCCTGTGCACCCGGAGCGGGGCGGGCAGGCGACCGGCCCCGATGGAACCAAGACACTGATCTACAACGGCAGCGGTTGGTTCCTCAAGACGAACGGCGCGGCCGGCGAGCGAGGCTGCTGTAGTGGGTGTCGGTGTGGATCGGGGCGTCGTTGCCGCCGAGCATGGTCGTCAGAATGTTGTCGGTCTCGGTGATGGTGCGGCCGGGTCGGTGTTCCATGACCAGGCCTTCGCGGAGGTCGTGGTAGCCGAGGCCGACCACTTCCCGGCGGTCACGCGTCTGCCCCACGGTCGATGCGGCGTCCTTGCGGACGAGCAGCGAGCGGGCAGCCCGACCATCTGATCGCCTATCCGGATGATGCGGCCGCCGGCGTTCTCGGCGGCGGCCACCACGGCACGCGCCGCGTCGAGCTCGTCGTCCGTCGGCCGGAATATTTGGGTCAGTACATCGAGGTGGGTCGGGTGCACGCAGCTTTCCCCGGTGTAGCCCAGCGCTCTCCCCGGTGAGGGTGAGGTCGGCCCACGGGGAGAAGGTGACCACGGCGGCTGGTTGCGGGAGTCCGGCCTCGCGGGCGGCGAGGTCGCCGGTGCAGGCGCAACCCGTGGCCGCCCAGGCCGGCAGGCCGCGGCGGCTCTGCCCGGCTGCCAGCTGCTGCGCAGCGACCCGCTCAGAGGGGCCTTGCCGCCGGCGTCCACAGCGCGGCCCTGCCCGGATATCAGATCGTCCACTCCAGATGCGGGGCGGCCCCGGCCCAAGACCGCGTGATCTACTGGGACGGCTTGTGGAACCGGACTGACGCGCGAAGGGTGCAACCCTATGGGAAGGCAGGACCCGGCGACGGCCATGCCGCCGGACGTGGCTCCCGCTGTCGGTGAGCTCGGCGGCTACGTGGTGGACGAGACCGGACGGATCGTCTCGGTCAACGACTGCGGCCTGAAGCTGCTGGGACTGACTGCCGAGGACGCGCTGGGGCGCGATCACCACGAGCTGCTGCACCGCGACGCCGGCGGCAACATGGGCCCGCGGGCGCTGTGCCCGGTCATGGAGGCGGTCCTGTCCCGCGCCGCGGGCAGCGGCGAGAGCCTGTGCTTCCTGCGCGGAGACGGCCTGCTGCTGCCGGTCCGCTGGACTGCCACCCCCTACCCCGCCGAGAACAGTTCCGGCACCCTGGTGCTCTTTCACCCCGGCCCCGTCGAGGTGCCGGCCGCCGCCCAGGGCACGCTGCCGGAACTCGACCGGCTCGCGCTCCTGGCCGAGACCACCACCTCGCTGACCTCGACGCTGAACGAGCAGGAGACCGTCGACCGGCTGGCGCACCTGGCGCTTCCCCGGCTCGCCGACTGGATGATCGTCGACCTCATGGACGACGGTGGTGACATCCGACGCACCCACGTGGTCGAGCACCACGACGGCCGCCTCTCCAGGCGCCCGGAGCTGGAGGGGCCGATCCCCGCCGTCACCGCGCAGTCCCAGTTGCCTCTGTCACGGGCCCTGCGCGGCAGCGGCGCCTCGCTGGCCGGGCCGGAGGTCTACCAAGGCGAACCCGACTCCGGTATCGCCGTTGTCCAGCACGAGCTGTTCGACGCCACCCGCATACACTCGGCCGCCATCGCCCCGATCCGCGGCCCCCGCGAAGTCCTCGGTGCCCTCACCCTGGGACGCGGCGACAACCCGGTGCCGTTCACGACCCGCGACCTGTCGCTGCTGGAGGACATCACACGCCGCGCCGGACTGGCCATCTCCAACTCACGCCTCTACCAGCGCCAGCGCCGGATTGCCGAAACCATGCAACGCCACCTGTTGCCGCGCCTGCCGGAGGTGCCGGGGATCGAACTTCACGCCAGCTACCTGCCCGCGCCCGACGCCTCCCAGGTCGGAGGCGACTGGTACGACGCGTTCACGCTCCCCGACGACGTGACCGGCCTGGTCATCGGCGATGTCGCCGGCCACGACCTGGAGGCAGCCGCCCGCATGGCGCAGCTGCGCAACATGCTCCGCGCCCTGGCATGGTCCGAGCCGCACCCGCCCAGCGCGGTCCGCCAGCTCGACCGCGTGATCGCGCGCGCCACCGACCTGTCCACGGCCACCCTCGTCCTGGGCCGCCTCGCCCGCGCCCCACAAGCGGGCTGGACCTGGGAGTGGACCAACGCCGGCCATCCACCGCCCCTGCTGATCACCCACGATGGCCGCGCCGAATACCTGCCCACCACCGACAGTGTGCTTCTCGGCACCGGCACCGACGTCACCCGAGGACGGGGACGCGTCCCTTTGCCGCCCGGCTCGACCCTGCTCCTGTACACCGACGGACTCATCGAGTCCCGGGCACACGGCACCGACCCCGGCCTCGCCCGGCTCCGGCGCTACGCCGCCGCTACGGCCCACCACAGTCTCGGCCTCCTCTGCAAACGGCTCATCGAAGAAGTCCGGCCCGCGGACAACGACGACGACGTCGCCCTCCTCGCCGTCCGCGTGCCGGCAGCAACACCAGTGAAGTTCTGAGCGTCCACAGAAGACAAGCCGGTTGAACACGTCAGGTCGCCCTCCCGTGATGGAAAGCGAACCGACCGACGCACGAGGCTGTTCTCCCGTGAGGCGCTCCTTGCCGCCTTGGTCGCACGCGACGCCGCGGTCGAAGGCGAGACCCCCGACCAGGCGTGGGGGCGGAAATCATCGCCGGTGCTCCGAACGGCACTTGGCCCCCGTGTCGCATCGGAGTGCGGCTCCAACTTCCTTGCTCCCGTGCCTCGACCTGTGTCTATAGTGAGCGCCGCGCGACCGGCGGACATGACCAGTCAGCCATGCCGCGCACACCAGCCGGCGGTCGGGGGAACAATGCCGCCCACGGGGGAGGGTGGTTCCGGCATGCCACGACATCGGCTCACCGGAAACACCGCATAGGTCCGCAGCGTCCGCTTCCCGCTGTCCTGGCATCGGGGCAGTGGGCCGAATTCGGGCTGCACCGCCTTCGCCTCCTCGGACGGGAACCTCCAGCCGCCTTCGTTCACCACGAAGGAATGGTCTCTTGAGCGCAAGACCAGGGCTTTTCTCCCGCAGACCGAGAAGGTCCGCACTTCTGCCACCGGCCGCCGTATCAGTCCTCACCCTGGCCGTCTTGAGCAGCCTGGCCGTCCAGCCCGCGCTGCTCGACCGCTCCAACGCCCTGCGAGCCGCCGCGGCCGGCAGCTCCGAGGACTGGCTCGAAGACACGGTTGCCGAGCAGTGGCGGCAGGACCAGTGCCTGATGGCCGATGTCCTGCGCCTGGGCGGTCCGGCCATGGCGCAGGTCGCCCAGGACGGCCTCAACCAACCGCAGGACAAGCTCCACGTCCTGGCCGACCGGAAGCACTGGCAGGAGACTCCGCTCGCGACCGCGTACCAGAAGGACCAGGACGCGGCGAGCAGCGCCCTGACGGCGCTCCACTCCCTCCGGGACACGTGGAAGAAGCCCCTGGAGGGGCTGACCACCCCGGGCGGCATCAACGAAGCCGATTTCCACTGGCCTCCGGGCTCTCCCGGCGACGGCAAGCAGGACTTCTACGCCCAGACCGGGCTCAGCAAGTGGACCTCCGACCGGTTCTGGGCGTCCGAGAGTGACTTCTACGAGGACCCCACGCCCCAGGCGTCCGAGGCGGCCGTCTCGGCCGTGAAGTCCTCGGGCGCACCCCTCTACGGCAAGGACCCCGACCCCCAGCAGGTCACCGGGGACGCCTGGATCCGCGCGATCGCGGAACGCGACGCGTACGAGCACCTCACCGACTGGTCGCTGGAGCCCACGGGCGCGGACAACGCCCGTATCTTCCTCGCTTCCGGCGGGTTCCCCCGTACTGCGCCGGAGGCGGGCACGGCGGAGTACCGCATCGCGGTCGAGGACCTCAAGACCCGGTTCGCCTCCTGTGCCTGGCGTGATCCGATGGACCCGGCCAAGGTGCTGGGCGCGATCACCACCGCCGCCGGCGCCGAGTGGCAGCAGGAGATCGCCTCCCAGCAGACGCAGCGGAACCAGATCCTGGCGGCGAACAAGAACGCCACCACGTCCCTGACCACGGGCGCCAAGGCGCTGGGTGAACTGCTGGGTCACTCGTGGGTGGCCGACCACGCCGCCCGCTTCCAGGACTTCTGGTCCCCCGGCGGTGTCGGGGCGGTCGGCGACAGTCCGACGACGATCAAGGTGCACGGCGCCGCCGGCAAGTGCCTCGACGTACAGGGCGGCGGCACGGCCGACGGCACGCCCGTGCAGGTGTACACCTGCACCGCGGGCTCCGGGGCCCAGACGTGGCAGCTCTTCGGCGACGACCGCGGGCTGCACGTGCGGAACACCAAGTCCTTCAAGTGTCTTGAAGTGGCGGGGAACAAGGCAGCCAACGGCACCAAGATCCAGATCGCGACGTGCAACAGCTCGCCGGCGCAGACGTGGGATTTCAACCTCCGCGCCACCACCGCGCTGAAGAACGTCGGCACCGGCAAGTGCGTGGACCTGCCGACGTACGACAACAGCAAGGACGCACGGCTGTGGGACTGCAACGCGGCGGGTCCGCAGCAGTTCGACGTGAAGCCGTCCGGCAACACCGGCTCCGTGCCGGCCAAGGCGGAGTTCGACAAGGCCAAGAAGGCCGTCACGGACGCCCAGGCGGGCGCCAAGAAGCAGCTCGACGTCCTGAAGGCGCAGGCCGCCGCGGCGAAGAAGGCCTCCACCGCCAGTGACACCGCCGAGCAGGCCGCCTACGCCGTCGCGGACTCGGCCGGTGCGCCGCGGGGCCGCGGTCTGCTGGTCGGTCAGCAGAAGGCCCAGGTCACCAAGGGTTCGGTGGCGGCACTGGACGCGATGGTGAAGGCGGGTGAGACCGCGGAGGCGGCCACCCGTGCCTCCGGCGCGGACAGCGACACCATCGCGCAGCGCGCTCTGGCCCAGGCCGCGCAGTCGAAGGCGGAGTTCCGCCGGGAGGCCGCACACACGGCCGAGCTCCAGGCGAAGGCCGCCGCGGATTCCGCCAAGACGCACCGGGACAACGCCAAGAAGGAAGCCGATACCGCCAAGGCGAAGCTCGGTGAGGCGCTGAAGGCGGAGGCCGACGCCAAGGCGGCGGCCGCCAACGCCCACGCCAAGCGGCTCGCGGCCGAGGCCGAGGAGGCCACGGCGAAGAAGGAGAAGGAAACCGCGGCCGTCAAGCAGGGCGAAGCCGCCCAGCACAAGAAGAACGCGGAAGCGGAGGCGACCAAGGCCAGGAACGCCAAGACCAAGGCCGAGGCCGCCGAGGCGTCCGCGGTCGAGCACAAGAACGGCGCCGTCAAGGCCCGCGACACCGCCAAGGCCAAGCGCGACGACGCCTGGGAAGCGGAACAGAAGGCCGACGCCGCACGTGCCAAGGCGGACGCCAAGGCCGCCTACGCCGCTGCCGTCGAGGCCGGCCCGGAGGCCACCGCCGCACGCGCGGCGGCCGATCAGGCGAACAAGTACGCCACCGACGCGGAGACGGCGGCCGGCAGGGCGCGGGGCGAGGCCGACGCGGCGACGAAGGCCGCCTCCGAGGCCGATGCGGCCGCCACCCGCGCCGAGGCGGCGGCCAAGCGTTCGCGCGCCGACGCCGACGCCGCCCAGGCCGAGAAGCTGAAGGCGGATGCCGCGGTGAGGACCGCGACCAGCGCCACCGCCGATGCGATCGCCGCTTCCGAGCGCGCCGCGTTCTCCGCACGGGCCGCCGTCTCACAGGCCAACGAGGCGCAAGCGCAGGCCAAGACGGCCAAGACCCAGGCGGACCTGGCGAGTGTGGAGGCCGGCAAGGCCCGGGCCGCAGCGGCCAAGGCGGCGGGTTACGCCTACGTGACCGCCCAGGCCGCGGTGGACGCGGGCAAGGCAGCCGCACAGGTCGCCAAGCCCGCGAACGACGCCATCCAGCTCGGCTCGCCCTACGTCACCAGCGACTCGGCCGCCGGCCTGGTCGTTCTGACCGGGCAGGCGTCGAAGACCATCGCCGAACAGCAGAGGGCCATCGCCGACGCCCACGCCAAGAACGCGCAGGAGGAGGCCGCCTCGGCCAAGGTCATCGCCGACCAGGCGCAGGGCGACGCGAAGGCCGCGTACGCGCACGCGGCGAATGCCGCCAAGCACGCCTCGGACGCCCGTACCTACGCCAAGGAGGCTCTCGGCTACTCGGCCGACGCCGCGAAGTCGGCATCGCTGGCCGCCGCGTCGCTGGCTCGCAGCACCGAATTCGCCAGTCAGGCCGCGGCGGACGCCGTGGCCGCGGACCAGGCAGCCGGACGCTCCGAGGGCTACGCCAAGGCAGCCCGGGACTCCGCCGACCAGGCGGCCCTCGACGCGGCAGCGGCCCGCGCCGCGGCGACCCGAGCCGAAGAGGACGCGAAGAGCGCCCGGGCGGCCGCCGACCGCGCCGCCATCGCCGCGACCGAGGCCGAACAGGCCGCGAAGGACGCGGACAAGTACGCCAAGGAGGCCCAGGAAGCCGCTGACAGGGCCGAGAAGGCCGAGAAGGCGAAGCAGATCAACACCGGAACGGTCCCCGACCTGGCCGGTGGGTCCATCGGCAACATGTTCTACCTGAAGGACCGCACCGAGCAGATCGGCGAACCCCAGACCCTGAAGAAGACGGCCGGCTGCGAAGGCTGGATCGACGCGCTCTTCTACAAGGGCGACTGCACGATGACGGTGAAGATCCGCTACAAGGACTACATCGATCTGTACCTGTGCACCGCAGACGTCCTGGACCCGTCGAAGGCCACCTGCCCCGCGAGCGAGACGGTGTATCTGGGCGAGTACCCGACGGACGAGCTGACCCAGGAGTTCACGCACACCATCACGATCGGCGAGTACCAGTCGAACGTCGACCCGATCGACATCCTCTTCGGGCACTGGATCAAGTGCGGTCAGATGTGGCCCGGCGGTGAGAGCGGAAGCCTGGGCGGATGTGCCTGGGCAGCCGTGGACGTCGCCCTGCTGTTCTCCGGGAAGATCCTCAGGCCCATCGCCGAGGGCATCACCGCTCTCGACGCCGCCATGCGTACCGGAATCGGCATCGCCGACGCCCTGCGGGGGCTGAAGGGGCTGAGGATCAATCCGCAGGCTCTGGCAGCCATCGAGTACGAGGCCAACATGGCCGAAGCGGCTCTCACCTCGTGCAAGGTCAACAGCTTCCCGGCCGCCACGCGTGTGCTCATGGCAGACGGGTCGCGTCGTCCGATCAGCTCACTTCGAGTGGGCGACGCGGTGCTGGCCGGCGACCCGGCCACCGGGACGGTCCGCTCCGAGCCGGTCACCGACACCTTCCAGCACGCGGCCGACAGCCTGGTCACCATCAGTCTTTCCGACGGCACCAGCCTGGAGACCACGCCCGGACACAAGATCTACGCGGCGAAGCGCGGTTGGATCCTCGCCTCGGAACTGCGGACGGGAGACGGGCTGCTCCGCCCCAACGGGGAGCTGATCACGGTGGCAGGCGTGGGTGGCGAGAGCGACGCGGCATCCCAGCAGGTCTACGACCTCACGGTCAGCGGCCTGCACACCTTCTACGTCCGCGCTGAAGGATCACGGGCGTCGGACGTGCTCGTGCACAACTGCATCAACCTCGGCGACGAACTCCTGCCGAGTCTGAGGAAGTACAAGGACTCGGGCGAGATGCACGCGGTCGCGGAGCACGTGGCCCCGACTCCGGCCGAAGCGTTCGCTCTGGCCAGGAGGAAGGGCGTGCCGAACTCGGTGTTCACCAGCCCGGAAATCGCCCAGCAGGCCATCGACCGCATCGTCTCGGATTACTTCACCACCGTGAAGAGCGGCCAGAGGGTCCTGGACAAGGCCAAGTGGAAGAGGTTCGAGCAGAAGGTCGCCGGAGCGAGGGAGGGCGAAGTGGTCCTGGACATCACAGGGACGTGGAATGCCTATCCGTCCCTGGGGAAGGCGTACCACCCGGACGGCGTCACGATAACCAACGCCGGTAACAGCGTCTCGCTGAAACTGTTGAAGGTGAAGGGCCACAGCGGCCAAGGGCGTGGTGGATTCGCCATCATGACCGCCTTCCCGACGGGAACTCCATGATCCAGGAACGTCCGGCGTACTACGAGCTCGGCTATGGAGAGGACTTCGGCCTGACAGCCCTGACCGCTCTGACAGCTTTGACCGCTCTGACCGAACGCCTCGGCCTTCCCGGCTCCGACGCCGGGCCGGCCGCCGCCCTGGCGTGCGCGGAAGAGATCGCCGACGGGTCCGAGGGCGAGGAAGCCGTCGAACTGGGTGAGGACGCTCGCCGACTGCTCGCTTCCGAGCTGCCGGAACGAACCCTCCGCACGGTGTGGTTGGCCTCCACCGGCAACGCCTTCGACCCGGCCGACCACGGCATGACCTGCCGTGAATGGCTGGAGCGGATCTCGGAGGTGTCCACGGCACGGCTTCGGCAGAACAAGCGCTCGTACACTCCGCCACCGGTGCGGCCGGTGCGGGACGCGGGGCTGTGTCAGGCGGTCGTGGCGGAACTCCGTGCCACGGCCCCGGCCCTTGCCGGCGCCTCGGCGCTGCCGGACCTCGTCGACGCCCTGGAACGGGTGGTGACGGGTGCCGACGGTGACCTCGGCACGCGGCTGTTCCTCCGCGCGCTCAAAGCCCACGCCGTGCCCGTCCCGTATGAGCGGTACCGCCGCCTGTTGGCACTTGGCCGGCAGTTCGGCTTCCCCGCGGGCGCCGTCCACGACGGCCTGCACATCGTCTGGCCGCAGGTCAGCACCACCCGGCAGGGCGTCTCCGGGGATTTCGGACTCTCCCGACTCGCCGGGCTGTTCACGGCGGGGTGGCACCACCGCACTCCCCGCGCGGCCGTCGAGAACGCCGTGACGTACGACGGGTACGAGCGGCCTCCGGGCTCCGAGGCGGCCCTCTTGTGGGAGGACACGCGCCGGATGCTCGACTCCGGGCTGTCCGACGACAGCATCACCGTGCTGTGGCTGGCGGCGACGAACCGGGGCTACAACATCGACGAGTTCGGGGTCGGCGGCCGGGAGTGGCTGGAGCAGGTCGTGGAAGTGTGCGAAGAGCACCTGTCCGCGGTCGCTCCCGCCTACCTCCCGGTTGCCTCGGCCATCCACACCGAAACCGGTGACGCGGTCCTCCGCGAGATCCGGGACATGGCACCCCTGGGCGCGGGCAAGGCGATCAGCCCCGCATTCCGTCCCCTGGAGGGCGCCGCGGTGATGGCAGCACTGGAAGAGGTCGTCACCCAGGTCGACCCCGACCTCGGGTTCCGCCTGTTCCTGCGGACACTGGAAGTCCTGCAACTGCCGCTCACCGAGGAGCGGTACGCCCGGTACGAGACCCTCGGCAGCCGATTCCAGTACGGCGAGGACCACCTCCTCTTCTCGATCGACCACCTGGTACAGCGCACCTGATCCACCTGCCTGTACCTGTAACCCACTCAGAGCGCCCCTCCTTCCGGAGGGGCGCTCGCCTTATGGGGCTCGCGTCAGTCGGGAGCGCGGACAGCGCCCGCGCTCCCGACTGACGCCCAGGCAGTCGCCCTTGTCGAGCGTGCCGTCACCAGGCACCGGACCCGGCGCGGACGGATCTACGGTGCGGCCACCCTCTTGAGTACCAGGGAGGGCGGCCCGTCCGGGTCGTATGCGAAGTAGACCGTGTCCTGGCTCTTCGTAGAGAGCTGGATACCGGCGGTCATGCCGAGTCCATCGTCCTTGACCGTCAGGTAGACGAAGTCGCCGGCCTCTTGGCTGTCGAGGAACTCCCGGCTGCCGTGGAAGTCGGCCGGGTCGGAGGTCCCGTCGGTCGATACGTCGGTGGCGGAGAACTTCCCATCGGATCCGAGCAGGATCTCCCCGCCCGTCTTTTCGTTGCGGTAGAGGCCGGGCAGCTCGTCAGGGTCGACCGAGGCCGTGCACCCTGCGACGAGTACCGCGGCAGCCGTCAGTGTGACGACGAGCCGCCGTCGGCCTGTCCCTCTCATCATCAAAGTCCCAGCAGGCATGTTCACAGGCCCCCTCCCCCACGTTTGAACGCCCGACCCCGCGACCGCGCACCCTATTTGAACGCGCTCAACAATCGCGTCTCCCTCGGTGGCACCTTGGGCACGGACTGAGCAGCATCTCCGTGCCGTCCCTGACCGACGACTCCGTGAACCGGGGCAACCCCGTCAGAACCCGGGACTCGACGAACCAGTGTGATCGGCGGACGGGGCGAGACGTGATGCGAGGCGAAAGCGCATCTCGCCCGCGGCCTGGCGGACTTCCTCGGAGCTGGTCTCTTCTTCGAGGGCGCCGAGCAGCATCATGACCGCCCTGGCTTCGTCGCCGGTGAGGAGCTTGAGGCGGGTGTCGGTGACGGCGTCCACGAGCACGCCGAGGAAGTCCTCGTCATCCATGTCCATACCGGGACAACGCCCGGCCGCGACCACCGGTCACCACCGCGCCACCCCGCCTGCGGCGACAGAGTTCGGTGCCCCGCCGGGGACCTGCCGAGCACTTTCCATACGCCGAGGGCCCCGTACTGGCGTCGCCGGTGCCTCCGACGAACGGGTGTTGTGATCGACATGCTGATCCCGGCCGGCCGAGCACGTACCCGATGCCGGCACGCGCTCTCTGCACGTCCTGGCGCCCCGCCCGGAAAGACCGGCCCCGCTACGCCCGCGCGGTGTCCCGTTCCTCGGCCGGCTGCCGGCGCGCGATCGAGGCGCACCGCCAGGCCACGCCGCCGTCCCGGAGCGATTCGGGCATCGCGGCAGTGGTGGAGTGACAGAGTGCCGCGATGCGGGAGCTGTCGGGCCCGTGCTTTGGGAGCACGGGCCAATACAAACGCGGCCGGCGTCAGCGCTAGCGCACAGCGGGGACCCGGGTTGTCGACGGTGATCACAAGCTGCTCCCCTTCGACGGCTGCGGTGTCGGCGAGAGCAAGCGCAGTCGCCTGGTAGAGCTGGCAGGCCATGGCCCAGTCAGCGTAGGCAACCAGTTCATCCACGTCGTCGCCGGCGAGAGGCCTTTCGGTGACGCGGTAGAGGGTCAGCAGCACAGCTACCAGCGAGCGGCCGGAGATGACCGCGGAGACCAGCCCGTCACGCTCGTGGAGTTCCGGAACCCGGAAGTGTGGATGGGTCCCTACCTGGGCGGCGATGAATTCCCAGGCATCGCGGTGGCATACATACGTTGCCGTGGCGATCCTTCCGGCACGCATGATGGCCCAGACACGTCCGGCGCTGCTGATCGGGTAGGGCTCGCGGGTTTCGCTGGTGCCGGTCTTCGACTCTTTCTCCAACAACGATTGCGCGGCCGCAGGTGCCTCCGCCTCGCCGGCATCCTCACCAGCGGTTTCCATCGCCGGGCTTGTCGTAGTACCGCCGGCCGGGGTGCCCTCGCCGGTGTCGGATACAAGATCCGGATCCAGAACGCCCTCGACCGTACCGGGCCCCGTATCCAGCGCCGGGTCGGTCTCCGCCGGCCCGCTGCCGTACCCGGCCTCCTCTGCGTGTGCGGCCTGCTCCTCGTCACCCGGAACCTCCTGTGCCGAAAGCTCGGCCTCATTCGTCACCCGGGCCGGTACAGCCGCCTCTGTGACGAGGGCCGGGGTACGGAGCAGGGCCAACGCCTCCCGGACTTCCTCGCGCAGCCCGTCGAGCTCACCCCGCAGACCGTCCACGGCCTTGCCGAGGTCACCGACGGTTCCCGCCACGTCGCCCGCCCGTTTGGCCGCCGCATGGGCACCGCTGCGCGTCTCCTGCTGCAACGTCTGCAACGTGGCCAGACCCCCCGTGCGGAGAGCCGCGAACTCGGACGTGAACGCAGACCGGAGTTCCTGGTCGAGGTCGTTGACGCGGTGTCCCAGAGCCTCGACCGCCTTGTTCACCTCGTTCTTCGAGTCCAAAATGATCGCTACGACGTCGTCCCTGCGCACAGCGGCCCCCATGGAACCTGTAGTCAGATGATTGCTTTACGCAGTGTGACCGTGGGTGGGCAACGAGTATTCAATTTCCGAAGATTGTCCGATTCCATAAGGGCTCCTGGCCAGAAGGCGTGTGCTGTAAGCGCAGGCCCGAACAACCAGACGATGAGTGGGTCAGTGGACAACCAGGCCGGTGGTGGTAAGGCAGCCGTCGATGAGGTGAACCACCCGGGGAACGATTCCCGCCGTGGCGGACCTGCCGAGGGAGCAGGCAGAATCAGCCGGGTATGGATTCGATCCCCTCCAGCAACTGTGGTGACCGGTCCGGGGCCTACGGGACGGGCCACACGAAGCCGATCCGGTCGCGGGTCCGGCACGGCAGTCCCTCGTGCGCCGACTACGGCTGCACGCATCCCGAGTGCATTGCCGCGGCCCGTCGGGGCATTGGCCACCTCAATCGCGTTCTTGCTGCTCCGAGACTCGTTCCCCGACAAGGTCGCCACTCACTTCACCCTCGGCGGCGCCGCCGACGGCTACAGCTCACCCACCACAACACTTGGCCAATACGCGCTGTTGTTTGTGATCGAAGCCGTTGGCACGATGGCCGCGGGCTTCTCCTCCAGGTCTGCCCTGACGACGGGCAAGTCACCGGCCGTCTTCGCCTCCGGCCTGTCCGCCGCTACCGCCTACGCCTTGATTGCCGCCATGCGGGCCGTCAGCGATTCCGACGGACACAACATACAACTGCCCCTCTACCAACTGCCTGTAGCCATCGCAGTCGGCGCAGCAGCAGGCGCTGTGGTCTGGCTTGTCTCCCGGAGGCGGGCATGAACGCCCTTCCGCTTCGCACCCGGTGATGGTTTGGCATCGCTTCGGGGATGGGGTTGACCATCATTCGCGACGGTTGCGGTGCCGTCGGTGGACGCGTTGTCCACCACGATCACCTCCCCCACGCTTACCGGAGACGGACTCCCATGGACGGCGCTGCGGCGCACCGCACGCAGGGAGGCAACACGACGCCGTCGCGTGACGGAACCGGCGAGATCAAGCTCTTTCACACCAGAGATCACGCCGTTTCCCGGGTGATCAGTCGACTGGCGTCGCCCAAGGGTGAAGATCGGAAACCCCGGAGGGCAGGACGAAGGGGGCGAAAGGGGTGGGGACGCATGCTCTTGGAGCGAGATGGAGCGCTGGGCGCGGTCTCGGCAGCGGCGGCGGCCGCGCGCGCGGGCAGTGGCCGCTGGGTCCGGCTCTCGGCACCGGTGGCCGGTAGCGGGCGGACCGCGCTGCTGGAGGAGGTCATACGGCGGCAGACCCATGGCGGCGCCATGCAGGTGAAGCGTGCGCGCGGCGTCCTCGAGGAGGCCGACTTCCCCTTCGGGCTCGTCCGGCAGTTCCTCTCGGACGACGAGGTACTTCCCTTCACGAAACCGAGCGGACCGGATGAACAGCGGCTGTGCCACATGCTGGTGACACGGCTGGGCCGAGCCGCGGCCGAGCAGCCCGTACTCGTCGCGGTGGACGACCTCCATCACGCCGACGAGGTCTCCCGGCGCTGCATCGGCTACCTCGCGCGCCGCATCGCCGACCTCCCGGTTCTGCTGGTGGTCACCGAGTGCGCCACGCCGTCGGCAGCGGTGCCGTTCCCACCCTCCTCCGGTACGTCCGTCGTCCTCCACCCCCTCAGCGAGTCCGCCGTCCGCCTCATGGCCCGGGAAGCCGGCCTCGATCACAAGGACACGGCGACCTGCGTCGAGGCGGGTGGCGGGAACGCGGCCCTGGTGCGGGCGCTCGTCTCCGACCTCGCGGAGGGTCGGCTCTCCCGCCCGCTCTCCGCCCCGTCGCCCAGCCGGTACCGCGACACGATCGCCGAGTGGCTGGGGCGGAAGGCCGATCCGTGTTCGCGCCACGCCTGCCTGACCCTCGCCGTCGCGGCCGAGGGAGGGTTCCACACCGACCCCGTGCTCCTGCGCAGGCTCTCTGACCTCTGCGCGTCCGACCGTTCGTCGTGCGAGCGGTCGGTGCGCCGTCTCGGCGGGTTGCTGAGTCATCCCCTCGCGAGGGAGGCCGTTCTCGCCGCGGCGGAGCCGGGAGAGATCACCGCGCTCCGCATCCGGGTCGCGGAACTGCTGGACGAGGGCGGCGCACCCGCGGCGGCCGTGGCGGCGGGGCTCCTGCGCCTGGACCGGCCGGACGAGACGTGGATGGTCCGTGCTCTGGACGAAGCGGCGCAGGACGCGGTCCGCACCGGGCACGTGGCCCAGTCGGCCGAGTACCTGCGCCATGCGCTGAGCGGTCCGCTCGATCCGGAGCGGCGCGCCGACCTCTCGGTACGTCTCGCCTCGCTGGAGCTTCCGCACAACGCGACCGCCGCCATCCGCAGGCTGCGCAGCGGACTCGAACTGCATTCCGACCTCCGGGAGCGGGCGACGACGGCGACCGCGCTCAGTGCGGCGCTCGTCGCGAGGCGGGACACCGGTTCCGCGTTACGGGTCCTGCACCAGGTCGGTCGCACCGGCGACGCCGAGCTGGTCCAGATGGTGCAGACACTCGGTGCCCTCATCTCCTCGCACGACAACGATGCCTGGCGCACCGCCATCGCCGGTCTGCGTGCCCTCGCCCCGACGGCGGCCCCCGCCGTCGAGCCGCTCGTATGCGGACTGATCACCGAGTACGAAGCCGGAGCGGGCCTCTGCTCGGCGGCCGATGCGGTCGCCCGGGTCCGCCCGAGGCTGGCCCTCCCCGTGGACCCCCAATTGCGCACCGCCTGGCTCGGCAGCGCCGCCACCCTGCTCCAGTGGGCGGACCGCCTGGAAGAGGCGGTCGAGTTGACGGGTTCGTGCCTGCCGGCCACGCCCGTTCCCCCGGATCTCACGAACGCGGGCACGCAGTGCCTGCTCAGCGTCCGAGCCGAAGCGGCCCTCTGGGCCGGAGCGTTCGACCGCGTCATAGCCGAGAACGGGCCCTTGGTGGAGGCGACCGCCGGGCAGGGGGTCCGGCTGCCGCATCTGACGGCCATGGTGGCGATCGCACGGTACGAGACGGGCGGGCGCCGCGAGGCGTGGAGGACCCTGAACCTGGTCGGCCCGCCGCCCGTGCACGACAGTTCCTGGGAGTGGGACGAGGTCCGTTACGCACGGGCCCTGCTGCACGCGGCGGACCACGACTGGGAGGCGGCCCTCGACGACTACCTGGCCTGCGGGGCGGGTCAGCGCGCTCATGACTTCGTCAGCCCCGTCGCCACGCCGTGGCGTTCCGGAGCGGCGATCGCCCTGGTGCGGCTCGGGCAGCGGGAGGCGGCCCGCGAACTCGCCGAGGAAGAGCTGCGCCACGCCCGGACCTGGGGCACCGCCCGTACCATCGGCCGGGCACTGCGGGCGGTCGCCGCTGCCGTGGGCGGCAGGATGGCCCTGTGTTCGCTGACCGAGGGCGCCGAGCTGCTCAGAGCGAGTCCCGCACCCGTGGAACTCGTGGAGACCCTGGTCGATCTGGGAGCCGCCCACATCGAAGCGGGCAACCGGCGCAAGGGTCGCGAGACACTGCGCGAGGCGCACGCCGTGGCCTTGCGGCTGTCCGCGCCCGCCGCCGAGAGCGGGGAGCCGGGCGGTGCCGCGCGTCTCCTCGTGATGGTGGACGACGCGCTGCGCGCGGCCGGAGCGCGGAAGAGGAGCAGCGGCCACACATTGACCCTCGCCGAACGGCGGGTGGCCGAGCTGGCGGCCGGGGGCCGGACCAATGTCCAGATCTCCGCGGCGCTGTGCCTCACCCGCCGCACGGTGGAGACGCACCTCACCCACGCCTACCGGAAGCTGCGCATCGCCCGGCGTGCCCAACTGGCCTCCGCGATGGAACGCGAGGGGCCGGCGGCGGACCCGGGGACCGGCGCGGGGGATCCGGGGACCGGCGCGGGGGATCCGGGGAGCCAGGGCGGAACGTAGGAGCGTACAGCCGACCGGAGACCGGACGAAGGGGCGGGGTTCGCTTCGACGGCCCCTGCCGGAACCCGGAAGGCATGGTTCGGCAGGGGCCGGGTAACACGCGTCCTGCCCGGCGGTGACGGTCTCCCGTCACCGCCGGGGGAGCGTCAGGACTTCGACACGGTGAAGGAGGCCGCGGCGTTGTCTCCACCGCCTCCGCTCCGGCTGCAGGTGTATCCGCTCGGGACGGAGCAGCTGTACCCGTTGCTGCCCACGTAGGGGTTGTTCCAGTACACCGTCACCTTGTTGCTCTCACCGGTCATGCTGTAGGTGACCGAGCCCTCCGTGCCCGTCATGAGGCCCTCCGACTCGCTCGCCCACTTCGCGGTGATACCGGGCTGGACCATGGAGGGAGGCAGCATGCCGTCCGACCAGATCCCCCACTTCAGCTGCGAACCGTCGCGGGCCAGCAGCTTGCCCGAGTTGTTGGTCAGGGTCACGGTCGTGCTCCGGGCCGCGGTGGCTCCGGGCACCGCACTCGTCGGCGACTGAGCCTTCGCCGCCCATGAGGGTTGGACCGTGAACGTGACATCGGCGTTGTTGCCCCCGCCGCCACTCCTGTAGCAGCTGTACCCGGAGGGGACGTGGCATTCGTAACTGTTGCTGCCCACGTAGGGGTTGTTCCAGTGCAGCTGGACCTCGCCGTTCGAGAGCGCGTACGTGGCACGTCCCTCGGTTCCGGTGGCGGCGCCGCAGGACTCGCTCGCCCAGCGCGGGGACTTGTCGTTCGGGATGTTGTCGGGCGGCAGCATGTCCGTCGTCCAGCAACCGTGATCGAGCTTCTCCCACGTCTTGATCAGGTTCTGCCCGGTCTTGTTGACCAGGGTGACGCTCGTGGAACGCTTTGCGGTGGTCCCCGGCAAGGTCTTCGTTCCGCTGTCGGTGACCGGGCTCTGCTCCGCGGACGCCTGCGGTGCGCTCTGCGCCGTCGAAGCCTGCGCGGCGGGGGCCAGGGCGAGCGTGCCCGCCGCCATGAGCACGGCGGTGAGAGCACCCGCGGCCGTGCGTCCGAGGTGGGTGGTCGAGGTCTTGAGCTGCATGGGTCAGCCATCTCTCTTCGAGGTAGCGGCGAACGGGAACGGGCCCTGTTCGCCTGGTTCACACACGGGTGCCACAGGCCGTACCGGCGCCGTGCGCGTTACTGGACGTAGAGGACCCACGTGCTGTGGCCGCTGTACTCGATCAGCATCTTGGTGGCCGCCCCGAGGCCGTACAGCACCCAGTAGTTGGATTCCGCCTCCAGGTGCGAGGCGAATTCACCGGTCCATATCCAGATTCCGGACGCCGAAGCCGCCGTGGAAGCGGCGGGCGCCACCGATGCCTGTTCCTGGGCGGCGGAGGATGAGGCGGCGTACGCCTGGGCGCCCCCGCCGGCGAGGACCGCGGCGGCGAGCACGGCGCACAACGAAGCCGTGCGAATTGTCCTGCGCATGACAATGCTCCTTCTGTATCACTGACGCCAACAACCGTTCCCCCGAGATGAGTCGGCTGCCGACGCAGCCATGCGGTGGGGCTCGGCGTGGCGCCAGACTGTCACGGCGCCGCCATGCTCAGGCATCGTGGAAAACCGCGAACTTAGCCGGTGGCGCCGGCCTCGACCGCGGGGACCTCCTCAACGCCGCAGCGCGGCTGAGGTCGCGCTGACGGTCGCGGTGACGGTCGCGGTGACGGTCGCGGCCAGGGTGAGGACCGTGGCGAGGGGAGTGGTGGCCTCAGTCCGACTTGCCCCTGACCCTGACGAACCCCTCTTCCCCTGCCGCCCAGGGCCTCTACCAGGCCACCCGCCTCAACGACGGTTTCTGGACCGGCTTCCAGGACGTGGGGAGCAAGGCCTCCTCCATCGGTGGGATCCGCGCTTCTGCGGCGACGGGCATGAACGGTGACACCCACGTCGTCGCGATGAGCAACAACGCGCGGCTGTTCCACACCGTCCGCAAGCAGGACGGCAACTGGACGCCTTTCTGTGACGTCTCGGGCGGCCGCACCAACATCACCGCCGCCGCCATCGCCGGCGTCCGCGGCGAACTCGAAGCCGTCATCGTCAGCAACGGCAAGCCCTTCTACAGTGGGTGCGACCCGGCTCGTCCCCTGACCGGGGGCGGGCCGGGTCGCACCCATCTCGCCCCTTCACCCACGTCCGTTTCAAGGAGTACGTGTGATCCATCCCGCCCGCAGAACCCTCGTCGCCCTCACCGCGCTCGCCTTCATGGGTGTCGGCGCGAGCGCCTACGCCACCCAGTCCGCGGACACGGCCGGGGATGACTCCATGCCCTACGCGGTCGAGGACTTCCCCCCGGGCCTTCAAGTCCTGTC
>NZ_JBIWLV010000027.1:0-75082 GCF_044766345.1 Streptomyces sp. NPDC102278 | reverse complement strand
GGGAACCATGATTATCAACCTCCGAACAGTCGAATGCCCCCACCACCCCCGAGCATGCGCACGAGATTTACCTGTTTCTTATCGCCGCAGGCGGGCAGCTGCTTTCGCCCGCGTGCGGGCGCGCCGGAGCCGGGTTCAGCCGGGCGTGTCCAACGCTGTCGCCGGTGCCGGGCCCTGGTTGCGCCGTCCGAGGGGAGATCGTTGCCCGAACGGCCGAGGGGTGCGAGCCGCTCCCGATCGCGCGGGAGCCGCCGAGAAGGGTGAGCCGGTACCTGTGTGCGGCCAAGGACGGGAGAGATCAGTGACCTCAGCTGTGGACAAGGGGCGGGAGCCGGGGCCGCAGATCGTCAGAGGACAGAAGGCCCTGGTGACCGGCGCGAACTCCGGTATCGGCAAGGCCACCGCGATCCGTTTGGGCCGAGCGGGCGCCGATGTCGTCGTGAACTATGTCTTCGGGCCGGAGACGGCCGAGGAAGTGGTCGAGGAGATCAAGTCCTTCGGGGTGCGGGCGTACGCGCACCAGGCGGACGTCTCCCAGGAGGACCAGGTCGTCTCGATGGTCGACCGCATGGTCGAGGAGTTCGGCACCATCGACATCATGGTGGCCAACGCGGGGCTGCAGCGCGACGCCCCCGTCACCGAGATGACCGTCGCCCAATGGCAGAAGGTGTTGGACGTCAACCTCACCGGGCAGTTCCTCTGCGCCCGGGAAGCGGCCAAGGAGTTCATCCGCCGGGGCGTCGTACCGGAGGTCTCCCGGTCGGCCGGGAAGATCGTCTGCATGAGTTCGGTGCACCAGATCATCCCGTGGTCCGGTCACGTGAACTACGCCTCCTCCAAGGGCGGCGTGCTGATGCTGATGCAGACCTTGGCGCAGGAGCTCGCGCCCAGTGGGATCCGGGTCAACGCGGTCGCGCCCGGCGCGATCCGCACTCCCATCAACCGCAGTGCCTGGGACACCCCGCAGGCCGAGGCCGATCTCCTGCGGCTGATTCCCTACCGTCGGGTCGGCGACCCCGAGGACATCGCCAACGCCGTGACCGTCCTGGCCTCCGACCTGATGGACTACGTCGTCGGCACCACCCTCTACGTCGACGGCGGAATGACGCTCTTCCCCGGCTTCGCCACCGGAGGCTGACACCACCGTGGATGACCACGTCACACACCGCCGGGTGGTCATCCTCGGCGGCGGCTTCGCCGGCCTGTTCGCGGTACGGGCCCTGCGCAGCGCCCCCGTGGAGGTCACCCTGGTCGATCGCTGCGCCCACCACCTCTTCCAGCCCCTCCTGTACCAGTGCGCCTCGGGCATCCTCTCCGAGGGCCAGATCGCCCAGCCGTTGCGGGCCGTCTTGCGCCGCCATCCCCGGGTCCGCTGTCTCCAGGCGACGGCCGACGACGTGGACGTGGCCCGTCGGGTCGTCCGCGCGACCCGTCCGGACGGCGCCGTGCTCGAACTGCCCTACGACGATCTGATCGTGGGGATCGAGGTGCGACAGTCCTACTTCGGGCACGACGAGTTCGCGCCGTTCGCCCCCGGGATGAAGACCCTGGCGGACACGCTGGCCGTACGCGCCAAGATCTATCGGGCGTTCGAGATGGCCGAGGCGAGCACGGACCCGTCGGAGCGCGCGCAGTGGCTCACCTTCGCCCTGGTGGGCGGCGGCCCCACCGGGGTCGAGCCGACCGGGCAGATCCGGGAGATCGCCGGCCACACGCTGGAACGGGAGTTCTCCACCATCGATCCCGGCCGGGCCCGGGTCCTGGTCTTCGACGGCTCGGACGCGGTGCTCGGCGCCTTCGGACCCGTGCTGTCCCGCCGGGCCGCCCGGACCTTGGACGACCTCGGTGTCGAGGTCCACCTGCGGTCGATCGTCACGCAGGTCGACGACAGGGGCCTGACGGTGAGCCGCAAGGACGGCGGCACCGACCGGGTGGAGGCGCGCACGGTGCTGTGGACCGCCGGGGTCGAGGCACCGCCGCTGGCTACGGCGCCGGCCCGGGCGACGGGCGCCGAGCAGGATCTCCACATCGTCTTCCTCACCGGCTTCCGCAGCCGGGCGGGCGCCCTGCTCAGCTGGGCCGTGGTCTTCGCCTCCGGTTCGCGGCGCGAGCGCGCCTTCACCGCGGCGGCCCCCGGCGCCACGGCCGCCCCGCCCGTCTCCCCGTCCAGCCCACCGGCCGACCCCGCGGTCGCCCGGAACGAGCCACGGAGATCCGCATGAGCACCACGGCACACCTCTTGGCGGATGCCCCCGCACAACTTCTGCCCGCACGGCAGCTGATGGCGTTCACCCTGGCCTCGCACATCATCCTGGTGCCCCTGGGAGTGGCGCTGCCCTTCATCACCCTGGTCATGCACTACCGGGGTCTGCGCACGTCCGACCCGGTGGCGCTGCTGCTGGCCCGTCGGTGGTCCGCGGTGATGGCCGTCCAGTTCGCGATCGGCATCGTCACCGGCACCGTGCTGTCCTTCGAGTTCGGGCTGCTCTGGCCGGGCATGATGGGCCGTTGGGGCGACGTGTTCGGCCTCGGTTTCGGCATCGAGGCGTGGGCGTTCTTCCTGGAGGCGATCCTCATCGCCATCTACCTCTACGGCTGGCGCCGCCTGAAGCCGAAGACGCACTTCTGGCTCGGTGTCCCGATGCCGCTGGCGGCGCTGATGGGCGCGTTCGGCATCATCGCCGCCAACTCGTGGATGAACACCCCGCAGGGTTTCACCCTCGACGCCGACGGCAGGCCCGCGAACGTCAGTGTCCAACAGGCCATCTTCACGCCGATGTTCGGTCCGCAGTACTGGCACTTCGTGGTCGCGATGTTCCTGACCGCCGGCTACGTGGTGGCCGGCGTGTACGCGGTCGGCTGGCTGCGGGGCCGTCGCGACCGCTACCACCGCCTGGGCTTCACCGTGCCGTTCACCCTCGCCGCGATCCTCACCCCCGTGCAGTTCGTCCTGGGTGACAACATCGCGCGGCAGGTCTTCATCAAGCAGCCGATCAAGTTCGCCGCGGCGGAACTGGTCTGGAAGACCGACACCCACGTGCCCGAGTACCTGTTCGGCCGGCTCCAGGAGGACGGCACCGTCAAGGGCGGCCTCAAGGTCCCCTGGCTGGACTCCATCCTGGCCGGCTTCAGTCCCGACACGAAGGTGACCGGGCTGAGTTCGGTACCCGCCTCCGACAGGCCGACCGCCATCCAGGCGACCATCGCACACTGGGCGTTCGACATCATGGCGACCATCGGGAGCGTGCTGATCCTGCTGGCGCTCTGGTACGCCTGGTGCTGGTGGAGGCACCGCGACCTGCCGAAGTCGCGGTGGTTCTTCCGGTGCGCGGCCGTGGCCGGCGCCGCGAGCATCGTGACCGTGGAGTGCGGGTGGGTGATGACCGAGGTGGGGCGCCAGCCCTGGATCGTCTACCAGAACATGCGGGTCTCCGAGGCGGTGACCGGTACCCCCGCCTCCTCCCTGTGGATCATGTTCGGCCTCGTCGTCGTGATCTACGTGATGATCTTCGGCGCCTTCCTCGGCGTGCTGCTCAAGATGCGCACCCGCTGGCGGCTCGCCGACGCCGGATCCGCGCGCGTGCTCTCCGATTCCCCGGAGACGGACACGCCGTACGGTCCCCGCCCGGAGACGGCCGCCGGCGCACCGGGCACCCACCGAGACCCCGGGAGCGAACTGTGACCGCGAGCATCGTCGCCTGGATCCTGCTGCTCGTGATCGCCGCCTACGCCTGCGGCGGCGGGGTCGACTACGGCGCCGGCTTCTGGGACCTGCTGGCCGGTGGGGCCGAGCGCGGCAAACGGCCCCGCTGGCTGATCGACCACGCCATGGCCCCGGTCTGGGAGGTCAACAACGTCTGGTTGATCTTCGCGTTCATCCTGATGTGGACCGGATTCCCGGTGTTCTTCCAGACGGTGTTCACGGCGCTGTGGCTCCCCCTGGCTCTCGCCGCCATCGGCATGGTGCTGCGCGGCGCCGGGTTCGCGCTGCGCAAGCCCACCAGGGGACTCGCCGGACGCCGGATCTACGGCGCCATGTTCGCCGTGTCGTCCCTGCTCACGCCGTTCTTCCTGGGGACGGCCATCGGCTCGGTGGCCTCCGGGCGGGTCGCACCCGGAACCCCCGCCACGGCCCACGCCTGGGCCAACACCACCTCGATCATGGCAGGACTCGTCGCGGTGGCGGCCACCGCCTTCCTGGGCGCGGTGTTCCTCACCGTGGACGCCCGCCGGTTCGACGCTCCCGACCTGATGGGGTACTTCCGGCTCCGGGCGTGGATCGCCGGCGGCGCACTGTTGGTCGTCGGCGTGCTCGGCCTGACCGTGACCGACCCGCATGCCTCGTACGTCCATCACGGACTCACCCACGGCGCCGGGCTCGTCCTCCTCCTGGTCGCCGTGGCCGCTCTGGCGGTCACGGCCTGGCTGGTGGCCGGCAGGGCCGCGGGGTGGGCGCGGTACTCCTCGGTCGCCGTCGTGGCACTGCTCGTCGCCGCTTGGGGGTTCGCCCAGCGGCCCTACCTGGTGCCCACGTCGCTGACCGTCCAGCAGGGCGCCGGCGCGAGCGCCCCGCTGCAATGGATGCTCGTCGTCGCGGTCGTCGCCCTGGTGTTGATCGGCCCCGCGCTGGTCGTCCTGTACCGCCTCGACACCCATGGAGTGCTGGAACCGCTGACCGACGAGGACGTCACCGAATAGCGATTCGGCGCGGCGGGGAAAGCGACGATCCAGCACGGTCACGGCCGGCACGGCATCCCGGGAGGGGCCGCAATGACATCGAGCCAGGTACTGATCGGCGTCGGGTTGATCGTGTCCCTCGCCGTCGGGTGCCAACTGCTGGCGCACCTGCTGCGGGTGCCCGCGATCCTCCTGCTGCTGCCGGTGGGGTTCGTCGCCGGTGTCCTGACCGACGACGTCAACCCCGAGAAGCTGCTCGGCGACGCGTTCTCCCCGCTGGTCTCGCTCGCCGTCGCGGTGATCCTGTACGACGCCGGACTCGGCCTGGACCTGCACCGTCTCAAGGGTCACACCCGCGCGGTCGTGGTCCGGCTCATCTGGCTCGGCGCCCTGATCACCTTCGTGTCGGCGGCGCTGCTCGCCGTCCCCATCATGAACATGTCGCTGAGTGCGGCCGTGATGCTGGGCGCGATCCTCGTCGTCAGCGGTCCGACCGTCGTCGGACCGCTGCTCAAGTTCGTCCGCCCGAGCGAGCGGCTGCAACGCGTCCTCGTCTGGGAGGGCTCCCTGATCGACCCGGTCGGCGGCATCCTCGGCGCGCTCGTCTTCCACGGTGTGCTGGCCGGGGGACAGCCCGGTCTGGCCGCCCCCTTGGGCGCGTTCGGCGCCAGCGCGGCGATCGGGCTGATCGGTGGCGCCGTCGGGGCGGCGGTGCTCTGGCTGCTGCTGCGCTTCCTCACCCTGGACGAGGTGCTCGGCACGACCACGCAGTTCGCCGCCGTGGTCGCGGTGGCGGCTGCCTGCGACGCCCTGCGGGACGACACCGGCCTCATCGCCGCCGTCGTGATGGGCATCGCCCTGGCCAATCTGCCGGGGCTGGACGTGCCGGCGCGCCGCCCGTTCTTCGAAACCCTGGTCTCGCTGATCATCGGGCTGTTGTTCATCGCGATCTCCGCCACCGTCACCCCGCAGTCGCTGCGTTATGCCGTACTGCCGGCCCTCGGCCTCGCCGGTGTCCTCGTTCTCGTGGTCAGACCGTTGGTGGCGCTGTTGTCGACCGTCCGTACCGATGTTCCCTACCGGGAGAGATGGTTCATCGGTTGGATGGCGCCGCGCGGCATCGTCGCCGCGGCCACCGCGTCCACCTTCTCCGCCGCGCTCGTGCAGGCCGGTATCGGAGGCGCGGAGAGGATCCTTCCGGCCACCTTCATCGTGATCGTCGCGACCGTCATGCTCTACGGGCTGACCGCTGTTCCCGCGGCGCGGTTCCTCGACGTACGCCGTTCGGCACGGTCGCGGCCGCTGCTCGTCGGCGGCGACCCCTGGGTGGTGGATCTGGGCGGCGCGCTGCGCTCGGCGGGCCTCGACGTGCTGATGTGGGCGGGTCTCGACCGCCAGCGCCGAAGGATCGAGGACGCGGGGCTGGAGCTCGCCCCGGGTGAACTGCTCGCCGCCGCCACCGGGGCCGGAGCCGAACTGGAAGGGATCACCGACGTCCTTCTGCTCACCGACGAGGACGACTTCAACGCCCTCGCCCTCATGACCCTCAAGGGAACGGCGGAGGGTCCCGTCCACCGGCTGGAGCCGCCCACCCGCAGCCACGGCGTGGTCGCCCCGTACACGGGCAGCGAGGTCCTGTTCGCCGCCGGCCTGAACCGGCCCGAGCTGGCCCGCCGGTACGCGGCCGGCGCCCGCATCGTCACGCGCGCGGTGGTGGACGGGGGCGTTCCGGCCGGGCACGACCTGCTGTTCCTGGTGCGCCCGGACGGACAACTCACCGCCGTCACCGAGTCGTCGGCGCCGACGCCCGCCGCGGGCGACGTCGCCGTCCTCCTCACGCCCGCGGCGGAGCCGGCGAGCCAAGGGCTTGGTCCAGGGGGATGACGGCGGGGACATTGCCCGGGCGGCACCGCGCGGGACCTTCCGGAACATGCGGCCGTCGCGTGGTACCAATCATCGGGACTTGTCGGCCGACGTGTTGCAGATGGCCTCAGTTGCCGAGGAGACGATGAGCATGTCAGCCACCCCCGCCGTACCCCCCGTCCCTCCCCCGCCGGATCCGTTCGCTGTGGTCCGCACCCGCGGGTACGCCGTCCTGCTGGTGATGACGGCGCTCCTGGGCGTCCCGATCGCCGCGGCGGCCTTCGGATTCCTCGCGCTGGTGTCGGAACTCCAGTCGCTGACCTACACGGACCTTCCCCGGGCACTGGGCTTCCGCGGAACGCCGTCGTGGTGGTCGATCCCCCTCCTGGCCGTGGCCGGACTGCTGGTGGCGCTGACCATCCGTCACCTGCCGGGCGAGGCCGGGCACAAGCCGGCCGAGGGCCTGGTCACCACCGGCTCGCCGAGGCCGGTCGACCTCCCCGGCGTCGCGCTCGCGGCCGCGGCCTCGCTGGGCGCGGGCGTGGTGCTCGGGCCCGAGGCGCCCCTCATCGCGCTGGGCGGTGGCCTGGCGGTTTTCATCGGTCGGGCCGTGAAGCGGGGCATCCGACCCGAGGCGAGCGCCGTGTTGGGCGCCGCCGGAAGCTTCGCCGCCGTCAGCACACTGCTCGGCTCGCCGCTGCTCGGTGCCTTCCTGTTGATGGAGGCGGCCGGGCTCGGCGGCGCGATGATGGCGATCGTCCTGGTGCCGGGCCTCCTCTCGGCCGGGATCGGCGCCCTGTTCTTCACCGGACTGGGATCGTGGACGGGCCTGGGCACCTTCTCGCTGGTCCTCCACCAAGTGCCGCAAGCCGCACGCCCGGACCTCGCCGGTTTCGGCTGGGCCGTCGTCATCGGCACGGTGGCCGCCCTCGGGGGGACCGGGATCCGCCGGATGGCCCTGTCCCTCCAGCGGCGGGTCGAGCGCCGACGGGTGCCGGTCACCGTCCTGGTCGGCGCTCTCGTGGGCGTGGTCGCCCTGGTGTACGCCGAGTCGACGGGCAAGGACGCGTCCGCGGTGCTCTACTCCGGCCAGGACGCGCTCGGGCCGCTGCTGGCCGGCCAAGCGGGCTACTCCGCGGGCGCCCTGGTCCTGCTCGTGCTCTGCAAGTCGCTCGCGTACAGCCTTTCGCTCAGTGCCTTCCGGGGCGGCCCGGTCTTCCCCTCGATGTTCGTGGGGGCGGCGCTCGGCCTGGCCCTGGCGCACCTCCCCGGGCTGGACGCGACCTCGGGTTTCGCCATGGGGGTCGGTGCGATGTGCGTGGCGATGCTGAAACTCCCGATGACCTCCGTGCTGTTGGCCACCCTCCTCCTGGGGACGCAGGGCATCACGGTGATGCCGGTCGTGATCGTGGCGGTCGTGGTCTCCTACGTCCTCACGCTCCGACTCGCCCCGGCGCCCGTTCCGTCCCCCGCCCCGACGCCGGCGAGCCCGTAGTCACCGGCCGACGCCCACCCCACTCCGCCCGCACACCGATCTGGAGGCCCCATGCCCGAGAGCCCGACCGGACAGCAGTTCGCGCTGCGCCGCGGTGAGCAGAGCGTCGTCGTGGTGGAGCTGGGAGCCGCCCTGCGCGGCTACACGGTCGGCGGGCGGCCCGTCCTGGACGGCTACACCGCCGACGAGTCGATCACGGGGGGTCGCGGACAGCTCCTCGTACCCTGGCCGAACCGCGTCAGCGGCGGACGCTACGCCTGGAGGGGCGAGGAGCTCCGGCTCCCACTGACCGAACCGGAGGCCGGCAACGCCATCCACGGGTTGCTCCGCTGGGCCTCGTGGGAGGCGTTGGAGCGCGCCGAGGACCGCATCCTGCTCGGGACCACCCTCTTCCCGCAGCCCGGCTACCCCTTCCACCTCGGCGTCCGTGTGGAATACGCGCTCGGCTCCCAGGGGCTGGCGGTCACCGTGACGGCGCGCAACCTCGGTGGGCATGCCGCGCCCTACGGGGTCGGCCAGCACCCCTACCTGACGGTGGGCACCGAACGGGTCGACGAAGCCGTGGTGACCCTCCCGGCGCGGGCATGGCTGCCGCCCGCGGATCAGCGGACGCCCGCGGCTCAGGGGGCCCCCGTCACTCCGCAGCCCGTGGAGGGCACGCCGTTCGACTTCCGTGCGCCGCGCGTGCTGGGCCCGCAGCACCTGGACACCCCGTTCACCGAACTCGACCGGGACTCCACCGGCCGGGCCGTGGTGCGGCTCGCGCACCCTTCGGGATCGCACGGCAGCGACCTGTGGCTGGGCGAGGGGGCGTCGTACCTCCAGGTCTACACCGGCGACACGCTGCCCGTCCCGGACCGCCGGCGAGGCCTCGCGGTGGAGCCCATGTCCTGTCCGCCCGACGCGTTCCGGACCGGGGCGGGCCTGGTGGAACTCGCGCCCGGCGACCTGCACACGTTCCGCTGGGGCCTGAGTCCCTGGAGCACGGCGGGCTGAGGAAGCTCGGCCGCCGGACGCCGGGCGTCCGCGGAGGGTGCGGAGGGTGCGGAGGGTGCGGGCGTGGCGGTGTGCTCGTGCCGTACGGTCCGGGACGGATCCGTCGCGTTAGGTTGCCCTCATGACAACGCAACCTGACCACCGGGGCTCGGCTGATTCGGGCGATGTCCGAGAGGCGCGTCTGGCCATCGACGCCTTCCTCGCGCGTACGTCACCGGAGACGGGCGAAGGCCGTACCCGCCCGGGAAGTGAAGGGCCGGAGACGGACCTGGAGGGTCGTCGTACGACCGGCCTCCTCGATGACCGACTCGCGGAGCAGGTCGCCCGTGAGGCCTGGGACGCGGTGCAGGAAGCCACTCCGCCGGCGCCGGACCCGAATACGGACGCGGACCCGATGCAGAACGGCGGGCCGTCCCCGGAACTCGCCGAGCGCCACCGTCGCGCCGTGTCGATCGCGCGCGGTCTGTTGGAACTCGGCTACCAGCTCGACGAGACGTTGCGGCCCGGCCCGGACATGGCGGCCGGATAGCCGCGCCGGACGGCCGCTCCACCCCCGGTTGCGGCCCGTGTGCCCGCACTCCCCTGCGGTGACGAGAGGGACCCGGCCGGGGTCACCCCTGTGGCGCGTCGGCGGCGCAGGAAGGGCACAGCCCGCGGTAGGTGATCTGGACCTCGGACACCGTGAAGCCGAACCTCTCCTCTGGAGGCAGGGCGGCCGGCGTACCGGTCACGTGGACGTCGCGGATGATGCCACAGCCGGAGCACACCAGGTGCTGGTGCGGCTGGTGCGCGTTGGGGTCGAAGCGCTTCGATCGGCCCTCGACGGAGACCTCCACCACCTCACCGAGCGACACCAGTTCGCCCAGGGTGTTGTAGACGGTCGCCCGGGCGATCTCGGGCAGCCGCTGAGCCGCGCGGGCGTGCACCTCGTCGGCCGTGAGGTGCACGTGATCGCCGTCGAGGACTTCGACGACGACGCGCCGCTGGGAGGTCATCCGCCAGCCGCGCCCTCGCAGCCGCTCCAGCAGGTCGCTCATATCGGCTCACCTTTTCAGGCTCGACGGGACGACGGAAGTCCATTCCGTTCACGATATTCATACCTGATACCCGTTCTCGCGGACCTGACCCGGACATCGGGAAAACCGTCAGCCGTTGAGCCAGACCCGGACCCGGACCCCGATTTCGCTTTCGACCGCTTGTTGTACGGAGATGCTCCGCGTGTTCTCGTAACGGCGGGCTCTCCGGTGCGCGACCATACGGACGCGCCGACACACGCTCGATCCTCGGCGCCTTACGTGAGTCAGCAGATGGAAGCACCGACACAGGAAGAAGGACGGACGTGTCCGGCAGCGACAGCGAGAACCCAGTAATTCCCGCCCCGACTCCCGCGCCGACTCGCCCCCGGTCGAATCGTGACTGGTGGCCGAACCAACTGGACCTTCAGGTTCTGCACCAGCACTCGCCGCTGGCCGATCCGATGGGCGAGGACTTCGATTACGCGAAAGAGTTCGCGACCCTGGACGTAGACGCGCTGAAGCGGGACGTCTTCGAGGTGATGACGGCGTCGCAGGATTGGTGGCCCGCCGACTACGGCCACTACGGGCCGCTTTTCATCCGGATGAGTTGGCATTCCGCCGGAACGTACCGCATCGCCGACGGCCGGGGCGGCGGCGGGGCCGGCGCCCAGCGTTTCGCTCCCCTCAACAGCTGGCCGGACAACGCGAGCCTCGACAAGGCGCGCCGACTGCTCTGGCCCGTCAAGCAGAAGTACGGCCGGAAGATCTCCTGGGCCGACCTCCTGGTGTTCGCCGGAAACTGCGCCATGGAGTCGATGGGGTTCAAGACGTTCGGCTTCGCCTTCGGTCGGGAGGACATCTGGGAGCCCGAGGAGATCTTCTGGGGGCCCGAGGACACCTGGCTCGGAGATGAGCGCTACAGCGGCGACAGGGAACTCTCCGGGCCCTTCGGTGCCGTGCAGATGGGGCTGATCTACGTCAATCCGGAGGGTCCCAACGGCAACCCGGACCCGCTGGCCGCCGCCCGGGACATTCGCGAGACCTTCGGGCGCATGGCGATGAACGACGAGGAGACGGCCGCGCTCATCATCGGCGGTCACACCTTCGGCAAGTGCCACGGCGCGGTCGGTGCCGAGTACATCGGTCCCGAACCCGAGGCGTGCCCCATCGAGCAGCAGGCCCTCGGCTGGAGGAACACCCACGGCAGCGGCGTGGGCGTCGACGCCCTCACCAGTGGGCTCGAGGGCGCGTGGACCTCCGAGCCGACGAAGTGGGACAACGGGTACCTGGACAACCTGTTCGCGTACGAGTGGGAGCTGACGACGAGCCCGGCGGGCGCGAAGCAGTGGACCCCCACGGATCCCTCGGCCCGGGACACCGTGCCGGATGCTCACGATCCGTCGAAGAGGCACGCTCCCATGATGCTGACGACGGACCTCGCGCTGAAGCTGGATCCGATCTACGGGCCGATCGCGAAGTCCTTCCACGAGAACCCGGACCGGCTCGCCCAGGCCTTCGCGAAGGCCTGGTTCAAGCTGCTGCACCGCGACATGGGCCCGCTCTCGCGGTACCTCGGCCCGTGGATCCCCGAGCCGCAGTTGTGGCAGGACCCCGTCCCCGAGGTCGACCACGAACTGGTCACGGACGGGGACGTCGCCACTCTCAAGGAGCGGATCCTCGCTTCGGGACTGTCCGTCTCCCAGTTGGTCACCGCCGCCTGGGCGTCGGCGGCGAGCTTCCGCGGGACCGACAAGCGGGGTGGGGCCAACGGGGCCCGGATCCGGCTCGCACCGCAGAAGGACTGGGAGGTCAACGACCTGCCCGAGGTGGCCGAGGTGGTGCGGACCCTTGAGCGGATCCAGCACGAGTTCAACGACGCGCAGGCGGGCGGGACGAGGGTTTCGCTCGCCGACCTGATCGTCCTGGGCGGGTGCGCGGCCGTCGAGCAGGCCGCCAAGAGCGCCGGGCACGACATCACGGTCCCCTTCGCACCGGGGCGCACGGACGCCTCGCAGGAGCAGACCGACGTGGAGACGTTCGCCGTGCTGGAACCCAAGGCGGACGGGTTCCGAAACTATCTCCCGACGGGAGAGAAGTTGTCGCCGGAGACCCTCCTGCTGGACCGCGCCAACCTGTTGAACCTGACCGCACCGGAGATGACGGTCCTGATCGGCGGCATGCGCGCCCTGAACACCGGCTTCAGGCAGGCCCCGCACGGTGTGTTCACCGACCGCCCGGAGACGTTGACCAACGACTTCTTCGTCAACCTGCTCGACATGGGCACGGTGTGGAAGGCCTCGGACGCGACGGAGAACGTGTTCGAAGGTCGGGATCGGGCGACGGGCGAGACGAAGTGGACGGCCACCGCGGTCGACCTCGTCTTCGGTTCGCACGCCCAGCTCCGGGCGATCGCGGAGGTCTACGCGTCCCAGGACGCGGGAGAGAAGTTCACGCGTGACTTCATCGCCGCGTGGGACAAGGTCATGAACCTCGACCGGTTCGACCTCGCCTGATCGCGCTGTGCCGGTCGGCCGCCCCCGGCCGACCGGCCCCGCGTCGGGTGGCCGCCCGGGCCGGGACACGGGGCCCGGGGGTGTGCGTCCGGAGCCGTGTCCGGGGCAGGCGGGACCAGATGAGCGCAGCAGACAAGAGCAGGCCGGCCCGGCGGCTCCCCCTTCGCGGCCGGCCGGCCGACAGCCGGAAGAGGTGCACCTCGTGAACTACGTGAACGCCGGCACCGCATACACGCGGGACAGCCGCTACCTCACCGACCGGATCACCGCGGACGGCCGCGAGGGTTTCCCCGTCGAAGCGGGCCGGTACCGGCTCGTGGTCAGCCGGGCGTGCCCTTGGGCGAGCCGCGCGGTCATCGTGCGCAGGCTCCTCGGCCTGGAGGACGCGCTGCCGATGGCCGTGGCCGGCCCGACCCACGACGAGCGGAGTTGGACGTTCGACCTGGACCCCGGGGGCCGCGATCCCGTGCTCGGGATCGAGCGGCTGCAAGAGGCGTACTTCGCCCGCGACCCCGGATACGACCGCGGCATCACGGTGCCGGCGATCGTGGACGTGCCGACGGGCAAGGTGGTGACGAACGACTTCGCCCGGATCACCCTCGACATGTCGCTGGAATGGACCGAGCACCACCGCGAGGGCGCCCCCGAGCTGTACCCTCCGGACCTGCGCCCCGAGATCGATGCCGTGAACGCCGAGGTCTACCAGGACGTGAACAACGGCGTCTACCGCGCGGGCTTCGCCGGTTCCCAAGAGGCGTACGCCTCCGCGTACGAGCGCCTGTTCGCCCGCCTCGACCTGCTGGCCGACCGGCTCACCACGTCCCGCTACCTCGTCGGTGACACCATCACCGAGGCCGATGTCCGGCTGTTCACGACGCTCGTGCGCTTCGACTCGGTGTACCACGGCCACTTCAAGTGCAACCGGCGGAAGCTGTCCGAGATGCCGGTCCTCTGGGCCTACGCGCGCGACCTGTTCCAGACTCCCGGATTCGGCGACACGGTCGACTTCGACCACATCAAACGTCACTACCACCTGGTTCACCGGGACATCAACCCGACCGGCATCGTGCCCGCCGGCCCGGACCTGTCGGGCTGGCTCGCACCCCACGACCGGTCGTCGTTGGGCGGCAGCCCCTTCGGCCGGGGCACCCCGCCCGAGCCGGTGGCACCCGAGGAGACCGTCCCGGCCGGGCACACCCCGCAGGGCGGCTGACTCCGACCGGGACGGGGCGGGGGCTCCGCGTGCGGAGGGGCGGCGCGGCCGCGCGTTGGAGTTCGGACGCTTCCCCCGCGCGGTCGCGGGCAGACGCGGGACAAACAGCCGCCGAAGGGACGTCCATGCTCATCACCGTGATCGTGCTGCTGCCCGCCCTCCTGTGCGGCGTCCTCGCGCTCGGCAGGTACGAGGAGCTCCTCCTCGGATCGCTCGCGGAAGACCGGCCGCCACAGCCCGCGGGCACCCGGCCTCCCGAGGTGGCACCCGCCCCGACCGCTCCCGCCCGGCACCGCGCGGCGATTGTCGCGGGGCCCGCCCGTCATCGGGCGCCGGGGCGGCACTCTCGGCCCGGACCGCATCCCGCCCGGCTGAGCGCATAGCCCGGTTCCCGGTTCACCAGTGCTGACCGGCGGCGTCGAGTCGTGGCGGGCGACGCGCGCCCGCGGTCATGGCGCCGTGTCCGGGGTCTGGAGCAATGCGCACTGGTCGAAGTTCATGCAGCCGCACTCCAGGCAGTCCGCGACCGCCTGCCGCAGGGCACGGGTTTGCGCGATGTGTCGGTCGAGTTCGGGAAGTTTGCGCGTGGCCATGTCGCGCCACTGGCGGGTGGCGGAGGGTGTGGCGTTCCCGGCCAACAGCTGCGTGATCTCCGCGAGGGTGAACCCGGCCCGCTGTGCCATCTTGATCAGGGCGACCCGGCGGACGGTGGTCGCCGGCCACGTCCTTCGTCCGCCTTCGCGGCGGGAGCCGGGCAGGAGGCCACGCTCCTCCCAGTAGCGCAGTGCCGACGCGCGCACGCGGGCCTTGTCCGCGAGTTCACCGATGGGCAGGTACCGCATGCCGCCCTCTTCCTTGTCCCGTCGTGGCTTCTTGTCCGGCCTTGACTTCAAGCGTGCTTGAAGGACGACCGTGATCCGCATGTTCTCAACCACTCCGGGACGTGTGGTGCCCGGGCCCTACCGCTCGTTGTTCGCCGACCGTACCTTTCGGCGGCTGTTGCCGGTCTTCGCGTTGTCCGACCTGGGTGACGGCATGTCCGTCGTCGCCGTGGCGTGGTCGGCGTTCGCGCTGGGGCCCGACGGCGGCCAGGGCACGCTGGCCGGCATCGCGGTCGCCGCGTACGTCCTGCCCGGTGCGCTGGGCGCGCTGGTCCTGGGACGGTGGATGCGGCGCCTTCCGGCACGGCGGCTCCTGGTCATCGATTCCGCGTTACGGGCCGTGCTGCTGGGGGCGGTTCCGCTCGCGCACGTGGCGGGGCTGCTCACACCGGTCGTGTACGTCGGCCTCTTGGCCGCCTCCTCGCTGCTGCACGCCTGGGGCAAGGCCGGCAAGCACGCGTTGTTCGTCCCCCTGCTCTCCGACGATCAGCGCCTGACGGCCAACAGCGTGCTCAGCACCAGTCTGTGGAGCGCGACCATCGCGGGCCCGGCCCTCGCGGGGCTTCTCGTGGGAGCGGTGTCCCCGGTATGGATCATCGGGTTCGACGCCGTCACATTCGCCGTGCTCGCCCTCCAGGTCGGTCGCGTGGTGCTGCCTCCCTCGTCCACGCCGGTGGCGGTACCGGTGGCCGGCGGGGCGGGAGGGGGGTTGGGCATTCTGCTCCGCCGGCCCGAACTCCTCGGGCTGCTCGTCGTGACCTGGGTGTTCAACCTCGCGTTCGGCCCCGTCGAAGTCGCCCTGCCGCTGTTCGTGATCCACGACCTCCGCGCCGGCGCGGGGCTGCTCGGCGCCTACTGGGCCGCGTTCGGTGTCGGGGCCGTGGTCGGCGCCCTCGCGCTGGGTACGGCCCGGCGGCTGCCGCTGTGGCCGGCGATACTCGGCATCATCGCGGGCCACGGAGTCGGCATGCTCCCCTTCGCCCTCACGCACTCACCCGCGCCCTCCATGATCGGCTTCGCGTTCGCCGGACTCCTCTACGGCCCCTACTCCGCGCTCTCCATCACCCTGATCCAGGGCCGCGCTCCCGCCGGGACGCTCACCACGGTCCTGGCCGCGCGCAGCGCCGTGCTCCTGACGGCGTCCCCCCTCGGAGCGGCACTGGGCGGCTTCCTCCTCGACCGGACGAGCGCCCCCGTCCTTCTCGTCGGCTGTGGTGCGCTGATGATCGCGGTCCTCCCCGTGAGCGCCGTCGTACTGAAGCTCTCGGCAGACCGGGCAACGACCGAACACGGCAACCGGGTCGGGCATCGACCGGGCCGATGATCCGGCCTACACTGATGATGACTTGAACGCGTTCAAGTCATCATCGTCGGGGGGCTTTGTGCACAGGTCGGTGGCGGATCCACCTTCCGCGGGAGCAACACTCACTCTCGGGAGGGTGCGATGAGTCCGGGCAGGTGGATGCGCGTCTCCCTGCAGCGGTACGTCCTGACGGCCCTCGGCGGTTGGACGGCCGTGGTCGCGGTGTCCCTGCCGAGCGACCAACTGCCAAGTACAAAGCTCCTCTTGGGCATGCGCACGGGGTTGGTGGGCATCCCCCTCCTCACGATCGCGACCATGTTCGTGATCAGCCTGCTCGCCGATCGACGGTACGAGCCGGCGGACGGCGGCGCCCTGCGGATTCCCGGCGGCTGGATGGTCGCACTGCCCTTGGTTCCGCTCCTGCCGATAGGAATCCTGGCGCTGCCGCAGTACCTGATCATCGTGGCCACGCAGTTCGTGTTCGTGTTGTGGGTGCTGCCCCGACAGGATTCCCGCGACACGGCCGCCGTCCTGCGCTCACTCGCCGACCCCGCCGTCCCCGCCGAGCAACGCGCCCGCATGGCCAGGGCAGTTGCGGGACTGCGCTCCCGACCCGTGGTGGCGGCCCTGGTGCATGCCGCGAACGACGAGGAATTGGAGGTCGCCGAGGCGGGACTGGACGCCCTGTGCACCATCCTGCGGCGCGACCGCGTCCTCGGCGAGGACCTGCTGCTGAAACTCTCCCCGCAGGCTCAACGCCACGTCCGCGCCCTGGACATCAGGGTACGCAGCCCCTGGTGAGCACGACCGAGTCCGCCGTGCAGGAGCGGAAGGTCCAGATGCGGCGTGCAGCCATGGCGCTCGACGACGCACCCCCATAGGGACGCTTATACACATAGGCGTCTTGCTAGGGTCGTACTTATGGATGGCATCTCGATGAAGACGATCGGCCTGCTCGGCGGCATGAGCTGGGAGTCGACGGCCGAGTACTACCGGCTGCTGAACGAGTTCACCCGCGAGCGGCTCGGCGGACTGCACTCGGCACGCTGCGTGCTGTACTCCGTGGACTTCGCGGAGATCGAACAGCTCCAGGCGCGGGGCCGCTGGGACGAGGCGGGCGAAGTGTTGGCGGCGGCCGCCCGGTCGGTGGAGGCCGCCGGCGCGGACCTCGTACTCCTGTGCACGAACACGATGCACAAGGTCGCCGACCAGGTCCAGGCGGCCGTCTCGATTCCGCTGCTGCACCTCGCCGACGCCACCGCGGACGCGGTGCGGGCACAGGGCCTGCACCGGGTCGGCCTGCTGGGGACGGCGTTCACGATGGAGCAGGACTTCTACCGGGGGCGGCTCGCGGCGGCCGGGCTGGACGTGTACGTGCCGGATGCCGAGGGGCGGGCCCTGGTCCACCGGGTGATCTACGAGGAACTGTGCCTCGGCGTCGTACGGGAGGAGTCCCGGACCGCGTACCGGGAGGTCATCGGGGACCTCGTGGCGGCCGGCGCCGAGGGGATCGTCCTCGGCTGCACCGAGATCGAGCTGCTGGTGGGCGCCGAGGACAGTCCGGTGCCCGTCTTCCCCACGGCGCGGATCCACGCTGCGGCCGCCGTACGAGCCGCGCTCGCCTAGCGGATGCGTCGCGTTCGCATGCGTGCCGAGGGCCCTGTCCGGTGCGGTGTGCCGGTGCCGAGTGCCGCGTGCCGCGTGCCGCGGCAATCATGGTGCGCTCATGCCTGCTCACGGTTACGCTGCCTCGTCGCGAACAGGCCACGGAGGTCCCTCATCATGAGCAGCACTGCATCGTCGTTTCCGGAGCGGATCGAGCTTTCGGGAGAAGGTCTCGTCCTGCGTGACTGGACGGAGACGGACCTGGCGGCGATGCCCGAACTGTTCGATCACCCCGACATCGCGTACTGGACACCGATCGTGTCCCCCTTCGATGACGCCGCAGCCCGCGCCCGCCTGGTCCGGGCCCGGCAGCTGCGGGCGGACGGTACGACGATCCTTCTCGCGATCACCCTCGACGGCGGCGCACCGCTCGGCGAGGTGATGCTGCGGCGTGCCCCCGAGGGGACCGAGGTCGGCTACGCGATCGGACCGGCACACCGCGGCCGGGGACTCGCCGCGCGCGCGGTGCGGGTCATGTCCGCCTACGCCTTCGAGCAACTGGGCACGGAGCAGCTGATCTTGGAGCTGGAGGCCGAGAACACCGCCAGCGTCGGCGTGGCCACCAAGGCCGGGTTTCAACTGCTCGACGTACCGCTGATCACCGGCGAGGAGAAAGGGCGTCCCTACAGCCTGCAGACGTGGGGGCTCACCCGCCCGTAGAGCTTTCCTCCCCGGCCCCCCAGACCCTGTTCGCCCGCCCCCACACCGCCTCCCACCTGCGGTTTCGGTGTCGGAAGATGCGGGTGGGCCGACCTCGGCGCAGACTCGGGTCTTGGAGGTCCAGCGGTGACGTGACGGCTGGGCCCCCACCTCCAGCCGAACGAAGGAAGGTACCCCATGGCTTCCGGATCTGGTCGAATACAGCGACGGTGCACCATCGCCTGTGCGTCTTCCCTGCTGGTACTCGCGGGAACCGTCGGCGCCACCACCGCGGCCACCGCCGCCCCGTCCGCACACTCGGGCGCGCACACCGTGCTCCCGACTGCGAGCGACCCGAGCAAGATCCTCGAAATGGTCAACAAGGCACGCACGGACGCCGGTTGCGCGCCCCTGACGGTTGACCCGAAGATCACGGCGGCAGCGCAGGAGTACGCCGACGACACGACGACCAACCACAAGGGCTCGGACGGATCCAGCATCGCCGACCGGCTGACGAAGGCCGGAGCAACGTTCAACAACCACGCCGAGAACATCGCCTGGGGCAATGTGGACGAGAAGAAGCACGTGGACGGCTGGCTGAACAGCGCCTCCCACGCCGGCGCCATCAAGAACTGCGCCTTCAAGAAGACGGGCGTCGCCGTGGCCGGCGACAGGGTCGTCCAGGTGTTCACGGACTGACCCGCGGAGCGACCCGGTTTCCACCCTGCGCGCCTGAGCGCGCACTGACGCCGTACCGTGACCGCGGTACGGCGTCAGTACGTGGCGCGGGGCGAGGCGGGGCGGGGCGGGGCGGCCGCGAACGCAAAGACGCTCGGCCGGGAGTTCCCGGGCCGAGCGTTTTCGTGCGTTCTCCTGCCTGCCACCGGCTTAGTACCAGTGGTGGGCCTGCCAGAAGTTCCAGGCGCCGACGGGGCTGCCGTAGCGGGAGTTCATGTAGTCCAGCCCCCACTTGATCTGGGTGGCGGGGTTCGTCTTCCAGTCCGAGCCGGCGGAGGACATCTTCGAGGCCGGGAGGGCCTGGACGAGGCCGTAGGCGCCCGAGGAGGAGTTCGTGGCGGTGTGGTTCCAGCCGCTCTCACGGGAAACGATGTTGTTGAAGGCCGCGAACTGCGCCGGGTCCTTGATCATCTGCTGGGCGATCGCCTTGGCGCTCGTCGGGGCCGCCTGGGCGGGCACCGTGGCGAGCATGGAACCGGCGACACCGAGGGCGACGACGGTGCCCGCGAGGGACTTCTTCGAAGCGGCGATGCGGCGGATGACGGAGTTGGACACGGACAGACCTTTCGAAGGGGACAAGGGCGGTCGCCGCACGCCGAGGACGTGCGTGAGCCACTCACGCGGTGGAGAGGGGTTCGTCGGCGGCGGGTGAAGCACCCGTGCCGCCTGGCGACTCATCCAGTTCTACAGACGCCCCGGCGGCCTGGCAACGACCCCTCCTGCTACCCGCCCTCGTAGCCCGGGACCCTGTGACCCCCAGAGACCCGGGGCTTCTCCGCGGTGGAAGCCGGTGAGGGGAATGGGCAGCCTCCTTCGGAGCTACTAGTGCGGCTCGTATGTGACGTGGGTCCTATGGGGCGGCTCACCCTCAGAGCGTCCGAATCTCACCGAATGTCATCATTCGTACACCTTCAAGGGGCCGGGAAGACGCCCCATATCGCCCCACCGCCACCCGGCCCTGCGGCCGGGTGGCGGCCCTGGGCAGGGTGGCGGCCCTGGTGGTGGGTGGGACCGGCTCAGTTGTTCATGTCGTCGTTGAAGCGGTTCGAGCAGTCCTGCTGCTCCTGCTGCGTCTGGGCGCTGTCCAGGCAGGACCGCAGGTCCTTGCCCTCGTCGGAATTGAGGATGGACACGCCGACGGCCACCAGGATCCCCGCGATGACCACGGTCACGGCGCCCAGGACCAGGCCGGTGATGGCCATGCCACGGCCGCCGGCGCCGCCGCGGGCTCTGCGGAGGGCGGCGATGCCCAGGCCGATGGCCACCAGCGCCAGCGGAATGCCCACGAACCACAGCCAGAGCAGCAGCAGGGACGCGATGCCGGTGACCAGGGCGGCCACGGCCAGGCCGCCCCGGCCCGTGGTGGGCGCGGAAGCGGGTGTGTGGTGGGCGTGGGTGTCGTTCGGGGAGTGGTACGCGTCGGACATGGGATGGTCCCTTCCTGGAGTCGGCCGATACACAACTTCTTTACCGAGCAGTGGTGTTCAGGCCGTCTGCCACGGTCCGCCGACCGCAAACCCTCCTTGCCGGATCACTTCACCCGCGCCGGACGGACACGGCCGCGCCCGGTGTGCCCCGTCAGCGGGCGCGGCGGATTCGGATCGGGCCGCGGGCCGTTGCCGGGTCGACGGGCCGGCCCGCCTGGGTGATCTCCACCTCGCCGGCCTCGACCAGCCGCCGGGCCGCGCTGCGGGCGGGTTCCATGAGCGCGCGCCAGCCGTCGTCATCCCCCGCGTACACCGCCCGTGCGGCGTCGGAGGGGCAGATCGTCGCGGTCGGGGCACGGCGTTCGAGCAGTTCCAGGATGGCTCGTTCCAAGCGCCGGTCCGTCTGCCGTTCGTTGTCCGCCACCCTTCCAGTGTCGCGCGGACGAGCACCGCCGCTCATCGGACAACTCACTCGTTGGGAGTATTCGTATCCCTCTGACGTGGGACGGAGGGGAATCGCGGGTCGCGGGGGGTTCCGCTGCCGGTTGACTGGGCGTTCCTTGATGATCTACCGGCAGAGGAGTACGGGGCATGACCGGAGAATCGCGGGATCAGGCCGACCAGGCTCGGCAGGGCGGAGCGGCGCCCTGGAGTCCGTTCGCGGCCCTGGAGGAGGTCGGTCTGCTCGCTCTGGGAGCCGTCGATCTGGCGCTGGACCAGGTACGACAGGCCACGGGCCGGGGCGAGGACGTGGTGCGGCGTTCGGATCTGCGCGAACTCGTCGCCGACGGGGTGAAGGAGTTGCGGGCGCGGGGGGAACTCGCCTCGCGGCGCGTCGTCGCGGCGGACGACGACAACTATCTGGAACTGATGGCACGCCGGGCCGCCGAGCGGCGGGCCCGGGCCGCCAGTACCGGTACGGCACCGAGCACGGGGCCCGCCCATGCATGACGACGTGGCGTTCCGGCGGCGCATCGATGCCCACCTGCGTCGGCTGGTCGACGAGGAGGAGGCCGAGCTGTTACGGCTGTCCGGCGAACTCGGCCCCCTCTGTGACCAGTTGCGCAGCTCTCTGACGCGCGGCAAGCGGATGCGGGCCGCGTTCCTTTACTGGGGCTGGCGGGCCGCGGGCCAGCCGGACTGCGACGGGGTGATCAGGGCCGCCGCGGCCATGGAGTTGGTGCACGCGGCCGCCTGTACCCATGACGACATCATCGACGACAGTCGTATGCGGCACGGCGTGCCCACCGCCCATGCGGCCTTCTCCGAAGGCGGTGCCGGCCGGTGGGGCGGGGCCGGAGCGCGGACCCGGGTCGTACGGCAGGAGCGGTCCGCCGCGCTGGCGATGATGTTGGGCGATCTGTTGATGGGATACGCGGCCCAGGTCTTCGCCACCTGCGGGCTGCCCGGCGCGTATGTGGCGCGGACGGTCCCGTTGTGGTCGACGCTGCTGCGCGAGACGGTCGCGGGCGAGTTCCTGGAGGTCCTGCGGACGGGTTCCGACGCACCCGAGGTTGCCGAGTCGCTGGAAGTCGCGCGGTACAAGACGGCCAAGTACACGGTGGAGCGTCCCCTGCACATGGGGGCCACTCTGGGCGGCGCGCCTCGCCGGGTCATGGCTGCCTTCACCGCGTACGGGCTGCCCCTGGGCGAGGCGTTCCAGTTGCGTGACGACCTGATCGGGACGTTCGGAGACCCCGCCGAGACCGGCAAGTCGAACCTGGACGACCTTCGGGACCGCAAGCCCACCGCGCTGCTCGCCACGACGCTCGCCCTGCTGGACGCGCACGACCGGGCGCTGTTGGAGAAGACCCTGGACAACCCCTCCCTGGACGAGTCCGACGCCGCGCTGGTGCGGCGGCTGATGGACGAATGCGGGGCCCGCCAGTGCGTCGAGGACATGATCTCCGACCGGGTGGCGACGGCCCGGAGCGCGCTGGACTCCGTGGCACTGCCGGTGGACGTACGGATGGCGCTCGGCGCCCTGGCCGGCTCGGCGACCGCACGGACCCTCTGAACAGCCCCGTGGACAATCCGCCGGGCGGGACCGTACCGGCACGAGCAATACGAGGAGCACGACGTGACAACCGAGACCCGGTCGCGCTACACCGACGCGAAGCTCGACCAGCTGCGCGAACAGGGCGATCCCTTCGCCGACGAGACCGTGGCCGCCATGTTCGACCGCGGTGAGGTGCGGGACTTCAACACCCTCATGCGCTTCTTCAGCACCGCGGGCCACAAGCTGCCCGAGGGGCTCCCCCCGTCGGCGGTGTCGTTCCTGGAGGCCACCGGCATGCCGCCCAAGTGGGTGGACTGGGACATCATGGAGCGCGCCCGGCTGTTCTTCATGGACAACGCCGCGCACATCAACACGGGCCTGTCCTTCGCGGCGATGCCCGCGACGTACGCGGTGCCGCGCGTCGCCAAGCTACTGGCCTCGACGCACTCGATGGACTATCCGTCGCGCCGGATGGCGAACACCGGACAGTTCGTCACCTACCTGATGCAGACCAATGCCTTCGAGGAGGGCAGCAAGTTCATCCCGGCCGCCCAGAAGGTCCGGCTGCTGCACGCGGCGGTGCGTCACCACCTCACCAGGTCCGGGCGCTGGGACATCGCGCAGGACGGTGTCCCGCTCTGCCAGGAAGACATGATCGGTGGGCAGATCTGCTTCTCGATCCTCGTCCTGGACGCCATGCACCGCCTCGGCATCCACATGAGCGAAGAGGGAGCAGAGGCCTACTACTACGCCTGGCGGGTCGTGGGCTCCATCCTGGGCTGCGACATGACGGCCACGCCGGACAACCTGACGGAGGCCCGCGCGTTCGCCGACCTGTACCTCAGTCGCAACCTCGGCCCCTCCGAGGACGGGGTCCGGCTCAACAACCAGCTGATGCGGATGTACGAGGACGTGGTTCCCGGCACCCTCTTCGACCCGATCGTCCCCGCCACCATCCGTTTCCTGATCGGCCCCACGATCGCGGACTGGCTGGAGATCCCGCGCGGCCCCTGGGACACGGCGGCGAAGGCCGTGCCCGTCGTCCTCGGTCTGCTGGAGACCGTGGAGGACAGCAGCCCGCTCGGCGAGTGGGCGCTGGACAAGGCCGGCGCCCTGCTCACGACCTTCGAACTCGCCTCGCTCACCCGCGGCCGGGTCATGCAGTACGCCATCCCGGAGGAACTCAAGGGCGAGTACGGCGTACGGTCACAGGCCCCGCGCACCCACCGGTGGGTGCCACCGGCACCCACCCCCGCGTGACGGAGCCGTCCGGCCCCGCACGACCGGGCCGTCCGACCCCCGCCGGCCCCCGCCGCCCGCCGACCGCGCGGCGGCGGGGGTGGCGCGGGGTCGGTCGGGGCGCCCGCTCGGCGGAGCGCATTCAGGTACGCCTCGGACAGCGCCCGAACCACCGGGCGATGTCGTGGACCCTGATCGTTTCTGCATGATCCACTCGCCGGCATGACCACACGCACCAAGCTCGCGCTCGCGACCGCCGTCACCGCCGCCCTGGCCTTCGGCGCCCCCCTCGCCACCGCGTCCCAGTCCCCCGCGGCCCCGGAGCCGACCCCCGCGCCGCTGACCACGGCAGCCGCCAACGGGGTGCCCGGCACCTACATCGTGACGCTCGGGGCGGGCGTGGACGCGGCCAAGCTCACGCAGCGGCTGAAGCTGAAGCCGACGTTCGTCTACGGCAAGGCCATCAACGGCTTCGCCGCCCCGCTCGACAAGCTCCAGCTGGACATCGTCCGGGCGAACCCGGGCGTGAAGGGGGTGGAACAGGACGTCAGGGTGATGGCTCCGCCGCACCCGGTCACCGCGCCGGGCACCCGGGCTCCGTCCAGGTCCTGGGGTCTGGATCGGATCGACCAGCGGGAGTGGGACAAGGCCAACGGCCGGGGCGACGGCCAGTTCACCCCCCAGGGCAACGGCGCCGGGGTGACCGCGTACATCCTCGACACCGGCATCGACTACGCCCACGACGAGTTCGGCGGCCGGGCCGCCTTCGGCTTCGACGCGGTCGGCGACGGCCGTCAGGGCCAGGACTGCAACGGTCACGGCACGCACGTGGCCGGGACCGTCGCCGGCAAGACGTACGGGGTGGCGCGCAAGGCCGACCTCGTCAGCGTCCGTGTCCTCGATTGCGACGGCCGGGGCTCGTACTCGGGGATGATCGCCGGACTGGATTGGGTGCTGCGCAACGCCAAGCAGCCGGCCGTGCTGAACGGCTCCCTCGGCGGGGACAGGTCCGCGACCCTCAACAACGCCGCCACCGCGCTGTCCGACGCGGGCGTCCTCCCCGTCATCGCGGCCGGCAACGACTCCAAGGACGCCTGCCAGGTCTCCCCGGCCTCCGCCGACCGCGTGTACACGGTCGGGGCGTCCAACCGGTGGGACGAGGAGACCTCCTTCTCCAACTACGGCACGTGCCTGGAGATCTACGCACCTGGCGAGGACATCGTCTCGGCGAAGCTCGGTGGTGGCACGGTCTCCCTGAACGGCACCTCCATGGCCTCCCCGCACGCCGCCGGCGTCGCCGCGCTCTACAAGCAGGCACACCCGGCCGCGCCGGCCGCGGAGGTGGCCGAGTTCCTGTCCGCCGAGTCCACCAAGGACGTTCTGAGCGCCGTCAGCAAGAGCAGCCCCAACGAGCTGCTCTTCACGAACGGTCTGTAGTCCCCTCCTCCACCGGCGTCCCGACGGCCTCGCCGTCCCGCTCGACGGTCATGACGTCGGGGCGCGCCCGCAGTGCCGCCAGCTGCCGCCGGTCCAGGTCGGCGGTGAAGCCGCGCACCGCGCTGCGGTAGACGTACCGGGCGTCCGTGACGCCGGTCTCGCGCATGACCCGCTCGGGATCGGCGCCGGGAGCGAGGGTGACGATGTACGCCGTGCGCTCCCCCGTCTCCTGGACGCCGTGGTGGGCGTACGCGGCGGGCGCCAGCGCGACGGGAGCGGCGAGCAGCAGGGCGGCGGCCAGGGCGGGACGCAGGATCACAGACGAACGGCGCACGGGGAACTCCTGGGTGAGGGGACGACTGCCACCCCCTCCTTCGGCCACCGCGCCCCTCGCCTTGAACATCCGCCCGCGTCACCCGTACCGGGCCGGCGTGTCGCCGGAGGCTCCCGGCCACCCGACCGGTCAGGGCGATCAGGGCTTCTGGGGTTGCCTCAGCCCCTGGAGGAGCAGGTCGATCAAGCGGCGAGGGTCGTAGCGCGGGTCGCTGTCGCGTCCGATGCAGAGGTTGCCGATGCCCCGCATCAACTCGTAGGGCCGCGTACCGGGCCTGATGTCACCCGCTTCGACGGCGGCGTCGAGCAGTTCGGCGCAGACGGGCATCAGGCGGGCGAGGAAGTAGGTGTGCAGCGCTGCGAAGCGATTGCTGTCGGACTGCAGGGCGTCGGCGAGCCCGTGCTTGGTGACGAGAAAGTCGACGAAGAGGTCGATCCACTGGCGCAGTGCGGCCAGCGGGGTATCGGCGGTGGCCAGCAGGTGGGGGCCGGCCTCGGCGCACGCCTCGATCTGGTGGCGGTAGACGGCGGTGACGAGATCCGCCCGGGTCGGGAAGTGGCGGTAGATCGTGGCCATCCCGACGCCCGCCCGGGCGGCGATCTGGCGGATCGGCGCGTCGACGCCGGAGGTGACGAACACCTCGGCGGCGGCGCCGAGCACCGCCTCCTGGTTGCGCAGCGCATCGGCCCGTTTGCTGCGGGGCGGCGTCTTCTCAACGGGGCTCTGGGGGGGCATCACGCTCTCCTTCCGCTTGACAAAACGGAGCAGCGCTCCGCATATTAATCGGAGCAGTGCTCCGTTTCAGGATAGCCCAAGCGGGCCGCCGCCAGGCACGGCCGCGGCCGCCTCGCCCTGCCCCGGTCTCCTCGATCCGGCGTCGGTCCGGCCTTGGTCCGGCCCCGGTCCGGCCTCGGTCCGAGGAGACCGGCGCCAACAGTCGGCATGGCCTCTCAGAAGGGAACCTCGCATCATGAGCGCATCCACCGTCACCACCGAAACGTTGTGCCCGCCCGCCCCGGTCCTGTCGTACAGCCCGGTGGTGCTACGCGTATCCGGGCGCCCCGTGGACCTCCAGGTCCGCGTCACCGCACCCGTGTCGGGGACGGGTCTTCCCGTCATCCTCCTGTCCCACGGTCACGGAGGCTCGAACTTCCTCTCCTCCCTGTACGGCTACGCACCGATCGCCAACCTCTGGGCGGCGGCCGGGTTCGTCGTCATCCAGCCCACTCACCTCAGCTCCCGGACGCTGGGCGACCGGCTCGCCGACGCCCCGGGAGCCCCGTTCTTCTGGCGCTCTCGAGCCCGGGACATGACGCACATCCTCGACCGGCTCGACACGATCGAGGACACGGTGCCGCGGTTGGCCGGCCGGATCGACCACGACAAGATCGCCGTCGCCGGACACTCCCTCGGCGGATGGACCGCCGGTCTCCTGCTCGGCGCCCGGATCACCGACCCCGACACCGGGGAAGTGGTGAACCTGATCGAGCCCCGGATCAAGGCGGGGGTGCTGCTGGCCGCGCCCGGCAGGGGCGGCGACATCCTCAACGGGTTCATGGCCGAGCGGGTGTCGATCCTCCACGGCACCGACTTCTCCACCATGACCACACCCGCCCTGGTCGTCGCCGGCGACAAGGACGACTCCCGGCACTTCACCGACATCGGCCCCGACTGGCACGCGGACCCCTACCACCTCTCCCCCGCGCCCAAGAGCCTGCTCACCCTGTTCGACGCGGAGCACGGACTCGGCGGGATCGCCGGATACGACGCCGACGAAACCACCGACGAGAACCCCGAACGGGTCGCCGCCCTGGCACGCCTCACCTCGGCGTACCTGCACAGCCGGTTCCAGCCCGGCAACCACGACTGGCAGACGGAGTGCGAGGCGCTGACGACCGGCCCCCGCCCGGTCGGCCGAGCCGAGTCCAAGTAGCCGACCGCGTGGAGACGGCGGCAGGGAGGCACACGAGCGTCCCACCCGCCCACCATCGGGGCCCTGCGGCCCTGATCGCGCGAACCTCGACCCCACGAACGGCCCGGCATCGACCGGGCGGACCACCGGGCCGCAGTGGCTTCCTCGCCGGCCGACCTCGCCTCGTACGTCGAAGGGGCCGGATGAAACCGAGACGCCTGCTCCGAGGCATCGGAGCAGGCGGGACGGCGAACGGCGGTGGGCGGCCGGGCCTTATCGGTCCCGGCCGGTTGTTTCCCTCGGGTCAGACGGCCACGGGGGTACCGAGCATCGCGGACGCCTGCTGGAGCGGGCTGAGGGCGGCGCGGGCGGGCCTGGCGGCCGGGGGAAGGTCGCGGCAGGTGAAGCCGAGCTGGGCCATGGCGCGGAGGACTTCGCCGGTGCTGAAGTCACGGCGGTCCTGGCGGGTGATGACCTGGCCGACCTGCTTGGCGGGGTAGGTGCGGCGGCCGATGATCACGGATTCGGCGGTGATCTGTTCGGGCTTGACGCCCTTCATCGTTTCCAGGACGCCGCTCTTGGTGAGGTCGAACGGGAAACGGGCGATGACGCAGCGCATGATGCCTCACAGGGAGAGGGGGGACGGGATGCGGTGGTACCGGGTGAGGCGGTTCAGCGTGCGAGGGCGAAGCCGCCCGCAGCGGCGCCCTGTTCCCCGGCGACGGGCAGGGCGTCGGGCCGGCCGGGGCGCGGCGCGTACGCGGGCCCGGGCACCGGTTCGGGCGCCGTGGCCACGGGCGCGTCGAGCGGCCCGCGGTCACCGGGGATGTCGCGCAGCCGGACCAGGTCCGTGTAGGCGGAGCTGTCTCGGAAGGCCGTGAGGCCGGACCGGGTGACCGTGCCCGCGCACTGGCCGTCCTGGTCGCGGACGAGGAGGTGACTCGCGCGGGCGCCGGCCATGACGGACAGGGCCACCTCGACGGTCATGTCGTCGCCGACCTGGAGGGCGTCCGCGTCAGCGATATCGACCGTCGTCGGGTGCGCGGGGTTGGTCCTCGACTGGTGGGGCCGCATCTGAACGAGCGTCAAAAGGTACCTCCTGCAGAGATGGGTCAGCTTCCTCATGGCGATGTTCTAGGCCGCCGCATCGAAGGAGGAGGGCTGTCGCACGTTCGCGCGGCGGGCCGCCGCGGGCATGGCGGGCCTGCGCCTGCGGCGGGCGGCGGTGCCCTTGGACCGCTCGACCACCGGAGCGGTGATCGTCACGGGGATGCCGGAGGGGGCCTGGGCGCCGGTGATCCGGTGCAGTTCGGCCTCGCCCGAGCGGACCTGGGTGGTCTGGGGCACGATGCCGGCGGCGGCCATGAGCCGGGTCATCTCGCGGCGCTGGTTGGGGGTGACCAGGGTGACGACGCTGCCGGACTCGCCCGCGCGGGCGGTACGGCCGCCACGGTGGAGGTAGTCCTTGTGGTCGGTCGGCGGGTCCACGTTCACCACGAGGTCGAGGTTGTCGACGTGGATGCCGCGGGCGGCCACGTTCGTGGCGACGAGCACGGTGACGTGCCCGGTCTTGAACTGGGCGAGGGTCCTGGTGCGTTGGGGCTGCGACTTCCCGCCGTGCAGGGCGGCGGCGCGGACTCCGCTGTTGAGGAGGTCCAGGGTCAGGCGGTCCACGGCGTGCTTGGTGTCGAGGAACATGATCACTCGGCCTTCGCGGGCCGCGATCTCCGTGGCCGTCCGCTGCTTGTCGGCGCCGTGTACGTGCAGGACGTGGTGCTCCATCGTGGTGACCGCCCCGGCGGACGGGTCCACGGAGTGCACGACCGGGTCGGTGAGGTAGCGGCGCACCAGGAGGTCGACGTTGCGGTCGAGGGTGGCGGAGAAGAGCATCCGCTGGCCTTCGGGGCGGACTTGGTCCAGGAGGGCGGTGACTTGGGGCATGAAGCCCATGTCGGCCATCTGGTCGGCCTCGTCCAGGACCGTGATCCCGACCTGGTTCAGCCGGCAGTCGCCACGGTCGATGAGGTCCTTGAGGCGTCCCGGCGTCGCGACGACCACCTCGACGCCGTTGCGCAGGGCTGCGGCCTGGCGGCCGATCGACATACCGCCGACGACCGTGGTCAGGCGCAACCTCACCGAGCGGGCGTAGGGCGTGAGGGCGTCGGTGACCTGCTGGGCGAGCTCGCGGGTGGGAACCAGGACCAGGGCCAGGGGCTGGTGGGGCTCGGCGCGCTGCCCGGCGGTGCGGGCCAGCAGGGCCAGGCCGAAGGCCAGGGTCTTGCCCGAGCCGGTGCGTCCTCGGCCGAGCGCGTCGCGGCCGGCGAGGGTGTTGGGCAGGGTCGCGCCCTGGATCGGGAAGGGAACGCTCAGGCCCTGCGCGGTGAGCGCGGCCAGCAGTTCCCCGGGCATGTCGAGGTCCGCGAACGCATCCACGGCGGGAAGCCCCGGGGTGATCGTCTTCGGCAGGGCGAACTCGCCCTGGAGGGAGGCGGGCCGCCGGCCGTATCCACCCGAACGGCTCGGGGCGGACGAACGGCTCGGGGAGGACGAACCGAAGCGGCTGCCCCGGCCCGAGCCGGCCGCCGAGCTGTAGGCGGTGCTGCCGCTACGGCCGCGAGTGCGAGGGGAGCGGTCGTTCGTACGTGTGGGGTTCATCGAGAACCTTCCTTGACATAGCGCGTATCAAGGAATTCCCGCGGCGGAAGAGCAGCACGGGAAAACACGAGAACGAGCCGGATGGAATGCGAAAGCGTCTGAATACAAACAAAAACAACTGCGGGCACGAACGCCGAGACGGGCGGTGCCGGGCGACTCCCCTGGAGGCGAAATCCGGGCCGCGGCTCGGGGAGGGAGCGCGTCGGCCGAAGTGTTTGTGCCGGTGCCGGGAAAAGGTCCGCCCTGGCCGCCGGACTCCACGGATACCGAGGTCGCGGCGCGAGCGGGAAGTGCGGGGGCGGAACACCGCGGGAGATGTCCGCAGCTGGGGCCGGCACCCCGAGGGATGCGGGTCCCAGCTACGAAGTGCGTGTCGGCGTCAGGCGGGAACGATGTTCTCCGCCAGCGGACCCTTCGGGCCCTGCGCGATGTCGTAGGTGACCTTCTGGCCTTCGAGCAGTTCACTGATGCCCGGAGTGGTGATGTGCGCGAAGTGGGCGTATAGGTCGGCGCCGCCGGCATCCTGCTCGATGAACCCGAACCCTCTTGCCGCGTTGAACCACTTCACAGTGCCAGACGCCATGTCGAGTCTCCCTTGGGGCAGTACGCCGGGACCCGCGATGTGCGGATGCCGGGTCGCCGCGATGATGCCCCGCCGGGAAAGGACCGGAAATAAGCAAGGCTTCCAGCGGCGAAAAAGCCGGTGGAACCGCTTGAAGTTTTGGGAACCACAACTGCAACTGAGATCGACAGTAGCACGCCGTAGCGGCTCGAGTGCGTTGAATAATTCCGCTCGGGCTGTTACCGCACATACCTTCCGCGCGGCGGACATTAAACCCTCATGCCGCCGTCACAGGTATTGCCGTATCCCGGTCCGTGTTCCGGGTGGCCGCTGCCGCTCGCGGACCGCGGAATCCGGGGCCCGCGTTCACCGACCGGACCGGCACGCCCGTACGAAGGGGGCGCGAAGGAAAACGGGTGCGGTCCCGAGTCCGCCGCCCCGCCCATCGCGCAGGCGGGATGGTCGTCGTCATCCACTCGGCCGTACGAATCGCCTGGTGTCCTCGCGCCGCTCTGCCAAACGCGTCGAGGGGCCTTGGTGCCGTACGGCACCAAGGCCCCGAAGGGACTGCCACACCATCTGCCGGCGCTAGTGATGTGCCGGCCTTCTGTTTCCACAGATCCGACGGACCTGCCGTCCGGACTGCGGGGATCGCGGTTGCTTGACCGGAGACCACCTCACTCACGATGTCCTGCGGTACCCGGACTCAAGACTTCCGCCCGGGCGATCCTGATGGCGACCAATCCCTCCGTTCTTCCCTCTGGGAACTCTCACTCACCCAACGGAACCGCGTTACCGCGGCACCGCGTTACTGCGCACTGCGACTACGTGTCCTGCCGCCCGGCAGTTCTTCCCTGCCGGGCCCCGCAGATCTCGCTCATCTCGGCTACGGGGGAAACCATAGCCACACTGACACCCGATGTCTACTACCGTCGGCATAGATTTATGGGTGTTCGGAGGTCAGGCAATCGAACTCGAACAGCTATGTCGGCGCCCTCCGTGCGGAGTCGAAGGCGGCGGCGCACCCGCGCACGGCCACTTCGCCCGTGGTCTGCGCCTGACACCGGTCGCCGGCGGGCCTGACCGGCTTCTACGCTGTGCCGCATGGAGTCCTACACCATGGGTCAGGCGTCCGAACCGCCGCGCGTGGCCAACCCCGTCGACACGGTCCGGCGTTGGACGGACGCCGACCGGTTCCCCACCCACCGCGAGGGCAACCGCCGCATGGCTCGGCCTACGTGACCGACACTGACGCCGCGGGCAAGACGCGCTTCCTCGTCCTGCACGACTACGGCATGGGCGCATTGTGGTGGTGGATCCATGCGAGGTCGCCCCGGGAAATCGTCGAGACGTTCGCCGAGGTCGAGGTCATCGACCGTTCGGACACGGTCGACCGGGCAGAGACGTGGAACCTGAACGCGATCGACATCGACGCACCGACCCTGCCCGACGGCCTGGACTCCCTGAGGACTCAGCGCCGTGCTCAGCGCGACCGGCCCGGCTTCGGCGCCCTGGCCGACCGAAGTGTCGTGTACCTGCGGCGCCGGTGGGACGGCGAGGACGGCGTCGGTCCGGCGGACTATCTGATGGAGGTCGGGTCAGACGGGCGCCGGCTTCGTCAAGTGGAGCTCGGCGGCGACGGGACCGCCGTCAAGAGCGGTCCGGACGATTGGGCGTACAACCCTCCCGTCGTGGACTTCTTCGACCCCGACCTTGCGGGCATGGAGATCGGCCGGGACGAGTTCGAGGCGCAATGGCTCCGCGCTCATCACATGGACACCGGTCAGTAGCTCCCCACCGGCTACTGGGCGCTCGCGGTGGGTCGGACGATCATCTCGTTCACGTCCACGCCGGGGGGCTGGGAAAGGGCGTAGGCGATGGCGTCCGCGATGGCCGAGGCGGGCAGCGCGACGGCGCGGTAGGCCTTCATGGCCTCGCGGGCCGCCGGGTCGGAGATGCTGTCGGCGAGCTCGGACTCGGTCACCCCCGGCGAGACCAACGTGACCCTGAGGTCCCCGCCGGACTCCTGACGCAGTCCCTCCGAGATCGCGCGGACGGCGAACTTGGTGGCGCAGTACACGGCGGCGGTGGGCGAGACCTCGTACGCGCCGACGGAGGCGATGTTGACGATGTGGCCGGCGCCCTGTGCGCGCATCGCCGGCAGGGCGGCGGCGATTCCGTGGAGGACCCCGCGCACGTTGACGTCGATCATGCGGTCCCACTCCTCGGTCTTCAGCGCTTCCAGTGGAGACAGGGGCATCACGCCCGCGTTGTTCACGAGGACGTCGATGCGGCCGAACTCGGCGCGCGCGGCGTCGACGAACGCCCGCACGTCCTGGGCGTCGGTGACGTCCAGCGCGCGGAAGGCGGCGGTCCCGCCCTCGGCGACGATCTGCTCCACGAGGCCTTCCAGCCGGTCGGTGCGGCGTGCGCCGAGGAGCACCCGGTGCCCGTCGGCGGCGAGTCGGCGGGCGGTCGCCTCGCCGATGCCGCTGCTCGCGCCGGTGATCGCCACGACTTTGCCTGTCTGCGTCATGCTCGGTTCTCCTTGTGGGGGCGAAGTGCCAGTCGTTGGTGGTGGGACACGTCGTCGGGGACGTCGCCCGGAGCGTGTTCGCCCTCCGGAGTCTGGGGCGCGGACGCAGGAGCAGCCAGGGCAGGTCGTGCCGGGGTACGACGCACCCAGGCACACCACCGCAACGCCCCCTAGCCTGTCGGGGTGACCAGCAACGATCTCGGAGACTTCCTGCGCGCACACCGCGCACGCCTACGGCCCGGCGACGTGGGGCTGGCCTCCCACGGCCGGCGCCGGGTGGCGGGACTGCGACGCGAGGAGGTCGCCGTCCTGGCCGGAATGAACACCGATTACTACGCACGCCTGGAGCAGGGCCGCGAGCGCAGCCCTTCCGCGCAGATCCTCGAGGTGATCGGCGACGCCCTGTGCATGGACGTCGAGGCGCGGGAGCACCTGTACCGGCTCGCGGGTGCCGTGCCGGACGGCCATCGGGCGCCGCCGAGGGAGACCGCCGCAGTGATGCTGAGGCAACTGCTGGACGGATTCACCGGCACCCCCGCGTTCGTCCTGAATCCGGCAACGGACTTCCTGGCGGCGAACGCCCTGGCCGACGCCCTGTTCTCCCCGTTCCGAGAAGTGGACAACCTGGCCCGGATGATCTTCCTTGATCCGGCGGCCCGAGCCTTCTTCACGCACTGGGACCGGGCGGCCGAGGCGGTCGTGGCCGGCCTGCGCCAGGCAACCGGCGTCGACCCGCGCTACCCGCGCCTGCCGGAGCTGGTGGGCTTCCTCGGCGAGGCGAGCGAGGAGTTCGCGGCGCTCTGGTCCTCGCACACCGTCTACGGCAAGTCCCGCGACGCCAAGGACCTCGTCCACCCCGAGGTCGGGCCGCTGTCCCTCACCTACCACGCCTTCGACGTCCGGGGAGCCGTCGGCCAGCAGGTCGTGATCTACCACGCCGAACCGGAGAGCCCCAGTGCCCAGGCCCTTTCCCTGCTCGGCAGCCTCGGGGCCACGCGGCGGCGGGAGTCCTCGGCGGAGCGGTAGTACGTGCCTGTGCCCCCGGTGCGGGTCGCGTCGGGGTCAGGGTCTGGGTCTGGGTCCGGGTCTGGGTCAGGACAGTCGGCAGGTGTGGAAGCGGCCGGAGCGGATGTGCCCGAAGGACGCCGCGAGTTGCTCGACGCCCTGGCCGGGAGCGACGGTCAGGCTCCGTCCCGTGTAGCCGGCCTGGTTGTACACGGTGACGCACCGACCCCAGGGGGCGCCTTCGACCCGCCAGGTACCGGCGCCGTTCCACACCGAAGCTCCGTCGTTGAAGCCGACGTAGGCGGTGGTCTCCGGATACCGCGGCATGTCCAGTGCGACCAGGCTCACCACACCGGTGTACGCGGGTCCGGTCCAGCCGCACACCCAGCCCGGGGTGCACCGTTCGGCGGGGACGAGCAAGCCGTCGGCCCCGGCCCGCGTCGCGGGGGCGAGCGCCAGAACGAGGCACGCGGCGCCGAGAACCCGGGACACGCCGATCCGGCGCCCGGCTCCCCGGCGCCCGGCCCGTCGAGGTGCGGCCACGGCAGTCGCGGTCACGGGAGGTGTGCTCACGGTGATCACTCCGCTCTGTCGGCCACCACCGCGCTCCGTCCGGCCGGTCGTCGGCTGGGGGCGGGTGCTCACTCCATCGCACCTCCCCTCCGGGCGGACCGCACCCCGGACGCGCCGCGCCGCACTGTGGCGCGGCGCGGGGCCTACGGACCGGGGGCCTCGGTGGCGGTACCGGGCGCGGCCCCAGTCGCGGGCGTGGCGTTCGCCGCCCCGGTAGACCCGGTCCAGCAGGGGTGAGGATGCCTTGTGCCTCCGGTCGGGGCATCACCGCTTTCAGCGGGGTCCCGGTGCGTACGGGTTCTCCGGCCCCGATCGCGCTGAAGAAGGCCGCGTTGGCGTCCTCCGCCCTGTGTGCGGGGCCTGCCAGGGAGGCGAAGACGGCCGTGGAGTGGCCGAACAGGGCCTGCAGGTCATCCTCCGGGTGGCTGTGCACCCCTTCGATGTCACGTTCCGGAACTCGGGTCATCGCCCTGTCGACCTCTCGCGCGCCGGACGCGTCGAAGGCGCGGCGGTCCCGTTGCCGGATTCCCGTGAACCGGCGCCGGACGAGAGGGCGCTCTGCGGGGTGGGGTGCACGGCGATCACCTGGTCCAGGCCGGTCAGCGCGAAGACGCGGGCCACCGAGCCCGGGGCGGCCGCGAGGCGCAGTACACCGCCGGATCCCGTGCCCGGGCCGCCGTGATCGGGTGACGGTTCTCACGGTGCCGGGTTCCCGCCGCACGGGAGCAGGCGGTGTGTTCGTTCGGTGTACGTCCCGTGGGGGATGCCGCCACGAGGGGGGCCTGGTTGCCAAGGGACCGACAGATGGAGGATGGTTGCCGGAAGGCAAGGATATTTCCTTCGAGACGATGAGGTGAGGGGTTCGCGCAGCGGGCCTTCTACGTTTGGTGAATTCCACCCAGTCATCTGCCGGTTCGACCGCGGTGGGCATTCCGTGGGGCGAGGCCCCCTACCCGGTTCTGGTGGCGGACGCCGATGCGGACCTGCTCTTCGTCAACGAGGCGGCCGGCCTGGTCTTTCCGGACGCCCGCTCGGGATCGGCGCTGTCGGACGCGGTGCCCGCGTGGCTGTCGTCGGCGCACGCGCGGTACCTGCGGGCGGTTCCCGGACAGCGCCCCGGCGCCGATCGGAGACCGATGGTGCAGGGCCCGGTCGGCGACCGTACCTACGAGGCACATCCGACGGTGCGTGAGGACGGCACGGTGGTGTGGTGGCTGGTCGACGACACCGACCACCGCCTGGCCCGTGAAGCCCTGCGAATGGAGCGGGAGCGCACGACGTTCCTGACCCAGGCCTCCAACCTCCTGCTCTCCTCACTCAATCTGGACCGGTGCATGGACGTCACGGCGCAGATGGCCGCGGAGCACCTCGCCGACGCGGCCTTGGTGATCGCCCCGTCGCGCGGCCGTGAACTGCCCGTGGTGGCCTGTGTTCGCGGCGGAACTCCGAGGACGTTCGGTGTGGGCGCCGATCCCGACGAGGTACCGGGGCTCGGGGAGGCTCTCCAGGGCTTCCCGCCCGTTCCCTCCCGCTGGATCGATCCCGATGCCGCGCCCTCGTGGCTCATTCCCGACGGCTTCGGCGCGGTGGGGTCGATCGTCATCACTCCCCTGCCGGGGCACGGGGTGCCCGCCGGCGCCCTGGTGCTCCTGCGCCATGCCGACGGCGCCGCGTTCACGGAGGACGAGGAGGTCTTCGCCCGGCTGTTCGCCGCCCGCGCCGGCGCCGCGATGTCGGCCGCCCGCCTGTACGCGGAGCAGGCCTCGATCACCGAGACGCTGATGCGGGAACTGCTGCCCCCGTCGCTGCACCAGGTGTCCGGTGTCGAGTACGCGGGCGGTTACCGGCCCTCACTGGAACACGAGCGGATCGGCGGGGACTTCTACGACGTCCACCCCCCGGCGGTGGAGGGCGAGTCCTCGCTCGTCGTGCTCGGGGACGTGTGCGGCAAGGGCCTGGAAGCCGCGGTGATGACGGGGAAGATCCGCAACACCCTGCACGCCCTGCTGCCCCTGGCGGACGACCACCAGCGGATGTTGAGCCTGCTGAACACCGCGCTCCTGAACACGCACGACGCCCGCTTCGCGACCATGGTCCTGGCCTCCGCGGCACGCGAGGGGAACGCGGTGCGGTTGCGCCTGACGAGTGCCGGTCATCCGGCGCCCCTGATCCTGCGTTCCGACGGGCGGGTCGAAGAGGCCGCCACCCAGGGCACCCTCGTCGGCGCGCTGCCGACGGTCACCGCCAGTACGGCGCTGGTCACGCTCGCACCGGGTGAGGTGTGCGTCCTCTACACGGACGGGATCAGCGAGGCGCGCGGCGGACCGCTCGGCGGGACGATGTTCGGCGAGGCCCGCCTGCGCCGCGCGCTTTCGGAGTGCGCGGGCATGCCCGCCGAAGCCGTCGTGGAGCGGGTGCAGATGCTCGCCTCCCAGTGGGTCGGGACGGGCCGGCACGACGACATGGCCGTCGTCGTCATCTCCGCTCCGCGCACCAACCACCTGAGCGCGGTGGACGGTCACACCCGGGGGAGGTTCACCGCGTGAGCCCACGGGAGACGGAGGCCGCCGCGGCGGCGCAGTTGGCGAAGGAGTTGTGGGAGGGGGCCCTCGGCTTCGACGAGGCGGCCGTGATCGCGGCCGTTCTGCGGGCGCTGGACGAGGGTCTGGACGCCGAGAGCGTCCTGCTCGACGTGATCGCCCCCGTTCAGGGCCGGGTGGGCGAGGAGTGGGCCGCCAACCGCATCACCGTCGCGCAGGAGCACGCCGCCACCGCGATCAACGAGCGAGCGGTCGCCGCGCTCGCCCGGCATCCCTCGGCGCAGAGGACTCCCACCCGGGGCCGGGTCACGGTGGCCTGCGTGGACGGCGAATGGCACGCCCTGCCGGCCCGGCTCCTGGCCGAGGTGCTGCGGCTGCGCGGCTGGCACGTCGACTACCTCGGCGCCCAGGTCCCCATGCCGCACCTCGTCGCGCACCTGCACCGCACCGGCCCGGACGCCGTCGCCCTCTCCGGTTCGATCGCCACGCGTCTGCCGACCGCGCACGCGACGATCACCGCCTGCCAGGCGGCCGGTACGCCCGTGCTCGTGGGCGGAGCCGCGTTCGGGCCCGACGGCCGCTACGCACGGCTGTTGGGCGCGGACGCCTGGGCGCCCGACGCCCGCTCCGCCGCCGACTGCCTGGCCCGCGCCCCGCTGCCGCGTCCCCAGCCGGCCCATCAGGCCATCGACGACCTCCCGCACCTGAGTGACCAGGAGTACACCCTCGTCGCCCGGACCCGCCCGCAACTCGTACGGGTGGTCTTCACCGGACTGGAGGACGCCTACCCGGCGATGCGCGGCTACAGCGAGATCCAGCGCGAACGCACCGCCGAGGACCTGGCCCACATCGTGGAGTTCCTCGCCACCGCCCTGTACGCCGACGACGAGGAGCTGTTCGCCGGATTCATCCGGTGGACCGCCGATGTGTTGACCTCGCGCGGTGTCCCCGCCCACTCGCTCCTGCCGGCCCTGGCGCTCCTGGGCCGCGAGTTGAAGGACTTCCCCCGCGCGGCCGGCATCCTGCGATCCGGCTCCGCCCGCTTGACCAGTAGCCCTCTCACCACCGCCGGGACCGCCGAATGACCAACCCGCCCACCAGCCCGCTGCACGTGACGTGCGTCGACGCGGAGGAAACCGTGCGCATCGAACTGCGCGGCGACCTGGACCACGACAGCGCGGACCTCCTCCTGGACGCCGTCGGCCGCCTGCTGATCGAGCGGACCGGCCTGCGCGACCTGCACCTGCACTGCGCGGAGGTGACCGCTGTCGACTCGACCGGTCTGTCGGTGCTGCTGATGATCAGGCGGCACACCGACGCGGCGGGTCTACGCCTGCACCTCGACGACCGGACGGCGAAACTGGACCGGCTCCTGCAAGTCACCGGTACGCTGGAGCACCTCACGGACACAGGGGGCACGTCCGGATCCTCCACCGCGGAGAGACCGTCCGCCACTTCGGAGAAGTCCATACCGGCCCGCTCCGGCAGCCCGGACACCGGCGTCTGACGCCGGAACGCGCCGGCGCGCCGAGCGATCCGGTCGTGTGGAGGGAACACAGATGCCAGTACCGGCCACCGACCCGCACGGCACCGGCCACGAAGAGGCCCGCTCCGTCGGGGACATCGTCGAACTCCTCGACGTCATATGGGAGAACGCCCGCCAGAACACGGCGGCTGCCCCCGCCTCCACCTCCCAGCTCCGTCTGATGTACCTGGTCGACCGCCGGCCGGGCATCCGCATGCGCGCCCTGGCCGACTTCCTCGGCGCGGCAGCGCCCTCCGTCACCCGGCTGTGCGACCGCCTTGAGGCCATCGACTTCCTTGAGCGCCATCCCTGCCCGGACAGCGGCCGTGAGATCACGCTGAGGCTGACTCCGGCCGGGCGGACACATCTGGCGCGGATACGCGAGAACCGTGAGCAGACGCTCGCCCAAGCCCTCGAATCGATGACCACGGACAACCGCCGCGCTCTGGCCACAGGACTCGCGGCCCTGAAACTCGGCATCACGGCCGCCGCCTTCCCCCAGCAGAAGAACCCGTCCCGTGACCCGGCCTCCTGACCCGGCCTCCCGACCCGGCCGCGGGAGCGCCGCCTCGCCGGGCCGGGTCAGGTGCGGCGCGCCCATTCCTCGGCGAGCAGGCGGTAGGAGCGGACCCGGTCCTCGTGGTCGTGCGTGATGGTGGTGATCAGCAGTTCGTCGGCGCCGGTGGCTTCCTGGAGCCGGTCGAGGTGGTCGGCGACCGTCCGCGCCGAGCCCACGAACTGCGTGTCCACCCGGTCCGCGACCAGCTCCCGGTCCGCGTCCGTCCACGGCAGTGCGCGTGCCTCGTCGGGCGTCGGGAAGGGGATGGCGCCCTCGGCGGTACGGATGCTGCGCACCCAGGGCGCGTACCCGGTGGCCAGCTCGCGCGCCGTGTCGTCGTCCTCGGCCACCACGACGTCGGCGGACACGGTCAGGTACGGCCGGTCCAGCTCGTCCGAGGGCTTGAACGCGGCGCGGTAGCCCTCCGCGGCCTCCAGCACCGAGGCGGGACTGACGTGGTAGTTCGCCGCGAAGCGCAGGCCGTTGCGGCCGGCGGTCTCCGCGCTCACCCCGCCGCTGCTGCCCAGGACCCACACCTGTACGTCGGCGCCCTCGCCCGGTACCGCGTGCGCCTCCACGCCCTCCGGGGAGCGGTACTCGCCCCGGAGCAGGGCCAGTACGTCGGACACCTGCTCGGCGTAGTCCTGCGGGGTGGCTCCGGGAAGGTTCAGCAGCCGCTGTTGGAGGGCGACGCGCGGGTGGCCGAGGAGGTGGGCGAAGGAGAAGCGGGACGGGATCAGGAGGCCGTTCGCCGTCCTCCCCTGGAAGGGCGGCTCGGCGTCCGGCGCGGGCTTCGGCGGGCGTCCGGCCGAGCGGCCCAGCCCCAGGTCGAGGCGGCCGGGGTGCAGGGCGTCGATCAGGCCGAACTCCTCGACCGTGGACAGCGCGGTGCGGTGCCCCAGTTGGACGGCGCCCGAGCCGATGCGGATCGTCGTGGTCGCGGAGGCGGTCAGCGCGAGGACGACCGCCGGAGAGGTCCCGGCGACGCCCGGGTTGAGGTGGTGCTCGGCGAACCAGTAGCGGGCGTAACCGAAGGTCTCCGCCTGCCGGGCGAGGTCGATCGTGTGGTGCAGGGCCTCGGTGGCGGTGGAACCGGAGGCGATCGGTACGAGGTCGAGGACGCCGAGGGGGATGCCGGACATGGCCGTACTCCTTACAGGTCGGGGGCAGGGGGGAAGGCGGGGTCCGGGATCGAGCGGCGCAGCACCGGAGCGACCTGTGACTGGAAGAGTTCGAGGGATGCCCGGTGTTCGGCGTCGGTGAGTCCGCCGGGTTCGGCCTGGAGGTGCACAACCGTGTGGCCGAACTCCTCGTGGTAGCGGTGCACCTTCTCGATCACCTGTTGTGGGCTGCCGATCAGGGCCGAACTCCGCTCTACGAAGTCCTCCAGGGTCGCGAAGACAGGTTCTACGCCCTGCGCCCGGTGGGCGGCGAGGTAGCGCTCGAAGGACGGCCGGTACGCCGCCACCGCCCTCTGCGAGGTGGCCGCGGTGTGGAAGCCGGCCGTGCCCGCGCCCACGACGGCGTGGGCCGGGTCGCGTCCGTAGTGCTCCCAGCGTTCGCGGTAGTGGCGGATCAACTCGGCGTACGGAGCGATCGGATGGGTGACGTTCGCCGAGAACAACGGATCGCCGTGGCGCGCCGCGAGGTCGACTGACTCCCGGCTCGTGGCGCTGCCGTGCCAGACGCGCAGGGTCCGCTGGTAGGGCCGGGGCAGTACCTCGGCGCGGGTCAGGGCGGGCCTGAAGCGCGGCCGCGCGGTCACCTTGTCCTCGTGCCAGAGCCGTCGGAACAGTCCGTACCCCTCCGAATTGCGTTCCCACTGGTCGTCGGGGCTCACGTCGAACAGTTCGCGCTGTGCCGTGCCGTTCCCCTTGCCGATCATCAGCTCCAGGCGACCGTCGCTGAGGTGGTCGAGCGTCGCGTAGTCCTCGTACGCCCGTACCGGGTCGAGCAGGCTCAGCGTGGTCACCGCCGTGTACAGCCGGATCTCGCTGGTCAGCGCCGCGATGTGGCTGAGGACCACGGGCGGGGACGAGGACAGGAACGGTCGCTCGTGGCGTTCGCCGACCCCGAACCCGTCGAAGCCGAGTTGCTCGGCCTGCACCGCGGCGGAGACGACCTGCCGGAAGCGCTCGCGGACGGGCGTCGGGGCGCCCGTCACCGGGTCGGCGCTGTCCGTGATCAGGGTGATGGCCAGGAACTTCACGGGGCCGCGACCTCCCGGTCCACGCCGGGTACGGAGATCCCCAGGTGGTCGCGCAGGGTGGTGCCCTCGTACTCGGAGCGGAACACCCCCCGCTCCTGGAGCAGCGGGACGACGGTGTCGGCGAAGACGTCCAGGCCGCCGGGGGTGAGGTGCGGGACCAGGATGAAGCCGTCGGCGGCGTCCTGCTGCACCAGGGAGTCGATCGACTCGGCGACCGTGGACGGGGTGCCGATGAACGTCTGGCGGGCGGTCGTCGCGATCACCAGCTCACGGATCGAGAGGTTCTTGGCCTCGGCCAGCTCGCGCCACTCCCGTGCCGTGGTCAGGGGGTCGTGGAACTGCCGCACGCCGGCGCGCCCGAGGGCGATGGTGTTCTCGCCGACCTCGGGATCGACGTCGGGGAGGGGGCCGTCCGGATCGTAGGCGGACAGGTCCCGGTTCCAGACGTGTTCCAGGTACTTGATCGCGGTCTGCCCGCTGACCTGGAGGCGGCGGATCTCGTGGGCGTTCTCGTGGGCCTCGGCGTCGGTGTCGCCGAGCACGAACGTGGCGGCGGGCAGGATCTTCAGCTGGTCGGGCGTGCGGCCGTACGCGGCGAGGCGCCTCTTGACGTCGGCGTAGAACGCGCGGCCCTCGTCCAGCGTGGCGTGCCGGCCGAAGATGGCGTCGGCGCCGGAGGCGGCGAACTCGCGTCCTTCGTCGGAGTCGCCCGCCTGGAAGATCACCGGCCGGCCCTGCGGGCTGCGGGGCACGTTGAAGTGGCCCTCGATGTCGAAGTGCCGTCCCCGGTGGGCGAAGGCCCCGGCGCGGGCGTCCCGCAGGAAGGTGCCCGCCCCGGCGTCGGCGGCGATCTCCGAGCCGTTCCACGAGTCGAACAGCTCGTTTGCGGTGGACAGGAACTCCCGGGCGCGGGAGTAGCGCTCCTCGCGGGGCAGGAATCCGCCGCGCCGGAAGTTCTCCCCGGTGAAGGCGTCCCAGGAGGTGACCACGTTCCACGCGGCGCGGCCCTCGGAGAGGTGGTCGAGGGAGGCGAACTGGCGGGCCACCTCGTACGGTTCGTTGAAGGTCGAGTTGATGGTGCCCGTCAGACCGAGCCGCTCGGTGACGGCCGCGAGGGCGGCGAGGACGGTGAAGGTGTCCGGGCGGCCCACGACGTCCAAGTCGTATATCTTCCCGCCCTGTTCACGCAGCCGCAGTCCCTCGGCGAGGAAGAGGAAGTCGAACTTGGCGCGTTCGGCGGTGCGCGCGAAGTGGGTGAACGAGTCGAAGTCGATGTGGCTGCCCGCCGCCGGGTCGCCCCACACGGTGGTGTTGTTGACGCCCGGGAAGTGGGCCGCGAGGTGGATCTGCTTGAGCGGCTTGGTACTCATGGTTCGGTTCGTCCTTCCGGAGCTTCCGGGTCAGGCGGCGGTGCCGGCGGAGGGCGGCGTGGCGTAGCGGTTGGCCGGGTGGGGGTCCAGTCCCAGCAGTCCGCGCAGGGTGTCCGCCTCGTAGGCGGTGCGGAAGAGGCCGCGCCGCTGGAGTTCGGGCACCAGCCCGCGGGTGACGGCGGGCAGGTCGTGCGCGATCACGCCGGGCCGCAGCCGGAAGCCGGACAGTCCCGCCGAACGTCGCTCCGCGAGCAGGTCCGCGAGCCGGGCGGGGGTTCCGACGAACACCTCGGAGTCTTCCTCGTACGGGTGGCCCGCGAGCGCGTCGAGGCGTTCCTTGCGTGCGGCCGCCGCCGGGCCGTCCTCGTCGAGGAAGACGGTCAGCTCCCCGAAGAGGCGCAGGGGCTCCTCCCCCGGGGCGGCCGCCTCCCGGGCCCGCAGGATCGCGGCGACGGCGGACGCCGACCCGGCGGCGTCGCGCGCGCTCACGTATCCGATGTCGGCGGAACGGGCGACGAGCCGGTACGAGGCCTCCCCGTCCCCGGGGGCGCCCACCGCGCTCACCACGGGCCGGCCCTGCGGTGGGCGCGGGGTGATCGAGGGCCCCCGGACGCTGAAGTGGCGGCCCTCGAAGTCGATGTAGTGGAGCTTGTCCCGGTCGATGAACCGGCCGGTGGACACGTCACGGATCTCCGCGTCGTCCTCCCAGCTGTCCCACAGCCGCCGGATCACCTCGACGTGGTCCGCGGCCTCCTCGTACAGGTCCGCGCCGGACAGCGGGGCGGGCCTGCGGCCGAAGTACCGCTCCTCGTGGGGCAGTCCGGAGACCTGGACGTGCACGCCGGCCCGGCCGCGGCTGACGTGGTCGAGGGTGGCGATGGCCTTCGAGATGTGGAAGGGCTCGGTGTGGGTGGTGGTCACGCTCGGGACCAGACCGATGTGCCGGGTCAGCGGTGCGATGCGGGCGGCGGTCAGGACGGCGTCCAGCCGCCCGCGGACGAGGTCCGTGCGCCCGTCCGGACCGTCGGTCGAGGTGGACTGGAGGGCGAGCCCGTCGTCGAAGGTGACGAAGTCGAGCAGACCGGCCTCGGCCTCCGCCACCGCGTCGGCCCAGTAGCGGGCGGTGAACAACGCCTCGGGGCGCACCCCGGGCTCGCGCCAGGCGGCGGGGTGCCGGCCGGCGCCGTCGAGCGCGACGGCCAGGTGGAGCGGTGCGGAGGATGACGAGGAACCGGAAGGGGACGGAGTGCCAGAAGGTGACGGGGATGCGGACACGTCGAAATGCGCCTTCCTGATCGGCGTACGGAAGATGAGCCGGTGCGGGGTCGCGAATTCGTCCCGTCAGCCATTTCTTCGAAAAACGCTACGCCCGATGGAGGGGGCATACAATGACCGCAATATTAAGAGAACTTGGCAGCAGTGTTGAGCGGTGTTCCCGGGGCACGCAGGGCCATGAAGAACGGCCGGCGGCGCACGGTGAAACCGATCGACTCGTAGAGCCGGATCGCTCCGGTGTTGCTCGCGGCCGTGTGCAGGAACGGCACCTCCCCCCGCTCGCGGATGCCCGCGGCGACGGCGCGCACCAGGCGCGTGGCCAGCCCCTTGCCGCGGTCTCCGGGACGGGTGCACACCGCGCTGATCTCCGTCCAGCCGGGCGGGTGCAGTCGCTCGCCTGCCATGGCGACCAGTCGGCCCTGGTGGCGGATGCCGAGGTAGGTGCCCAGTTCGACGGTGCGGGGCAGGAAGGGTCCCGGTTTCGTCAGCTCGATCAGGTCCAGGATCTCGGGTACGTCGGCGGGGCCGAGCCGCACCGCCTCGGGGGCGGGTTCGGCGCGCAGGGAGGTGTCGACCAACTGGACTCCCTCGATCGTGTCGACGAGCTCCCAGCCGTCCGGCGGGGTCAGCACCCCGGCCAGTGTCACGATCCCGTCGGCGCCGGTCAGGGAGCGCAGGCCGTCCCAGGACCGGGGGTCGGCCGGATCGGCGATCGCGGCGAACGGGGCGACGTCCCGGGCGTAGCGGGCGGCGTGGCCGCCGGCTCGCTCGGCGAAGGCCGTGTGCGGGCCGGACAGCGAGGCCCAGGCCGGGTTGTCGAGGATGTGCGGGGTGACCGAGGTGGGGGTGGCGGCGCTCATGGGGACGAGGCCCTCCTTCCGTGGGGCGGCCCGGGCCGGCGTCGGCCCGCGGGTTCAGGAGTTGGTGACGGGCAGGCCGGGCGGGTTGACCTCGGAGGTGGTCACGGCCTCGTTGGGCAGGTTCCACGCGGTGAGGAGTTGCGTGTACTGGCCGTTCTTGATCAGGTGGTTGATCGCTTCCGCCACCGGCGCGGCCAGACCGCTGTCCTTCTTCGACGTCGCGGCGATCAGTCCCTGGAGGGACTCGCCCGCCCCGGAGAACGAGCCGGCGTTGCGCGTGGGGGCGTTGCCGCTCGCGGTCTGGGTGATGTGGTAGGCGATCGAGGGGTTCGGCCCGAAGTTGAGGTCGATCTTCTTGCCGCTCAGCGCCAGGTTGACGCTGTTGGCGTCCGGGAAGTACTTGACCTCGACGTCCTTGCCCTCGGACCGGAGCTTCTTCTGCCACTCCAGGAGGATCTTCTCCTGGTTGGTGCCCGAGCTGACCGCCACCTTCTTGCCGGCGAGGTCGCGGTGGTCGCCGCTGAAGTTCCAGGTGTTCTCCTTGAGCGCCTCGAAGGCCAGGTTGTCCTGCCGGTAGGAGGCGAAGTCGTACTTCTTCTTGCGTTCCTCGGTGACCGTGACGTTGGTGAAGGCCACGTCGACCTTTCCGCTGTCGATGCCGACGAAGAGGTTCTCCCAGGTGAAGTTCTTCACCACGGGCTTGAGTCCCAGGGTCGCGGCGACCAGTCGACCGAGGTCCGGCTCGGCGCCCGTGAAGGTCTTCTGGTCGGTGCCGACGTAGGCGAGGGGCGGGTATCCGGCGGGCAGGGCGCCGACTCCGATGACCAGTTCCCCGCGTTCACGTACGGCTTTGGGCAGGTGTGCCCGCAGGGATTCCACGACCGGGGCGGACAGTTCGGCCTGCCGGGCGGCTCCGTTGGAGACGGCGCCGATGGTCACCTTGCCCGTCGCGGTGCCGGCGTCGGTGGCGTTCGCGTCACCGCCGCACGCGGTGAGCCCAGAGGCGAGAGCCACGGTGGCGGTCGCCGCGCCGAGGCCGCGGACGAGTCTGGTGCGCAGGGTGGACTGGCGTTGCATGGCGTTCCTTCGTCGAGGGTTCGGTGAGGTGGGGAGGTAAGTGGGAAAGGGGGCACGCTGCGCCCGGGGCCGAGGGCCGGTGGGCCCGGTCCGGGATCCGGGGAGGTCAGAGCACCTTGCTCAGGAACTCGCGCGTACGCGGGTGTGCCGGGTGGTCCAACACTTGTTCGGGCGGGCCCTGTTCGACGATCCGGCCCTCGTGCAGGAAGACGACCTCGTCGGCGACCTCGCGGGCGAAGCCGATCTCGTGGGTCACGATCACGAGGGTGGTGCCCCCGGTGGCCAGGTCCTTGATCACGGACAGGACCTCGCCGACCAGTTCGGGGTCGAGCGCGGAGGTGGGTTCGTCGAAGAGGATGACCCCCGGCCGCAGCGCGAGGGCCCGGGCGATGGCCACCCGCTGCTGCTGTCCGCCGGACAACTGTCGCGGGTAGGCGCCGGTACGGTCTCCCAGCCCGACGCGCTGCAACAGTTCGCGCGCCAGTGCCTGCGCCTGTGGGCGGGGCAGCCGGCCGGTGGCCACCGGGGCGGCGGCGACGTTGTCCAGCAGGGTCAGGTGCGGGAAGAGGTTGAAGTTCTGGAAGACGAAGCCGATCCGGCTGCGCTGGACGAGGATGGCCCGTTCGCCGAGTTCCTTGAGCCGGTCCCCGTGGCGTTGGACGCCGATCAGCTCGCCGCCGACGCTGACGTGGCCCGCCTCGGGCTTCTCCAGGTGGTTCAGGACGCGCAGCAGGGTGGACTTGCCGGAGCCGGAACGGCCCAGGATCACCGTCACGGTGCCCGGCGCGACGGTCAGGCTGACCCCGTCGAGGACGCGGTGGCCTCCGTACCACTTGTGGACGTCGTGCACCTCGATGGCGGCGGGCCGGACGGTCGCGGCGAGGTCGGTCGCGGTCATCGGGCCGTCTCCTTCCGGTGGCGGATCCGCAGGTCGCGCAGGCTTGCCCGGCCCCGCTGAAGGGGGGTGGGCGGTACGGTGCGCAGCGCGCCGCGGGCGTAGTACCGCTCGACGTGGAACTGCGCGAGGGAGACCAGGCTGGTGAGGATCACGTACCAGACGGTCGCCACCAGCAGCAGGGGCACCACGTCGCCGGGATAGGTGCCGGCCAGGCTCTGTACGGAGCCGAACAGGTCGAGCAGGGACACGTAGAAGACGAGCGAGGTGGCCTTGAGCAGGCCGATCAGCTGGTTGACGTACGAGGGGACGATCGACCGGAGCGCCTGCGGGAAGACGATCCGGGCGAACTGGTAGCGCCGGGGCAGGCCCAGTGCCGCGGCCGCCTCGTGCTGGCCCTGGTCGACCGAGAGGACACCGGCCCGGACGATCTCGGCCGCGTACGCCGCCTCGCACAGGCTCAGGCCGACCACCGCGACGACGATGTCGGTGGCGAGCCGGGACTCGTCGAAGGTGAAGAACGCGGGTCCGAACGGCACGCCGACGCTGAGGGTGGGGTAGAGGGCGCTGAGGTTGTAGAGGAAGAGCAGGACGACGATCAGCGGCACGGAACGGAAGAGCCAGATGTACGTCCAGCTCACCGACCGCAGTACCGGGTTGCCGGAGAGTCGGCCGAGGGCGAGCAGGACGCCGCCCGCCAGACCGGCGACCGCGCTGTACGCGGCCACCTGGAGGGTGATGAGCAGTCCCTCCAGGACGACCGGGCGCAGGAACCAGTACGCGAAGCGGTCCCACTGGTAGAAGGGATTGGTGATCAGCCCGTGGGCCGCCTGGGAGACCAGCACCAGGACGACGGTGGCGGCGACCCACCGCCCGGGCCGGCGCAGCGGGAGGACCCGCGCGGCCGGACCGGGCGGCCCGGAGGGGGCGACGGGCGCGGAGAGGAGCAGCGATTCGGTCAAGGACACTCCAGCGGCTGCGATAAGGAGCAGAATCGGGAAAAGCAGCCGTCATGCCGGACAGGAGAGGCCGCCGATATCGTTTATCTGCGGCGTAAGCTAGGCAGCCCCGAGAGGGGGTGTCAACGGTCTTGATATCGGAAAGCGGAGAAGCGCGTACCGATTTCATCCGCCGTACACACAATGCCTCCTGGTGAAATGAAACGGGGCCGCGACGGCCGCGATTTCGGGTCAGTGGCCGCCGGGCGCGGTCACCGTGCGCAGCCGGGCGCGCAGGCCGGCGAGCCGGATCCGCAGCCGCCGCAGTGGTGTGGGGGGCAGGTCGCGGGAGGTGCCGCGGGCGTAGTACCGCTCGACGTGGAACTGACCGGCGCTCAGCACGGTGGTGACGGCGACGTACCAGAGGGTGGCCACCATCAGGAGCGGGATGACCTGGTAGTTCTGGTTGTAGACCAACTGCACGGAGTACAGCAGGTCGTGGACGGCCAGGACGCTGACGATGCTGGTGCCCTTGAGGGTGCCGATCAGCATGTTCCCGGCGGTCGGCACGATCGAGCGCATCGCCTGCGGTACGACGATGCGGCGCAGGGTCCGGCGCCTGCTCAGGCCGAGCGCCTGTGCGGCCTCGGTCTGGCCGGGATCGACGGAGAGGATCCCGCCGCGCACGACCTCGGCGGCGTACGCGCTCTCGTGCAGGGTCAGGCCGATGACGGCGGTGAGGGTCGGGCCGAGCAGGTTCACCGTCTTGACGGAGAACAGCTCGGGTCCGAAGGGGATGCCGAGGCCCAGGGTGGGGTAGAGGGCGCCGATGTTGAACCAGAACAACAGCTGCACCAGTAGCGGTGTGGAGCGGAAGATCCACACGTAGCCCCAGCTCAGCGTGCGCAGCACCGGATTGCCGGAGAGGCGCATCACCGCCAGCAGGGTGCCGAGCAGGAAGCCGAGCACCATCACCGCGCCGGTCAACCACAGCGTCAGCAGCAGCCCGTCGAGTACGGCGGTGGTGGTGAAGTACCGTCCCACCACCTCCCATTGGAAGGCGTCGTTGCGGACGATGGAGGCCAGCACCATGGCGAGGACCAGCAGGGCGACGGCCGCGGACAGCAGGCGGCCGATGTGCCGGCGGGGCACGATGGGCGGCACCTCGGCATCGAAGCCGTGTTCGGCTTCCGCGGGCTTCGTAACGGACCCGGCCGAGGGTGCGGGGTCGGGAGCGGGGACGGCAGTGGAGTCGGACACGTCGGCGGCGTCGGACACGTCGGAAGGGATGGCCATGGGAAGGCTCTCCAAGGGAGGGAGGCGGGCGCGGATGACGGCCCGGCGGCGCCGGGGCCGCCGGGAAGCGGATGCTCGTGTCGTCACGCTCGCCGCGTCCCTCAACGCGACCGGAACGGCTTCCGCGCGCGGCGGAACCCGTCCTCCGTCGATCGTATGCGCCCGTGGCATGCCGGTGTCAACCGTGCGTGTTCCGTACGCCGAGGCCGTCCGGCACGCGGGCCTTTGCTTGACGAAGCGCCTCATGTACTGCTCAAGTAGTCATATGAATGCCCATCAGCGCTTGTTCTCGCGCGACTACATCGACTTCGGTCGGGTGTGGTCCGCGGCGTGTTGCGCCTGACGCGGCAGCGGGCTGTCTGACCGGCCCTTCCCTCCCTCGGTGACCCCGTCGCGGGCCGAGTTCTCCCTTCGCGTCACCAGCGTGCGCGTGCTGCGGCCCGCGTGAGAAGGCGCTGCCGCGAGCCCGGACGTGCGCTGCCGCGCGACCCCGATCACTCCTCCCGACGCCCCGCGTCGTCACGCCCGTACCGTCGCCCCGCCGCCCGCGCTGCGCCCATCCGACGCGCGCGCCTACCTGACGTGTCCTCACATTGTGCTGCACATACGGCGGTTCAGTCCTGCCCGAGCGCGCCCCCGCCCCACCACCGTTCCCGAAAGGCCACCCCATGCCCGTGGAATTCCTCGGCATAGCCGCGACCAACGACGGCTCCGAAACCACCGCGCGCTCCGGCGCGGCCTTCGACAAGGAGTACACGCTCCGGCTCGCCCGGGCGCACGAGGACCACGACTGGGACCGGGTGCTGTTCGCCTACGGATCCGGTTCCCCGGACCCCGCCCCGGCGGCCGCGTACATCGCGAGCAGACTGGACCGCCTCCAGATCCTGCTCGCCCACCGCCCCAACGTCTCGTACCCCACCTTCGCCGCCAAGACCTTCGCCACCCTCGACCAGATCAGCGAAGGCCGGCTGGCCGTGCACTTCATCACCGGCGGCAACGATCACGAACAGGGCCGGGAGGGCGACACCCTCACCAAGGACGAGCGCTACGCCCGCACCGTCGAGTACATCCGGATCGTCAAGAGGATCTGGACCTCCCGCGAGCCCTTCGACCACGAGGGCGAGCACTACCGCTTCCACGACTTCGTCAGTGACGTCTTCCCCGTTCAACAGCCGCGCCCCGCCGTGTCGTTCGGCGGTTCCTCGGCCGCCGCGTACGCCGCCGGCGGAGCGGAGGCGGACATCTACTGCCTGTGGGGTGAACCGCTGGAGCAGACCGCCCAGCAGATCGACGCGGTGAGGGCCGCGGCGGAGGCCGCGGGCCGCACGGACGTCCCCCGCATCCAGGTCGCGTTCCGTCCGATCATCGCCCCGACCGAGGAACTGGCCTGGGAGAAGGCCCACCGCACGGTGGGAGCCATCAAGCAGCGCCGGGAGGCGGGCCTCGCACGCCACCACCGCAACGGGGTCCTGCACGCCGCGGCCCCCCAGAACACCGGATCACAACGGCTGATCGCCATCGCCGAGGCCGGCGAGCGCTACGACAGGGCGCTGTGGACCCCGACCGCCGCCGCCACCGGTGGCGCGGGCAACTCCAACGCCCTGGTCGGCACCCCGGAGACGGTCGCCCAGGCCCTGTTGGACTACTACGACCTCGGCGTCGACATCCTCTCGGCCCGCGGCTACGACCTGCTGGGCGACGCCGTCGACTTCGGCCGGTACGTGATCCCGCTCGTCCGCGAGGAGGTCGCGAAGCGCGACGCCGCGCGTGGAGCCCGACAGGACGCCGCGAACGCCGCGCGCTCCCCCCGAGAGAACCTGACGGCGGTACGCGGATGACCTCCGCGACGTGCGCGCCCCGCCCGGCCGGCACGCCCCTCCCGATCGACACGCCCCGCCCCGTCAACACACCCCGCTCGGTCAACACGCCCCGCCCCGTCAACACACCTCGCTCGGTCAACACGCCCCGCCACGGAAAGGCCTCCCCGCTGTGAACCTCCCCGGGAACGGGACCCGCTCCCACCTCCGCGCTCTCGCCGCCTTCGCCCTCCTGCCCCTGCTGACGCTGACGGCGGCCTGCGGATCCGACGGCGGGGCGCCTGCGGTGGCGGGCGCCCAGGTCTCCCCCGCGCCGGCCGACGACCCGGTCGCCGGCGTCCGCACCGTGGACACGATCGCCGCGCTGCTCCCGTCCGGCGTCCGTACGGCGGGCACCCTGCGGGTCGGCAGTTCCGTCGGCGCCCCGCCCTCGGCGTACTACCCGAACGGGCAGGACAAGCCGCCCGCCGGTCAGGACATCGACATCGCCGACGCGGTGGCCAAGGTCCTCGGCGTGAAGCTGGAACGGCAGGACGCCTCCTTCGAGACGATCCTCCCCGCCCTCGGCAGCGGCAAGTACGACTTCGGCACGGGCAACTTCGGCGTCACCGCCGAGCGTCTGAAGTCCATCGACTTCGTGACGTACATCAACGACGGTCAGGGCTTCGCGGTCAAGACGGGCAGCACCACGCTGACCGGCAAGGTCGACGATCTCACGCAGTTGTGCGGGCTGACGATCGGCACCGGGGCGGGAACGACGTTCGAGAAGACCCTCACCGCACAGAAGGGCGTGTGCGCCGCGGCGGGCAAGAAGCCCTACGAGGTCAAGGTCTTCTCCGAGAACGGAGCCGTGACCACCGCGCTCCAGCAGGGTCGCATCGACGTCGTCATGTCGACGATCAACGGCCTGCGCTACCAGGCGGCGCAGCCCGCCGCGCGGTCCACCTTCCTCGGCGAGTACCACCGCCTCGACGTCGGCTTCGCCTTCAAGAAGGGCTCCCCGCTGACCCCCGCCTTCCAGGCAGCGGTCAACGAGCTGATCAAGAACGGGACGTACGACCGGATCCTGAAGAAGTGGGGCACCACCGATTCGAAGATCGACACGTCGCGGACCAACCCGGCCGAACACACGTGAGCGTCTTCCCCGGTCCCGTCGGTCAGCGCACCGAGAAGGAGGAATCTTGAGCGAGTTCATGGTCGACGTCCAGGGCGTCCACAAGAGCTTCGGGCCGTTGGAGGTGCTGCGCGGCGTGGACCTGAGAGTGCGCGCCGGCGAGGTCACGGTGATCCTCGGCCCCTCCGGCTCGGGGAAGTCCACGCTCCTGCGCACCATCAACCACCTGGAGAAGGTCAATCGCGGCCGGATCAGCGTGGACGGCGAGCTCATCGGCTACCGCAGTGCCCGGGGCCGGCTGCACGAGCTGAAGGAGAAGGAGGTTCTGAAGCAGCGCACGCACATCGGGTTCGTCTTCCAGAACTTCAACCTGTTCCCCCACCTCACGGTGCTGGCCAATGTCGTCGAGGCGCCGCTCTCCGCGCTGCGCCGGCCGCGCACGAAGGCGGAGGAGACGGCCCGCAGGCTGCTGGACAGGGTCGGTCTGGCCGACCGGGCCGACGCCTACCCGCGACAGTTGTCCGGCGGTCAGCAGCAGCGGGTGGCCATTGCCCGCGCGCTCGCCCTCGAACCCAAGGTGCTGCTCTTCGACGAGCCGACCTCGGCGCTCGACCCGGAGCTGGTGGGTGAGGTCCTGGACGTCATCAAGGACCTGGCCCGCGCCGGAACGACCATGATCGTGGTGACCCACGAGATCGGCTTCGCGCGCGAGGTCGCCGACACCGTCGTGTTCATGGACGGCGGTGTCGTGGTCGAACAGGGCCCGCCCGCGGCCGTCCTGGACGCCCCCCGGCATGCCCGCACCCGCGCCTTCCTTGCCAAGGTGCTCTGAGCGGGTCGGGCCTCCGGGCCCCGGGGCGATCGCGAGCCCGCGGCCCACTTGCCGGCGCCTATCGTTTTTCGATAGGTTTCCATCGTTACTCGATCCGAGGTCCGAGGAGAGACGATGGGAAGACTGACGGTGCTCGCGCTGCGCGCCGTGCTCGTGATGCTGGCGGCCGGCACGGTGTTCGTACTGGGGGTGATGGTTCCGTTGCTCGCCACCGACCTGGAGGACCTCGACGCGGAGTACGCGCACCTGCGCGTCCCGCTCCTCGCCCTCACGGTTCTGGGCGTCGTCGCGATCCAGGTGGTGCTGGTGTGCGTGTGGCGCCTGGTGACGATGGTGAAACGCGGCACGGTGTTCTCCCACGCCGCGTTCCGATACGTGGACGTGGTGATGGGCAGTGTCGTCGCGGCCGCCCTGCTGGTGTTCGCCCTGGGAGTGGTCCTGGCGCCGGGCGAGGCCGTTCCGCCGGGCATGGTCCTGCTGATCGGCGGGGCCGGCACGGGGGTCCTGGGGGTCGCGCTCATCGTGCTCGTGCTCCGGATGCTGCTCGCGCAGGCCGTCGCCCGTGACGTGGAGGCGGCTCACCTGCGAGCCGAGCTGAACGAGGTCATCTGATGCCGATCGCCGTCGACATCGACGTGATGCTGGCCCGGCGGAAGATGTCCGTGGGCGAGCTCTCGGAGCGCGTCGGGATCACTCCGGCCAATCTGGCCGTGCTCAAGAACGGCCGCGCCAAGGCAGTGCGCTTCGCCACGCTCGCCGCGCTGTGCGAGGCGCTCGACTGCCAGCCCGGAGACCTGCTGCGCTGGGAACCCGACCGGTCCGACGCCGGCCCGTCCGACGCCGGCCCGTCCCAGCCTGACCTGCCCTGACCCATCCGCCCCGGCCCGACCCGGCCTGACCCGTCCGACCCGGCCCGTTCCGACCTGACTCGTCCGACCCCGACCGGCCCCCTTCCCGCGCCTGGCTGACGCGGGACGGGGGCCGGCGAGGGCTCAAGGCGAGGTGACGGCCTGTTCCAACAGGCCCCGCAGGACGCGCTGCTCCTGCGGGGTGAGGCCGGACAGCGGGGAGTCGACGGCGAGGAGCCCGAGGAGACGCGTCCGCAGCGCCGCGCCCTCGGCGGTGAGGACGAGGTGCTTGGCGCGGCGGTCGGTCGGGTGCGGACGCCGCTCGACCAGGCTCTGCTTCTCCAGCTTGTCGACGACGAAGGTGGTGTTGGAGGGCTCGCAACTCATGCGTTCGGCGAGTTCCCGCATGGTCATCGGCCCGCTCATCTCCCGCAGCGCGGTCGCCTGGGGCGCCGTGAGACCGAGGGTCGCGGCGCGCTCCCGTACGTGCTCCGCGATCCTCTGCGCCAGTCCGTTCACCAGACCGCACAGCTGTCGCTCGGCGATGGCCTGCATCTCGGGGGACGTCGTCATGTCATCAGTCTAGCAAGTCCATCAAGGCTACATATTTACAGCTTGAATGATTCGAACTTGATGCTTATGGTGGCGTCGTCGCCGCGGGAATCGCGACGACCTGACTACCACCTGACGACTACCTGCCGACGCATCACAGGAGAACTCCCATGATCGAACTGACGGTTGACGAAGGCATGCGACTGCGCCGGGCGGCGGGAATCCGCTCGATACGGCTGGGCGACACCAAGGTCTCGTACGTGCCGGACGGAGATGCGCAGCTCCGGCCGCTGCACCTGCTCCAGGACACCACCGCCGAGCTGTGGGCCGCACACCCGGAGTACCTGGACCCGACGGGCCACCTCGTGGCGAGCATGGGCGCCCTGCTGGTGGAACACGGCGGTCGCGCGCTCCTGATCGACACGGGCTTCGGGCCGCAGACGCTCCAGGCCCCGGACGGCCCTCTCGGCACGATCCACGGAGGTGCGCTCCTCGACAACCTGGCCGAACTCGGTCGCCGGCCCGAGGACATCGAAGCGGTGGCCTTCACCCACCTCCACTCCGACCACATCGGCTGGGCCTGCCATCCCGCCCCCGGCGGCGACCGGCCCGTGTTCGCCCACGCCGAGTACCTGATCTCCGAGCAGGAGTGGGACCGACGCGACCTCCTGGAGGAGCAGGGCATGGCCGAGCAGGCCGCGACCCTCGCACCGCACGTGCGTACCATTACGGACGGGCAGGAGATCTTCCCCGGGGTACGGGCGCGGATCACCCCCGGCCACACCGTGGGACACGCCGAGTACGTCATCACCGGAGGCGGCCGACGCCTGATCGCCTTCGGAGACGCCGTGCACTCGCCGATCCAGATCGACCACCCCGAGTGGTCCTCGGCCTTCGACCACGACCCGGCCCTGACCGCCGACCACCGTCGCCGGCTCGTCGCGGAGTTGGCGGAACCCGACACACTCGGCTTCGGCATCCACTTCGCCGACGTGGTGTTCGGCCACGTCCGTCAGGGAGGGACCGGCCCTGCGTGGCAGCCGGTGGACGCCTGACCCGACGGGGCGCCGCCGGAACGAAGTCGGTGCGGCGCCCCACCTCCAGAGCCGGAAAGGTCTCCGGGAACACTTCCGACACGGGTGTCCTACGCTGTGGCACGACGAGGACCACAGCGATCCGCCGCACGAGACCGAGGACGCCTGCCCGATGAGCCCGAAGCAGCAACGCGGGGAAGCCACCGTCGAACAGGTCCTGGACGCGGCGCTCCGCATCTACGCCTCGTCCGGGGAGAGCGGTCTCACGCTCGGCGCCATCACCAAGGCCAGCGGGGTCAGTTCCGGAAGCATCTACCACCACTTCGGCAGTCTCGATGGAGTGGTCGCCGCACTCGCGCACCGCTCGTTGGAGCAACTCCTGAGGACGTTGCTGACGGCGCTGACGGGGACGGCCGACGCCCGTTCCGGTATCCAAGCCGTCGTCCTGGCCTACCTGGACTTCGTACGGGCCCATCCGGACGCGGCCCGCCTCATGCACTCCGTCGCCGCGGACCGCGAGGGCATGGCCCACGCGGGGCAGATCCGTGACTCCCAGGAGGCCCGGCTGACACCGATCGCCCTCTGGATCCAGGGGCACCGGGAATCCGGCGAACTCGCCGAACTGTCCACCCCCATGATCGAGTCCCTCGTCATGGGTCCGGTCGTCGGCGCCGTCCGCCGCTGGCTGACCGTGGGGGATCTGGATCTGGAGGAAGCCGCCGGCGCACTGCCCGAACACATCTGGCGGTCGGTCCGCCGCTAGGGTCTGTCTTTCGGATCAGGCCGGGCCCGCGGCGCCCGATGGGCGGCGCGGGTCCGCTCGAACCTCGCGTCGCGTCGGCGATCGGGTACCGAGCCGGGTTCGGGCACTCATGTGACTGCTCGCACCGGGCGATCAGCCCGAAGCCGCACTCGATGCGTCCCGGAGCGCGTCAAGCGCGTCAGCCGCCTTCAGGGCTGCCTCGCGTGCCTTCTTCGCCCGTTGTTCGGCCCGGTCCTGGCGTCGGGTGGCCGTGTCGACATCTGGCGTGAGGCGATCGCGTTCCGCGCCCGCACGGGCGAGCTTCTCCTTCAGGGACGCGATCTCCTCTTCGAGGGCGGCGAGTCGGGCCCGTTGGTCGCTCAACTCGGCCTCCGCCTCCGCGAGTACGGCCTCGGCATGCTCCGCCTCCCCCGCCGCCCGCTCCGCCAACGCCTTTGCCTTCGTCTTCGCTTCGGCCTTCGCCTGGGCGGTTGCCTGAGCCCTCGACCGGGCCCGGGCCCGGGTCTCAGCCGAAGGCGGTGCGGGCGCGGTCGTCGATGTGCGCCGTGAGGTGGTGTCGGGCACGGGTTCCAGTCCGGCGAAGCCCACGGCCGCGTGTGGTGCCTTCACCAGGACACCTCCCACCCAGGCCTCGGCGGCATCGTGGTCGGTCAGGACGGCGTGGAGGATCTGCTCGACCTCATGCTGGACGCCCTCCGAGACCGGCTGTCCGGCCTCACCGGCCAGGACGCGGGCCTGGCGGGCCATCGCGGCGATCACCACGTGCTGCCGACCGGACAGTTCCCTCAGTTCCTCGCCCGCCAACGTCCGATGTGCCTCACGCAACGCCTGGCCGAGTTCGAGAAGCCGCCGGGCCTGAGCTTCGTCGGCGCGCGCGAGGAGGTTCGCGCACCAGGCGGCCAACGTGGGCTTGCGCAGCTCCGCGATGCGCTTCGCCACGGCACGCTCACCGGCCACACGCGCCTCGGACGCGCGGGCGTCCCGGGCCGCCGTGAACTCCTGGGGCCGCAATCCGTACAGCTCATGCGTCAGCGCGTCGACATCCACGCCACCACTCTCCCCCGCCGGCAGCGCTCCGTCACGGACCGACGCCGCCGTTGCGGCCGGCCACGGCGGCGGGCGAGGGGGCCACCGTCTCGCATCACCGTCACGATCGCCTGTCTCGGACCCTGACCCGGGGGCCCCAGGGGGCGCCGGCGGCGGTCACCGGAGAGGTGAGGCCCAGTGCCTTGTTGTCCTTGCCGTCCCCCAGGTGGTTGATCCGGCGTTCGTACCAGCTCAGGAAGTCATGGGCCGAGGAGACGTTCGGGCGCCGGAAGCCATCGGCATTGCCGGTGACCATGCGGCCGGTGATGGGCCGTTCACACCGATGAGGCACAGGTCGGTACAGCCCATCTCCGCGATGTGGAGGAACAGATTGCCTTGCAGCGCATCCAGGCAATTCGATGTGATGTTCGGCCTCGAAGATGTCCACCTGTGCGGAGCCGGGGCGGGGCCCAGGCGAAAGTCGTGACGCTCGGCGCCCATCGAATGACTGCGCTGCGCCTGGTACGGCACCTTCGCACGCTTGGAGCGTATGCGGGTCGTACGGGAGTCCATCGGGCACCGGGCCGGCCTCACAGAGCCAGCAGGATGGCAACCAGTGCGGTGGGCGGGAAGAGCATCGTGATGAAGTGGCTCACCGCAGTCCGCGTCATGCCCAGGACGAGGAACAACGCCAGTCCACCCACGAGCCATCCGACGAAGATCGGGATGGCCGTTTCCCAACCGGCCGTCTCCTCCTGCCGGGTGGTGGCCTCGAAGAACCACGGTCCGCCGATCATCATCATGACGAGCACGCTGCTCACGAGCAGGTTCCCCACCCCGACGATGACGGCCATCGGCCCGTCCGGCCGACGCCCACTCCCCCACAGCCGTATGCCGCTCATCGGGAAATCCTATCCAACCCGCACGACCGGCCCTCGGCCTGGCCGAGCTCTCCGTCGCCGGCTCGCGATCCCGAAGGGCGCACCGCGCGGCCATCTCCGGCGCGGAGGCCGGTTCCCTGTCCGGCCGGACCTGCACGCCCGGACCGTCACGCCCGGACCTTCACGCCCGGACCGTCACGCCCGGCCCGTCACGACGTTCCGCCACCCGGACCGTGCGCGGACTCCATCCCATGCACCTTCCCCCCGATCGCGACCTGCCGGCGCCGTCCGGTCGCGGTACGGCGCCCGCTCCTCACCCCGCGCGCCGGCTCCCGACGCCGTTCTGGGTGGTGTCGTTGTAGCGCAGCAGGTATGCGGCGAAGCGGTCCAAGTCTTCGCGCGGCCAGTCCACGAGCCGTTCGCGGAACATCTCGCGCCGATTGCGCGTCACCTGGGCCAGGACCGCCGCGCCCGCGGACGTGAGCTCCAGTACCTGTACCCGGTGGTCCGCGGCGTCGGCGCGGCGTTCGACCAACCCCGCCCGCTCCAGCGCCGCGACCTGGCGACTGACCGTCGACTTGTCCAGCGCGTAGTGGGCGGCGAGGTCCGCGGCCCGGCACCCCCGACGCTCCTCCAGGTGGCTGAGCAGCGTGAAGGACACCAGGGAGAGCTCCGGGTGCATCCGCGCGGCCGCCGCCCGCGCCCGCCGGGCGAAGGAGGTCATCTCGCGCTGAATCGTTTCTATGGCCGCGTCCCGGCGCTCCCCGTCCGGACCGCTCCCGCCTGCCGGCCCCGTGGCCCAAGCCGGCTCCGTGGCCCCGGCCAGGCCCGTGGTCCCTGCCGGCTGCCTGGTCCCGGTCGGGTCAGTCGTACCGGTTGTCTCCGTCGTCACAGTGACCTCCCTCGGTTTTAGTTGTATAGTACAACTGAAACGAAAGATGTATATACCAACTACTTGCCGACCCTGGCCGCACCCACGGCCCGCGCCGACTTCGGAGGTCCTGTCGCATGTCCGGTCGCACACCCGCACACCACCACGCCGGGGGCCCCGCCGCCCCCGGGACCCTGCGCGCCGCCGCCGAGGGTGTCGCCACCGGGCTGCGTGGTCCCGCGGTGCGTCACGTACTGACCCACCTGCTGACCCCGCTGCTGATGTGCCTCGGCATGGGCCTGGCGTACATGGGCGCCTTCGTCCACCCGGAGCCGCACCACATGCCGGTGGCGATCGTCGGCGAGGGCCCGCAGGCCATGGCCTTCGCGCAGACGGTCAAGAACGAGGCCGGCGACGCCCTCGACGTCCGGACGCTCGCCCACCGCTCCGACGCCGTCGCCGAACTCCGGGACCGCCACATCACCGGCGCCTACGTGCCGAGTGACTCGGCTCCCGAGCTGATCGTGGCCACGGCGGCCTCCGACACCGGCGCCACCGTGGTCGAGAAGATCTTCACACCGATCGCCGCAGGTCAGGGCGCCCCCCTCAAGGTCACCGATGTCGTCCGTAACGTCGACGACGACCCGACCGGCCAGGGGCTGTTCTTCCTCCTGGTCGCGGTCAGCATCGGTTCGTACGCCTCGGTGGCCGTCCTGGGCGGTGCGGGCGCCGCGCTGCGCATGTGGGGCCGCGCCCTCCTGGTCGTCAGGGTCTCCGGTGTCGTCAGCGCCATCGGCGCACTGCTGGCCGGGCCCGTCTTCCACCTGGCACACCACGGCCTCGCCGGGGTCTGGGGCCTGAGCTGGCTCTACTCCGCGGGCATCCTCTTCATCGGCGTCGGCCTGCACACCTTCCTCAAGCGGTGGACGACCCTCGCCATGATGGTGCTGTTCGTGATGCTCAACTTCACCAGCTCCGGCGGACTGTTCCGGCCCGAGCTGCAGAACGGGTTCTTCGGCGCCCTGCACTCCTTCTGGAACGGCGCCGGCTACGTGGGCGGCCTGCGCTCCATCCTCTACTTCGGCCACGACGGCCTGGTGCGCCAGGTCCTGACCCTCACCGCCTGGCTGCTCGTCGGCCTGGCCCTCACGGTCGCGGCCGCCGCGGCCGAACGGCGCCGCGCGACGAACGAGGCCGCGGCGGCCAAGGCCCTTCCTGTCCGGGCCGAGGAGGAAGAGGAGATGGAGGAGGCGGTCGGCGTCTGACACTCCCCCGGGCGCTCCTGCCCGTCGCGTCGCCCGTGCGGCACCCCACCAGGGGCCGCACGGGCGACGCGACGGGCGTGCGGGGAGAACCCCCGATGGGCGTGTCCGTGACCGCGCGTGCTCAGAGCGTCGTGGGGCCCTGCAGGATCTGGAGGTAGTTGCCCACCGGGTCCAGGACGGTGGAGAAGATCCATCCACCACCCACGTCCTCGACCGGTCGGACCCAGGTCACGCCGAGGGTGTCGAGGTGCTTCTCCGCCGCTCGGATGTCGCGCACCGTGATGTTGATCAGGTGCCTCCCGGGTTCGGCGGCCTTGTCCGCGACGTCGTCGCGCCGGTCGAATCCGATGATCGCCTGCTGCCCGATGACAAGCATGTGCTCGTCCCAGCGGGCGCCCAAGGGCTCCAGCGCGGCGCGGTACCACGCGATGAGCGGTGCGGGGTCCGCACTGCCGAGGATGATTCCCAGTCCGGTGATGTTGCTCGGGGCTGACATGGGTGAGCCTCTCCGTCGTTTCGTTCGTGCTCGTTGCGCCGCTGATGCGCGCTGTCGAAGTCATGACCGCCCGCGCCGGCGAAAGTCATCGGTCCCCGCGGCATCCATTCACCGGAGCGACTCCCGCCGCAGGCCCCCGCGCCCCGTCTCACACCCGGGCGCCCCGGCGTCCGGCGCGGGTCGGCAGGGGTGATGGCCCGTCAAGCTCCGATGTCAGTGGCTCCCCATAGTGTGAAGACATCACTCGGGGAGCACGGAGAAGGAGCAGAATCATGTCCGCAAACAAGATCCAGCACAAGGTGAATCACGTCGCGCTGGTCGTGGACTGTTCGGGTTCCATGCATCAGCATCAGGGTCAACTCATCCGTATCGTCGACGAGTTCGTGGCGGGCTTGAAGGCCGAGTCGGACAAGCTCGGCCACGAGACCCGGATCAGCCTCTACTCCTTCGACCACACCGTGGAGAACCTGGTCTGGGACATGGACGTGAAGCATCTGCCGTCCATGCGGGGCCTGTACAAGGTCAACAACGGCGCCACCGCCCTCATCGAGGCCTCTCTGAAGTCCCTGGACGACCTGGGCCACATCTGGGAGGCGTACGGCGAGCACAGCTTCCTCCAGATCGTGGTGACGGACGGCGAGGAGAACGCCTCCGGCGGCGACCGACGGCACGACGGCGACATGGCCATCCTCGGCCCCTGGCTCGACAAGATCGCGGCGAAGATGGGTGCGCTCCCGGGCCACTGGACGTCCGCGATCCTCGTTCCCAACTCCCTGGCCAAGCGAACCGCCCAGAACTACGGCTTCCCGGCCGGAAACATAGCCATCTGGGACGCGGATTCCCAGGCGGGCGTCGAGGAGGCGATCGGCACCGTGCGCGCTGCCGCCACCAGCTTCCTGCGTGGCCGCGAGAAGGGCGTGCGGGGCACGAAGAACCTGTTCACGGTCGGCCAGGACATATCGGTGGACGACGTGCGGGCGAAACTCGAACCGGTCCCGGCCGACAAGTACCGGCTCCTGAAGGTCGACACGGAGGTCGAGATTCGATCCTTCGTCGATTCGCATCCGGGCGTCACGTACGAACGCGGCTCCTGTTACTACCAGTTGGGTACGCGGGTCCAGGTCCAGCCCGACAAGGAAGTCGTCGTGGTGGAGAAGGACACCGACCGCGCGTACACGGGCGATGCGGCGCGCAGTCTTCTGTTCGGCACCGGCGTCCAGGGGACCGTCTCGGTGAAGGCGGGACACAATCCCAAGCTGGAGGTATACGTGCAGAGCCGGTCGGTGAACAGGAAGCTCAAGCCGAAGACGCGTCTACTCATCATGCTCTGACACGCGCGAGACGGGTGGGGAGCAAGCGGTTCAAGGGGCGGGATCGCTCGGCGCACCGCCGTGAGCTCGGCCCACTCAAGGGGCGGCCGGCTCACGTGTAGTCGTACGTCATACCGATGCCGAGGGTGCTCTGCGTCGGGAGGAGCCCGGCGCCGACGATGTCGAGCACCGGCGGGACGAGAAGCTCCGCCAACCGTGCCGTCTCGGCGACCGTGAGTGCCCTCCAGGGTGCCGCGGCGAGCTCGTCGGTGAGCTTCTCGATCGAAGTACGCACCCGCAGGCCCCCCTCGGTGATTCGGCCGTCCGCTTCCAACAGGCCGCGGCGGGCGAGACGTTCGCGCGCGGCGCTCCACTCCTCGTCGGTCCACTGCCTGCTGCTGAACACCTCTTCCGGTGCGGCGCCGGCGGCGGCGTGTGAGACCAGGGCCTCGGTCGGGCCGATGTCGTGCGCCTGGAGGGCGACGACATGACCGTCACCCCGGTGTTCACGCAGGATGGTGGCGGCCTGCCAGAGCATGAGGTGGGGCTCCTCGGGCCACGGCAGCGCGGCGTTCGCGGCGGCCATCGGGCGGCCTGCGGTGTCCGCCGACTCGGCGGCTCGGCGGGCGAGTTCCGCGGCTTCGCGCAGGTCCGGCGAGCCGATCCGGTCACCGAGGAGCTTGCGCAGCGCCCGGTCCACGCCGGCGCTCCGTGCCTCCAGGACCCGTTCGACCGAGGCCGTGCGCCAGGCCGTCGCGGTGTGGCGCTCCACCATCCGCGGGCTGAGGCTGTAGAACAACGCGTTCACCACGTGCGGGCCTACCGGGCCCAATGGGGCGGCCCGGTAGGCGAAGTAGCTCGGCCAGCGCTCGTCGGTGGCGTAACCCAGCGCCGCCGCCTGCTCGAACGCCTCCGGCGCGTAGTAGAGCGTGGCGTGTACCGGCTCAAGCAGTTGCCACAATTGTCGGATCGTGCCGAGGCCGCGCGTCATGTCGATTCCCTCGCTGTCACCAGTCGTCGCCACTGCCGCTGCCCCAGTCGCGCATCCAGAACTTGACACTGCCTAGATTGCGAGGTCGTCGCCATCCTGTCAATGCCTAGATGTGGGGTAACCTGCCATCCATGGCCGCGACCCCCACGTACCATCACGGAGACCTGCGCCGGGCCGTCATCCGCGCCGCGCTCCAGGTCATCGGCAGCGACGGTGTCGCGGCGATCAGCCTTCGCGACCTCGCCCGCCGAGCCCGGGTCTCGCACGCCGCACCCGCCCACCACTTCAAGGACAAGGCCGGACTGCTGACGGCGATCGCCACCGAAGGTTTCGACCTGTTGGCCGACGCGCTGACCTCGGTGCCGCCCGACACCGCGCGCAAGCTGCGCGAAATGGGGGCGCGGTACGTCGAGTTCGCCGTCGGGCACCCCGCCCACTTCGAGGTGATGTTCCGACCTCAACTGCTGCACGGTGACGACCCGGAACTGACCGCCGCCAAGGAGCGCGCCTCCCGGGCTCTGCGCTCCGGCATCGAGGAACTGCCCGGCGCGTTGCGCCCAGACGCGCGACGCGCCGGTCTGGCGGCCTGGTCGCTCGCCCACGGCTTCGCGGCCCTCCAGCTCAGCGGCAGCCTCCCGGCCCTGGACGACGACCCCTCCGAGACCTTCCGCACGCTCTTCGCGAACCACCCCGCGACGGAACTGTCGTAGGACCCGTCTCCGACGTTTCACCCGACGCCTTGGTGGCGTCGGGGCCCGGGCCGGCCGCACGCCGATCCGATCACCGATTGGTCAGAGAATCGGACTGGTTTGTCTTCATTTGGCAATCTTGGGGCGTTTTGCCAGAAAACTCTTCGCGGGCGGGCCAAAGTATGGGTTCCCGGCAGCAAGCCGGGGACCCGCACGTCCTTGAGGTGACATCTTCATGTCTGCTTCTCGCAGCACCCGCCGCGTCATCGCCACCCTCGTGGCCTCCGTCGCCGCTCTCGCGTCCGCCGCCCTCCCGGCGGCAGCCGACGGCCACGGCCGTGACCACGGCGCGACCGGCAAGCACTCCACGATCACGATCGGCAAGGTGCAGTACGACAGCCCCGGCCGCAACGACCGCAGCAACCGCAGCCTGAACGGCGAGTGGGTCGAGGTGAAGAACACCGGCAGGAAGTCCGTTGAACTGCGCGGCTACACGCTGACCGACAAGCAGGGCAACCGCTACCGCTTCCGCGGCCTGCTCCTCGGCGGCCACTCCGCCGTCAAGGTCCACACCGGCAAGGGCAGGAACACCCTGCGTGACGTCTACCAGGACCGGACGAACTACGTCTGGGACCAGCGCGACTCCGCCACCCTGCGCAACGACCACGGTCGCATCCTGGACAGCAAGAACTGGGGCCCCGGCAAGGGCCGCGGCGCTCACCACAGCGGCCGCTAGGTCCTGTCACCACCCGGCCCGCGAGCCACGCGGGTCGACGCGTCGGGCCCCCGTCCCTGGCAGGGAGGGGGGCCCGACGCGTTCGCCGGTCCACGGCCGGCAGCGCGTGCCACCACGACGCGGCTCCTCTCGGATCGCGACGGCCGGGCGGGTCTCGACGTGGCCGGCACCATCGGCGCCGTGGTAGCCGCGCGCTACGCGCGTGGAGATCGACGTCGCACCAGACCACCCGGCGTTCCGGCAGTCCCTGGGCGAACTCGGGGACCGTGCTCTCCCCCCGCCCGGTCGATCCGGAGGGCCGCGACGAGTGCCCTCGCGGTCGAAGGGGGCGACGTCCGCCATTCTCCGGCGGCGACCCGAGGCCGCCGACAGGGCTCGGAAGTGACCGCCGGTCCCGACCCGCTCGACGGCCCGCGCGAACCGTCCTGCACCATGGTCCGGTGATCTCCCCACCCCTCAACCGTGCCCGCACCGGCGCCGAGTCGGCAAGCGCCCGGCTGGTGGCGGCCGGGGCCGCGGTTCTCATCGTCGGCGCCGGGCTGGGGCTCAGGATCGTGGCAGCGGGGAGCGTGGCCAAGTACGGCGGAGACGCGCTCTACACCGTGCTGCTCCTCGCCCTGTTCGTCGCGGTCGCGCCGCGCGCAACGCCCTTGCGGGCCGCCGCGGTTGCCTTGGCGACCAGTTGGGCGGTCGAATTCCTCCAGCTCGGCACGGTCCCTGCGGAACTCTCCGAGCGCAGCACCATCGCCCGCCTCGTCCTCGGGTCCACCTTCAATCCCCCGGACCTGTTCTGGTACACGGTGGGCGCGGCACTCGGCTGCCTCGTCCACACCTCACTGGTCTCGTTGACGCGACGCCGGCGCCGGCGGGCGGCGGGGCGCCCCGAGCCCGTCTGACCGGCGGCCGCCTCCCGCCCCGGGCCCGCGTCAACGTCGCGGCGGCGGTGACCGCGCCGGTGCGGGCGTTTGCCCTCCGGCGATCTCGGACAGTGCCAGGATGGACGGCACGCGCCGCGACCCCGACTCGGGGAGGACGAGATGACCACGCCAGAGGCCGCGGGACCCAGGTTGCCGCCGGACCATCCGCCGAAATCCCCACCGCCACAGCCGCGACCCGCGCAGCCGCCGCGGCCCACGCCCGACACGAAGACCGACCAGGTGGCCGTGGGGGCACGGCCACGCATGCAGATCAGGAACCGTCGGACAGCCGGCCTGACGTTCGCGGCGAACCGGTGGGCAGCGGGGAAGGCCGCCGACGAGGCGCTGGCGAAGGCGCGCTCCTGGGGGTATGCGTCCCTGGACGCGGAGGACTTCACGGTGGCGGCACACATCCTCGTCGACACGGCCGTCGCCGACGGGGGCAAGCGGGTGAGTCTTCACCTCGCCGACCAGGACCGGAAGATCCTGATGGTGGCGCTCAGTCACCGGCCCGGCGCCCCGGAGGACGCGGTGCTGGCCGAACTCGCGGCCGTACGTGCCGTGGACAGTTGCGGCACCGACGCCGCCCCCGACGGACGCCGCGTCTGGGCGCTGCTCGACACGACACCCCGTCCGCGCCGTACGCCCGGGGCAACGGCGTGACACCGCGGCCCGCGAACCGCTGAATCGCGACGCCGCAGCGTGGTGGCCGGCCTCCGCAGCCGGCTCTCCGGCCTGGCCCCCCCCGCCGGCTCGCCCTCACGGTCGTCGGCCGGGCGTTGAAGGCCTGACCCGATCAGGCGGGTACGCGCGGATCACGGGGCGGACGGGGCCTGGTCCGCGCCGGCGGGTGCGATGTTCTGGTTGGCGTGGAAGAAGTTGTCCGGGTCGTACGTCCGCTTGATCGCCGCCAGCTTGTCGTAGTGGTCGCGGTACGTCGCGCGCACCCGGTCCTGGTCCTCCCCCGCCCCGATGAAGTTCACGTACGTGCCGCCCATCGAGTGCGGGCGCAGTTCCTCCCAGTAGTCCACGGCCCACTGCCGGATCAGCTCCGCGTTCGCCGGGTCCGGGTCGATGCCGCCGATCACGCCCGACCAGACGGCGTCGCGGTAGGCCCATGCCGTGTCGTCCTTGCCGACCCGGGCCGCGGCCCCGTCGATCGGGTAGAGGTGCATGGTCGACAGGCCGGTCGGGAGGTTCTCGGCGTACTTGAGGTGGACGTCCAGCGCCCCGTCGGTGATCCGGTCGAAGAAGTGCCCGCGCCAGTACCACTGCAAGCCCTTGGGGATCAGCTCGTCGAACATGGTCTGCAGGGCGGGGTACGGCATCGGGGTCGTGAAGTGGAAGGCGGGCGGCCCCGGTTCGCTCACGCGGGCCAGGACGTCGCCGAGGTCGTCGGGATCACCGGTCCAGCACCAGATGACCGCGCACATCTTGTGCCCGTGGATCTCCTCGGGGAACGGCGGGCCCGGCGGTACCGCCAGCGCCGCGAAGAAGCCGTTCAGCTCCACGGGCGCCGCCGGCAGGAACTCCCGGTACCAGCGCAGCACTTCGCGCGTGGCGTCGACCGGCCAGAGCGTGATGGACACGCCCACCGTGTCGACCGGGTGCAGTCGGAAGGTGAAGGAGGTCACCACGCCGAAGTTCCCACCGCCGCCCCTCAGCGCCCAGAACAGGTCCGGGTGCTCCGTGGCGTTCGCCGTGACGAAGGTGCCGTCGGCGAGCACCACGTCCGCGGCGAGCAGGTTGTCTATGGTCAGGCCGAACCTGCGGGTGAGGTGGCCGTGTCCGCCTCCCAGGGTCAGGCCGCCGACTCCGGTCGTCGACATGATCCCGGTGGGCGTGGCCAGGCCGAAGCCGTGGGTCGCGTGGTCGAGGTCGCCGATTTGGGTGCCCCCGCCCACGATGGCGGTCCTCGCCTGTGGATCCACACGGGCCCAGCGCATCGGCGACAGGTCGAGGGTGATTCCGCCGTCGAGCAGACACAGACCGGGACCGCTGTGGCCCCCGCCGCGCACGGCGATGTCGAGGCCGCTGTCACGTATCAAGCCGATCGCGGCCTTCACGTCCGCCGCGTCCGCGCACCGCACGAAGCCGGCCGGGCGACGGTCGATCATCGCGTTGTAGAGCTTGCGGGTCTCGTGGTACTCCGGGTCTTGCGGGCCGATGACGGGGCCGCGCAGTGCGGTCCGCATCGCCTCCAGCGTGGTGGCGTTCATGGCGGTCTCCTGACAGCGGGCCCTTCCAGCGTCCCGCCGTACGGTCGGCGCCGCAATCGGGCGCGGCCGGGCACCGCCCCCCGGCCTCTCGGGCCTGGCCGGAGAAGTCCGAGAGCGCGGCCCGTCCGCGCCCCGTTCGGGTGCGGTCGGCTCGCGCGCGGCGGCGGACCACAGTGTCGTGGTGCGAAGGAACGCGCACCGCGCTGTGCACGGCATCGCACCGTCGGCCGCGACGGGCGCCCGACGGTGAGGGAGAACCGCGGAGCATGTCCATACCCGGATCCATGAGAGGCCGCCGCCGGCACTACGCGGCGACGCTCGCCGTGACGGCCGTAGGCTCCACGCTCTTCCTCGGCCCGACGCTCGCCCCGGCCGACGGCATGCCGTCGCCGTCGGTGACCGCGTCCGCGTCGACGGCGGGCACGGGGCGACTGGACTGGCGTCCCTGCGTAGCCGGCAGCCCGTTCGACTGCGCGACCTTCAAGGTGCCGCTGGACCACGCCGCACCCCGTGGACGCCAGATCGACCTGGCGGTGGTCCGGCGGAAGGCCACCGACCCGGGACGGCGCGTCGGCACCCTCTTCTTCAACCCGGGCGGCCCCGGCGGCCCCGGGACGGTACAGATGCCCGCCAACTACACGGCTTTCCCCCGGGAGCTGCGGGAGCGGTTCGACATCGTCAGTTGGGATCCCCGCGGCATCGGCAACAGCACCGCGGTGAACTGCTTCGACAGCCCGGAGAAGGCCGCCGCCTGGGCCGCGGGCAAACCGGCCGGCTTCCCGGTGGGCGCGAAGCAGCGGGCGTCCTGGATCGCCGCCTACAAGGATCTGGGCCGGCGGTGCCGGGACACCGACCCGGAACTCCTGCGCCACGTGTCGACCGCGGACACCGCTCAGGACCTCGAACTGCTCCGCCGCGCGGCGGGCGAGCGGCGGCTCAACTACCTCGGGGTCTCCTACGGCACCTTCCTGGGCGCCACCTACGCGAACCTGTTCCCCGACAAGGTCCGCGCCATGGTCCTGGACAGCAACATCGACCCGCAGGCCTGGACGGACCACGCCGCACGGGGCGAACCGCGTTCCACGACGCTCCTGCGCATGGGTTCGGATCGTACGGCGGCGGCGACGCTGGACCGGTTCCTCGCCCTGTGTGGATCCACCACGACCGCCCGTTGCGCCTTCTCCGCCGGCGATCCGAAGGCGACCCGCGAGAAGTTCGACGGGCTGACGAGGCGCCTGCGGGAGCGCCCGGTGGGCGAGTGGACGTACTCCAGGACGATCGCCGACGTGGTGAGCGGCCTCTACATCGTCCACCCGGGGTGGACGGATCTCGCGGGTCGGCTCCAGGATCTGTGGCGGGGCCGCGTGCCAGGGCAGCCGGTGTACCCTCCTCCGCCCCCGGTCGCCCAGCCGAATCCGTACCTGGGTGACGAGCAGGCGGCCGCCGTGTGGTGTGGCGACAGCCCCAATCCGCGCGACCCCGCCGTCTACCACGCGCTGGAGCGGGACAGCGCCGCCCGTGCGGGCGACGCCGGTCGGTACTGGACGTGGGCCGCGGAGCCGTGCGCCGGCTGGCCGGCCCGCTCCGCGAACCGCTACCGGGGTCCGTGGGACAGGGCCACGGCTCACCCCGTGCTGGTGGTCGGCACCACGTACGACCCCTCCACGCCCTACTCCGACGCCCAGGCCATGTCCAGGGAACTCGCCAACGCCCGCCTCCTCACCCACGACGGGTACGGGCACACCGCGCTGTTCAACAACTCCAGCAGTTGCGTGAACTCGTACGAGAGCCGCTACTTCGTCGACGGCGCCCTCCCGCCGCCGGGAACGACGTGCCGACCCGACACGCTGCCCTTCGCCTCGCCCCGGCCCCACGCGGGCGTCGCCGCCGGGGCGTTCCGGAGCGGATGACACCTCCCCGGGATCCTCCCGGCGCCCGGAACCACGCCTGCGCGCGCGACGAGGGGACATACTGGGGTTCCACGCGCGGGAGCCTCTTCGGGGCCCCACGCATCGGGCCGGGCGGGTGGCGGCGCCTCACTGCCGAGACTTCGAGGGGAGCCGTTCATGACAACGGCGAAAGACCTGTTCATCCTCGCCATGGAGCGGCAGGTGAACCAGTCCGTGGGGCAGGGCGACCTGTCGCTCGCGCTCGCGGGAGCCGAGCTGATCGATCTCATCGGCGCGCACACCGTCACCCTGGAGGGCGACCGGATCGTGCCGGAGCCGCAGCAGTCACCCTCGGCGGACGACCCTTTCCTGGGCGAGGCAGCGGAGTCGCTCGCTCGCCACGTGCCGTACGAGCGGGTCGAGGAGTGGCTTTGGCGCAGGGGCAGCGACCTCGCCGGGAACTATCAGGCCGCTCTGGAGAAGGAGGGTCAACTGGCCCCGCGACGCGGGGGTTTGTCGCCCTTCGGCGCCGCACGCCTGGAGCTGGTCGATTCGCCTGCCCGGCGCCATGCGCTGAGCCGCTGGGAGGCCGCCGAGCCCGTCCTCGTCGCCCTCGCCTCGGTCGTGGGCATCGAGGGTGAGCCGTCCGAGGACGAGCCGCGCCTCGACGACGACGCGGTGACGACCGTGCTGGCCGTCGTCAACGACGCCGTGATGGAACTGGAAGCCGTACGCCAGAGGCGGTCCATCGAGAACTCGGCCTTCGCCAACCTCTGGCGGGGCCCGTGACGGCAACGCACGCGGAACCGGGCCGTGAGTGGACGGCACCGGGGTCGATCGGGTGGACGTGCGGCTGAACGGGTGAACCCGGCGAACCGGCGCAACCTGTGCGGGGCCCGGGCGTTGATCAAGGCACTTGTCACCGTCCGCTCGTGCACCAGAGAGATCAATGATGATTAAGAAGATGATGGCCACCGCCGCCGCTACCGCCTCCATCCTCGGTGCGGGTGCCGCCGTTGCCGCCCCGGCCATGGCCATCGGCAACGACAACGGGGTCAACACCGTCAACGGCAACGGTGCCTCGCAGATCTACGGCAACCAGAAGACCAGCGGCAACCAGAGCCCGCAGCTCAGCCTCGTCCAGGGCACCCTGAACAAGCCCTGCATCGGCCTGCCGGCCAAGGTCAACGCCCAGTCCCTGGTGGCCGTGATCGCCAACATCGGTGTCCAGGACGTCAACGTCCTGTCCAACCCGCAGAACCAGCAGTGCGCCGAGAACTCCACCCAGGCCAAGGGCGACGAGCCGCTCTCGCACATCCTGGACAACATCCCGGTCCTGTCCGGCAACGTCTCGGCCGGCAGCTGAGGCACCGCTCCCCCACCGGCCGGGGCCTCCGACGCCTGCGCGAGTGCCCACGAGGCCCCGGCTTGCTCATCCCGATCCACGGCTTCGCATCGTTCGCCGGCGCGTACCACGCGCCGCCCGAGGGGCCGTTCAGGCGGGATACCCACTGGCACGCAGAGGAGCCTCCCACCCTTCACGGGGTGGGAGGCTCCTCCGTGTGCGCGACGTCCTCTCCCGATGGACACCGCGATGCGGCAACCCTGAAGCGCCGGGGAACCGCCAGCGTCATAATCGGCGCATGCTGAACATCGGATCGGTCGTGTTGGGTGTGTCGGACGTACGGCGCGCGGTCGCGTTCTGGACGCGGGCCCTGGCGTACGTGCCGCGCGACGAGGTGAAGGAGGACTGGGCCGTGCTGATGCCCGCGACGGGGGCCGGAGTTCACCTCGCGCTCGGCCTGAGTCGGACGCCGGTACAGGAGGAGCCTCGGACCCATCTGGACCTGTACGCGGGGGACGCGGCCGAGCAGGTGGCCGAGGTGGCGCGGCTGGTGTCCCTGGGCGCCGAGCGGGTCGACTGGGACCTCTACCCCGCCGACCCCGACTTCGTCGTCCTCGCCGACCCCGACGGCAACCGCTTCTGTGTCATCGACACGAGCCACGGCTGAGGAGGGGTCGATGGCCGTACGCCGTGTCGTGCCGAACATCGTTTCCGAGGCCGCGCGGGAAAGCCGCGAGTTCTACGGGCTGTTGGGTTTCGAGGAGGTCATGAACCACGGTTGGATCATGACGCTGGCCTCACCGTCCAGTCCGACGGCGCAGATCAGTTTCATGAGCGCCGACAAGAGCGCCCCGGTCAACCCCGACCTGAGCATCGAGGTGGACGACGTGGACGCGGCCTACGCGGCCGTGTTGGAACAAGGCGCCGAGATCGTCCACCCCTTGCAGAACGAGGAGTGGGGGGTCAGGCGCTTCCTGGTCCGCGATCCCAACGGCCAGGTCGTCAACGTGCTCGGTCACGCCTGACGTCCGAGGTTCCCCGGTGGGGTCGGATCAGAACGCGAAGACGGCGTTTCCGTTCAGGGTCGCGGACATGGCGCAGGCGTTGGAGAAGGTGTGCTTCCAGGCGAGGCGGCTGCCCTGCCACACGCCGTCCACGGCGACGGTGACCGGGTCGTAGTGCATCGGACACGCGCGGCCGGGGTCGGGGGCGGCCAGCAGGCGGTCGAAGGACCCGCCGGTGGCCTTGAGGGTCGTACAGGCGGCCTTGGGGTCGGGGTGCGTGCCCTGCGCGCTCGGGGCGCAGCTGAGGGTGGACGCCCGGAGCACGGTCGCCGCGGCGTCGTCTCCCTGGGCGACGGAGAAGACCAGGGCGGACGGGGCGTACAGGCTCGCGGGCTGTGCCTCCGCCACGCCGGCGACGCCGGCAAGGCTGAGGAGGGCAGCGGCAGAGACGGTGGCGAAGCGGTGACGCACGACAAGCTCACTTTCGATTCAAAGGTTGAGCGCGATGGATGTTTGCACTCTCGCGCTTCGATGTGGTCAACCCTGTCGGATCCGAAGGGGAGTTGCACATCGATGGCCGCTTTACGGACACCCTGTTCACATATCGGCGACCGAATGGTCGTTCGGGCAGCTCAGGCGGGACGTGCGCCCTCCGTAGCCGTGCGCCGACACATGGTCACCTCGCGCGCGACGTGCCTTCTTGAGTCGTCTGACCTGCCGTCGGCCGTGCGCGGTTCACCGGACGGTCATTCAGCTTGGCCGGATCGCCACCGTCCGCGTACCCGGCGAGCGGGGCGGGCACCGCGCCGCTCGGGCGGGTCCCGCCCGGAGGGGTGTAGCGCGTCGTCGGGGCGAGTGGACCCCTGTGACCTGCCGCTTCACGGCCGGACGGGCGTGGCGCGCAGGGTGGGGCGTAGGCCGTTCGGCGGCAGGACGAGATGTCGTCCCGCCGCGTCGGGACTACGTTCCGCTGGTATGACGTACGCACCGCGCCCCCACGAGTCCGGTCCCAGTCGCCGCGCCCTGCTCGTCGCCGGCGCGGGGGCAGGGGCCGCTCTCGCCGCCGGCTGCGCACCCGGGGGCGCGGGTGGCGCTCCCGCGCCCACCTCCAGTGGCTCCACCGGCGCGGCCGCGAATGGCTCCACTCCCGGTGCCATGACGCTCTTCGAGGACCCGGCGTACAACTTCAACGGTCTCCTCGCGCTGGGCGCCGCCGGGGCCGGAGCCAGTGAGGTCGGCGAGGTCCTCACCGCCGTGAACGCGATCAACCAGGCCGGCCTCTCCGCGCAGACGTACGTCGAGACGTTCCGCAAGCTCGGCGACAAGCTTCTGAAGCCGCCGCCGGGAGCGCCGGCCGACGACCAGACCAAGCGGTTCCGGGCGCTGCGTGCCGCCCAGTACTACGGGCAGGCACTGTTCTTCGTCCTCGGCTCCAAGGATCCGGGGACGGAGGAGCAGCTGTACAAGTCGGGGCGCGGCGCCTGGGACGCGTTCTGCGACCGGTGCGAGCCCGCCCCGGTCAAGGCCTCGGTCCCGTACGGCACGACACCGTTGCCGGTGTGGTTCTTCCGCCCCGACGAGTCGAACGCTCCCCGCCCCACCGTGATCCTGACCAACGGGAGTGACGGGCAGAACGTCGACATGTGGACCTACGGCGTGCCGGCGGCACTGGACCGCGGTTGGAACGCGCTCGTCTACGACGGGCCGGGTCAGGGGCAACTGCTCTTCGTCGACCGGGTGGTGTTCACCCCCACCTGGGAGAAGGTCGTCAGCCCGCTTGTCGACTGGCTGTCCGCCCGCCCCGACGTGGACGCCACCAAGATCGCACTGACCGGTCTGAGCATGGCGGGGGACCTCGCTCCCCGGGCTGCGGCCTTCGAGCACCGGATCGCCGCGTTGGTGGCCATGCCGGGTTGCGTCGAACCGTGGCTGGGCTTCCCGCCGGAGATCCGGGAGATCCTCACTCCCGACAAAGGGGAGACGAACGACATCTGGAACAAGAAGGTCGTTCCCGAACTGCCGCCGGACGCGGCCGCCGTGATGAAGAAGCGCTTCGAGCCCTTCTCCGTACCGGCGATGCTCGAAGCCCGGCAGGGCAAGCTGTTCACCGACTTCTACACCCCCGCCACCCGCATCCAGGCACTGGCCATCACCTCGGTCGTCAGCCGCATCAAGGCACCCACCCTGGTCCTGGACTACGACGACGAACAGTTCTACCCCGGCCAGCCCCGCCAGATGTACGACAAGCTCACCTCGCCCAAGGACTATCTGAAGCTGACCGCCGCGGAGGGCGCACAGCTCCACTGCTCACCCATGGCCCCACAGCTGCACTGCGAGGTCGTCTTCGACTGGCTCCAGGACACGCTGTCGGGCAACTGACCCCGCCCCCGAGCGGGCCGGCGGCCGGTGGTACCAATTCCTACGTGAACGAACAGACTCAAGGCTCGACCGTCCGCGTGTTCATAGCGCTCGCTCCGCCCGACGACGCGAAGGACGAGCTGGCACGGGAGCTGGGGCCGGCTTACGAGGCGTACCCCCGCATGCGGTGGAACCGCATCGAGGACTGGCACATCACCCTGGCGTTCCTGGGGGAGCTGCCGGTCGCGACGGTGCCGCTGCTGCGGGCGCCGTTGGCCGGGCTGGCGGCGGCGCGTCGCCCCGTACGCCTGGCCATGCGCGGCGGCGGGCACTTCGACGAGCGGGTGCTGTGGAGCGGGATCGAGGGGGACCTGGACGGGCTGCACCGGCTCGCCGGCGAGGTGCGGGGCGTGGTCAGGGAGTGCGGTGTGGACTTCGAGGAACGGCCGCTGCGCCCGCACCTGACGCTGGCCAGGTCCCGTCGCGACGATCCCTCCAGTGTCGTGAAGGCGGCCGCCGGACTCGCCGGGTTCACCGGGCGTTGGTGGCAGGCGCGGCGCCTGCACCTGGTGGGCAGCAACATCGGGCGCGGCCCGGGAGCGATCCACTACCGCGACATCGAGGCGTGGAGCTTCGAGGGGCACTGACCGGGAGCCGGGCGCGGGCCTCCGGCGGGAGGGGGCGCCGTCGGGGCGCGGTCGCGCCGGGCCCCGACGGTGGAGGTGGGGGCCGGTTCCAAGAGCCCCTCGCGAGGTGATTCGGAGCGGTGCCCCGGTGGGATGGGTGCGTGTCAGAGACGGTCTGTCTGGCCGGCGAGCATTCCGGTGCGCAGGCGGGTGAGGGTGCGGGTCAGGAGGCGGGAGACCTGCATCTGGGAGATGCCGAGTTCGGCGCCGATCTCGG
>NZ_JBIWLV010000026.1:0-75480 GCF_044766345.1 Streptomyces sp. NPDC102278 | reverse complement strand
CTCGGGGGCTCGGCTTCGCCGAGCCAGCTGCCGCCCTTCGGGCGGCAGGGTCCTTCGCTGCGCTGCGGACCTTCAGGGTTCCGCTGCGCTTCACCCTGAGGTTCTGCTTCGCAGAACCTGATAGTTCCGCGCTTCGCGCGGAAGGTGACTCCGTTTCACGGAGTCCGGGCCTCTGGCCCGTTGGGGTGTCCGCTCCGCTGCCACCCCGGCTCCTTTCGGCTTCGCCTCCAGGAGAAGAGCCCGCTGCCGCGGGCTGCCGGTTGCCGGTTGCGGGGGGCGCTGGTGTTTCCTTCCGGCAGAAGTTTCTGAGAATCCCGCTTTTCCTCTCGTTCCTGTTGGTGTCTGGCGGGTGAGTTCTGCAACGCCTGGTCAGGTGAAGGCCGGTGAAGGGCTCTCGTCGGTCCATTCGTCTTCGAAGAGGGCTGCGAGGAGGCGTTCGTGCTCGGGGTTGAGCTGGCCGGCGCGGTGCTTGGTGCGGGCCTTGGCGAACCAGGGGCCGATCTTGATGGTGTCACCGTCGACGGTGATCGACTCGCGGGCTGCTGGAGCTCGGCGCTCGCGGTGGAGGAAGAGCTCAAGGATCTGGACGGTCTCGGCGAAGGTGCGGCGGTCTGCGGGGCGGGGGGCCAGTGTGCTGGTGGCGGGGGTGAGGTCAAGGGCGGCGAGAAGCTCACGCTGGCCAGGTTCCAGGCTTGTCCATTGGGTGAGTTGGCGGATGGCCCAGCTGCCGATATTCGTGCCGGCGGCAACGGTGTCGGGGGTGAGGGGGCGTCCGGTTTCAATGTGATGGCGCGCCAGGTGGTACTTGCGATGCCAGTCGGGGCCGTACGGGAGGAGCCAGTGGGGGTCGATGGCCTCGAGGTCAGCGGCACGAGCAGGGTCCAGGTGGCCGCGTCCGGCGAGGGATCGTTGTTCGGCGAGCCAGGCACCGACGGGGGTGGTGGAAGGAGCGGCGAGGTGGCCGTGGGCGCGGTGGTAGTCGGTGACGGCGGTGAGGCGGGCCCGCCAGGCGGCCTGGTGTTTGTCCCAGATCATGCCCAGGGCGTCGAGCTCGGCGGTCCAGTCCGTCTCAAGGCTGCCTGCTGCCCGGGCGTCGCGCATGGCGGTCACGAAGCGGCCGAGCTCGAAGCCGGCAGTGTCGGTGTAGGTGGTGGGGACGTCGAGGTGGCCATAGGCGTCGTGGAATGCCTGGGCGGATACGAGGCCTTCTCGGCGCGTGCGGGTGAGCGCACCGCGAGGGTTGAAGGCGATGAGGTCCATGGCGCGGGCGATGCGTTCGGGGTGGATGGTGAAGTCGAAGTGCCAGCGGTGCTGGATAAGTCTGCTGGTCTCGGCCGGCAGGCGGTTGGCCTTGTTCGGAAGGCGTTCGAGGATGCGGTGGTCGTGACTGGCCAGCGCCGTGGTGATGGCCCAGACAGGCTCGTATGCACTGCCCAGAATGTTCTCAGCGTCGGCGCCGGGCGGAACATAGACGGGAACGATGAGGCTCGCGACCTTGCCGCTGACGTCCAGGCGCAAGGCGCGGCCGAGTCCTTGGACACAGCGGATGATGCTGCTGGTGGGGTCCGCGAAGACGACGGCGTCCGTGCTGGGAATGTCGATGCCTTCGGCGATCACTTTCGCGTTGGCCAAGATTGCGCGGGGTGATGCCGCGAAGCGGGCGAAGACGTCGGCGCGCTCGTCTGCGGTGTGCTCTCCGTGGACGAAGAAGACGTCCGGATCGATCCCTGGAAAGCAGTGGGGGTCGGCCCTGCGCAGGCGGCGCAGGGTGTGAGGGAGCTGGTGCGCGAAGCGGACCGAGTCCTCGACGAGGTGGAAGAAGACCAGGATCCGGCGCATGGAATGCGTGGCCATCGCGTTCAGTACGGCGAGGTGCAGCGCGGTGGTGCGCAGCGCATCGTCGGTGCTGGTGGCGGGTGTGCCGGGTGCGGGAAGGTTGAGGCGGGCGCGGAGCTCGGTTTCTGTGACGGTGGGGATCACGATGCGGTAGTCCGCGGCCACGCCGTCGGCGATGGCCTGTGCCAGGGGGTATTCGAAGACTTTCTTCCCGTACACGTGCTCGTTGTCCATGCTGTTCGCCGAGGCCTGGGAGGCGGGTTCTTGTGCGGTGCGGACCCGGCGGCGGCTGGTGGCAGCCGAGCCGGTGAGGTCGGGGGCCTGGAAGCTGCGCGGGGTGGCGGTCATGTAAAGGCGGCGGTCCGTGAGAATCCTGGCCTGGTCGTTGATGGCGGCCCACTTTTTGTCCGCCCGGCCGGCAATACGGTGTGCCTCGTCCATGACGGCCAGATCGAACGGGGGCACTCGGTAGCGGGTGTGCTGAGTTCCTTCGATCTTGTCGAGTGAGTCGTAGGTGGATATCACCGTCAGCGCGGGGAGCTGGTCCTGCCCCTCCCCCACAACCGACATGAGCGCGGCCAGTGCCTCGGAGCTGCTCGTGGAACCGACTCTGCGGGCGGCCAGTGCCGCGTGTCCGGCGCTGTCCATCGAGGAAACGATCACCATGTGTTCGTGGTGGCCGTCACGGCGCCATGCCAGCGCGGTCTGTGCGGCCAGGTCCAGCGTGGGCACGACCACCAGGACCAGGCGAGCACCGAGTCCGTCCGCGGCCCGGATCGACACCAGTGTCTTGCCTGTTCCTGTGGCCGCCACGTACAAAGCCCGGGTGTTCGGGCGACGTAGGTGCCTTACCGCTGCTCCCAGGCCCTGTACCTGGTCCGGACGCAGCGCAGGACGGCCAGGGCCGCGGGACTCGGGGGGCTCGACCGGGGTGACCATGACCGTCATCATGACGCACCCGGCAATGTCAGCGGGGACAGGCACTCCTTATGGATGACAGTCCTTCGCTGCCGTATTGGCAAAACGGACGGCGGAAAGCCGCGTCTCTCCGCAATGATCGGTAATAGGCCTGGAGGAACACAGCGGCCCGAGTCGGCGGCAGAATCGGCTCAAGGCCCTCTGTCTTTGACGCTGCGACGGTGGTAGGAACGTCGGGGCGGGTTCCGCTTGATGCACGACCGGGGGGTCAATGAGCACGTCGGAGCGGTCTTCTGCGTTCCACGCTGAGCCTCTGTTTTCCGAGCTGCCCAAACCGTCGCAGGCCCCGGTGACAGTGGTCTCCCCGATGATGGCCTTGCCGCCCACGCTGACGCCCAAGCAGATCCTGGTGCACCACTCGGCCGACGACTGGGAGGAGTTCATCTACGAGTGGGTGGTAGCACTCAAGGAGGCCGAATACGTGGACGTGGTACGCATGGGAGGATCAAACGATCGTGGCGCAGACATCGCCGCGTTCCTGACCCCGAGAAAGACCGACGACGTCTGGCACTGCTTCCAGTGCAAGCACTACGACAAGGCGATCGCCCCTGCTACCGCGTACCCGGAGATCCTCAAGATTCATTCCGCGGTAGCGGAGCAGCAGTACCAGGTGCTTCCTGAGCGGTACATGTTCGTAGCACCGAAGGTCGGCGGATCACTCATCCAGCTGCTGGCGAAGCCGTCGGCGCTGCGCACCGGCTTCTTCGACTGGGCGGAGAAGAACAAAACCAGGCTTGTACAGGAGTACGCCGGGGGTGCGCTGGACCGTGCTCTCGGTCTTGCCCGCCAGTCGGAATTCTCCCGGTTCGAAGCCGGGAACCTGGACAAGATCCTCGCGCAGCACGCCACGACGCCTCAGCATGTGAAGCGATTCGGTGTACCTCTGCCCGACAGGCCGGCCAGTCTTGCAGCACCCCCCGAACACGCACCGGAGGAAGCCCGCTATATTCAGCAGCTTCTCGACGTCTACTTTGAGAAATGGGGATGTTCCCCTGCCTCACCGGACGCGGCGCGCGCACACCCCACAGCGGGCCGGAATCTTCAAAGGCAGCGCGAGGCCTTCTATCGGGCCGAACAGCTACGCATCTTCGCGCGCGACAGCGTCCCCGCAGGGACCTTCGAGTCGCTGCAGGACTCTGTGTACAGCGGTGTCGCAGAAGTTGAGGAAGACGACTTCGACACCGGGTACACGCGGCTCAAGGCCGTACTGGCCGCTGCACGGGACATGCAGCTGGGTACCAACGTGCTGCTGCAGGTCGTCGACCCGGACGACCGCAAGGGGATCTGCCACCAGCTCGCCAACGACGACCGGCTCCACTGGGTCCAGGAGGAGCTGTGAATCCTCTGAACAGCCCACTCGAAGTCGGCATGCGCACGCTTGTCCTGCTCTGTGCGGCCTTTCCTGAGCCACTGGACATGGCCCGGCTGGTGTATCTGGACCACGTCATGCTCCACAGCGGTGAGCTGAACGGGCCCCCGAGTCTTCACCCCTCGCTGCCCGCAGGCCCCGGTGAGCTGGCGATGCGCCGTCACTTGATCGAACAAGGCCTCGTCGTCCTGATGCGGGCAGGGCTGGCCGAAGTGGAACCGCGGGCGGACGGCCTGCTCTACCGGGCGAGCGAGGAAGCGGCCGGGTTCGTCAGCATCCTCGAAGCCCCCTACGTCGGCGCCCTCAAAGACCGGGCTGACTGGGTCATCGCTGCTCAGTCGGCACCCCAGCTGGATGTACGCGCCGCGACACGGGCCATCACCGAAAGATGGGCCCGAGACTTCGATCCGCAACTGCCTGCCCCGGGACGTGACCATGCCTAGCATCCGGCTTCTGCACCTGACCTTCGCCGGCGCCGGGCGGGTGACAGCACAGGTCGTCTTCGACGAGCGACTGACCGTGATCTACGGCGCCTCGGACACCGGCAAGTCGTTCGTCACCGAAGCGATCGACTACATGCTGGGGGCGCGCAAGCTCAGCCTCATCCCCGAGGCGGAGGGATACTCCCAGATCCTCCTCGGCCTCGAACTTCCCGACCGCCAGGTCATCACCCTGATGCGCGGCCCTGAGTCGAGCCGTATCAGCGTCTTCCACGACGATGTGCGAGACCTGGTCTACCGGGCATCCGACCTCGAGCTCAGCGTCAGCACCAGGGGCTCGAAGAACATTTCCCGCTATCTGCTGGAGAAGCTCGGACTCCACGATGCACTCATCGCGACGAACGACACCGGCGGCACCAAGCCCCTCGGGCTGCGCGACCTGCTGCACCTGTGCCTGATCAGCGAGACACGGATGGTGTCCAAGGTCCCGTCGGTCCTGCGTTCTACCGGCACCAGCGGCCAGACCGCGCACAAGTCAGTCCTCAAGCTGCTCCTGACAGGCCAAGGCGAGCCCGCCGGCGAAGCGCGGCCCAATGCATCGCAGCGGCGGCTACAGAAAGGGAAGATCGGGCTGCTCGACGAGTTGATCCTCGACCTGCAGCGCCAGCTGGCACAGGGCGGCAACGAAAGTGAACTGGCGCAGCAACTGCACCGCCTGCTCGCCCACCAGGACACCATCGGACTCTCACTGCGGGAAATCACCGCACGTCACGCACAGGCCGTGACCCGCCGGACAGAGCTCGCCGTCACACTCGGCCAGTACGACCAGCGCGTGGCCGAGATCGACGACCTCATCGGACGCTTCGGACTCTTGCAAAGCCAATACGAGTCCGACCTCGAGCGCCTGGCCATGGTCAGCGAGGCAGGCAGTCTGCTCGGCTACTTCCGCACTGGGACATGCGCCTTCTGCGGAGCGGACCCCGCACACCAAAACCCAGGACACGACCTGCAGGAGACGACCGCCCTGCACACCGCGGTCACAGCCGAAGACACAAAAACCCGCCACTTGCTGTCCGACCTGCACCTGACCATCGACGACCTGCGGATCCAGCGCGAGGGACTCGCCAGGCAATGCGAACACAGTGCTGCCCAGACCGAACAGGCCGACCTTGAGATCGCACGCATCGACGAAGAACTGCAGCCCGTGCAGGACCAGGCCTCCCAGGCGATGGAGGCCCGTTCCCATATCGAGAAGGAACTCGGGCTGCACACCCGGATCCAGGAACTCGAAGACGTTCGTGCCGCCCTCGTCGCCAATGGGGCCGTCCCCGGTGGGCGGCCCACCGGCAGCATCCCCGCCGGGACCGTCGCCGCATTCGACCGTGCTGTCGAGCGTGCCCTGGAAGCCTGGCAGGTCCGTCTGCACGGCGTGTACTACGACCAGCACACCGCGGAACTGTACGTAGGCGACCGCGACCGCGCCGGCCACGGCAAGGGCATGCGTGCCGTGCTGCACGCCGCGTTTGCTGTCGCCCTGGCCGAGTACTGCGTTGACCAGCAGCACCCGCATCCCGGGTTCGTCATCCTCGACTCCCCCCTGGTCACCTACCGGCAGCCCGGTGTGCGCCGCACCGACGACGAGAACCTACCCGACAGCGTCATCGACTACTTCTACCGCGACCTGTTCCAGCGCTTCACCGGCCAGGCGATCATCGTGGAAAACAGCGACCCGCCCTCCGACATCGTCCAGGAAGCCCAGGTGTACATGTTCAGCCGAGACCCCCACGACCACCGCTTCGGCTTCTTCCCGATCGAAACCGGCATCGTTGATGAGGATACGAGCGGCGCCTGAGCAGATGCTCGGGTTGGGATCACACCAGCCGACCATGCCCACTGATCCCCTACTGCCGTCAGAGCTCTGCCTTGACGGCTGAGGTCGGCTCACGACCGGCACCGAGGACCATACGAAGCAGCTCCTTCCGGTCTTCGAGGGACCACCCAGCAGGAGCGGCCCGCGTGGCAGGCTTCTCTACGCGCTTTTCTACCGCCGTCCGACACGCTGCCGGGCGGCACCGAGCGTGCTGCGTTCCGTGAAGGCACCCTCTCCGTACGATGGCAGGGAGGCATAGGGTTCGGTCGCGATCTGGTCGACCCGGGCGCTGTATCGGCTTGCTGCCGCCTTGAACGCTTCGTCCGGCGGCAGGTGCTCTTCTGCCGCCCGCAGAGAACGCAGGAGTCCGCGAGTAAGCTGCATAAGCCGGCGCAGCTCATCGTTGGCTGTGCTGCTCGAGAGTTCGGCGTGGCCTTGCCTGGCAGCAGCTCGGCGAGCCTGCTGTTCCATACCGAGGATCACTGCCTGCCGGCGTCGCTCCAGCGTGCGGAAGGTGTAGCCACCTGGATCCGCAACGACTGCTTCCGCGGCGTGCACAGCCTTGACGAGCTGTTGTGAGAAGCAGGTGGCGGCCAGGGCAGCTGCTTCCCTCTCTTTCCGCTCGGCCTCGCGTCGCTGTTCCTGCAGGCCAGGCCAGGAAGGGAACTCCTCCCGGCCCTCTTTCTGCCCCCTCGTTCGCGGGCCGGCCTTCTCCTTCTTCGTCAGCCGGCTGTCCCACTCGCCACGCAGGGTGAAGCTGTAGGCACTGCAGCCCACACTCCCCCACCCACCGTAGCTGCCGTGCGCCCAGCGATCGTTGACCATGACGATCGTCTCTCCGCAGTGCCGGCACTGCTCCGGCTGCTGATTCACCAACGCCCCACCCCTCTATGTGTGCTGTTCGTTGCTCCCCTGACACCACCCTCCGGGTGGCCCGCATCATCCTGGCATCCGTCGCTGACGCCCAGCAGTTGAAGATCCAGAAACGAAAGGGGACGGCAGCACCGTTCGGCGCCACGGCAACGGTATCGAAATGATCTCGAAGCCGATCACCCGCGGGTCGATGGCCGACGCCACGACGGACTGGCCGTCGCCGACCGGCCGGACGCTGCTGGCCAGCGCGTGGAACATCTCCTCGGCGCCGGGGAGTTCGGGCCGCGGCGCCTGCGGGAGCATGTCCATCACGTCACTACCAACACCCGCGTCCCGCACGCCGCACACACGAACAAAGCCAGCTGACAGGCCGCCACCTGACGCCAACCCAGCACATCGCACCGTAGTCCGAGGCATAGGCACTGGCGGCGACATCCAGCTCCTCAGGGGAGCAGCAGCCGCCTTCGGCGGGATCCTCGTGGTCTACGCCAGCACCTGGCTGTCACTGCGCTGACGCGACAGGCCGGAACGATGATCACGGCCGGCACTTGCCCCGGCCCGCCCGGCATGAACCGACCCGCCTCTCTAGCGCATCCCGGCATCCCGTAGCGCAGAGATCGGGATTCCGAGCGCATGGCTCTCCGGTACGTGAGAGACCTGCTGCAACGACTGGTGCTGCGGGCGGAGGGTCAGGTTGATCGGGGCGGAGCTGGAGAAACTGCTGTACACGCGTCCGCTGCCAGACACCCCTGAGCAGCAGCTCGCTGCGCTGCTCAGGTGGGCAAAAGGCTCCAAGCAGTTGGTGGCGCGGGAGTTGGGAGTGTCCCGGCGCACAGTCCAACGATGGACGGCCCGAAGAGCGTCTGCGAGGGCCAGGCCCTCCGTCCGGCACGCGGCGGTCATCGCGACTCGGGTACGGGCGCGGTGGCAGCCGCTGGTGCGGGCGCGCCGCCGGGCCGCCGCGGAGCAGCAGGGGCTGGTGGTGCACACCCGGGCGCGGTTCGGGTTCACGGCCGGCCTCGGGAGCACCGACGATCCGCGGCACCGGCTCGTGACGGCGGTGGTGCCCGGGGAAGTCGCCCGGGAACTGCTCGCCGCCTGGGAGGCCGGTGTCTCGGAGAGGCAGCAGGAAGTGATCTTGGGCCGGGCCCTGGGGCACGTCTACTTCCGTCAGGCGGGCCGGCGGGCGGAGACGCTGAGGGTGAAGTTCAGGGACGTCGACTTCATCGAGTTCGGGCTCGCGCAGCCGTCGTGACACGAGGGCCGGGCGGCAGAGCGCGAGGCGGAGGGGGCTCGTATCCCAGAGCCTCGCGCTTCTCGGCCCAGTCCCAGACCACCGGGGCACGCTTCGCGCCTGCACGGCCGGCGTGAGGCTGGGGCGGGCGGATCTTGATGGTCTCGGCCAGGCGCAGCAGGGCCGGGCGGTCAGCTGGCGCGGCCAGCAGATGGGGCGTGCCGGTCAGGCGGGCGAACTGCGTGGCGGCGTGGAGGAAGGGGACCGCCCAGGCCGGCAGGGAGTAAATCGCGCAGCCGTCGGTGTAGCGGGTGCGGTCGTGCAGGGTAAGGGTGCAGTCGGCGAGGTCGAAGCCGTCGGCTCGGGCCGTGGTGAGCTGTTGGAACGAGGCCCCGGCGGCGACGGCTCCCGCGAGGGCCGCGGCGCGGGCGGGGTGGGCGCTCGCGGCGTGCAGGCGGGCGGCCAGCGCGGCGGACTGGGCCGGGGTCGGTGCCAGGGGTGCCGGGCGCTGCAGGTAGACGATCGGGGGCGGGCTGCAGGCGGCGGTGCAGGGCTGGGGGCTGTCGTAGGAGACCAATCGGTTCAGGGCCGCCATGGTGATCCAGCGCCAGGCGGCCGTCGGCGCGGGAGGCATCAGCGGCGCTACGCCCTCTGCGGTGTCGTCGCCCTGGTAGAGGGCCCGGGCCTCACCGAGCGTGTGGGCGGCCGTGTACCCGCCAGCGGGCAGGGCGCGTTCGAGAGCCGCGGTCAGGCGGGGGCGGTGGACGACGAGCGTGAGGTAGATGCCGGTCTGCCTCCACAGACCCAGGATGCGTAGCAGGCGGCGCTCGTCGAGGAGATGGGCGCGCAGGACGGTCATACGGGTGACGGCCAGACCACTCGTCCACGCGGCGGCGGCCTCCCACAGCGGCGGGCGGCCGTTCGGGAAACGCCCCGGGATGTGGGCCGGCTTGCCCAGAGCAAGCAGCAGGTCACCGGCCAGGGCGGTATCACTGGTCGTGCCCGGGCCCGGGTGAAGGGTGATACGGCCGGCCTGCGGGGCATGCGCGGCCAGAGCGGTGTGAGTGAACGCTGCGTCATCCCCGGCATCGATGACGACAGCCAGCCGCAGCGTGGCAGGGGTGGTCATGCGAGGCGGCTGAAGGCCCAGCGCAACAGGTCGCGGTCCGGGCAGGGGCGGCCGGTGCGTTCCAGGGCTGTGCGGGTGTGTGCGGTGAGCTGGGCCCAGGCGCGGAAGTTGCCGTGGGCGGCCTGTTCGTCGGCGAAGGAGATGTCGGCCGGGTCGCAGTCTTCCCAAATCGGGTGGAAGAGCGGGATGACGTCAAGGACCTCTTCGGGAGTGAGGCGGGTGAACTGCTGCCAGATGAAGATCCGGGAGGAGAGCATCGGCTCGCGGCGCAGCACAGTATGGGCGCCGGCGCCACCGACGAAGACGATCGCGATCTGCGTTGCGGGATCGTCCCACAAGTAGCGGAAGTACTCGAACGCCTCCCCATTGAGCCACTGCGCCTCGTCCACCAGGAAGGTGCGGGGCCGCTCGGACAGGACAGTCTTCAGCAGGCGGTCGAACTCGCTGGGATGGCGGGGCGGCTCACCGGGCAGGCGCAGCGTCTCGAACAGCTCGTAGCGCACCGCACGGGCGGTCGGGCGGGCACGGAAAGTGACCCGGCAGACTTCCTCACCGAGGGCGTCCTCCAGCTCGTGCAGGCACGTGTTGACCGCGAGGGTCTTACCGAAGCCCGCGTTGCCGTGGATGCACATCATCGCCCGCGCAGCGACCGTGTCAGCGATGTTCTCCCGCGCGGTCAGCAGCGCCCGCGTGGTCACGATGGAAGCATCCGGGAGATCGACGTACTGGTACGTAGGGGCGGTCACCGCGGTTCTTCTCCCTCGCCAGTGGTGCCGGGATCGCTGCCGGTACCGGGGGCGCCCCTCTCATCGGCGTCGGCCGTATCCGTTGGACGGGCTCTGCGGGTCCGGGCGGCGAGGGCGGGAGGCGTGCGCCATTCGGCCGGTGGAGCAGACGGCGGGATCAGGTCCGGCAGCGCAAGCCGCGACAAGTCCGCCCAGTCAGCCTCCGCGAGCTCCGCACCGGCCTCCACCGCGGACACGGCGCCGAGCCGCTCTGGCTTCCCCGGCCGGGTAACCGCGGCATAGCGCTCATGCTGCGCCGACGTGAGGTCTTTGCGCAGGCGCCGGCTGCGCGCAGCGCGTGCCGTACGGACCGCGGTGATCTGTTCGGGGCTAGCTTCGTCAGCGAGGGTCGCGGGGCCCAGGTAGCGGCCGTTCGTAGCGTCGAAGACCTCGATGCGGTGCTCGTGGTGCGGCATGAACCGCACCCTGACCCCCGTACCCGCCAGGCCCGTCATCCACGGCCCCACATAATCCCGCCTGCGGAACCGCACACCACGGGTAGAAATCACCCGGACACGGCCGTCGTCCTCCAGCGTGAACGTCCACAACTCCTCCGGGCTGACCTCCCGCACCGGCGTCGGATCCGCCTCCCACGCCTGCAGCGGAGACGTTCCCTTCAGCGGCTCCGGACGGTGGGAGGTGTTCCACCACGTCACCCAGTCCAACAGGCGCGAGGTGAAGTCCTCGAACCCGAGGAGGACCTCGTCCTTCGGCCTCGTCCGGCGCCGGCCCGGGCGCGGCTGACGCACATACCCAGGCAGCGCCGCCAGGAACATCGACTCCACGGCACGGTTCAAGCCCTCCACCGTGCCCTTGAGATGCGGGGTATAGGCGGGAAGATCCTCCACCTGAACCACCAGAGCTCCGAACGCGGCCGCGACCGTCTTCGACAGGAAATCTCTACCCCGGTCCACGCGCACCTTCTCCGGCAACCCGCCCTGCGGCCCGAACGGGTCCTCACGCAGCACCGCGGCCCGCAGCGCGGCCAGCACCGACTCCCGCGACGGATACCCCGGCGTCACCGCAACCCCCATGATCGTGTTCGTAGCGCAGTCCACGAACCAGGTGATCCACGGCCTCAGAGCAGTGCCCCCGACATCGACCAGCACCGGCGCCTGGACATGATCGGTCTCCCACACCTGATTCCGCCAGCCCCGCGGCCGGGCCAGAAACACATCATGCTTCCGCGCCTCACCCTCACCACCAGCCAGCCCCGCCCGCTCCCCCGCCGTCAAATCCCGCCGGATCGCACGATGCAACGTCGGAATCGACGGCGGCGATTCACCCTCGCCCCGGGCCGCGCGGGCCGTCAACTCACGATGGACCGCAGCCACGTTGCCCTTCCACAGCCCCAGCAGAGCCCGGACCTCCGCGGTAACGGTGAACCTCCCGTAGTACCGTGCCCTCTCCCCCGGCTCCCGGGCCGTGGCCTCGTCCTGCTCGGCGGCGGCCAGCCACCGCCACACCGCGCGCTCCCGCACACCCAACGTCTCAGCCATCGCCCTCACGTCCTGGGTAGCGAGCTTCCCCTCCCGACGCAAGGCCAGTAACCGACGCACAGCCGGCCCCCGCAACGCCCGCACCGACACCGCCGGCAACACCGCGCCCGAACCCCCCGAGACCGGGAGCTGTACTTCCTCATCCACCCGCCCATCACACCGGCCCCAACCAGCCGATGGATCAGAACTCACAAAACTGAGACAGCGTCACACCTAGCACGATAAAGGCTCAGGACAGCGATCCCATACCGATCTCTCACGTCCATGACAGTGACACGAAACCCCGAAACAGACCCCGACCAGCAACAACACCCCAGCCACTCACTGTCTCTCAAACCACTGTCCCCAAACCAAGAGATCGCACCGAGGGGCTGCCGGTGGAGTCATCGGCCGGGGCGATGACGCGGGCGCGGCGCAAGCAGCTGGAGGACATCGACCCCGCCTGGTGCCCCGTGTGGCCGGTGACCTGGCAGCGCTGCTTCCACCTCGTCCGCCTCCACCTCGACACCGGCCAGACGCTGCCCACCACGCCGGGCGAAGTCGTACGCCAGGGCGAGGACCTCGGCCGGTGGGTCACCGCGGTCCGGCACGGGTGGGATCAACTCACCGGGGTGCAGCAGTGGATGTGCGAGCAGGTCCTCGGCATCGAACCCGCCGGCGAGGACGAGAAGCCGAAGGCGCGCACCAGCCAGGCCGACAAGTGGGCGATGCACTACGGCGCCGCCGTCCAGTACTTCGAGCGCGAAGGACACCTGACGGTGCCCCGCAAGCACGTCGAGACGATCGCTCTGGGCGGGGAGAGCAAGGACCAGGCGCAGCGGGGCCTGGAGCTGAAGCTGGGCATGTGGGTCGACAACCAGCGCCGCCGGGCCGCCACCCTGACGCCGGAGCGGGTGGAACAACTGTCCAAGGCCGGAATGAGGTGGGTGTGATGAGCGTCGTCGTCACCACGGCCGGCTATCTGCTCGGGCGGGGGTGCCCGTGGCAGTGTCTGGGCGCCTGCATGGTCGATCAGGTGCGCTTCACCGCGCCTTGGGGCCACGTCGTCACCGCGCCGCGCACCAGCTGGCGGTTGATGCGCGGCGCGACCGCCGAGACGCGGGCGCCGGTATCCGTACGCGATCCGCGCTGGTTCACCAATCGAACCCGGACAGACACGGGAGGCACAGCATAAGCACCAAGCAGCACCTTCGCGATCGCCTTCGAAGGCCAGCTGCCGGTGGTTTTCGGGTCCTTCTGGCTGATGCCCCAGATTTCGTCGGAGGCGCCGTGGACGAATGTCCGGACGCGGCTGTCACCGACGCGGATGGGGGCGGGGGCCAGGGTGTTGTTGGCGCCGGTGCCGCCCCAGGTTCTGGGCTGGCACCCAGGAGGCGTAGTCGGTGTTCTGCTGGCCGATGTGGCACAGCTCGGCGTTGGTGCCGTTGTAGAACACGGAGATCCGCCCGTCCGCGTTCAGCGTCGCGGCCGGATCGCTGGCGGCGTTGGAGGTCAGCTTCTCGACGGTGGCGTAGGCGCTGTTGATGACGTTCTGGCGCAGGGTCCAGACGCTGTTGTCGGGGCCGCGCCAGAACACGTTGACGATGCCGTCGGGTCCGCGCAGGGTCACCGGGGTGCCCGCGACGGTGCCGGGCGTGCCGGCAACCTGCGTCCAGTTCGATGTATCACCCCGGGTCGTACGGTTCCCGGATCTGGGAACGGCTACCTGCCGCGGCCCGACTTCCGTGCGGGCGCGGCCGGCGTGGTGGAGTGGGGATGGTCAGTGGTGGGCGGGCGGCTGTACGAACACAACCTGCTCCGGCAGCATGGACCGGTCCTTGGTCTGGGGCGTCAGGGTCGCGCCGTTGTCCGTGCTCTTGGGAATCGAGAATCCCTCGTACACGGGGGCGGTGTGGGTGACACCGTCACCGATGTCCAGGACGAGCCCGGTGGTGCGGTTCGTCGGATCTGACCCGTCATCGCTGCTGCTCGTGACGGTCAGGTCGGACTGCTGGTCAGTCATCAGATCTCCAGTTTCACGGTTGTTGATCTCTGGCACTCGCACCGTACCGATTCCACGATGAACGCGTGACGCGAGTGCTGAAATGACATTGGGCGGCCCTTGTGTGGGTGACAAGCCCGATTCTCAGAGGCGTGGGTGGCCGTAGTTGCAGCGAACTCCCCCCTTCCCAGTCGGCGAGAGGGTCTCACCGCTTGCTCGGGTCACGGTGAGGTTCATCTTGAAGCCGTCGAAGAGCGGGTCTGTCAAACGAGCGGTGTAACTCGGGTTGTTGAGGGTTACTGACGTGCTGCGGAGAGCCGGCCGTCGAAGGTGATGTCGAAGGCGTTCAGTGCGGTCTTCCAGCGCATGGTCCAGCGGGCCTGGCCCTTGCCGGTGGGGTCCAGGGACATGATTGCCATGTAGACGCACTTCAGGGCGGCCTGCTCGTTGGGGAAGTGACCGCGGGCCTTGACCGCCCGGCGGATCCGGGCGTTCACGGACTCGATCGCGTTCGTGGTGCAGACGATGCGGCGGATCTCGGTGTCGAAGCGGAGGAACGGGGTGAACTCTTCCCACGCGTTCTCCCAGAGCCGCACGATCGCCGGATACTTCTTGCCCCAGGTGTCGGCGAACTCGGCGAACCGGTCGAGTGCGGCTTCCTCGGTCGCCGCGGTGTAGACGGGCTTGAGAAGCTTGGCGATCTTGTCCCAGTCCTGGCGGGCGGCATAGCGGAAGGAGTTCCGCAGCAGGTGGACCACGCAGGTCTGCACGACCGTGCGGGGCCAGACGGTTTCGACCGCGTCGGGCAGGCCCTTTAGCCCGTCGCAGACGAGCATGAGGACGTCGTTCACGCCTCGGTTCTTGATCTCGGTGAGGATGTGCATCCAGTGCTTGGCGCCCTCACCGCCGTCGCCGGCCCACAGCCCGAGGATTTCCCGCCGGCCCTCGGCCGTGACGGCCAGAGCCACATAGATGGGCCGGTTGGCCACCGCACCGTCGCGGACCTTCACGTGGATCGCGTCGATGAAGATCACCGGATAGACGGCGTCCAGGGGCCGGTTCTGCCACTCGGCCATGCCCTCGAGGACCTTGTCAGTGATCGTGGAGATCGTCTGGCGCGACACCTCGGCGCCGTAGACCTCGGCCAGGTGAGCCTGGACCTCACCGGTCGTCAGACCCTTCGCGGCAAGCGAGATGACCATCTCGTCCACGCCGGAAAGACGCTTCTGCCGCTTCTTGACGATCTTCGGCTCGAAGGAACCCTCGCGGTCGCGGGGCACGGCTATCTGAACCGGGCCGACCTCGGTCAGCACGGTCTTGGCCCGGGTGCCGTTGCGTGAGTTGCCGCCGTTCTTCCCAGCGGGATCGTGCTTGTCATAGCCGAGGTGGTCGGTGATCTCGCCCTCGAGAGCGGACTCCAGCAGTCGCTTCGTCAGCTGCTGGAGCAGCCCGCCCTCACCGGTCAGCTGCAGGCCCTCGGCCTGAGCCCGACCCACGAGCTCGTCGATCAGCCGGTCGTCCACGGACTTCGACGGCACCGCCTCAGACGGCTCGACGGTCTCGGTCACGTTGTTGCTGGTCATCGATGCATCTTCCATGATCGGGAGTTACACCGAACGTTTTACAGTCCCCGGCACCCGGCCCGGGATCGCCGTGTGCGTCAGTCGATGGTTTCCTTGGCCTCCGCCGCGACCTGGGCGACGTTGGGGTAGGGCCGCGGGTAGGGCGCGCCAATGCCGAAGCCGGAAGCCATGACGTCGGCGAAGGCGGCGGCGATGCGGATCTCGCCGTTGGGGTTGGGGTGGGTGCCGTCCCAGGTGTGCTTGGCGGCCACGAACTCCGCGGCCGTCTCCGCGACGTACAGCGGGGACTCCTTGGTGGAGAGGTCCTTCACCACGGAGCGCAGCCGGTCGTTGGCCCCGGCCACCTTCAGTGCGAACTCCGGCTCCTGGACGGCGCGGGTGGTCTCCAGGACGGTGCCGAAGGCGGCGGCGAGCCCCGGGTTGCCGCGGCGCGCGTTGGCGATGAACTCGCGCAGGTTCGCCTCGAATTTCGGCGGGTCGACGCTGTACCAGACGAGGTCGTTGATGCCGAGGAGGACCAGCAGGTAGTCGGGCGTGTGCTCGGCTACCTTGGCCTCGATCTCCTCCTTCTCGGTCACGTACGGGCGGCCCCACTGGGCGTCGTGGTCGGTGTCGAACTCGGGGTCCGCGTAGGTGTGGTCGCCGTCGCCGACCTCCTGCGTGCGGATGTTGTCCAGGGTGTTCTTCGGACCGACGAGGTCGAGCTCGACGTTCTGCTCTCGCAGGTGCTTCCAGAGGCGGTAGCGCCAGGTCCAGTCTCCGCTACTGCCGTGGCTGATGGAATCGCCGACGATCATGATCGGGATTTCGCGGCCGGGGTTCGGGGCGTTGGCCGGTGAGAGTTCGGACATCGGGGTGGCACCTCTTCGCATGATGTCGGACAAAGGCATGTCGTCTGTACAACTCCTGCGATCACCGGGCGGCACGGGCTGTCCACCGGAATAGGAACAAGTTCGTTCATGGTCGGCGGTGGCACATCGAACAGTGCAGGCCGGACCGGCGGCCACAGTGGCCGGCTGCTGTCGGGCGACGAACTCGCGGGTGCGCCGGCATCGGGCCATCCTCACGAGCGCGATGCGGTAGAGAGCGGCGTTGGCCGCCCGGTCGCCGCCCCGGGAGAGCCGGTGCCGGTTCGTCTTCCCGCTCGAGGCGGGGACGGGTGCCGCGCCGCACAGGGCAGCGAAGGAAGCTTCCGTGCGCAGGCGGGCCGGGTTCGCGCCAGCGGTGATCAGCAGCTGGGCGGCGGTGTCCGGACCCACCCCGTAGGCGGCACGCAGGCCGGGGTTGAGGGGGGTGACCAGCTGGTCGAGCCCCGGGAAGGTCAGGCCCTCCGGAACGGTGTCCCAGCTCATCCAACGAGACAGCGCAGAATCGGTTCCTCTCACACACTGCTCCTCGCGGGCGGCGTAGGCGAGTAGGAGTCGGCCTGATACTCGTTGTCGAGCGCCTCCGCGAGCGGATGGCCACCGCGGGCCCGCCCGTAGCACCACCGGATCGGGCCGTGCGGGCCTTCCGCCTCCAGACAGTCCAGACGGCACGCCACCACCGGCAGAACGGGGGTAACCGCAGAGAACGGTCCTGGGCCAGAACGGCAGGCTTGCCCAGGGTCGCCTAAGGCTTACCCAGACGACGGGCAAGCCCGCGCCGGCGGGGGTAGTCCTGGCGCCGGGGCCACCGATCCAAGCAGCGGACGGAGCCAGGGGACCAGCAGGCGCGGGCACCAGGACCACGAAGGAACGACCGGGACGGACCACGAGAACGGCCGGGGCCGGTGTGCATTTCCCACCCCGTCAACAAGCAGCCACCCTCACCGGTCACGCACGTGCGCCAGCAAACAGGACGCCTGGTCCCGGCAGCGCCTCACGGGCAGGAGCTCGGTCACCGGCCGGTACGTCACGCGGATATGCCCGTCAGCTGGTGCCGGTACCGGGCAGCGCCGCGGACATCGCAGAGGATCTGATGGGTCTGGTCGCCCTGCTCCTGCATGCACTCGATCAGGAACTCAGCGGCCATCCATGCGGTGGGTGCGCCGCCTCCCGCAAGGCACCAGCGCTGGAAGTAGCGGATGTTCACCGCGGTCAGCGCGTCCAGGACGTACTCGGCCTCACAGTCGGCGTGCTCATCGGGAAGGACCGTCATGTGGTCGCGGAACAGCAGTGCCCCGAAGGCGGACATCAGACGGGCCAGCCCCTTCCCGTCCCGGTGGAACTCCTCCAGCGCCGCCCTCTCCTTGACGTGCCCCTGGTACTGGAAGACCAGCTCGACGTAGTCCGCCGCCCGGCCAATCTCCTGCGCGCTCAGCGTGTTCGTGTTCCCGGTCGAAGCCATGACGGTCCCCTTGTGTCCGGGCCGGATGCCTGGTGCGTCCGGCCGCTGAGACCAATCTGGAGGGGTGGGCCTGTGGATAACTTCTGGAGCCCACGAAACTTAGGCCCCCTAACCACTTCGACTCGCACATATGTTCGAAATTCTGGTTGAATAAGTGGATGCCGCACATCCCGTTCCCCGATGACCTCGTCGCCCTCCAGCGAGAGCAGATACGCACCTACCGCGCCCTCGCCCTTCAGCCCGCTCTCCACACCGCAGCGCTGCGCCGCGAGCTGATCCGGCTGTCCTGCCTGATCAGCGCACACCCGTACTGGGAACAGCGCGGCTGGAGCACCGCGGGCCGCGTGGAGCTCCGCCGCACGGCGGAAAAAGGTCTGGCCGGAGCCATGCAGGAGACGGGGCTCGGAGCGCGATCAGCGTGAGCAACCTGGAGGCCCGCCTCGAGCAGTGGCGGGCAGTCCGGGCCTGGCTCGCCTGGCAGCAGCGCCAGGCCGAGCAGACCATCCGGACCCTGGAAGCGCAGCTGGCCGCCGCCTCGCCGGGCCGCTCCGCAGCGCGTCAACCGGCACCCCGCCGGCCCTCCTCCGTACCGGTGTCCGTGCCGGAGTGGAAGGTGGAGTCGGTGCGCACCGCCGAGGGCCCGAAGCCGTACTCCGTTCACGTCGGGGACTGCACGATGGGCGAGGGCCGGGCGATCAGCCGCGATAAGGCCCGCCGACTCCTCGCCGAGGGCGTCGAGGCGTGCCCGTGGCCAACCGACGAAATGCGTTGACCAGCGACTACTCAAGCCGCGTTCCACCCCGCATTCCCTTCCTGGCGAAGATCTCTTCCCCATTTCGGTCCGTGTTCTCTCGGCTGTGCCTGCCGACAGGCGCACCGCGTCCGGCCCGGCATGCGCGAACCCGAGGCGACATGAGGCGCTGTCCGTCCGGTGAGGCAAACGTCGATGTCACCGATACGGGTGGTCCGGACGCCCCACGTCATCCCGGATGCCCCGGGTGGCAGACGGGCTGCGGCCGGTGAACTGGCCGTAGCGCCTCTGACTGGGTCCTGTCAGGGCTTTGCCCGGAACGATCACGGCAGGTCACAAGTCGGGCACACTGTGCTACGCCGGTGGTGATCATCACGGCGCCGTCCGGATCGGAGGCCAGGGCATCGGGCCCGACGGGCGGCAGTGGCGACGCGTGAGGAGCGAATGTGACGGACAACGGGACACAGACCAAGAGCGGCGAGAGCCTGTGGCGGGCGGTGTTCACGAGCGGCGACGGCTGGAGCCCGGCCGAGCCGTTCGCGGACCACATCAGTCAGCGGTCCCCCGCCCTGGCCGAGGTGAACGGCACCCTGTACTGCGCCCACCAGGGCGGGCTCGGCGAGTCAGGGTCGAGCATTGCTCCGGTGCGGTGGACGTCCTTCACCCCTTCCAGCGTGCAGCCGTTCGTCCAGGCGCTGGACAAGGCAACCACCGCGCTGCCCAAGAACGCATCCGAGGAGGACACCGCCCAGCGGGAGAAGAACATCCGGGCCGCCGCCGAGGCCCTGGCCGCCGCACGCAAGTGGACCAAGGACACCCCCACCGGGGTGAGCAGCCAGTACGACTGCGTGCTCGTGAACGACAACGGCACCCTGCGTCTGATCCACACCCACACCGTCACGGGGTCGAACCCGTACACCGTCGTGCAGGAGATGGTCCTGGGGACCAAGGACGGGGCCCCCGTATGGGCAGAACCCGCCCAGAAACCGCTCAAGTTCCGCGACGGCGACGAGGCGGGCGCGGCCGTCCTCAACGGGACGGTCCACGTTCTCTGCAACAAGGACGGGAGCATCGTCCACCTCACCCGCGGCGCCGACGGAACATGGGCGCCGCTCGCCACCGCCGGCGGCGCGGCGGTGAAGACCCCCGACGCGGGCCCCTCGTCCGGAAGGTGCGAACTCGCCGTCCACGATGGGAAGCTGCACCTGCTGCGCGGCGCCTGGTTGGAGAAGGAGAAGCTCACCGCCGAAGAGGAGAGCGCCGTAGAGGCCCGCGTCGTCGAGGCGCTCCGCGAGCGGGGCAGCACCCCGGAGAGCAAGCCCGATACGGCGGACCAGATGCGTGAGCATTTCCGCCAGGAGGCGCTGGAGGAGCACCGCTTGTGGCATGCGGTCTTCGACGGCGCCGCGTGGAGCGAGGGCGTCCTGCTGCCGGCCACCCTCCAGTCGGGGGACGTCGCTGGTCTCGCTTCCTACGACGGGAAGCTGCACGCTGTGTACGCGCCGCCCGGCGGCGGGACCCTGCGGCACACCACTTGGACCCAGAAGGACGGCTGGGCGGACGCCGAGGTGCTGGAGGGCCACGAGTCGCAGGCCGATCCCGCCCTGCTGGTGTTCAAGGACGGCCCGGCCGGCAGCGAGCGGGAGGCGCTCCTGATGGTCCACCGGGGCGTGGAGCGCTACGTGGCGCCCGTGCCCCAGCCGGTGCCCGCACCGCCTGGCTTCAAGGACATCGTCAGCCGCGGCTACACCTACGAGGGCAAGATCGTGGAGGACTACGGACCCGGCAGCTGGTCCCGCGTCACGCACCAGGTCCTGCTGGTCCCCGCCAAGCTGAAGGACGGCAGCACCGGGGTGATCGCCATCGTGGAGGCGTGGGCCCAGTACTACTGGGGCTTCGGCTACTACCCGGAGACCTCCACTGTTCGCGACGTGGCCAGGCTCAGCGGCGGGACCTTCCGGGTCTGGAAGAACGGCCTGCCCGTGAAGCACGTCGACTTCGCCGGCGCCACCTTCGACAACGGCCCGTTCGGCGACCGGTTCCGCGCCGAGGTCCTCATCACCGGACTGGAATCCGGTACCTACGAGATCGCCATCGGCTCCAGCACCAGCACCAAGACCGGCGGCTACTGGCGGCAGACCTGGTCGGATGCGGAACAGAGGGACCGTAAGGCCGGCAACGAGTACTACACCCAAATCCAGCTCAGCAAGTCCTCCGCCACCATCACCATCTGACCCCCGCCACCCCCGCGCGACTCCAATCCCCAGGGCATCTGATCAACCCCCAACCCCCAAACCCCACCTGAGCAGTACAGACAGGTCTGGCCCTCTGCCAACCCGCAGAGGGCCAGACCACGTTCAGCACACCAACAAAGCCAATCAAAGCGCCATACTGCCGCCTGAACCGGCCCCATTTGGTCGGTTACCCCCCGTTCTGCAGCCCCGACAACCCGCTCGGCATGACCGGCTGACCCGCAGCTCTGACGGGTGGCTTTCGGTGCGCGGGTATGTTCGTCGTACGGGGTGCGGCCTTGGCCAGCCAGGCCGCGACGGGGGCCGCACCCCAGCACCACCCGCTCGCCGCCGCCGGGCCGCCTGTTCCTGATTCCCGGGCCGAGGCTTCTCGCTACCCTGGGACACAGGGCCCTCCGGGCCGCGTTCGCGGCCGTCAACGCCACTCCTCGGTGAAGTTCCCCAGGGGGAACTTGAACACGATCACCCTGACCGCTGGTGCCCCAGGAGTTCCGTTCGTGGAACCGCGGCCGCTCTCCGAACGGGCCTCACCCGCCGCCGTGCTCCCGCCGTCCGTTGATGAGCGCGGCCAGGCGCTGCGGTTTGTCGTTGGTGGCGCTGTGCCAGATCGGGTTGAGGGGGCCGTGCTCCTGGAGGGTGGGGAGGGTGGTGATGCCGACGGCGAGTTCGCGGCGGTGGATGCCGCGCAGGGTGCGGATGCCCGCGAGGGTGTCGGCGGTCCGGTTGTCCAGGGTGGTCTTCTTCTTGTCGGCCAGGACGATCAGCAGGGGTGGGAACTTCGTCTGTGCTGCGGCCCGGGGGTAGCGGGTGTACCAGTGCGGCAGCCCGGCGGGGGCTGCCCCGGAAGCGCGGGCGGGGCTCGGGCCGGTGGGGCGGTGGGCGTAGTGGCGGTAGCGGTCGTAGGCGGCGACCTTGTTGATCAGCTTGCCCAGCGACATGGTGGCGCGGTCCAGTTCGAGAAAGGCGTGCGGCAGGTTCGAGTAGGGCAGGTGGAGCACGGCGTCCGGGACGAGCAGGCCGCCGGCTCCCAGCGGGTGGGCGACTTCGACCTCCCAGTCGCCGACTTCGCCCAGGGCCGTGCCGTACTCGGTGTCCGGCTGAAGGTTGCGGGAGAACGCGATGGCCGTGTCCGTGACGGCCAGGGCGTGCGCGAAGGCCGGGGAGGCAGCGACGTGCTCACCGGTCACCGTCGTGGTGCGGTGCTCGGCGAGCCCCGCGCGGCGCGCCTCGCTCAGGCCGGCGTCGGTGAGGAACCAGATGTGCGGCCGCCGCTTCTCGTTCGCGGCCACCAGGCCGTCCTTCGCCAGGCCGCGCAGATGCTTGCGGATGGTGCTGGAGTCCGTCGCTATCGGAGTCAGCCATGTGTGGAGCTGGTGGGGCGTGGCTACCCGGGTGCAGGCGAGCAGCTGCAGTATCCGCAGATCATGTTCCACTCCGTACTCGCTGGAAGCAGGCACCAGAGAGGAGTCGACGCCCCGGGCGAAGGGGGAAACCCCCTTGCGAGCAGGCACAACGCCCTCGGGGCCCGCGTCGGCTGTGAGTCCGGCAGTGAGCCCGTGAACGGGTCCCTGAGTGTGTCCCTGTCCGGACGCCGGCTCCGGGGCCCGGGATCGGTCGTGCGGCTGCGTCCGGGTCGGCTCGGGCGTGATGTGGGCGGTGGTCGTCACGGGTGTTCTTCTCCTGCGGTCGGCTCCGCACCCCTCGGACGAGGGACGTGGGCCCGGCGCGCACCGGGAAAGGGTGCCGTGCGTGCCAGGGCAGGCGTCATCGTGCAAAGCGACCCCTTGACCGCGGTCTGATCGCGGCCGGCAGCCAGGGGTGTCAAGGGGAAACGTGGCGTGCCCGGGCGGGCCGCGGACCTGGACAAGGGGCAGGCGGCCTGCGTCGACGGCCACTTCGCGAGCTGGAAAACGGGGCGGTTTTAGAAGCCGTTGTCTTTCCGAGAGCGACGGATGCGTTTCCGCTGGTCAGGCATAGGGTCGGTTCCTCGACGGAAGAGACGAGGTGTCGTGTCGTCTCTTCGGTGGAGGTGCCGGATGCCGTCGGTGATGGGGCTGTTGGAGGAGCGTGAGCGTGTCGCTCGGCAGCGGGTGGAGGCCCTGCAGGCCGAGCTGAGTGAAGCGGAGGCCGTGTGGGAGCGGGTCGTGATCGCCCGGGAGACGGTGGCCGAGGTACTGGCAGAACCTCGCGCAAGCGAGGAGGCGCCGCCGGCCGTGGTGACGGGCGAACGGCCGATGTGGGTCGCCGGGGCGGTGCCCGGTTCGGTGGTGCCGCGGTGGCAGGAGGGGCTCGTGGCGTCGGTGCTGGCGCCGGACTATCAGCGGCTCGTGGAGGTCCTGGCCGAAGAAGGCGGGGAGGCGATGGACTGCCGGCAACTCGCGGCGGCACTGGGGCTGGAGGTGGTCGCGGCGAAGGTCGAGGGAGTGCGGTCGAAGGCGAAGCGCCTGGCCGCGCGGGGCTGGCTCGCGGAAGAGCGCCCGGGAATGTTCAGTGTGGTCGCCGGGCGAGTCGGCGGCTCATGACCATGCTCATCGACCACCGGATCATCGCTTCCGAGGTGTCGGTGCGGGTCTCGTAGTCGCGGGCGAGTCGGCGTGAGTGCATCAGCCAGGCGAACGTCCGTTCCACCAGCCACCTTTTGGGCAGCACTACGAAGCCGGTGGTGTCGTCGGTGCGTTTGACCACGGTCAGTGCGATCCGCAGGACGTCACGGGCGATGTCGACCAGGCGCCCGGTGTATCCGCCGTCGGCCCACACCAGCGTGATGCGCCAGTGCCGTTGGCGAAGTCGGGCCAGCAGCGTCTGTCCGGCTTCGCGGTCGGTGACGCAGGCGGCGGTGACCATCACGACCAGCAGCAGTCCGAGGGTGTCCACCACGATGTGCCGCTTGCGGCCGTTCACCTTCTTCCCGCCGTCGAATCCCCGGCTCGCGGCCGGCACCGACGCGGCCCCCTTCACCGACTGCGCGTCGATGATCCCGGCGGTCGGCTCCGGATCACGGTCCGCGGCCTGGCGGACCCGGTCGCGCAGCCGGTCGTGGAACTCGACGACCAGGCCCTTGTCACGCCAGCGCCGGAAGAAGGCATAGACGCGGTCCCAAGCGGGGAAGTCCGAGGGCACCGCCCTCCAGGCGATGCCGCCCGCGACGAGGTAGCGCACGGCGTCGACCAGCTGCCGGTGGCAGTAGCCCTCCGGCTGCCCGCCCCTTCCCTCCAGCCAGGCGGGGACAGGCATCGTGTCACGCACGATGCCCCACTCCGCGTCGCTCATGTCGGAGGGGTACCTCGGTCGCCTGTGCGGGCGATCCCCGGCGTTCCCGAACCGGTGAGCGAGGCAATCACACGACAGAGCGGCCGAGTTGGACGACAACGGCGCCGGGACGGAAGACTGCAGCACCAGGGGCCTCCTGTTGCTCGGTTGGATTCGACACCCACGAGCTGTTCGGGAGGCCCCACCTTCATGCCCAGCCGACCAGAAGATCACCCGACCGAGTCGGCAACCTCGAACTCACGCCCACCAAGATCGATAGAGCAACGGCTACTTAGGACTGACGCTCATGTAGGAACTCCCTCTCGGAAAGCCGTTGGCACCCTGCAACGCGGACGCAGTGCCGGCGTACACACCGCGACCCCGCACACGCTGAGGCCAGGACGGACACTAATGGATCACCGGCTCACAGCAGCCCAAAACCAGACAACATCGGCAAGGCGACAGCCACCACCCCTGCCTTGGGCCGAGCTCCGCACCGCCCAAGCGGCCTCACGCCGCTCAAAGCGCGATGGCACAGGACACCGGTTGCCCTGTCTCATCGAACCTCGGTCGCGTGTCATCGAACCTTGAGTGGCGCGGCCCACTCGGCAGGTAAAACCGCCTGTGCCCCCGCCGATCGGGAGGGGCACAGGCCGGCGGGTGTGCAGTTGGCCGAAGAGGTCCTTTCGCATATGGCATTTGGCGCAGCGGACCTTGGTGGGATTGGCTTCCAGGAGCTGCACGCCGATCGGGTCCTGGCAGTCCTTCGGGCGGCCGTATCCCCCTTCCGTGATGCGGGCGAAGGCCGCCAGGCGGGATCCTGGTCGTTCGCGTGCAGGCTGTTTCCAGACGGGGGTTGGTCAGGCTGTTTCTAGGCGGGGTTGGTTTTGATCCGGCCGGCGGCGATGGTGTGGCCGTTCTCATGGACGGTGAAGGGCACGTTGAAGTCCATCAGGACTTCCCGGTCGAGGGTGACGGTGACTTCCGCGATCTGCCCGGGGCTCACCGAGGTGGCGGGTGTGGCGAGGGTGAGGGTGCCGGCCGCCTCCGCGGTGCGGATGTGGAACCGGGCCTGGTGGCCGGTGGGCAGGGGGGCGGTACGGCCGCCTTCCGCCGCCGAGTAGAGGTACAGGGAGCCGGTGAACTTCTTCACCGGCTCCACCCAGGAGTAACCGCCGACGCACTGCCCGCGGGCGATGACACTCTCGTCGACGTTGTGGATTAGCAGGGTGACGCTGTCGCCGGCCCGGCAGGTGTCGGCGGGCTTCCCGCCGATCTCGATTCCCGCGACACGGGCACGAATCCTCTGGGGCCGGTCGCCGTAGACGAACACGTCCCCGTTCTTTTCCACCACGCCCGTCTCCACCCGCCCGGTGACCGTGAAACCCGTGTCCGGCGCGGCTTTCGCGGTCTCGATGGGCAGCAGGAAAGCGAACTGGTCAGGTTCCACCGCCGGCGGGATCGTCTCCGCGATCGTGTCCAGGAGGTTCTGGAGGCGCCCACTCCAGTCCTTGTCGCCCTCCAGAGCCTTCAGCGCGGAAGCCGCGACCACGGGAATATCCTGCGTCGAGAAGCCGTAATCGTGGAGGACTTCACCGACCTGCTTGGCCGTGAACTCCAGGATTGCCTCGTCACCGTCCTGGTCGAGCCGCTCGGCCCTGTTCAACACGACCACGAGGGGTCGGATCCCTGCCTTGTGGGCCAGGTCCAGGTACTGCTTGGCCTGCTCGTCGACGCCGTCGACGGCGTCGACGACCAAGAGCGCGCCGTCCGGGCGGACCGCACCGGTGACCAGCAGCTTGCGGTAGTCGTCCGCGGAAGGGCAGTCGATCAGTGTGAACCGGCTCCCCTTCGCCTCATAGGCGACCTGGGCGTAGGCGATCTGCGCACCCTGGTAGTCCTGCTTGGGGGCGTTGGCGATGTCCGCGAACGAGCGGAGCGACGCCGCTTGCGGACTCTTCTCGTGGACCACCTTGGAGACGGCGGCCGCCAACGTCGTCTTGCCCAGCCTCGCATTACCGAGGACCACAACCGTGACCTGCGGGACGACCCGACCGGACTTCTTCTGCTCCACCAGATACCTCCTCAAATGGCGGAACGACGGCACGACAGATGTCCCGCCGCCGTCCGCTGCTTCCTTGATTCACTACGCTCCGAGCCCTGGACGGCAGACCGCCCAACCGAGCCTGAAGAAGAACCGCGTCCCCGCCGCCACGGGATCCCAGCGGTGTACGCGCTGGGATCCCGGCGGGGGGAGGCATCAAAGCCGTGCGGGCGGGTTACGGGGCCCTCTCGTAGACCACGGTGGTCATTGGGCAGTCCTCCGCGAGACCGAGGAGTGCCTGGCGCTCCGCCTCGTCGACGGCCAGGTCCCAGCGCAACTTGGTGCCCACCCAGGTCGCGGCGTACGTGCAGTGGTAGGAGCCGTCCGACGGCAGCCACTCGGCCGGATCCTTGTCCGCCTTCGAGCGGTTGGAGGCGGCCGAGACGGCGATCAGTGTGTCGGGGCTGTTCTGGTCGTTCGCGTACGCCTCCCGACGAGCCGCGGACCACGGGGTTTGTTCAGAGTCGAACACCTCGGCGAGCGGGACAAAGTGGTCGACGTCGATGCGGCCGGCGTCGGTGATGACCACGTCGTCGTAGGCACTGCGCCAGAGCCCGCCCGTCAGCTTGCAGCCCGCCGCGACCTGCGGCGCCTCCACCGCCTCCGCCAAGATCACTTCCCGGCGGGTGTCGCAGCCGTCCGTGGCCTTCAGGCCCCGGTTCCAGTGCTTGTACAAATCCCGCTTGTAACCCGCCCGATGCTCCGCAGCGACCGGCAACCGGTCCACCGCCTCGAACAACGCCAACGGTGCCCAGACCGCGGCCCCGCCCGAAGCGCCCGCGGCACCGGGATGGGGCGTGCCGCGGGTGAAGGAAACCTCGCGGACCGGTGCGGTGTCGGCGACAGCCGGGAAGGTGGTGGCGAGAAGGGGCAGAGCGGCGAGAGCGAACGCGGGCAGACCGCGGCGCAGCAGGTTGTTGATCACCCCCGGGTTGTAGCGGGCGGACAGCCCTACCGGAAGGAGCCAAGGGTGGAGGTCACCCGGCTGGTCGGCGAGATTCACCGAAGAAACGATCACGGCACTGCCATCGAACGACCGTACCTGCCCCGGGGACTTCGCAGGTCTTGTTGCGGTCTTCAAGCAGGGGGGCCGACGGGCGCCGACTGCCGCGCTTCCCCCACCCGGTGAACACCCCGGCGACCTCCTGACGGACGCCGAGGCCGGCAGTGTCCTCGGCATCGGCCACCAGACCGTTCGCGCCTACGCCACCAGCGGCCATCTCTCCCCCGGCCTCGACCTGAGCGTCCGCAGTGCCGCCCAGTCGATGTCACGTCGACTTCGCCGCCCCGGGCCTTGCCGGGGTCGACAGCCACCGTGCGCACCGGCCGCAACAGGGTGCAGCAGGTGAGGTGGTCGAGTTCGGTGCGGCGTAGGCCGAGGCGGACGGCGGCTTGGTCGGGGCCGTAGAGAATGTGGCGGTCCAAGAGCGCCGGGAGGTCGCGGCGGCGGGTCAGGGCCGCGACCTGTCCACGTGCACGACAGGGGCGTCCGCCGGACCCTTCAGGCGCAGCAGGACGCCCGCCCGCGTCAGGTCGCCGATCATGCGGGCGGTGACCGCCGGGCGCAGCGGCGGAAGGAGGCCGCCGAGGGCGGCGGTCAATCGCTCGGCCGCCGTCCCCGCCGACGTCGACACCAGCGCAGCCCGGACGCCTAGCGCCGCGGCGCCGGTACTGCTCGGCCGCGTGCAAGTCCGCATGGTTCCGGCGATACCGCCGTTACGGTCGCGGCCTTGACCTCATGGCCGCCCACACGATCGGGACCGGTCCCGGCTGCCATGTGCGGCCATCGGCTGGCGCCCGGCTACTTCACCCACTCTGACCAGGCATTCTGTTCCGGCCACTGCCTCACAGCCGCAGGGAGAATGCGCCACCGGCAGCGCTCGGCGGAACCGGCCGTGTGACGGCTACGCGATCCGATCGCCCGGCCCGCCTGCCAGCCCGGGGCCGGGAAGCCGCCCCTGCCCGCCGAGTACGCCATCAGCTACACCCCATCGGATCTCTTGATCATCGCCAGCCTTCACCGCCGAAACGATCTGCTCGATTAGCACCTCGCTGCCCTCACACACGGACAGCGGCCGGGCCTACCAAGACCGTCCCGGTTGCCCAGATCCGTCCGCTCAGATGGTGGCATCCACACCTGGACAGTCCGACCCGCCTCTGGACCTGGCTGGCTATCGGGCGGCCCCTGGTCAAGGTCATGTCGATGCCCTCGATCTCGCCGAGCCACTGCTCCTCCCCGGCCCGGATCAGGTCATTTCTCGATCTCGGCGAGCCGCGTGTGGGTAACCAAGGACTTCACCCGCGGCGATCGGCTACACCCTGGTGCAGATGGCATAGGCGGTGACGGGGTTCTTACCACTCACGCCCACCGTCCACGCACCGCGCCCGGAGGTGGGCCGGTTGGAGAGGACCTCGGTACCGGAGCCGAGCTCGTAGCCCCCGCCGGTCACCTTGGAGCCTGCCGGACAGTCGACCTCAACCACGGTGTAGATCCCGTCGTACTTGGCCGTTGACGACGTTTCGATCGTGTACGGGTCATCCGCGGCAGCCACAGGCTGCGCGGCGAGGGCCACTCCGGTAAGCAGCGCGACCGCACCGGCGGCGCCGGCGAACTTGGCAGACAGCTTCATGGTCAGGATCTCCTCGGATGGAAATTGATCAACGGGAAGATCAACTACGCATGCCGGGATCAGTCACGGGGCGACGGAATTTTTCCCCCCGGCCATCCTGGATGTAACCGGGGGCTGTCCATGAACCGATCGATTCATGGACAGGGGATCCGGGACTGCGACACTCGCGGCCAGAGTCCACTTTCGATGTCCAACGCACGTGTCTGGCAGGCCGCCGCGGACATCACTGCCCGCGATGAGCGCGGCGCCCGGACCCGGTGGAACAGGCCATCGCCGCCCGCCGGAAAGGCTCCAGGCAGCACACCCCGGCCTCGCCCCTCTTCAACTACTCAGTGCTACACACCACCTGGCCGTAGCTACACGAGAACAGCGCCGATTCTGTGGAGGCCCTGATCCGCAAGCGCAACGCGAGCAACACGGCGCCGCCCGCCCGATCGTCCGCGAGGACCAGGCCGTCACACCCAAGGACGACCGACCCACAAGCCGGCGTGCGTCCGCGGTGAGTTTCCCCGGTGAAGCCGCGGCGGTCTTCCGCGTCAAGCCGCGGTGGCCGGACATGACGATGGGGCCGGCGGCCCACGCACGTGTGCGTGGTCGATACCCACCGGCCCCGACCCGTCAGCACCCGAAGGCGACTACGGCAGTCTATGACCGCACCCGCCCCGCACCCGACAGGAGCACACCACCGTGATCCCCCACGGCCGCCCCGCCATGACCGAGGCCGACATCGCCGAAGCCCTGGGCCAGGACCTGAAAACCTGGCGCCGGCGCGACGGCGAGAACTTCCGTGCCCGGGTGCCCGTGGTCAACCCCGGCGACCGACTACGCCTCTACGACCGCGCACAGGTGACCGCCTACCTGGCCGGCCGTCCCCTGCCGGCACCGCCCTGCGAAGGCCCCCATCCCGGCGATCTGCTGACCGACCGTGAGGCCGCCGACGCCCTCGGCATCGCGCACCAGACCGTCCGCGCCTACGCCACCACCGGATACCTGCCTTCCGGCTTGGAGCTGTACGGGCGCCGCTGGTGGACCCGCCGCGACGTCGACGCCCGCCGTGCGGCCGGCGACCAGCGCAGCACCCCCCGCGAAACCGCCGTCCGCGACCTGGCCGCCGAACTCGCCGGACCCGACAACGCGACACCCAGCGCGGCCGAACTCGCCGCCCGCGACCAGATCAGCACCCGCACCGCCCGCCGCCGCATCCAAGCCGCACGACAACTCGGCGACGAGCAAACCGGCACGCCCTGACACACCGCCCGCATCGAGGTTCGGCCGGTCCTCGGCACGTCGCGCGCGGTCGCCCGCGCGGACGGATACTGGAAGCGCCCGGCGCGGCACGTCTGCGCGGGCGCCCCGTCGGCACGACGTCACGTGCGAGCCGCCGTCCTCGGGCTACACCCCGGTGAGACCCGGCGCTTCCCGGCGTGTGGCGCAGGCACCCCGTCGTGTCGGCAGAGACGTTGGGCACAGGAGCCCCCCATGACCGACCGGCCTCCGCAAGGCATCGGCACGCCACCGACCGGCACGTCCACTCGCAGGAGACGCGGGCGACGGTGTAGCAACGCCTTCACCGCTTTGGCCGTGGTCGCCTCGTTCGCATCCCTGTTTTTCTCCTGGCAAGGCGTCGAGGCGCAGCAGCTTCAGACGGAAAGGCTTGACCAGGAAGTGGTCTTCGCCGTGGTGAGCAAGGTCGGCTGGTGGTACGACCTGGACGCCGAGGGCGTAGCCACGCGTTTGTGGATCGAGAACCGGAGCCTCAGTGCCGTCTACAACGTCAGGTTCGACCTCGTGGATTCCGGCGGCGCGATCGTACGGAGCGGAGCCGTTGGTGACCTCATGGCCTGCAAGCGAGCTGATCTGGAGGTCGCGGCAATCCAAGAGATCAACAAGCAGCCGACCATGCACGCTGAGCTCAGCCTCACGGACCACCGTGGCCACAGTTGGAAGCTCAACCATCAGCGAACGATCGGGCGTATCTCCGAAAGGGCCGACTACACGAACACCGCCGGTCTGAGCGACAAACAGTTCCGCTACGCGGCGATAGAGGCGTGCGGTTGACGGCACACCAGGAACTCGGCGCCCCGCTGCCCTGTATCTCACGTTCCTCACATACCTGCGGGCCGCGCTACAGGACGCGCGCCGCCTCGACGGTGTCGGCCGTCGGGAACAGCGGGCCGGCCCCGGTGAGGTCCAGGAGCCGGCCCAACTGGGCGGCTATCGGGCCGGTCAGGACCAGACGGCCGGTGCGCAGCAGGAGGATCATCACGTTGAGCATGGAGGAGTCGGCGAAGGTTACGGTGGTGACGTCCAGGACGAGCCGTCGTACCTCGGGGTGGGCGATGGCCGCCTTGAGGCCGCCGAGGGTCTCCGCGTCGAAGTCGCCCACGCAGATGATGACGCGGACTCCGTTCTCGCGCTGCCGCGCCCGGTTTCGGGTCACCGTACCCACGAAACAGTGCGCACAAGGCAAGGGCCGTCCATGATCCAAAACACAGGAAGCCGTACGGCGGACCTCACCCGGCAGAAGCCGGCCCGACCGGCCCCGAACCGGGGGACGTCCGCCGTCGTGACGTCCAGGCGCAGCCGCTTGAAGCGCAGGGGGTGGCGGTAGGCGCCGCCTCGGTCGACGGAAGTGTCGGCGCTGATCTCCGCGACCAGCTCGGGGCGAACCAGGGTCGTGTCCAGGGTGTCGCGTGAGCCCCAGGTCGAGGCGAACCGCACCCCCGCCCACGGGTGCCCCGGCTCGGCGGGTGCCAGGTGCTCGGCGACCAGGCGGGCCGCGTCCGGGCGCAGAGGGACGGTGCGGCCGATGCTGTGGAGGCGCCCGGCCTGATCGTGGCGGCCCAGGACCAGGAGCTGCGGGCGGGCGAGGGTACCCGTGATGGCTCCGATGATCGCTTCGGTGGTGTCGCGGCGTCGGATCTTGGTCCAGGCGCGCGCGCCGGGCAGGTAGCGCTGACTCGTCCGCTTGACGACCAGGCCCTCCACCCCTGACACATCGGTCCAGTCCTCCAACCACTCCCGAGCCTTCACCGGATCCGTGGTCATCGGGCACAGCGTCCACGGGGCCGTCAGGCCCCGGGCCGTGAAGAGGACTTCCAGGCGCCGGCGGCGCTCCCGGTACGGCAACGCGAGCAACTCAACGCCGTCGGCCTGGAGGACGTCGAAGACGACGTAGTAGGCGGGGAGGCCCACCGCGGGGGTGGCGGCGCTGCGGGCGCGGGCGGCGGCCCGGCGCTGCAACGCCTCGAAGCTGAGCCGGCCCGCCTCCGGATCCCAGACGAGCAACTCGCCGTCGAGGACCAGGCCGCCCGGCAACTGCGCCTCCGCCGCCGCCACGAGGTCGGGGAACCGGTCCTGGACGAGAGAGCCCCGACGGGTCTGGAGCAGCACCCGCCCGCCCGGCCCGGCCGAGGTGAACAAGATCGCCCGGTGACCGTCGAACTTCTGTTATGCCTTGTTGGCTGTCCGCGGAGGGTTGTCCGTGGAGCTTCGCAGCGCCCGAAAACCCGGATGCGCGTCGCGCTATCGGCGGGATAGAACGAGGGATGACGATCTTCTGCTGCCTAAGGTGCGGAGCAGCTCTGACCCCCGATCTGGCACGTCTGGAGGCGGTACCGCAACCGCCACCGTATGAGGAGGGGGGTGATCGGCAGTCCCCCGCCACAGTGCCCGCAGGGCACTACGCGATCGAGCCCGAGCCGTGGGGGGCGCCCTTTGTGGCGTTTCGAGACGATGAGGAAGAAGGCCCCGCGCAGCCCCGCTCGGGCTTGAAGGCGGACGTGCGAGGGTTTCTCAAGTCGGCCGGCCCCCGCAACAACATCGTCCTCCACCCTGAGGACGCCCCGAGGTTGGTCATGTTGGTGGATACGGGTTTGGGCTGCTGCACAGGCCCCCTCGGCGACTCGGGCCTCAACCACGCCTGCCCCTGCGGACAGCCGGTCGCCACACTGGCAGCAGACTGCTCCACCGTCTACGAACTACACCTCGACGCTGACAGCGTACGAGCCCAGGTCGACGACCACGAAGTGCCCTCTGGCGGCTTGCCGGCCACGTCCACACCCGGGGCTCCGGCCCGTCCTCCGGCCTCCACGGCCATGACGCCACCGGCTCCGGCGTGCTCATCAGCCGGCGGCGGACCGCACGGCCTTACAGCCCTGACACAGGGGTGAAGCACCGTGGCCGTACCTGCAACAGGGCTGGTGGCAACGTGCGCACGGGCCGGTCTGGGAGGGCGACCAGGTCGCTAGCGTGGGGCGCGGCGGGGCGGGTGTGTCCATCGGGGTCCCGTCTGGTGGGGTGCCTGCACTCGGACATAGAATAGAACACGTGTCCGATCTCCCGCCTGACCTGGCGCGCCTGCGCACCGTCGTCACCTACCTGCGGGCAGCCCTCGGCCGGGCCGAACAGGCCCTCGCCGTCGCGGAGACACAGGCGTCCCTGGACGCGGGTCGGCGTCCGTTGCCCGAGCCGCCCGCGTGGTTGATCGAACACGGCATCGGCGCGGGTCGGCCGCTCATCCGCGTCCACGTCGGCGGGTGCTGGGACACACGCAACCGCTGCTCGCCGGTCGAGGTCGAGCAGGCGCGCCGGGCCCTGGCCGAGGGTGTACCCGGCTGCCCGCACTGCCGGCCACACGTCGCGCTCGGCGTGCTGGACTGACCGGCCGGCGGCAGGCTGGTGGCATGAGCCCTGACCTGCGCGTGGTCGTCTACCCGCCCGATGCCGAGGGCGGGCGGCGCGTCCGCTGTGACGGGGAGATCCTCGGCCGCGCCTTCGGCCCCGAAGACGTCCGCGAATTCCTGCGCCGGGCAGGCCTCGACCCCGACGACGTCACCCTCACCGGGACCGGGCTCATCGAGTGGCGCGGCGGCGGCCCCGCCACCTGGCACCGGGCATAGCCCGGGCGCTTCACACCGGGCGGCGCCGGCCTTCCAGCAGTCGCTCGACGTCGCGGGCGATCGTCTCCGTCAGGTCCCCGGTGTCCACGTCCTGGTCCTCGGCGTCGATGACCTCGAAGTAGGCGACGACCGCCCCCTCGATGACCTCGCGCAGGACTTCGGGGGTGGGGTGACTGGTCACGGTCGGACTCCTTCGTACGCGCTGGTTCCGCGGAGCCAAACGAAATGGCCTAGCCGCGAAGTTGCCCCTCGTTGACGCCTTCCCATCGGAGCTGGGCCACGCCCAGCACGGCGCCACCACAGGCCGGACCGGACACGGCCAACACAGCAACGGACGCCGAACTGGACCCGACGCCGGGCGCCGACAGCGGGGCCGGGGCCGCGCGAAGCGGAACGCGCGGACGGCCACGAAGGCGGGCCCGAACACCGGACCACCCGGCCCGCGCCCTCGCTACCTCACCAACCCGCCCATGCCCACACCTTGAGGAGAGCGGCGCTACGAAGGCACGCATACCCATCACGGACAGATGTCATGAACTACTCCACCCAGATGCCGCTGCCCTGGGATCATCGAACCCTCTTTTCCAGCGACACGAACAGGGGCAGCATCATGTGGGACTACGCGGCACTCGCCAAGGAAGCCGGCCTGCTAGGCGGCCCTGAAGGCCTCCGTAACTTCTACCGCGAACAAGGCGGCGCCATCATAAACACCGCCGTCAAGGGAGCCAGCAGGCGAGGCAGCACCCACGCGCTGCGGTACTTCTCCAGCAGACAAGGCATGATCATGGGCGCCGCCCTCACCGGCGCCGGCGTGGCCGGGACCGTACTCTACGACAAGTGGCACGCGCGCCGCGCCGTCGTCAAGCCCGCGCCCCAAACCACGGAGACGCTGACCCCCGGCGAGAGCACCGACGCATAAGCGATCACGCCCCGCGCAGGCATCACATGTCTCTACGCCCCGACCCCGGCAGGCAGAGTGCCGGGGTCAGTCGGCTGGCGCAGCGCGGAATAGCCGCAGCCTGGCGCCCCAAGCGGGGCTAGGCCTCGTAGACGTGGTGCAGGACGACAGTGCGGCGTACGCCCGCCTCCAACATGGCCTGGGAGCGGTGTTGCCCGTTGATGTAGCCCCCCTCACTGTCGGGCTGGATCGCGTCCCACGTGCTGAACAGGGTGGCCAGGGCCTCGGTCTCCCAGTCCGTGGCGCCGACCGATGCTGCGTACGCCACGGCGAGCTCCTGCGCGTCCTCGGCTCCCACGGATTGCGCGCGGGCATCGCGGAGCACCTGCAGCGCCATCGCGTTGACCCGGTGCCAGTCTCCGCCGTGGTACCAGCAGCACGTACGGGTGGCATCCCGCGGCACTACCTGCCGCACCCAGCGCCGCCACCAGGGCACCCCGGCCGGCATGCAGTGAGGCTCGCGGAACGGGCGGGGGCGAGCAAGGCGGGTTACAGCGAACTCCTCGAACATCATCTGAGGCTCGGGCTCGGCGAGGCGCGGCACGTAGCCGGCGCCGCGGCCGGTCTCGACTGTGCCCCCGACCAGGGCGTCGAGCTGCTCCTGAGTGATTGCAGACCACCGCGGGCGACGCAATCGGTAGCGGCTGCCCTCGGCGAACACCACCCGTCGGAAGCGGGTCTCCTGGACCGAGCCCTCCCGCCACAGCTGGCGCTCCACCCACACCGGGGGGAGGGCCTCCTCGGAGCAGTGCCGCTCCCACACCGCGGCCGCGAATCTCTCCGCGCCGTTCAGCAGGCTCATTCCCTCGCCGGCGTGCTGGGTGACCACGGCGACGGAGCGCGCCCCGGGGGCAGTGAACAGCTGCAGTCGGAACGCCCCCGGCAGCCCGGGCGAGGTGAACATGTGCTCGTCCACGGTGCGCCGGCGCGCAGCCGCCAACGTGCTGAGGTCGTCCTGGCGGTGGTCGCGCGGAGCCGGCTCGGGGGCCGGACCGTCGGGGAGGCCATCGGTCATGCCCCGATCATTCCCGACCTGTCGCCCGGGCACAGCCGGTTGCCCAGACGAGCTCCACCTTGTCCGCTTCGACCAAGGCCTAGCGAAGCAGCACGCTCCCGGACCCATCTGTCCGGGGGAGTGCTACTGCGCTTGCCAGGCTGGGCCGCCGCAACCCGCCGCGATGCGCAGGAGGCAGTCCCGTCCAGCTCCTCGACCCTCAGGCTCCAGCGGCGCTTGGCTCAGCTGTACCGGCGCAGCACCTCTTCCGAATCCGATGGCGGCAGCCAACCCTGCGGGGTAACCGGCCTCAACGGTCGTCGGCGCGCTTCGCAGAAGGTGGCAGCGCCATGTCGAGCAGGGTGTCGATGGTCTCACCGTCCAGTTCGCTGTCCAGATGGAAAGATCGCCGGAGCAGGCTGCCGACCTGTTCGGGTGCCAGATCGAGGCGGGTGCGGGCGATCAGCAAGATGTCGCCAAAGAGCCCCGGTGTAGCGTCCGGATTCCTCAGGATGAACCAGTCGAGGAGTTTCACCACGTCGGTCCTGATGTCCCCGAGAGATAGCTCATCCTTCTCCCATTTCCGGGCCCTTGCCACGTCGTCGGCGAGACCGCCGACGACGGCCTCGATCAGCGTCGTGCGCAGCGCGGACATCGGGAAGAGGCTTCCGGGGCCTTCGCTGAGGGCGACTGCCGGCCACCATGCGAGGGTTGCGGCTGTCTCCTGAGTGCGCTTCTCGTCGGTCTTGGCGAAGCGCCGTTTGATGCTTCTGGTGTCCTCGTCTTCGAGGCTGTCCTTGATGATCTTGGTCAGGAGGTTGTGGTCGGTGACGAGTCCGCAGGGCTGAGATGTACCGAAGGTTGTGGTGCCGGCGAGGAGGGCTGCCGGGCCATCGGCGCTGCGGCGCTGCTCCGCCCAATCGCGGGCAACGGGTTCCGACCAGCGCGGGCCCTCCGGGGCATCGACCTGGGGCGGAGGCAGGTGGCGCCGCCCCCGTTCCGGATGAGGAAGATCGTTAAGGGCGATACCTGCGATCTTCGCCAGGCCTGCCCGGTCCACAAGGCGGGCCGGCTCCAGCTCGGGAGCCCGCAGGTCGACGACGCACTGGTCGAGCGGCTGGGGTGCGGGCAGGCGGTGGCGCTGTTGGGCCCACAGGGCAAGGTGATCGAGCCAGTTGGGCAGCGGCGTTTTGGAAGCCGTGAAGTCGGCGATCTTTGAGACGTGGACGTTGTCCGGTGTGGCGGCCTGCGCCAGGAGGTCCGCGGCGGTGACTGTGGTGGCGGCTCGGACCGGGCGGGGGTCGTAGTGCTCGAAGGCGCGGTCGAGGACCTGGCCTGGCCTGTGCCAGGCGGTGCCGTCCCACCAGTAGCCGCCGTGCCGGTAGAGGAATCCGCTGTGCCCGTACATCCAGTCGTGGTGGAGGTCGCTCATGTCCTGGTCGTGGATCAGCAGGACGGTGCGGCCGTATTCGGGGTGGTGGTGGACGGCCCAGGCGTACGAACGGTTCTTCGGTTCGGTGGTGAACGCCACCCAGCCGCCGTCCCGTAAGGAGTCGGTGCGACCCCACAGGCCTTCGCCCTGGTTACGTCCGGTGCGCTCGATCGCGTCCGGGTTGTCCAGGGGCAGCCGCTCGTCGTTGATGAACGGCAGGCCCGGCACAGGGTGATCGGTGCGCAGGCCATTGGCGACCGGGTGTATCACGTGCACGATGGCTTCTCCCTTGCAGCATTCGGGCCCCTTGCGGCGGACGCCGGAGGCTTCCCCCATCCCTGCACAGGGCAGGCTCCGTCAAACCCAGTCTCAGGGGGCGAGCGAATACGGTGACGACCGTGTGGAGTCCCGCGGCAGTGCACGGTCCCCCATCATGACCCTGAGCAGAGCTTCCGCGGCGCCGAGTTCACGCATCACCAAACCGGCAGTGCGGGCGACGGAGAGGTGAACACCATCGCCGAGTGGTCTGGCGTATCCGTCGCCAAGCACGTCAGCTCGGTGAACCGCGAGGAGAGCTTCACGGCTCCATGCCGCCAGGAGCCTGCGCTCGGACGCACCGGCGACGTGGTCGGTGGTGGGAGCTGGCCCGTGGGAGAGCAGGCGGTTGGCCGGGAACAGATCCAGCTGTTCCTCCGTCTCTTGTGGAGCGGCAGAACCTGCAGCTTGGGTCAGCTCAGCTATCCGGCGGCGCACCCGTGCCGCCACTTCTGCGGCCGGCAGGTCTGCGGGGCACTCGATGTCGTTGGGCGTCACGACTTCCAACGGGTTCTCGCGTATTCGGATGACCACGTGGCCAGAGGCTGACAGGTCCGCCGTCTTGGCGGCGTCCTGCTGGAAGCGGTCCCTGTGCCAGTAGGCGCCGTCGTACTCGACGACCACGGGTAGCGCTCCTGGAAGGTACATGTCCACTCGCCAGGCACGCTGCTGGCGACTCCCCTCACCTGCGGTGGTACGTGGAACGACACCCGGGCTTATCAGATCCGGAAGCGTGTCCTTCAACGCCGTGAAGATGTCCTGCTCCCGACGTGAAACACCGCGCTTCGCGCATCTCGGGCAGCCGGTTCCGACGGCGTGCCGGTTGCTGATGGACGTTCTCCACCGGTGCCGTTCATCCCGCGTGCAGCGCCACCACACGCTGAGCGTGGAGGTCAGGGTCCCCCCGTACGGAAGATCTGCCGGGTTGCCCTCGTGGTCAGAGTCGTACTCGTCCATCAGGTCAGGCCGCAGGTACGCGAGGGATCGACTCCCCTCCCCACCCAGCCGCCAACCCGCCTCACGCAGCGCGGCCTGCCATTCCACGCGCGCATCTCCGAGCCGGCGCTGCTGCCCTTGGCGCCACGCTGCGTAGTCCTCCACCGGCAGGTCGCTGCGGCCTTCCGCGAGGAACACTTCGCTCAATTGTTCTTCCTGGGCCCACAGCCACGTGCGCGCGACGGCATGTTCACGCACCCGCGCTTCCTCGTCCAGCTCGTCCGGCGGCCGAGGAAATGGCGCGCTGCGGTCAGGGAAAGCATCAGATCGATCAGTCACGACCCTGATCTATCAGTCGCCACCGACAACGGGGGGCCGGCGAGCGTGGGCGTCGAAGCCCGAGGCTAAGAGGTCATCTCATTTGGCTTTCTGGGTACCCTGTCCTTCATGGTGGGGATCGTGGAGCGGCTGGTGCCGGATGAGCTGTGGGACATGTTCCAGCGGGTGGTGCCCGAGGCGCCGTCCCGGCCTCAGGGAGGCGGCCGGCGTCGGCACGGTGACCGGGAAGTGCTCGCGGCGATCGTGTTCGTCGCGACCTCGGGTTGCACCTGGCAGCAACTGCCTACGGCGTCTTTCGGACCGTCCGGCGCGACTGCCCATCGGCGCTTTTCCGAGTGGTCGAAGGCCAGGGTGTGGGCCAAGCTTCACCGCCTGGTCCTCGACGAGCGCGGCGCCAGCGGCGAGCTGGACTGGTCGCGCTGCGCGATCGACTCCGTGAACATGCGGGCCTTGAAAAGGGGGACCTGACGGGTCCGAATCCTGTAGATAGGGGCAAGTTCGGGTCGAAGATTCATTTGGTCACCGAGCGGACCGGTCTGCCCCTCTCCGTCGGGATCTCCGGCGCGAACATGCATGACAGCCTCGGTCTTGAACCTCTCGTGCGGGGCATCCCGCCGATCCGGTCACGGCGCGGTCCCCGTCGGCGGCGCCCTGGCAAGCTCCACGCGGACAAAGGCTACGACTATGCCCACCTGCGTCGATGGTTACGCGGACGTGGCATCACCCACCGCATCGCTCGCCGCGGCATCGAGTCCTCCCAACGCCTGGGCCGACACCGCTGGACCGTCGAGCGCACCATGGCCTGGCTCGCCGGCTGCCGCCGACTCCACCGCCGCTACGAACGCAAAGCCGAGCACTTCCTCGCCTTCGCCGCCATCGCCTGCACCCTCATCTGCTACCGCAGAATGACCAAATGAGATGACTTTTAAGAAGCCGTGCCGGTCCCTTCCGGCACTGTGAACGTTGGCTGGCTACCGGCGGGGCCTAGCCCATGGTGTGGCTGCTCTGCGATATGGCTGCAGCATGGACATGCGTGATGTTGTCGACCGCTCGGAGCTGTACGACGAGCTCGCACGGCGGTACGGAACCGTCCCAGAGGGCAGGCGGCGGCCACGTCTTCCGGAGCACCGGCAGAAAGCCTGGACTTTGTTCGAAGCGGCGTGCCGGTTCTACGGCTCCGCCCAGCCGGAAGAGCTGGCCGCGGGCCTAAGCTTGTCGTTTAACGGCCGGTCGCGTCGGCATCGGAGGCCATCGACGTCTGTAGGACGCTTAGCCACCGTTGGCAGGCAGCACGGGTAACTGGTTCGAACAGCTCAGGGGTCGAGATTTCGACGAGGAACTGGGTCAGCAGGTCCCGGTGTGCTTCCTCGACGTCCACCTGTTCCTCGAAGTGCAGGGCCTGTCCCCAGTCGACGAGCTGACCTGGGCTGGCGACCCCTGCAATGACCTTCTCAACGGCGGATACGGCGTGGGCCCGCCGGAAGGTGACAGTTGATGTCGGCTCGCTGTGCTGGGAATCTTTGATGAGTTCGGAGAGCTCACCGTTCCAGCGCACGAGGTCTTGGAGGGGCCGACTTCTGTTCGCGTCCATGCTGCCCATCCTGCTTGATGGCGTCAGGACCGGATGTAGGCGGACGCTTGTCGATGGGAACCGGCGTGACACGTCGAGGTTTCGTGCCGACCGTGTGGTGGGCGGGTAGTTTGTATGCCTCGCCGGTCGCAAGGATCCGGCCCACGTCATGACGGGTAGCGGGGCGGCGGTTCTTCGAGCCGAGTGGGCGTCCGGGGCCGGGGCGGGTTGGTTTGGGTGCACCGGCTGGCGTTCCGGTCTTCGCCCGCAGGTTCCTGAACCCGCGGCGGACCCGGGCAGGGGTGAGTCTGTTCGGTTTCGCTGGCCGCTCCCATGGCCGGCGCAGATCCCGTGCGAGCGGGCGAGCCAGGCGAAGCTGTGCGTGAGCGGCCAGGACGAGCCAGGTCCAGCGGTCGGCGGATCGTGAGTCCCGCAGCTTCGGCTTGGTCCAGCCGAGGGTCTGCTTGAGGAGACGGAAGGTGTGCTCCACGTCGAAGCGCCGGAGAAAGGACTGCCAGCACCGGTCGACGTCCTCGGAGCGGGCGCCGGTGCCCGACCACCACAGCCACACTGGCTTGTTCACCCCGCCGCTAGGCAGTTTCTCGACCTTCAGGCGGATCACGGTGCCCTCGATGATGGGCAGCGGGCCTACGTGGTCGAGCCACGCGGCACGGCGAGTCAGTCGGGGATGGAGCCGGTCCCACGCCTGCGCGGTCGCCGACCCGTACCGGTTGGTGTTGGTGACGGTCACCTCGGTGACCTCGCCCCAGGTCTCAGGCCGTCCGAAGACGAACTCACCGCCATGTTTGGGCGGGCGACCGCCCTGAGGCGGGCAGATCCACGGCACCGGCACGGGCTTGCGCATCACCCGGTCCGAGCGCAGTCGGCCCAGCACCTCGACCGGCAGGTCATTCAGCAAGTGAGCGATGCGGGGCGCGTCGTAGCCGGCGTCCAACACGACCAAGATGTTAGGCGCCCCCGGTTGTTACTGGCTGGCCTCCACAAGGCGGTCGACGACGTCGCGGACCTGATCGGCGGTGACCGCGGCCAAGTCGGCACCGGGCTCCAGCCGGATGGTATCCAGGAGAGCCGTCCATGAGGTGCGGCCGGTCTCCAGCGCGGCGACGATCGAGTACGGCCAGCCGGGGACCATCTGGTGCTTGCCCAGGCCGCGGCCGAAGGTGTGACAGAACGAGCGGTCCGAGCAGGTATCCGCGTCCGGCCGAAGCCACGGGGACACGTCCACAGCCAGCACCAGGCGCCCGTCGCTTGCCCGAGGCAGCGGCACACCCGCCAACGCGCGGCGTAGCCGGGCGACGTCGATCCGGCCCCGGTTGATCCCGGAGTACAAAGCCCCGTGCCCCCGTCGGTGTTCCGGCGCGAGTGCCAGATCCACGAGGGTGCGGACTGGTCCATCGGTGCACAGCAGAGCGTCACACAAGTCGAACAGGGCATCCGCCCGCGACGTCAGGCAGGCGTACAGCTCCGCCCGGAATTCCGACACCTTCGTCAACGCGTCTCGTTCATTTTGCTCGACCAGTCCCACGATCCCGGCTTCCGTACTGGACCAACCCTGAGCACAGGATCAGGCCCAGACCTCTAGGACGACCGATGAACTGGGAAAACTCCGGGCAAGTGCGATCCCCGTTCGACGCCGGACGTTAAACGACAAGCTAAGAGCGACCGCCACTTGATGGTCAGCGGAGGCGGCGGGCTGTTGGCCGCGTGCTCCAGCGATAGAGCTTGCGTGCTCGGCGAATCAGCGCGCGGACGGTGACGAACGCGGCGGCGAGGTAGAGGTAGAAATCGACGACCTCGCCGTCGCGTTCGAAGCACCTGCGGATCTTGCCGTAGCCGTTCATCCATGACTGCGTACGTTCGACCACCCAACGCTTGCCAACTTGGATCGGGGCCGGGATGCCCTTCACGGCTATCTCACCGATCAGCCTGTGATCGTCCAGTATTCGACGGCAGGCTCGCCCGTGGTACGCAGAGTCCAGGTGGATTACGGCGTTCCCGGGTAGGGCTCCGAGCTGATATTCGGCCGCTTCGATGGTCGGCTCCAGCAGTTTCGAGTCGTGCCGGTTCGCGCCGGCCGACGCAATGCCCAGCGGGACTCCATTGGCATCGACCAAAGTGGAGCGTTTGAGTCCCTGCTTCGCACGGTCGACCGGTGACGGTCCGGCTTTGGCGCCGACGCAAGGTGCCTTGGTGTGACAGCCGTCAGCAGACAAATCATCGAGGTTCAGGCCGATCATCGTGTCGTAAGCGGCCAGGGCGATCGCGTGCAGCCGCGTGGCCAGTCCGAGGTGGGCCCATTCCCTGACCCGGCGTCGGATCGTAGTGGCCGAGCACTCGTTGCTGGCGACCCGCTCAAAACCCGAGCCGTGGACCAGGGCGTCTACGACGTGGCGGAAGACGACTCGGTCGGGCACCCGGCGGCGGTGGCACCCCCATGGATGCGCCGGATCGAACTCGGGCCGGTCAGGAATCAGCGCGCTGAACTGGTCCCACAGCGGGTCAAACAGGGATGATGGGACGGTAGGCACGAATCCTCCGGCGATCGCTGAGCTTGAGATCTTCATGATCGCTACAGGTCGTTCTCACGAGTCATCCCTTGAGGCCGTAACTGGCCGGTACCCTGGAGTTTGAGAGTCTGTGGGCATATTCGGAGAGCCGGGCGGCTTCCAGATCGTGGTACTCGAGTACATGCCACTGCGGCGCTTCGGTCTCTTCCAGATCCTGCTCAGCGGCTGGCCGATAGGTGACGGAACCACAACGGCCTTCTATCCGCACTACTGCGACCTGCAAGATCTCGCCCGACTGGTCGAGAGTGGCGAACCGCATGAGCGGTTTCAGCTGATTCTGGGTGACACCTTCGACCACATGCAGGTCGACGCCGAGATGACCGACCGCGCGATCCTGTTCAGCTTCCGCTCCCACGACGAGAATTCGCAGTGGCGCGAAGCACAGGTAGACAGCAGAGAATTCCTCACCGTCTGGCGCCAGGCCGCGGCCTGCATCGAGGCGATCCTCGCTCGGGCCGACGAGTCCTGACCCGCCACCCAGGCAAGCGCCGATGTTGAACCGGTTGCACGCATCACGCCGACCTGCCAGCAACCTGAAACCCTCACTGACCATCAAGTGGCGGTCGCTCTAAGAATGTCCCCTCCGTCAACACCTGGATGGACGGCCACATCCACGGCGAGGACGGCTGCACCGGTTGCCAGGACAAGCGACCCACCGGCACCGACTGGCAGGCCCGGATGGACACCATCACCATGATGCAATGCGACATCACCAAGTGGTTCAACCGCGAGGTCTGGACGGCCGCCCTCAACGACACCGGCTACGGCGTCACCCGAACCTGACCCGCCCGCCCTCGTGGTCATCCACGCGCTGGAGGCAGACTGAACCCTGCGGCCGAATCAGAACATGTCCCAGTCCGCCTGGTAGAAGCTGGGCTCGCTGACGCAGGTGTCACCGGTCCGGGCGATGCCGATGGACAGCTGGACGTCGGCCGGGACCGCGGCGCCGCTGGAAGAGAACCTCAGCCAGGCATCCGGGGTGTCCTCGGCGTACTGCATGATCGCGGCGTCCAGCACGGTCGGCGAGATGCCGGTAAGCGCGATCCCCCAGTGGTGGAGCTGAGGCCCGGTCCGCCCGTGGATGGTGACGCCGCCGAGCCGGGGCACCGGCCCTCCGTAGTGGGCGCTGACCCCGGCCCCCGGAAAATGATCCGTCCTCAGATCCCATACGCCGGACTTCTTCCAGAACCAGGACGGGAACGCGCCTTCCCGGTGGGCAGGTTGCTCGCCCAGGACGGCGGCGACCTCGTGCGGGCTCATCCCGAAGACGAGCGGCCCGACCTGCTGCATCGGCGTCCACTCCCACTGCGGCCGCTCCTCGTCGCGGATCACCGGCCACACGCCGGGGCTGCGGGGCGGGATACTGCTGTCGACGTCGCGCCAGTGAATGATCGGCGCGGACTCGTAAGGGTCCTCGGCGATACCCGGCCCGCAAAGCAGCGCCGAGGTCACCAGCCCGTCCCTGCGAGTACCGTCCAGGCCGCAGTCAGCCTCGGTACCCATCGACACCCCCCACGCCGGAACCTCCGGGTCGCCGCTGAAGTTCACCCGAACCTCCACGCTCTGCTCGCCAGCGAGGCGGTGAATGTCCTCCTGTACCCGGGACGGCACCCGATCGACCAACTCGACGTCGTCGATCCATACGCGCGGGCCGCGCAGGGCGTCCACCGCAACCGCGGCCAGCAGCCCGTCCTGGCCGTGGATCAACGTCATCCCCTCCCACTCGCCCCGGTACCGCGTCCAGAACCCGCCGCCGCCCGACCACCGGGTCTCAGTGAGCTCCGGGAAGGTAAGCACGGCCTCCACCCCGCTCTGGCTCATCCCGAACCGGACCGGCCCCACACCGGCCAGCGGATCCAGCACCCACCGTGGCCGCGCCACCAACTCCCTACGCCCCCACGCCACCCCGGCACCCTCCACACGCCCTGGCCACAGGCAACTTCCGCCCGTTGATCACGGAGTGACCATACGAGGCTCCGCTGACATCCAGCCCGTGGCCGAGCACATGAGGACCTGTGGGGCCGCGCCGAGGGCAAAATGGAGGCCCTGCAGGCCAGTGTTGAGCGGGCCAGGGGCCGACATCGGAGACAGGGCCGCCTCCCCGGGTGCCCGGGTAGCGCGCGAGGAGGAAGAGCTGGCTCCGAAGAGGGCGCGCTCCGGCAAGGCGGCCTGGGGCCGGGAGCTGATGTCGCTGCGGAGGCCGAGCTGTACGAGAAGGCGGCCGCGTTCGGCGTCCGGGCCGCTCGTCCATGAGCCACGCCAGCTTACCGACCGCCCTCGCCCACACCGGCCGTCGCCGACGCAAGGCCTGCCGGGCAACGGCACCGCACGTCGTTGGGCACGAGCCGCGATCCTCCCCGACCTCGCTCATGCCGCCGCTTCGTTGCACACTCAGTTGGGAACGGGGCCGGCTCGTGGAGGATGCGGGCCGCCCCGAGTGGTCAAGGGCGCCATCGGCCGGTACCTCGCGCTGAGCACGGTTTGACGCTCTCCGGAGCCGGCGACCGCCACACATGCCGCCACCGCGACCGGGGCGTCAAGTTGGCAATGCACCGCAGGGGTAGCGAGGCTTGGGTAGACTCACAGCCCATGGGACGGTTCAATGCCGGGGTGGTGAACTGGGCACGGATGTACGACTGCTACTCCGACGTAGATCGCGTACCCGAGCTTCTGGCTCTGGTGGAGCGTGAGGACGACGCCGAAGCATGGACCGAGCTGGGATACCGGCTGGTCCTTGAGCATGACCTGCTTTCGCCGGCCAGCCTCGCGGCCCTGCCCCGGCTGGTGCGCCTTGCCGAGGGGAGCACGCAGGCGCGACGCCTGGCCGGAGCAATCATGGAACGCGCGGCGAGTCACCACGACGGCGACGAACAGCTCGCCGACAGTGCAGAAGTGATCGCCGAGTTCGGCGCCCTCCTTGACCGGCACTTGCAGACGCGGCCGGCCGACTACCTGGTCACCTTCCGCGCGCTACTGGCCGTCACCGGGAGCAGTACCACTGGGCGAATGTCCCGGGGGACTTCGCCGACGACTTCTATGAGCTGGCGTGCCCCACTGCACGGTGAAGGTGACCATCGCCATCGGCGGCCATGGCCGCTATGCGGCAATCCGGGACTGGCACCTGGGCGACATCGAGCGGCGTGACCTGCGGCCGAGTCCTGCCGAGGAACTTTCGCGCGTCGGCCGATGGATGTACGAGATCGCGGTACGCGATGGGAAAGCCGTACTCGCCGAGGGCATCTCCCATCTCTTCGGCAAGGCCGAGTGCCCGGGTTGTGGCAGCGTGTTCACCATCGCGGACGAGTACGAGGCCGCGAACTGCCCCGTCCTGCGATAGTGCCGTGTGGCGTTGGTTTTTCGGCCCATGACGCTGGGGCGGACCGGTGAGGCGTGCCGATGGCCGGCTCAGGCTGTTCCTCTCGGATCTTGTCGAACAATGTGGTCGTCCCAGGTCTCTCGAATGTCGGAACGGATGCCACCGCTGTTGTCGTCCCAGGTGAGGCCCTGAGCGACCGCCCATGCCTTGATCTGCTGGTGGTCGGGATCTTGCCCGACGCGCATGGCGGGTGTGCCGCGGACAGCGTATGCGGGCAGGCGTCGCTCGCCGATGACGGTGCGCGGCAGCGAGAGGTGGAACCGCTGCTCAAGGACGCCGAGGGTGCGCTTGCGGTAGGCCGCGAAGTGCTCCCTGGAGGGCGGGAAGTTCTTGCTGCCGTCGGGATGAAGTACCTGTGCGTCAATGAGTTCTGGCAGGAGGAAGTCCGGCTCCGCGCCCCAGCGACGGTGCTCCTCCCCGACTCCGAAACTGCAGGTCAGCACACCGTTCTTGACATAGTGGAACCTGGCGGGCGGACGTGCGCTCATCGGCAGATAATGGACTGCCTCGACGCCGTCGGACGCGATCGCCTCCAACCGATCCATACCGGTGGAGTCCCCGTACTCCAGGGCGAAAGCCCACCCCTCCGCCTCCCCGACCCGCACGACCCCGTCGCCGCGCACGCCGTAGGTGCCACCCCTCATGCCCAGGTGCTCCACCTCGCCGTCGACGATCGGCTCGGTCGCCTCGCGTGGGTCGCCTCCCATGCGTACTGCAAGATCCCCGGCGGACAGACCCCGCGCGAAGACCACACCCTCCACATGGCTACCCAAATCCGACAGCCACTTGATCCCATCAGTCATGGCACCCCTCCGCCTGGTCGAAGCCACCCCTGCTGAAGAAACCTAGCCATAGACACTGACAGTCCTGAGCCCACCCACCTCCACGAAATGTGAGGCATAGACGGTGGATCCGGAGCGGGCCACGCACACGGAGATGGTGTCGTCCCAGTTGAGCTAAGCCCCCCGCCGCCGTGGTCCGCTTGATCATCGGCCGCGACGACGCCCAGGCGTGCTCGTCACCGACGGCCTGTACTTCGACCTGCCAACGGCTCTTTGCAACGCCGCGCACCTCGCCCAAGGCCGTGTGGAGACATGGGCGGGGCAGACGAACAGGTAGGCCCCAACCGTTCGACCGACTCTGAGACGGATGCGGCGCCTCCCGGCCCACCGGGACCACCGACTAGCCTCTCCCAATGGGACTCGACATCACCGTGCTCATGGTCGACTGGGGGCACCTGGCGCGGATACCGGCGGACGACAGGGTCAACGTACTGGGCGATGCAGCGTGCCCCGACTTCTGCTGCGAGGCGTGCGAAGACGCCGCCTACGCCGTGACGGACGGCTGGGTGTGGCAGCGGCAGGTGTCCTGGTGCGCCGAGTACCGCTTCCACGGAACCACCGGCTCCTACGGCTTCCATCCCCGGTTGGCCAATGCCTGGCAGGACGTCCGGGCCTCAGTAGCGCCCGAACTGCGGCACGCCCTGGACCACTTCCTGCGCGGCCTGTTCTGGGACGACCCGGACGACCCCACGGGGACGGACCCCATGGCCACCGCGGAGGACGCACGGCCCGCCGCGCGCGGTCTCCCCGACGACCCCGCTCCATGGCGCCCCCGGGTGCTCCTGCTCAGCGCCCCCGACGAGGTGTCGGAGCTCGTCCGCTCCTGGCAGGTGGCCGCGCCCCGACTGGAGGAACTGCGCGGGCCCTTCGAAGCCGGGGCCGCCGGCTGGGCGGGCCGGCCCGACGGCTTCGACGCGGCCTCGGCGCTGCTGCGCGAATGGGGCGATGTCGCCACGGAGGCCGGCGCCCGGGGATGGGGCCTGGTCGGACTCCCCTTCTAGATGATTGATTCCAAGGGTCCAGTCCTGTCCTGGGTAGCCAGGTAACGCCTGGGGTGGATGTTCTCAGCCGCTGTGACGGGGCGGTTCCCAGACCGAGCAGTCGTGTGCGAAGAGCACGCGTCGGGGGTCGAAGTCGGTGAGCCGCTCCAGCCATCCTTGATAGGTTGGAAGCGGCTGCTCCAGACCTTGGAGCGTGGCCTGGCGTGCGAGGTGATCCGACGCAAAATGGGACGCCAAGTCGTGCGCCTGACCGGCGAGGACCACCGTCCCATCGCTCTTCCTGACCACCAGCGACTGATGCCCGTCGGTATGCCCGGGGGTCTGAATGATCCACACTCCAGGCCAGACCTCGGCTTCGCCGCCGATCTCCTCGTAGGTCGCACCGGGGAAGTCGATGAGTTCGTCAATCGTGTAGTCGCCTTGGCGAGCAGTGGCCAGCTCCACGGCCTGTACCAGGATCGGCTTTCTGGCCAGCAAGGGGTTCCCGCCGCAGTGGTCGAAGTGAAGGTGGCAGTTCACGACCAGGGAGACATCAGCGAGGGCGACGCCGACCTCCGCGAGGGCGCCCTCCAGCGGCCGTCGTTGGGGGCGGTAGTGGGCCTCGGTCTCGGGATCGGCAGATCCGACACCGGTGTCGAAGAGGATCAGTCCTTCATCGCGCCGCACCAAATAGGCGAGCACGGGTTCAACCCGCGGCTGAGGGCCGCCGGTCTCGGATGCAGGTCGGATGAAGTACCCCAGGTCGAGTCGATGCACCGCCATGTTCTGCTCCATCCGGTCATGATGACGCACCGTTGTGTTCTTTCCGGGTTGTCCACCGACAGCGGACACGGCGGGCTCACAGCGAAGGCAGCTGGCCTGAGTCACCGTCAGGCACGATGCGCTCCACGGTCAGTGGTCGTAGGCGGTCAGTGAGCGGAGGACCGGCTCGCCGACGTTCGCGTTGTGCCAGACAGCGGCGGTGAGCGCCAGGATGCGCTGCAGGACGCGGACCGCCACTCCGGTGACGGTCCGGCCGCCATGTCGTTCCAGGTCAAGCTGCCCTTTGAGAGTCTGGTTGATCGACTCGATGACTTGCCGAAGTGGCTTAAACAGCCCCGCTCCCGCTCGCTCCGTCTCGCCCTTGCGTGCGGGCTTCAGGTGGTGCACGCCGGCGTCCGCCAACTGCGCTTCGAACTCGGCACCGAAGTAGTTCTTGTCACCGATCAGCGTCTGACCAGGGCGTTCGGCCAGCAGCCCGGGCTCCACCGCGAAGATCTCCAGCAGGGTCTGCTGTTCGTTGGCCTTCGCCCCGGCCAAGGCGAAGGCGACCGGCAGGCCGCTGAGTGTGCATACGAGGTGCAGGCGAAGGCCCCAGAAGTAGCGCGAGTGGCTGGCGCAGTAGCCGTACTCGGCCCACCCGGCCAGGTCGGACCGCTTGACCGTCTCCCGGGACCGGCCGCACTCCACCGGGGTGGAGTCCACCACCCACACGTCGTCCGTCCACGCGGAGGTGTCGGTGGCCAGCGCCCGCACCAAGTGTCGGATGAGGCCGGCTGACCTGCGCAGCCGCTTGTTGTAGCCGCTCTGCTGCGGCAGGTACGGGAACAGGTGCCGCAGATGCGAGCGTGCGTAACGCAGCCAGCGAGCCTCTCCGGGGAAGCCGAGGAGCGCCTGCATCACAGACAGTGTGACCAGCTCGGCGTCGCTCAGCTGCGGCGATATACCGACCTTCGGCCGCCACGGGGTGAGCTGCGGCGAAGCCTTCAGCAGGTCATCGGTCTTGACATACAGCGCGGTAGCGAGGGTGTCCAAGTCGTTTGTCACACAATGACCTTGGACGCCCTCACCCTGTTCACGCAGCTATCCCTTGGAATCAATCATCTAGAGCGCCAGCTGCCCCCTCGGCCGCCGCAGCATGCTCCAAACAGGTCATGCGCGGTGGTGGTGCACACGCTGCGGCGGTCGAGGGGGCAACGTGGTGAAGGGAGTCCGCCCGGGAGCCCTTCGCACGTCGACCGGGCGGACCGCAGCAGGCAGAGCTGCATCGTGGCCTCCCCGGGCGTGAGCCATCACCCTGCAGATCACCAGGGTGGCTTACCGGAGGGGAACGAGCAGGCCGAGGGCGACCGCCGCCCGGCGGCACCCAGCCAATGCCGCAGCGAGTTGCGTGAAGCGCCGCGACACCCGGCTACTAAAAGTGGTCGGGCAGCCAAGGCTCGAAGAGGGCGGCGCTGTGGACAAGGGCCGCGAGAGCCTTATCCGATTTGGCATGGACCCCGGCCATGCGCGCTGAGGTGGTGGACCGGTACCCACCGGCGTACCAGACCGCGAGCTGCTTCCGGCTGAGCGTCACTTCACCGGGTACGGAGGTGGGGGTGAGTTCCGCGGACCCGTCCTTGATGTGGAGCAGCCAGCGGTCCCAGCCGTCGCCGGTCGGGTTCTCGATCTCGACGTGGATCGTGGTGGTGAGGTCGGCGGGCCAGCCGCGCAGTCGGATGGCTTCGGGTGCGTCGAGGATGCGGAGCATCCAGGGGTGCCAGGACTCTGCGGTGGCGCGGTGGTGGCGGAGGCCGTGGAGAAGGGTGGGGTAGGGCGGGAGGGCGCCGCGGCGGAAGTTGATGGTGCGGGCACGGGTGTTGTGGCGGCCGAGGAAGGCGAGCATCGCGGCGGCGGTGGGTTGGCTGGCGGCCCAGAAGTCGTGGACGACCAGGCTCATGCCGTGGCGTTCGTGCCGTTTGGTCGCCAGGGTGAGCAGGCCGGCGGTGGGCAGGCCCGGGCGGGCGAAGCGGTAGGTGGTGAGGTTGCTCTTCTCCTGCTTCCACCGGGTCCACCAGGCGGGGCGGTGGACGGGTCCGTTCCACTGCCGGGCGAGCTGGTGCTGGAGGTCTTCGGCTTCGTCGGTGAGTCCGTGCTCGACTTCGAAGTCCTCGCCGGTGAAGGCCCTCTTGAGGTCGTCGGTGGCCACGGCCCAGGCGAGGACGTCGACCGGGGCCTCCCAGCCGAGGCGCCGGGCGTAGCCGGTGGAGGAGGTGACGATGGTGGAGATCACCGCCCCGCGGTCGATGAGGGGTCGCAGGCGTTCGGTGGCCATGTCGGTGGCCAGGTGCTCGCCCCGTTCTTCCGGGGCCACGCAGCCGTCGCCGAGGCAGGCGCTGGGTACGGGGGCGCCGCCGAAGAACTGGTCGACGAGGAGGCCGAGGCCGCCCGCGACGACACGGCCGCCGCGGAGGGCGACCTGGAGGTCGGCGTGCTCGCGCAGGTGGATGACGTCGGAGATCGGGTGTCCGTAGGCGCGGGCGGCGAGCTGGTCGTACTGCTCCCACAGGCCGTTATCGGCCGCGGTGAAGGTCAGCTGATGGTTCATGGGCCCGCCCTTCTAGTAGTTGGTGGCGTCGCGGACGGTGTCGGCGTCCAGGGGGACCAGGAAGGTCCGGTTGAAGGCCATCACGTCGGTGTCCGTCTGGTTGCGCGCGATGGTGTGGCAGGTGATGACGCCGTTGCCGGGGCTGCTCTCCGAGGGGCGGCGGGTGAGGATCCTGGTTTCGGCGTAGAGGGTGTCACCGATGTGGACGGGTGCGGTGAAGCGGACGCGGTCGACGGCGAGGTTGGCGGTGGTCAAGCCGCTGATGCTGCGGACGGTCATGCCGGCGACGAGGTTGAGGGTGACGCCGGAGCAGACCAGGATCCGGCCCCACTGGGTCTGGCTGCTGTAGTGGGCGTCGGTGTGGATGGGGGCGACGTTGCCGCTCAGGGCGGCGCCGAGGAGGCTGTCGAGTTCGGTGACGGTCCGGCCGGGCCGGTGCTCGACGACCAGGCCGGGGGTGAGCTCGCCGTAGGAGAGGCCGACGCTCTCGCGGATCCGGTCGTCGCTGATGGCGCGGTATCCGTGGGGCAGCGAGGTGCTCATGAGATCCGGTCCGCTTCGGCGACCAGCGCGCGGGCTGCGTTGAAGAAGGGGGTGCCGCGCATGTGGCCGTCGACGGTGGTGACCGAGCCGCCGCTGGCGTCGGCGGCCGCGACGATGGCGCGGGCCTCGGCGATCTCCTGGGCGGTGGGGGTGAAGACGTCGTCGATCACCTTCACGTGACGGGGGTGCACGCAGCCCTTGCCGTAGAAGCCGAGTTCCTTGGCGCGTTCGGCGTCGCGACGCAGGGCGTTGGGGTCGTCGATTTCCCAGGTGGGGGCGTCGATGGCGGGGATGTTCGCGGCGGTGGCGGCGTTGATGAGGGTCGAGCGGGCGTAGCGCAGGGAGTCCCAGTCCAGGGCGCAGCGGACGGAGGCGGCGTAGTCGGCGGAGCCGAAGATGACGCCGCCCAGTCGGGGCGCGTGCGTGATCTCGGGGAGCGCGTTCAGGGCACGGGGGGTTTCGATCAGGGCCCAGATGTCGGGGGTGTAGCCGTCGGCGTCCAGGGCGGCGGCCACGAGCTCGACGTCGCGGGCGGATTCCACCTTGGGGACCACGATCAGGTCGGGGCGGGAGGCGTAGGCGGCGAGGGCGACGAGGTCCTTGATGCCGTCGCGGGTGGTGAGACTGTTCATGCGGATCCCGAGCGTGCACGGCGGGTCGGGGAGCGCGAAGAAGGCTTCGGAGGCGGTGCGGGCGGTCTCCTTGTCGGCCAGGGCGACGGAGTCCTCGATGTCGACGACGGCGACGGAGGCCCCGGAGGATCGGGCGGTCTCGAAGCGGTCGGTGCGCAGGCCGGGGGTGATGATCCAGGCCCGTCCGGGCCGGCGGCTGCTGTCGGTCATGGGTGGTCTACCTTCCGGTGCGCTTGCTGGTGATGAGCAGGTCGAGCTGGCCGAGGGTGGCGGCGCTCGTGATGTCGCTGTCCGTGACGTCGATGCCGTACCGGTCGGTGAGGAGGACCGAGAGCTCGACGATGGCGAGGGAGTCGAAGCCGGCGTGGTCGAGGCTGGCGTCGTCGGTCAGCTGGTCGGCGGGCAGCCCCAGGTCGTCGGTCAGGATGCGGGCGAGGTCGCCGGTCATGCCGGGACTCCTTCCAGGCGGCGGGCCCGGGTGAGGTTGGGCCAGGTGAGGGTGAGGGCGCCCCAGGTCAGCCCGGCGCCGAACGCGGTGAGCAGCGTGCGGTGTCCGGGCTTGAGGTGTCCGTCGGACGAGGCGCGGTCCAGCAGCAGGGGGATGGAGGCCGCGCCGGTGTTGCCGACCTCGGCCACGTTGCCGAGCTGTCGGTCGGCGGGGACGCCGAGCTGGCGGGCGACGAAGCCCGTGATGCGGCTGTTGGCCTGGTGCGGGACCAGCCGGTCGACGTCACCGAGGTCCCATCCGGCGGCGTTGGCGGCCTGCCGGGAGGCGGTGGCCATGCGGTCGACGGCGTGGCGGAAGACGACGGCTCCGTCCATGTGGAGGGCGCCGGGCCGGTCGGCGCGGATCAGGTCCGCGCCGGTGCCGTCGCTGCCCAGCACGACCGGGCCGAGCGCCCCCGGCTCGTCGCGGGTGCCGCGCCGCAGGAGCAGGGCGCCGGCGCCGTCGCCGAACAGGGGAACGGTGGTGCGGTCGTCGAAGCGAGGGAGACTGGCCAGGCGGTCCACCCCGATGACGAGGACCGTCCGCGCGGTTCCGGCGGCGATGAGCCCGGCGCCGGCGGCCAGGGCGTAGAGGAAGCCGGTGCAGCCGGCGGCCAGGTCGAACGCGGGGATCCCGATGAGGCCCAGGCGCGTGGCGACGGTGGGCGCGGTGGCCGGGCAACAGCGGTCCGGCGTGGTCGTGGCGAGGACCAAGGCGTCCGCGCTCTCCGGCTCGTTACTGGTCAGGGCCTGCGTGGCGGCCCGGACGGCGAGGTCGGCGGTGGACTGATCCGCACCGGCGACGTGCCTGCGGGTAATGCCGGTCCGCGAGCGGATCCACTCGTCAGTGGTGTCCAGGCGCGCGGTCAGGTCCTCGTTGGAGACGACGGACGCAGGGAGCGCGGAGCCGACCGCGGCCACCACGGCGGCCCGGGTCATCGGCTGGCCGCCTTGAGCTGCCGGGCGACATCACCGATCAAGTCTTCCTGCCCCGCGACGATCTGCCGCTCCCCGAGGGCGAGGAACAGGTCGATGGCGTCGACGCCTTCAGCGCGGGCGGCTTCCAGGACGGGGCGCTTGAACCCGGAGAACACCCCGGCCAGCCCGCCGGCGACCGCGATGGAGTCGATGGAGGGCGGGGCCTTCATCAGGTGGTCGGCGGCGACGTCGGCGGCGGACAGGATCTCGCGCAGGCCGATCCCGGTGTCGAAGCCGCGCCGGTCGAGGACGGCCACGAGGGCTTCGAGCTGAGTGTTGCCCGCTCCGGCACCGAACCCGCGGGCGGTCGCGTCGATGACGGACGCCCCCGCGTCCACGGCGGCCAGCGAGTTCGCCACGGCCAGGCCCAGGTTGTTGTGGCCGTGGAAGATGACCGGGACGTCCACAGCCGAGGCGATGGCGTGGATCCGCTCGGCGACGTCGCCGGGGAGGTAGTGGCCGGCGGAGTCCATGATGCCGACGGCCTGCGCGCCGTACTTCACCATGAGGGCGCACTGCTCGGCGAGGCGTTCGGGGCTGGCCATGTGGCTCATGAGCAGGACGCCTTGCGCTTCGGCGCCGATGTCGCGGGCGGTTCCGAGGTGGCGTTCGGTGACGTCGGCCTCGGTGCAGTGCGCGGCGATGCGTACGACGTCGGCGCCGAGGTGGACGGCGGCCGTCAGGTCCTCGGAGGTGCCCCAGCCGGGGGCCATGAAGACACCCATCTTCGAGGAGGTGAGGGCTTCGCGGACGGTGGTGAGCATCGTGGTGTCGTCGAGGAGGGCGCGGCCGATCTGGAGGCTGGAGGCGCCCAGACCGTTGCCGTGGCCGACTTCCACGACCGGCACCCGGGCGGCGTTCGCGGCGGTGGCGTAGGCGCGGAGCTGGTCGGCGTCGAGCTGGTGGCCGACCGCGTGGTGCCCGTCGCGCAGGGTCGGGTCGTGGATCACGACGGGGGGCCGGGGATCGTTCGGCGTGCTGGTCACGGGCGTGGTTCCCTTCATCGGGAGGCTGCGGACTGCTCGGCGAGCAGGACGGCAGCGGCGTTGATGATGTCGACGCTTCCGGCGTGCCGGGGCAGGTGGCGGCCGGAGGGGGTCACTTCCACCACGACCTGGATCCGGCTGGGGTCCACCGCGAGGGACGTCACCTTGAACCCGGGCACGTACGCGCGGACGGCGTCGGCGGCGGCCGCGATGCTCGTCCGCACCGGCGCCGGGCGGAAGTTGTCGGCCAGGACGGTCATGGCCACCCGGAACGGCGGGGCGGGCCGGGCGGGGGAGATGTTCACCATCACCTTCGCCTCCCGGGTGCCGGTGCAGGACCGGATCGCGGCCGAGGTGGTGGCGATGTACTGGTCGAGGTTGAGGCGCGTGGCCGGCCCGGCGCTCGCGCTCGCTCCCGTAGAGACCACCTCGATGTAGGCCGGGGTGCAGCGCTGGGCGATGGCGTGGAGGATCGGGATGGAGGCTTGCCCGCCGCAGCTGACGAGGTTGAGGTGCCGGTGAGCCGCCGAGCTGTGCCCCGTGACCCCCGGCACGGTGACCGTGCCCAGACCCGTGGGGGTCAGGTCGACCAAGGTGGTGCCGGTCGGAGCCAGCGCCGCCCAGTGCTCGGCGTGGCTCTCGGCGTTGGTGGCGTCGAAGACGACGTCGAATGCCCCCGCTTCCACTACGGCACGGACACCGCCCGCGGCCGTCGGGTAGCCCATCTGTGCCACCCGGCGCAGGCCCAGACTGTCGCGGCTGCGGCCAGCCACCAGGGCCAGCTCCAGCGACGACGACCGGGCGATCTTGCCCGCGAGGTCGACCCCGATCAGACCCGCGCCGAGTACGGCGACGCGCCTTCGTTTCTCAGCAGCCATCGGCCGCTCCTTCGTTGAGAGGAGAAGGGAGGATGCGCAGAGCAGTGGTGCCGCCCGGCTGTTACCGGACGCGCAGCTCGACCGGCGGCAGGTGCGGCGACTGGGCGCGGACCGTGCTTCCGGCCGCCAGCGGGAGGCTCGCGTGCACGGCGCCGGACAGAACCAACTGACCGGCCCGCAGACCTTCGCCGAAGCGGTGCAGCCGTCCGGCGAGCCAAACCAGGACGAGCAGCGGGTCCCCCAGGACCGCCCGGCCCTCGCCCGTGGCGACGGCCGTGCCGTTGACGCTCACGACGAGCGGCTCGGCCTCCAGCTCCAGGCCCGCGTCCATGGGCACCGGGGGGCCGGTGACCACCCGCCCGCAGGACGCGTTGTCAGCGATGCTGTCCGCGATGGTGATCTGCCAGCCGGTGAACCGGGTGTCGATCACCTCCAAGGCGAGGAACACCTCCTTCACCGCCTCCCGCGCCTCTTCCAGGGCGACGCCGGGCCCGTACAGGTCGCTGCCGAGCCGGAAGGCCAGTTCCGCCTCCACCCGCGGCTGCATCAGCACGGAGCGGTGCACGGTGCTGCCGGTGGGCAGCACCATGTCGTCCAGGAGGACACCGGAATCCGGCTCGTCGACCCCCGCCTGTTCCTGGATGGCCTTGGAGGTGGCGCCAGCCTTGTACCCGACGACCTTGGCACCGCCCGCCACGTGCCGGGCCACGGTGGCCGCCTGGATGCGGTAGGCGGTCTCCAGCGGCAGGCCGGGCCGGCGCCAGGTCAGCGGCTCGACCGGCACGTTCTCGTACCCCGCAGCCAGCAGCGCCGCCGCAGTGGCGGCGATCCAGCGGTCATCAGGCTCATCCATGAAGATCCCTCCCAGGGCATGGGGCATGGAGCATCCGTAGGGCTCGCAGACGTGGGCGCGGGAGCAGATCCGGGGCGGCGTCAATACGGATGCCGGCCGCCGGACTCGGGCCTGATGAAGAGTCAACCGCCGGGAGCCGTACAGCGGTACGGTGGCGGGCAGGCCAAGCGGTATATCGCGTATATCCCAGGCAGGTGCCATGACCACGCGCACGCCGAACGACCAGCTCAGGGCCCTCGTTGCGGAATCCGACCTCACCTACGAGGCGCTGGCCAAGGCGGTCTGCGCCGTCGCGGCCGAGTGCGGCACACGCTTACGCACGAACAAGTCGAACGTCGAGCACTGGCTCTCGGGCTCGGCCCCCCGCGGGGACACCCCCCGCTTGCTCGCGGTCGCCCTCTCCCGGCGCCTGGGCCGCCTGCTGACCCCCGCCGACCTCGGACTGCCCTCCACAGCCGAGGCCGAAAGTGACACCATCGGACTGTCCCTCGGGATCGACCCGCTGGACGCCCTGCTGCCCATGTGGAGGTACGAGTTGGACCGCCGCCGCTTCCTGACGGCCTCCGCCTACTCCGTGGCCGCCGCCGCCCTGCCCCTCCACCACGTCCAGGACATCGCCGCCCGCACCGCCGCAGCACGCACCGGCCACACCGTTGGCATGGCCGAGGTCGCCGCCGTCCGCGACATGATCACCGCGTTCTCCGAAATGGACGAACGTCACGGCGGACAGCACGGCCGCAGCGCGCTCGTCACCTACCTCCGCGACGACGTCGCCCCGCTGTGCCGCGCCCGGTTCCGTACCGACGAGGTCCGACAGCACATGCTCTCTGCCGCCAGCCGCGGCGTGCACCTGCTCGGCTGGAAGTCCTACGACGCCGGCCAGCAAGGACTGGCCCAGCGCTACTACCTCCAGTCCTATGCCCTGGCCACCGAATCGGGCCTGCGCGGGCACGACGGTTTCGTAATGCGCACCATGGCCATGCAGGGCCTCAAACTCCACCGCCCCGAGCACTGCCTGGGCCTCGCGGAGACCGGCCTGAACCGGGCCAAAGGCCACGTCGACGCCCAGACCGAAGCCCTCTTCCGCGTCGTCCACGCCCACACCCTCGCCAAGAGCGGCAAACACCGCGCCGCCCTGGCCGCCGCCGAACACGCCCGCACCCTGCTGACCAGCGCACCCGGGGACGAGGTGCCGTTTTGGGCGCTGGCCTGGGGGCCGCCGGCCGCATCCGTGTACTCCCGCACCGCCAAGGTCCACGAGACCATCGGCGACCACCGCGCCGCCGCCGAGCAGTACGGGCTGGCCGCCACAGCACGCCCGTCGTCCACCTACGCGCGGATCGTCGCTCTGGACCTGGTCGCGGGCGCCGAGATGCACCTCAAGCGCGGCAGCATCGAGCAGGCGTGCGCCACCTGGCACCGGGCCATCGACCACATGGGCGGCGTCCGCTCCGTACGGACCCGCAAGGCCGTCTCCCGGATGCGCGGCGACCTCGCGCGCTTCCGGGCCCGGGGTCTGCGATGCGTGACCGAGCTCGACGAACGCGGCCGCGAGTTCCTCGCCGGTACCTGAGCCGCGCGTCGGCCTTCAGACCTCGTCGGCGAAGCGTCGGACGATGGGCTCCAGGTAGTCCGCGTGAGGTCCGGCCAGGCCGCCCAACTCCTGCGGCGAGCTGACCAGAGCGATGTCGTCGAGCTCGGGCTCACGCCCCTGAGCGCGCTCGGCAGCCACGGCGTCGGCAAAGGCGGCACGCACTGCGGGTTCCGCAAGAGCTGGCGCAAGGTAGGTCAGGCCCACGCTGCCGTTCTCCCCGCGGGTAACAGCCCACAACCTCAACGCCTCTGCGCCGGCATCGAGCCCCAGCTCCTCGGCCAGTTCCCGCGCGGCCTGACCCGCCAACGCTGCCTCCTCCAGCCGCTCCCCGTCCTGTGGCGGTTCCACAGATCCCCCAGGCAGCTGCCAGCGGCCAGGCGCAGCCGTGGAAGACGACATCCTGGCAACCAGCACGCGGCCGCCGTCGGTCGGCTGAACTACATTCACGAACAACGAGGGCAGCGCCGTTGCGCCGGGAACACGGCGGAGGGCGTAATGCCGGTAGGTGACCCGCACCCAGGACAAACTCAGGACGCGCGGCCCTGCGTGCTGCAGTTCAGCGCAGGCCACCACGGGTCCGTCGAAGAGAGCCGGGTTGGCCTGGACCGCCTTCTCCCACACGCGATCTCTGGCCGCCTGATCCGAGGATGACAGGCGCGGCTCCTCCGCTTCGGTGAGCTGGAGTCGTTCGACATCGAAGACGCCAACAACGGGCGGCAGCATCTCGGGCACCCATTCATCGTAGAACCCTGACGCTTGTACCTTCGCAGATTCGGCATAAGCCGACGGGCCCGGTGAGAGCGACCATGGTCGTCATTCGCGCGCGGACGTGCGCCCCGGGGCGTGCCGCCGATCGGGCGGGCGACCACCCGCGGAGCACCGCTCGTCAGCGCTCCGGCCTCCATCCGGTCAAGGGCACGGACGCGGTGGACTTCCGTACGGTGCAGGCTGTTTGCCTGTGGGCAAGAGGCCGTGGCGAGGATGGCCGACCAGTGCGTTGTGGTGCCCGTCCCCGGCTGCTCGACCTGTCCAGGGTGGTTCAGCCGGGGACGGCGACCCGGTCCGGCTGATGCTGTCCTGGTGGCGGGTCCGGGGTTTCAGCCGGTGACAGCGCGGGCCAGGGGCGCCGCGCTGCCACCGGAGCTCAAAGGGTAGGGCGCGTGCGGGATCCCCAGCGGCAGGCCCGCGATTCGGTGGTGCGGGCTGCCGGTCCGGAGGTGACGGCGTACGCCGTGTCGTTGGCCGGCCTGCGGGGCGGCTGTACTTCGGCGGGTGCATGTTCCGGGACGGTGATCGAGGGGACGGTGGCACCGTCGGCCTGGTCGGCGCAGGAGAGCGCCAGGACGGCCAAGCCAAGCACGTTGCCTGTCGTCAGCAGCAGTCCCGCGATCACGTTCCCGTCCGGCCGGGCGTGCCGACGCTTGCGGGGCGGGTTGAGGTGGGTGGGGCCGCGTAACTCGCCCCTGGCTTTGTTCACGACTTCCGGTTCTGGTCCAACTTCTGTGGTGTGCCTACTCCCTGTGAGCGTTGATCTTGCTGGCCCGCTCCGCGAGGTCGTCTGGAAAACGATGGTGCCGGCCTCGTCCGGGCTGATGGTTCTGGGCTGTGCGCGAGGTACTGCTCCGGCTGGAAGAGCTGCTCTTCCTGTCGGCTCCGGAGATCAGGGTGGTGTCGGTGCAGGACGACGGAGGGTGGTCCGAGTCGGTGTGCGATGTCGGACGGCCAAGGCTCGGTGTCCGGGCTGCGGTCACTGGTCGGGACGGGTGCACGGGTCCTACCTTCGGTTCCCCGCTGACCTCCCGGTGGTGGGACGGCGGGTGGTGCTGTGTCTTCGTGTCCGGCGCTTCATGTGCGAAGACCTCGCCTGCGGGCGGCGGACGTTCGTCGAGCAAGTCGCCGGCCTGACCCGGCGGTACAGCCAGCGAACCGAACGAATGCGGTCAGTGCTGGCCGAGGTCGGCCTCGCGTTGGCCGGCCGTGCCGGTGCCCGACTGGCCGACGTCTTAGGGGCGAGGGTCAGCCGGAATACGGTCCTGCGGCTGGTCGACGCCCTCCCGGAGCCCCAGCCACAGGTCCCGCGCGTGGTCGGCGTGTACGAGTACGCGATGCGCAGGGGCCGTGTCTACGGGACCGTGCTAGTCGACGTCGAGACCCGCAGGCCGGTGGACCTGCTGCCGGATCGAGAGGCGGGCACTGTCGCGGCCTGGCTGGCCGAGCGCCCGGGGATCGAGGTTGTCTGCCGCGACCGCGCTCCATTCTTCGCCGAGGGCGCCAGCATCGGGGCGCCCACCGCGGTCCAGGTCGCCGACCGGTTCCACCTGTGCGCAACCTCGGCGAAGCGGCCGAGCGGTGTGTCTCCCAGCACCGCTCGTGCCTCCGCGCGTCCTTCACCGAGTCGGCGCCGGAGAAGGTTCCGTTTCTGGCACTGGCCGAGAAAGGGTCGCCATGGCCCACCGGGCACCGGTTCGCCGACCGTACTCGCGCCAAGCACGCCGCCGTCCACGCGCTGCTGGCCGCCGGCCACAGCCGACGCTCGGTCCAGCGCCAGCTCGGCATGACCTACCGCACCGTCCAACGGCTGGCCGACGCCGCAAGGCCGGAAGACCTGTTCCAGGGGCAGTGGCAGAACCGCCAGACCAAGCTCGACGACTTCAAGCCGTACCTGCAGGAGCGATGGGCAGAGGGCTGCACGAACGCCTGGAACCTCTGGGGAGAGATCAAGACGCACGGCTACACCGGCGGCTACGGAGCCGTCCGTGCCTACCTCCAGCCGTTTCGCACATCCCCGACCGCACCTGCAGCCCGTCCTCCGTCCCCACGCACGGTCACCGGATGGATCCTGACTCACCCCGACACCCTGCCGGAGAGCGAGTATCTGAAGCTCAAATCCGTCCTCGCCGACTGCCCCGAACTGGATGCCCTCACCGGGCACGTCCGCGCTTTCGGAAAGATGCTCACCCAGCTCCAGGGCGACCAACTCCCGCAATGGATCGGGGCGGTTCGGGCCGACGACCTTCCCAGCCTCCACACCTTCGTCAACGGCCTCGAACGGGACCTCGCCGCCGTCACCGCCTGCCTCACGCTGCCCAGGAACTCCGGCATCGTCGAAGGTCACGTCAACCGGATCAAAATGATCAAGCGCCAGATGTACGGCCGGGCCGGCTTCGGCCTGCTGCGGAAGCGAGTCCTCCTTGCCTGACCGCTCTGTCGCTCGATGAGCGGGATCCGTCAGCGATCGCAAACGGCACGAGATCCAGGCCCAGCTTGCTCCGGCAGGAGTCGACGGCCCGTGTGACCCAGGCGGTCACGGCGTCGCGATCTGCCGCGATCGCGTGAAGATCACGTGCCTTCTCCTGGGCTTCGACCATCCACGGGGCCAGCGCGTCCTCTCGAAGGACTCGTTCGAAGTGATCGCGGGCCGTGTCCGGGTCCCCAACCAGAGCGGCTGCGATCCCAGAGTCGAAGCTGTCCCAGAGGAATCCCCGCCGCACTGGCCTGGACGTCAGGTGCCGGGCGATGTCCGGCAGAGCCTGGAATTGCTCCCTCAGCGCGGTCACGTTCGCAGCCGCCTGCCGGCTGAGGTCCAGTGCCAGCGGCGTGAACTGCTCTTCGGTGCGAAACAGCTCGGAGCCCACTCGGACTGCGTCTACGTGAAAGGCAAGGTGGTCGACGTCGTGCCACAGCCACATTGCACCGACGTACAGTCCGCTGCCGGCAATCCGCGGCGGGGTGAACTCCACAACCCCGAGCCACCATCCGTGATCATCAATCCACAGCCGCGACCGTCCGCGCTGGGCCAGGCCGAGCGGTTTCAGGGAATCTCGCGCGGCTGAGGTGATGATCCGGAGCACCGGACTGCGATCTGCCATGACCGGCATTATCGACTGTCCCACCGACACGCCGTCAGTCGTGGTGGCACATCATCATCGCAGACCTGTTCACCAACACTGAACGTCGCCGCTCCACAGAAGTTGGACCAGAACCGGAAGTCGTGAACAAAGCCAGGGGTGGAAGCCGCGAAATGTCACGCAGGCCCTCCAAGAACTTTCAGAGACCCCATCGGACAGCACGCCGACTCGCAGACCGACCGACAACCCCACGAACCTGAACCGCACCCTCACACCGTCCGACAGCCGGACCCGCAACCGCCCAGACCCAAGCCCGACGAACCGAACCATCCGGCAACCGCCCAGACACAGACTGAAGAACCGATGACCGACCCCAACAACCAAACCCAAACCCACATACAAGTAAGTCCGGCCAGTCACCGGCCGCGATACCGGGTCTGACCAGGGACGACACCGAGGGGGCGTTCTCCCCGCTTCCCCCCATGTCTCCCCCCATGGTTCCCCCCTTGTTTCCCCCGATGTCTCCCCCCTTGTTTCCCCCCATGTGTACCGGGGCGTCAGCCGGCGCCGACGACCTGGAGTTCACCGATCGCCAGGCTGGTGGAACTCGCGCGGGTGACCGTCAGCCTCCCGCTCTGGCCCGCGCCCTCCCACTGGACGTCCCACGTGCTGGTGGCGGTCACCGGGTACCGGCCGCCCGGCGCCGTCGCGCTCGTGCGGGTGTACATGTGCCCGCACGTCGGGGACGGATCCTTGCCGAACCGCAGCTCGTACGGCGTCCCCGGGCCGGCGCACGGGACGGTCGCCCATCGAATCCGGGACCGAAATTGCGATCCTCGATCGCTGTGCAGGATGCATCCGTCGACGCCTTCACGCCGGGCAACGGCGTTGTCCAGGGCGGCCACAGCCAGGCGGGACTTCATCCGTGCGTCGATGGAGTAGCCCACGATCCTCCTATTGAGACCATGTCCTATGTGGTGAGGCGCATGAGCCGCTTGTAGCAGCAGATGGCGGCGGCGAGGCCGAGAAAGGCCAGGTAGTTGCGGGGATGCCGTTCGTGGCGGTGGTTGAGTCGGCGGTAGCCGGTCAGCCAGGACATGGTCCGCTCGATCACCCAGCGGCGCCGCCCGAGTCGCTCTGATGGCTCGATGCCCTTGCGTGCGATACGGGCCCCGATCCGCTTCCCTCGAAGCTATTTCCGCAGCTCAGGTATGTCGTAGGCCTTGTCGGCATGCAGACGCTGCGGCTTGAAGTGGCGGCCGCGGTGGGGGTCGTGTCTCGTTTGGTGACCGAGCACCATGGGCTTCAGAGCCTGGCTGTCGTGGGTGTTGCCCGCGGAAAGGCCGACGACGAGGGGCAGCCCGTTCGCGTCCGACAGGACGTGCATCTTGGAGCCCGGCTTGCCCCGGTCAACGGGGCTCGGACCTGTGAGTTCGCCTCCTTTTTCGCCCGGACGTGGGCGGAGTCGAGGACTGCGCGGGACAGGTCGAGCAAGCCGGCATCGTCCAGGCGGTGCAGGATCTCCTCGTGCAGCCGGCCCCACACTCCCGCCCTCGACCAGATCAGGAACCGGCGGTGGGCCGTCGACTTCGATATCCCGAAGCATGGCGGCAGGGCCCGCCAGGCGCAGCCGCTGACCAGGACGTAGACGATCGCCGCGAACAGCGTCTCATCAGGCGTGCCTTGCGTTCCGCCGCCCTGCCGCCGCACCCTCGACGGCGGGATCAGCGGCTCCGCGATCTCCCACAACCCGTCCGGAACAATCCAACTCCAAGTACCCCGCCCCATGAGGCGGTCAACGACACTTCACCACATAGGACACGGTCTTAGGGTCGTTGTAGTCCACGAACTGCAGGTCGTTGACCGTGGTCGCCGAGTCCGGGGCGAGCCTGATCTTGTGGCCGGGGTACTGCCATGCCTTGAGGGCGTGCTTGTACGCGTCGGCGTAGGCGGTGTCGGCCGTCCATCTGATCTCGCCGTCGTCCACCGAGCTGTGCGACCTGAATTCGGACTCTCCCCGGACGCATGGCGCGGCAACGACAGCCGGAGGCGGGGCGGGCAGAAGGAGGGCCGCAGCCACCGATAGGCCCGCTAACAGACGCTTCATCCATTCAACGGTAGGGCCCCGCGTGGCGGGGCCGAACGTTTCGTCTGCTCGAGCGGTGAGGTTCGCCAACCTTGGCGGACCCGACGCTCGAACGCATGTCAGGGGCGCTCAACGTGGTGAGGTGAGCGTGGCGGCGTCTACCAACGGTGCCAGACCACTTCGGGGGCGCTGTTTCGCGTGATCGAGTGATCGTCTCCCGCGGCGAAGAACAGGGCCCAGGACACGACGTGGTCGCCGACACGCTGGGCACCAAGTTCGAGTGGGAAGCCGTCGCAGAAGATGTCCCCCGTGGGACTGAACCTCAGGCCGTTGTCGTACTTGATCGCGTGGGCTTCCATCTCCTGCGCGAGCTATGACGGGACACGACCGATGAGCCGGATTCCCTCGCAGGTCACCTGAGGGCCGAGACGACCATGGCATGGACGTAGGCGAGCTCTCCGTCCTCGTGGAAGTAGCACTCCCCCGCCGCCCGGCTCAGCGGAGTGTCCTCCTTGGCGAAGCGCACCGGGTCCCACCCCGGGCCGTGCCCGTCGAGTTCGGCGGTGTACCCCTGAGCGGCCAGGGCCGCGACGGCCGCCTCCTGGCGCATGTCCATGCGCAGCGGGCCTAGGGTCCTCCCGGGAAGGTAGTAGACGTTACGGTGTTCACGCCGGCCCCGGATGCGTGGCCCGTGAGCCGAGTGAGCGATCATCGTGCGATGGATACGGGTATGTGGCCGGTGCTCCCGGACACGAAACGGGATCGGCGGGTCCTCGCCCAGTCACTGCCGAGCTCGGCCCTCTCCTCCATCTCGGCCGGCGCCCGTCCCGAAGGCGGGCTGATAGCCGCGAACTCCCTTTCGCGCGGCGGGACTGCTTGTTCGCAGACCATCTGCCGATGACGCCGTGCGCCACCGCACTGACGACCCGACCGTTGCAGAAGACTCATCAACCGCGCGCCCCGCAGTGGCCGACCATTCCTGTGACCGGCGTGCGTCTCACGGGGTGATCTCTGGGAGTCGGTATTCGTACTTGCGGGGGCGCAGGTCTTCGTCGGCGGGCTCCCAGTCGGTGTAGTGGGAAACGGTTCCCCCGCTGGCCGTGTAGGGGTCGGAGTGGGTCTCGACCCTGATATCGCTCACGACGTAGAGGTCGACCGTGTTGCCCTTGTCCCGCGCGTGGAGGACTTCGTTGATGGTCAGCTCCACACTCGTCGCGGCGCCTGTGGTGCCCTTGACCTCGACGTGGCGTTCCTCATTGGCGCGGGTGCAGCGCAGGTCGTAGGGCTTGCCGAGCTTTTCGACGCTCCAGCCGTCGTTCTGGTAGTGGGTGATGGCCCGTTGTTCGGCGTGCTCCTCGATGGTCTTGCGCTTCTTGGGGTCCGAGATGTAGCCGGCGCCGCGGCGGCGGCGCTGTGGCTTCTTCTTTCCCTCGACCTGGTCGGCGGTGAACCCGGGCGACTGGTCCAGGGGGACGTCTTCGGGTTCGTCGGGGTCGAAGGGGATGCCGGCGAGTTCCAGGAGGCGTTGGGCGGGCATCTGGACGAGCTTGCCCATGCCGCGGTCGGTGCCCGAGCGGCGGATGGCGTCGCTGCCGGCCTCGGTAAGCGGGCCTTCGGGGCCGAGGGGGATGTTGTCGAGCTTGGCGAGGGGTTCGATGCCGAATCGCTGGGGGTACTTCAGACGGCGTTCTGCCTCCTCATCGGGCCAGTGCCAGGCCTCGCCCTTGTAGAAGCCGCCGCGGACCTGGAAGAGGTACAGGGTCGCAGTGTCCTGGAGCCAGTCGGTGAGCTGGACGCGGGGGGAGGCCCCGGTGGCCAGGACTGCGAACTGCGGCTGGGCGCCCTTGTACTCGGGCTTCTCCTCCGGGAAGCCCCAGGAGAGGGTTTCAATGCCGTGGACGAGGTTGCGCTGGGACTCAGTGCTTTGGCCTACGTGGACCATGACGAACGTCGAACTCTTCATACAGGGCATCATAAACAGCTCACTATCGACCAGTCGATAGCTTATGCCATTCTGGTAGCCTCATGATCGACTGGGTGCCCGCAGGTTCAACTCAGAATGTGAGGGCATTCCCTGACGTCTGATCAGGACGGACGGTCGGCGGGGCCGGCTGTGGCACGCCGGCCCCAGCCGGGGAAAACCGCCGGCAATCGCTGGCAGAAGGAATCCGGGGAACGCACATGAGCACCGCAGATACCACGACACCGCACGGCGACATCTCCCTGCCCGCCCCGTTACCGGCCCCTCGCAAGGAGTTCGATACTCCGGCCGGCGTCGCGTGCGCGGCGGCTGGCTCGGTCGGGGAGATCGCCTCGCTAATGGGCAGCCCCGCGTTCATCGGTCGGTGTGTTGCGCGATACCGCGCATCCGGGTTCGGGGAGCCGGACGAAGGCGAGGTGCGGAGCTGGTGTGCGAGCTGGCCGCCCCTGTTCGAAGCCCTGCTGCGGGCCGGGCTGTCGGATCTGCAGGTGTACCTGGAGTACGGGACCCCAGGCGGAGGACGGCGCCTGGACGCCCTGCTGGTCGGCGCGGCACCGGACGGATCCCTCGTCCTGGTGGTCGTCGAGCTCAAGCAGTGGCAGACCTGCCAGATCCTCAACGGCGGCCGGGTCCTGCGCAGCGACGGGCTGGTGACCGCTCATCCCGTCCACCAGGTCGCCGCCTACCGCAGCTTCTTCCAGTACTGGCGCCCCGAGACGGCTCCCCGGCTGGACCTCCGTGCCGTGGTGGTCCTGCACAATGCCAGCGCCGAGCAGGGAGCGGCCCTGGTCTCCGCTGCGGCCGGCTTCGCCGATATCCCCGTATTGACCTCCGACGACCTCGCGGCGCCCCGTGAGGCACTGTCCCGGATGCTGCGCTGCCAGGACGTACGCCCCATGGCCGCGGGGCACGTCGCCACGTTCGAGGCGATCCGCTGGTCGCCGTCGGCTGGCCTCCTCGACCATGTCGGGACCCTCCTCGCGGGGAAGCCCGCCTTCGCCCTGGTCGGCGACCAACAGGACGCCTTCGTCCGTATCCGGGACAAGACCACCTCCATCCTGCGCTCACCGCTCCCCCCGCAAGGCGCGCCGCACGGAACACAGGCTGCCGGCGCGGGCGGGGCGATCATCACCGTCCGCGGTGGGCCCGGCAGCGGCAAGTCGGCGCTCGCAGTCCGCCTCCTGAGCCACTTCATGCACGCCCACCCCCAGGCCGCACCCGCCTTCGTCACCCCCTCGGGTACCCTGCGCGCCCACCTCCTGGACGCCACCTCCGGCCACCCCGGCGCACGCGAACTCTTCCCTCCCGCCTCCAGCCTGCGCAGCACCGCCCAACGCTCGAGGGCCGTCGTCATCGACGAGGCGCAGCGCATGAAGCGCAGCGGCGGACGGATGGCCTCCGAACTCGCCGCGGTCCTCCAGCACGTCCCTCTGGTGGTGGTGTTCCTGGACGAGCGCCAGGTCATCCGCCCCAACGAAGGCGTCACGGTCGAGGAGATCGCCACGTTCGCGCGGGCGACGGGCCGGACCCATCACGCCCTCGAGCTCACCGGGTCGTTCCGCTGTCAGGGCTCGAAGACCTATACCGACTGGGTCGAGGCACTTTTCTACGGAGCGCCGGCTCCCTGGACCGGGCGCGCCGTCTACGACCTCGCCCTGTGCGAGGACCCCCACACACTCCAGGAAGGCGTCGAACGGGCCACCGCCGCCGACCGGAGCGCGCGCATCACCGCCGGGTTCTGCTGGCCATGGACTCCGGCGAAACGCAACGCCAGCACCCTGCCCCAGGACATCCGCATCACCACCACCCCATCCACCGGACAGCCCCGCCTCTGGCAGGCCGCCTGGAACGCCTCCGAGCAACTCACCACCCCCGACGGTGAGCCCCTGGCACCAGCCAGCCAGCTCTGGGCGAGTCACACCGGCGGCCACCAGCAGGTCGGCTGCGTCTACACCGCCCAAGGCCTCGAATACCACCACTCCGCCGTCATCATCGGCCCCGACCTCACCTGGCGCGACAACCAGTGGACAGCCCACCCCGGCGAAAGCCACGACAGCCGCCTGAAAAACCTCACACCCCGCGAATACCTCCCCCTCGCACTCAACACCTACCGCGTCCTCCTCACCCGCGGAACCCACACCACCCACATCCACGCCACAGACCCCGAAACCCACCGCCACCTCACCACCCTCATCAACCCCAGCAGCCCACACCCCGATAACCAACCGTGAACACCCCACCGCCAACAGCAGGCTTCGAGCCAAGCGCAGAACAAGTCCCACACCAACCGATCGAGTTCAGCAGTGCTCCGCGCCCGAAACCGGCGCCGCCCTCCCCGTCCCGCCCATCTGCCTGGGCACCCGATCCGAGACCAGCGGCCGCCTCCAAAACCGTAGAGGTGTTCTTGATCAGCTTGGTCAGCTCGACGACCTTGGGCCCGGATACCGGCACCGTGATCTCGAAGATGCCGTCGTAGAAGCCCTTGATCACATCGAGTGACTCGGCGTCGATTCCGGACACCAGCTTCGGCGTCGTCTCGAACGACCACCCCTTCGTGTTGTTCGGGGCGATGCGCTCGGGGCTGAATCCGGCAAAGAAGTCCACCCCGGCTTCGACGCTCGATGCCGCCTCCAGGATCGGCACCAGCAGTTCCTCGGTGGTGCCCGGATAGGTCGTGGACTCCAGGACGACCGTCGCGCCGCGACTCAGGTGCTCGCCCAGCGTCTGGGCACAGGCCTCGATGTGGCTCAGGTCGGCCACGCCGTCCCGCAGCGGGGTCGGCACGCTGATCCCCGCGATGTCGTAGCCGGCCAGCTCAGCAGCGTCGGCGGTCGCTGAGTAGGCGCCGCTGTTCAGCACCGCGAGCAGCCGGTCGGAGGGTACGTCCTCCACGTGGGACTGGCCGGCGGCAAGCTCTTGGACGCGGTGCGGGTCGGTGTCGTAGCCGATGACACGGTGGCCCACCTCGGCGGCGCGTACGGCCAGTGGCAGCCCTACGTAGCCCTGACCAGCGATAACTGTGTGCATGGCAGCTCCTACTCGGTTGCGGTGCTTGAATGGACCCTCGTTCTTGGTTTGGCAAGGAGAAGCGCTGTGCCCTTGGTGTCTGTCGTGATGCCCGTGTACAACTCGGCCGCCACTCTCGGCGCGGCCGTCCGATCGGTGCTCACACAGACCCACGGCGACCTGGAGTTGCTGGTCACCGACGACAAGTCCACCGACGGCTCCATGGACCTGCTCCGAGAGTTTGCCGAGCAGGACGAGCGTGTCCTGCCTGAGTCGGCACCCGAGCAGGGCGGTGCCGGCCGGGCCCGCAACCGCGCGATCGAGCGGGCCCGCGGGGACTACATCGCTTTCCTGGACAGCGACGACATGTGGCTTCCGGACAAGACCGAGAAGCAGCTCGCCTTCGCCGCGCAGGACAGTGCGCCTTTGACGTTCACCTCGTACTTCAAGATGGACGCAGGCTACGACGGTGAAAGCACCGACTGGGTCCCCAACGGCCGGGTGGTCCGTGCGCGCGAGCACGTGGACTACCGCGCGATGCTGGTCCAGGACCACATCGGCGCTCTCACCGCCATGTACGACCGCAACACCCTGGGCACGAGGCTGATGCCGGAAATGCGCAAGCGCCAGGACTACGCCCTCTGGCTGTCGATCATGCGGGACGGCGCCGACGCCCGCGGCCTGGCTGAGCCGCTCGCGGTATACAGGGCCCACCAGGCGGGATCGCTGTCCTCCAACAAGCTGTCCCTCGTGCAGTACAACTGGGCCCTTTACCGCGAGCACGAGCATCTGTCGGCCCCGCGGGCGGCGCGCGCGCTGGTCGGCGCCGCATGGCAGTCGCTGCGCAACTCGCGCATCTAGCTCCGCGCTCGGGCCCGTGGAGCCCGGTGCGGGGCCGCTTCCAGCGGTGACCGACCAGGTCCCGCTCCGCGGCCGTGCCGCGTGTTCGGCGGCGTGACTCGGGGGCCTGGTTCGGTCGGGCACCGGTGCCGTCGGCCGGCTACCCGGGCGAGCCTTTGCCGGTCTCGCGCGCAGGAACAGCTGGAGGAGCAGCCGCCGGTCGCCGACGGGGACGGTCTCCTGGCCACTGTGGAGCGAGGGCATGGCAGGATCAGGTGCGCAGCGTCAACGCGGGGGATGCCCCTCCCTGGCGTGTGGCGTGACCTGCGCGACTGCGCCCACGACGGCAGCCTCACCACCACGTTCTGGACTCCGTACACCGCCCTGCCGCGGCACGAGGCCGCGTCATGGATCGGGGAACACACCGACACTCGAGGCGGCAAGCGGTACCGCACCTGCGAGCTGTGCGAACCGGACTGGCCGTGCTCACCGACTGCACCTGAGCGGGGGCCCCCGCCGCGTCGCGGCTCACCGCCGAACACCCCGCCACGTGACCGCGGCCGGCATGGAGAACGCCGGGGAGCTCGACGTGACCGACCCGAGGTCGTGGAGTGACGTGGAGACGGCCCGGAGACATGTGGCTTTGTTCACGAGAACGGGCTCTGGCACAACTTCTGTGGGCCTGACGTGAGGTGGCAGGTCCGTGCGTTGCACTACGTCCTGGTTGGCTGCGGTGCCGACGGGATTTGAACCCGCGAGACAGATGGGAGCAGGTCCGCCCCGTCCCCGTCAGTCGCCGTGGGAGGGACCTCGCCCACGGCGATCGCAATAGACCGCTCTGCCACGGCACCACAACCTGCGGAAACGCGCGCACTCCCGCTCCGGGCAAGCGTAGAGACACCGCGCTCTGCGAACGAATCCTTTTCAGGTCGCTGGCTACCGTTGCCGCATCTCCACAGAAGTTGTGCCAGAACCGTTCTCGTGAACAAAGCCAGACATGAGTCGAGCACCCGCCGTGAAGGCGCGAGCGACCGCGAGTCTTGCTGCGCCATCGGTTTTGCGGCATTCCCACCGCTGGACCGCGACCGATCTCTACAGTTGCGCCATGTCCTCTGATGACCTGACCGGGAAGACCCGGGACCTGATGTACGTCGAGTATCCGACCGATACGCGCCTGTCCCAGTCGAGCACTTCCGGGGGGCGCAGCGCTCTGGTACGCGATGAGGACAACGCGCTCGTGACGCATGCCGTGCTCTATCCGGCTGGGGGCGACGCGATATCCGTGGAAGACGTGGTCAAGGTCGTCAAGGTGGTCGCGGCCGTGGGCGTCACAGCGGGCATCGTCTTGGGCGTGGCAGCCACGAAGGCCGCGCCGCACGTGAGGAACGGCTTGGCTGGCCTGCGGTCGAAGCTGAGCCGCAAGTCGCAGGGCGACGTCGAGGCCGCCGCTCATGAGGCCAGTTCGGAGCAGTCCGACCCGGCGATTCAGAAGCGGCAGCCCCCCGCGCCTGTCACCTCTGAGGGATCCCGGCGTCCATGAGGTCATGGAGGCGGGCCGGACAGTCGGCGACACTCCGGCGGGGTCGCCCGCCTGCCAGATCACCTCGACCATGATCTCGGTCTGCCGCCGGGGTGCCCTAGTACGGTGCCGTGGTGTGCTCATACGTCGAGGAGCCCCAGGGCGGAGTCCACCCGGCAGATCGCGCAGGCGCGCGCGATCGAGTCCCGCAGCGCCTCGACGGCCTGAGCGCGCGTGGCCGGGCGGGAGCGGCCCGTACTCGATGACCCGCTCCACCACCGGCGGCCGATGCCGGGCCGCGTCCGCGCGCACCCGCTCCTCAGCCTCCACCGCGGCGATCCGGGCACGGGTCTCATCGAGGAGGGCCGACAGGAGCGTCTCCACCATCCGCAGGCGCTCCAGGTCCGGCGGGAGCCACTTGGGCCCGCCCGCCAGGTCCACGACTACGCCCCTTGCACCAGGTGGGCGCGCTTGAGTCCCATCCGCGCCTCGACCACGTCCTCACGCGCCACCGTCGCCCAAAAGGGGTCAGCCATCACCAGGCCGGCCAGCCGCCTCAGTCGACGCTCGAAGGCCGCCGCCCGCCTGCCCAGGTCTTCGTAGAGTGTCCGATAGACGGGCACGTTCTCGGTGAGTCCGACCGGTTCGCCTCTGGAGTTGCGGCTGATGTCGACGAAGCCAGCATTCTCCAGCACGTCCAGAACCTGTTCGAACGAGCTTGGCGCCAGGTCGAGTTCGCGAACCGCGATGTACTGGAGTGCAGACACGTCCTGGATGATGTTCCGCCCGCGGATCAGTGCAGCCACATCGGCTGCACTGCCGACCAGACGCGTCTTGGTGAGCGGAACCAGCGCCGGTGAGTGAGGGTCCATGTTGCGCAGGCCCTGGTGCACATCCTGGCTTCTGAGGCCGGCCACGTAGTCGTCCATCACCCCCCCCTGCTGGTTAGACTTCTGCACCCCGAGCCAACATAGACCTCCGTGATCTCCGGCGTGCCCTTTGGACGCTTTTCGTTGTGGGTGAGGCAGGTTGGCAGATGAGAGGGACCCCGCCCCAGACCCGCACGGGTGACGAATCCCCATGCGGCGCTTGAGGTCCGCGTACCGTGCAGGGGGTGACGGATGCGACTCGAGAAGACGATCTGTTGGCGGCCCTGCCGACCCTGTCCCGCGTGTTCGGTCTGGGCGAAGTACGGCGCCGGCAGTTCCTCGCCCACGGCTTGATGAACCGCAACTGGCGTCTGGACACAGACTCAGGTGCGTACGCGGTGAAAGAGATCACCGACGTCCCCCTGCCCAAGGTCCGCAGAAACCTCGCTGTCCTCGCTGGCCTAGCCGGGGACGGCATCCCGGCACCCGCGCCGCTGGCTACGGACAGCGGCGATCTCGTGGCGGAGATCGACGGGCATGGCTACTGCGTCCTGCCCTGGGTAGACGGCGAGCACGTAGAGGGGACTGGACTCACTCTTGACCAAGTTCGCGATCTTGGGTGCGTCCTGGCCCGACTCCACGAGTCTCTGGGCCGCCATGCGCCCAGCCCGGTCCCGGAACAGCCCCCGGCAGCGAAGGTCGGAGACCCGGCCAAGGCCGACCAAGCGGCCGTCATCCTGATCGACCGGCTCCGGTCCACCCCAGTGACCGACTTCGCAAAAGCCGCCATGGAGGCCCTGCACGAGCGCCGCGACCTGATCACCCGATACGCCGAAGCCCGGCCGGAGACCGATGTCCCGGCCGGGCCCTTCGGGTGGACGCACGGCGACTTTCAATACCGCAACCTCCTGCGCGACGGCGGCCAAGTGGTGGCGATCCTGGACTGGGACCGGCTTGGCGTGCGCGCATACGGGGAAGAGGTCGCACGGACCGCGCAGGTCCAGTTCGGCATCGGCGGGGTCTTCGACCTCGAGCGCATCGCCGCCTTCTGCGCTGGCTACCGCTCAGTGATCAACCTGTCGGAAGCGGACCTCGCCGACGCGGTCACCCGGCTGTGGTGGAAGCGGATGACCGACTTCTGGCAGCTGGAGTTCTACCTCGACCGCCAAGACCCCACCTTCCGTGTGATGTTCCTGACGGACGAGGCCCTGCTGCACTGGTGGACCGACCGCGCAGACGAGGTCCAGGCCGCCTACGCGGCCCGCTAGGACTTGTTCGGTCGGTCATGCTCGGACCAGACGACGAGGACGGGGCGGCTGCGGCCGTGCTTAGACGGACGTAGCCGCGCTCGTTATCGCACCGCCCTCGTCGCGGCCGACCATGGGGTTAACGGTCGGCTTGGCTGTCAGTTTCCAGCTACAGCTTCACCACAGTCCCAGTTGGACGGTTTGGTTGGACAGGCCGGCTTGAGGGCTGGGGATACTGCCGGTCCGGCTGATCGTGGAAGCCATGTTGAGGGCGCTTCCTGCTTGCGAGATCAGGTGCTCGACGATAGTGATCACCTCGTCGATGCTGATCTCCGTGAGGCTGGCAGTTTCGGTGTGACCCTTGTAGCGCATGAGGCGCCTATCAGCCTGAGTGGTGGCTCCCACCGCACGTACTCGCGGTCGAATTTTCTTCTCCACCTCCGTGGCCTCGGCCCCCGTCGGGAAGGGCCACCACTTCACCTCCTGGTCAAATCCTTGTCGGGCGTGCTCCGCCAGCCGGTTCTGGAGGTTGTTGGCCTTCCCCCACTTGATGAAGCGCGTCTGTGGATTCACAACCAGGTAGACATGTGCTGGCTCCGTCTGCTTGAAGCTTGTGTCGGAGCAGGTTGTACAGCCGCCCTGGTCTCCGTTGCGGACGTCGTTGAGCCTTGGGCCTGGACGGAGTTGGGTTCCGCAGTTCATACACGTGCAGGCCCAAGGGACACTGACCGTCCCCGGGTAGGGGGCATCCGGCTCCAGTAATGCATCCCTCATGCTCTGAACGGTAACAAGCGCGTCCAGCCGTCGAGCGTTCGCCGTGCGTTCCCGCCCACAGCGCGCGCAGACATGACCAAGCTGTCGCACTGCGCTGAGGGTTGTTTTCTCACCCACGTGGCCGCACAGCATGCACTCCATCGGCCATCGGGTATCCGTACCGGGATATGGAGCAAGGGGAAGAAGGTTGTTGACGTGAAGCACAGCGACGGCTTCTTGGGCGTCGCCGCGGTTGCTGTCGCTGATCCGGTCCCTCTTGCACTGCTGGTCGCAGACCCCGACCCCTTCACGCATCGCGTTCGAGTATGTGGGATACACCAGCGCCCCGCACCGGAGGCAGACGGACTCGATCCGCTCCCGGTTGCACTGGTAGTCCCCGATGACGATGAGGCCTTTTGCTTCCAAGGCGCGAACTACGTCCGCGAGAGGCAGTCGGAGGGCTGCGGCTTGCTTCTCCCGGCCGCAGGGTGTGCAGGGCCCTTGGCGCTTCGCGTTGCTCAACGTCGGCTTCCCGGGAGTTCCGCACCTCCTGCAGGTCCCCGGCCATGGCTCGTCGACGCTGCCGGGATACGGCTCTGTCGGCGTCATGCCGTAGCTGATCATCCGCTCCCGAGCGCTCTCAGGAGACAGCCTCCGCGACACGTCAACGACCCCCTCCGAGTCTGTCGTACGGCGGCGACGGTACTCGGCGCCACTGACAACTTACTGAGGATTGCGGGTTGTCGTCGGGTGGTGACGGTTCATGATCCCTGCGCTATGCCGGTGGTATGCGTTATCCGGTGGGTGGGGGTCTGACCGCTGAGCGTCGGGCGTTTCGTGAGGGGATCCGGCTACAGGCCGGCGAGCGGTTCGCGGCGGGTGAGAAGACCGC
>NZ_JBIWLV010000025.1:0-75503 GCF_044766345.1 Streptomyces sp. NPDC102278 | reverse complement strand
GTCGACGTCGCGATCTACAGCACCCCCTGCCTGTTCGCCGCCCACCGCGCCATGGACACCGCCCTCGCCGAACTCCGCCTCTCCGACGGACGCCTGCCCGCGGCAGAGGACGGCCAGGAGATCGGAGTGAGCGAGTCCACCCGCCTCCTGGCCCGGAACATCGCCCGGCACCACACCCTGCCCGCGGCTCGCGAAGGCGCCGGCGTGTGACCGGTGCGCGCATGCGGGCCGCCGCCTGTCTGGCGGTGGCCCTGATCGGAGCGGGCGCCGCGCCGTCCACCGCCGGCGAGAGCCTGATCACCGTCATCGACAACTCCCACTCGGACTCCGTCCTGGAGGTCGATCGAGCGGCCAACCTGCAGAGCGGCAGCGGCACCGCCGGCAGCGACCACGACGGCAGCGCCGTCGACATGCTCGCCACCCTCGTCCATACCGTTCGGCCCGGCGAGGGCGGCACCTGACGGCGCCTGACGAGACCTGACGGCACCTGACGGCACCTGAAAGTGCGGCGATCGGGCAGTTGCTGCCCGACCGCCGCGGTCATGCACCCCTCGGTCCTCCTGGATCGGTCGAGCCCCTCCACCTCGTGGAGGTCGATCCGACCGAGGAGGTCATCCGCGCCGCCGGCCGCCGGCGCGGGGCCGGCGGCCGATGACGCGGGCCGCGCGGGCCGCGCGGGCCGCGCGGGTCAGATGCCCATGTCGCGGCTGTAGTACTGGCCGACCTCGTCCCGGTACTCGGCGTTGCCGCGGTGCTTGTCCTTGTCGTACTCCGGGGAGTTCTTGATCTGTTCCTTGGTCAGGTTGACCTGGACCTCCTTCTCCTTGACGTCGACGCGGACGACGGTGCCCGCGGGCAGGAGGACTTCCTTGCCGAAGATCCACGGGCCGGTGTCGACGACGATGTAGGACGAGCCGACCTCCTCCGTGTCCTCGTCGACCTTGCCGATGCTCCCGTCGCTCGCCTCGACCTTGAAGCCGACCAGGCTGGTGCCGGGCGTGTAGTGCGCCTCGGGGTTGTAGCTCCACATCCGCTCGGTCATGGGTCTCTCCTTCTGTACGCGATGGTCACCCGGCCGCCGCTGTCGGGGCCGTGGCTCGCCATCCCTGCCCGCTGTGGGCCCGGCCACGGCGCGCGGCTACGCCAACCGCCACAGCTGCCACCCGGACGAGCCCACCCGCGCCCGGTCCCGCGCGGCGTGCGCGAGGGGCACGGGACACGCGAGTCGCGGACGGCCCGTTTCGTGGCGACTGCACCGGCCCCGGGTCGGGGCCCCTCTGTTGTACGACTGTTGTACGACGACCTCGATGCGCCGACGCGGCGTACGGTGCGCGGCGGCGTGTCGATCGACGGGCGCGGCGGGCCCTGGGCCCTGTCGGCGAAGTGGCCCGCCCGCTCCAAGGGCCCGCGACAACCTGTGTTGTCGCAGTGTGTACGTCTACAGTGCCTGGTATGGAAGGTGAAAGCTTCGTGTTGCGGACCACCCCGCAGGAGACGGCCGCGATCGCGGACGCGGTAGTCAGCGACCTTGCGCGGCGCCTCGCACATCGGCTGCTGGATACCCCGGCACCTCCGGCGTCAGCCGATCCGGCGCACGCCCTGGCCCTGATCCACCTGCTGGACCAGGTCCGGCAGGCCACCGAACGCCTGCAGCGGGAAGCGGCCGTGGCCGCGGCCCGCGCGGGGGCCGGCTATCCGCAGATCGGCGCCGCCTGCGGGATGACCCGCCAAGGTGCTCGGCGCCGCTGGCCGGGACTGTTCAACCACACCGACGAAGCACCCACGGAGCAACCGATGACGAGCACCCCGTCCCGACCGTTCGACGTCCTGCTGGTCGAGGACGACCTGGCCGACGCCATGCTCATCGAGGAAGCCCTCTCCGAACGCGGCGCCCGCAACCTGGTCCAGGTCACCGACGGGGTCGCCGCCCTGGAACACCTCCGGGCGCCGGGCAGCGTGCGTCCCGACCTGATCGTCCTCGACCTGAACATGCCCCGCATGAACGGCCGCGACCTGCTGAAGGTCCTGAAGACCGACGAGGACCTCCAGACCATCCCCGTGGTCGTCCTCACCACCTCCTCCGCCCCGGACGACGTGGTCGGCGCGTACAGCAGTCACGCCAACGCCTACGTCACCAAGCCCGTCAACCTGGATGAGTTCGAGCAGGCCGTCCGGAGCATCGACGCCTTCTACCTCGACACCGCGAGCCGCCCCCGCACGTGACGTCGGCGGGCGGCCGCCCCTCGGGTCAGAGGACCATCGCCAGGCCGGCCAGGGTCAGGACGGTCCCGCCCAGGCCCACCGCCGTGCCGATGTAGGGGTACAGGGCGACCGACCCGCTCCGGGTCGCGGGGCCGAGGTCTCCCCGGGCGTGCCTGCGCAGTTCCGCGTTGGTCTCGCCCCAGCGCTCCAAGGTGGTGGCCGAGCCACGCACGTTGAGGGCGACCCAGCCGCCGAGTACCGAACCGACCAGTCCCAGTACGAGCAGGAGGAGACCGATGTCCATGTGTTGCCCCCAGGCGATGTGATGATCGCGGGAACCGTAGCAGCCCTCGGCTGTGACGGTTCCCGCCGGAACCGTCTTGCCGTCCCACAGGGTGCCGTCGTCGCGCTGCCGGTCAGTAGATGTCGACCTGGGGAACGACGTACGTGGCGTGCGGAGCGTCGAGGCGCAGGCCGATGGTCTCCTGTTCGCGGGTGTCGGTGTCGGTGGTCGGGGAACCTTGTCAGTCCGGTGTTCGGACGCGGTCGGTGCGGGGTGCGGGTTCCGGGTCCCACACCGGCTGACCGACGTCGGATGACCAACCGGGACGCAGGCCTTCGACGAAGCTCGCGAAGTCGTTCCGCAGATACCGGGGATCGGCCGGCTTCAGCCGGATCTGTTGGCGGCTGTCGACCCACCAGATCTCGAAATCGGCGACCGTGCCCTCCGCCGGCCAGTCCTCGATCTCGTCCGGCAGCAACAGGACGTCGACAAAGCCTCCGACCACCAGGCCGATGTCCACGAAGATCCCGATCGCGCCGGGCCTGGGAACCTTCACCACAGTGCCTTTGAAGACCTGTCCGAAGCTCAGGGCCGCCCGAATCCGAGTCCATTCGGCATCTGCCACCACGAACGAATCATCGCACCTTCGTACGTGTGCCCCAAGAGGAGGGGGAGCGGGTGGTCCCAGTGACGCTTCAGCCGGCGGGGGGCGAAGGAGTCGGTGTCGGACATGGTGAACCAGGACGGATGCCAGGGCATCCCCGCCTCTCGCCACCCAGGGCTCAGGGCTCGCACAGGCGGACGACGAGGGCGGCGATGTCGTCGTCGAGGCGTCCTCGGCTGTAGCGCAGGAGGTCGCGGTGAAGGGCCGTGAGCAGTTCGCGGGGTGATGTGGGGGGCTGTCCACGCATCCAGGTGGCCAGGGGGAAGAACTCGCCGTCGCGGGCGCGGGCCTCGGCGATCCCGTCGGTGTAGAGGAGCAGAAGGTCGCCGGGGGCGAGGTCGAAGGTGTCGACGTTGTAGTGCTCGCCGATGAGCTCCGCGAGGCTGAGCAGCGGCGAGGGGGTGGCGGATTCGAGGACGCGGAGCCTGCCTCGGGTCAGGAGCAGTGGTGGGGGGTGTCCGCAGTTGAGGATGTCGATGTGTCTGCCGTCGTGCGGGATCTCGACGAGAAGGGCGGTGGCGAAGCGTTCCATCGGCCCTTCGGGGGGAAAGGCGGCGTTGTAGCGGGTACTGCTGGCGTCCAGCCTGCGTGCGACGTCGATCATGTCGGCCTCGCCGTAGGCCGCCTCCCGGAAGGCGTTGACGATGGCCGCGGCAGCCCCGACCGCCGGCAGGCCTTTGCCCCGTACGTCTCCGATGAGCAGCCTGACTCCGTGGGGCGTGTCGACCACCTCGTAGAAGTCCCCGCCGATGCGGGCCTCCGCGGCGGCCGCGAGGTACAGCGACTCGATCTCCATGCTTCCGATGCGGCGTGGCATGGGGCTCAGCACCACTTGTTGTGCCGCGTCGGCGACGAGTCGTACCTGGAAGAGGGTGCGCTCGCGCTGGAGCCGGACGTGGCTTCCGTAGGCTGCGGCCACGGTGACCGCGACGATCCCCCCGCACGTCCACCACGTCCCCAGGTCGGGGAAGACGAAACTGAGGCCGATCATGAGGAGGAGGCAGACCGTCCCGAGCAGGACGGTGGGGAGGACCGGCCACATGGCGGCCGCCAGGGCCGGCGCCGCGGGCAGGAGGCGACTGAAGGCCATATCCGGCGGGGTGGCGTAGGCCAGGCCGGCGATCACCACGGTCAGGATGACCGGTGACAGCCGGACAAGCCTCCCCCGGCCGGAGCGCCGGCGGAGCCGCGGCCGTCCAGACTCGATCACATTTCCCACAATATCCGTGCAATGTGGTCTTAGCGCTCCACGAACACGGCTGACGGAAGCGGCAGCATCCGCCGACTTTCCCCTGAATCGAACCTTTGTACGGGTCGAGGCGCTCTGTGCGGCTCCGTGCGGAGCCGTGCGGATCTCGCCGGTGTCGCGATGCCGAGCCCGCTTCCCGCTCGGCGGCGTGGCGGGCGGCGCACGCCTGCGGGCTTCGCTCAAGATCGGATGGTGGAGCTCCTTCGCAACACGAGAACCCGTTACCGCGCGGTCCGCCTGCTTCCTGCTCTCATGATCGTGGCAGCGGCTGTCACCGACTTCGCCACACCGCGGCAGGATCACTACGGCGCCTTCCTCTACGTGGTGCCCGGGCTGGCCGCCGTGGGGTGGGGGGTGTGGGGGACCATGGCCTTCGGGGCCGCGGCGATCGTGGTGCTGACCGTCCTGGAGGTGGTCCGCGGGGAGCCCGCCGTCTCGACCGGCCTGTCGATCACCGTGCTGGTCGGGATGATCAGCGTGGTGGCAGCCTGGTCCAGCAGTGTCCGTCAGCGGCGCGAGAGGGAACTGCGGCACATCCGGAAGGTCGCGGACGTGGCACAGCGCGCCGTCCAACACCCGCTGCCCGAGCATCTGGGGTGCGTCGACCTCCACCTCTTGTACGAAACGTCGGTGGCCGGCGCCCACCTGGGCGGCGACTTCTACAAGGCGCTCCAAGTGGAGGGCGCAGTGCGCGTGATGATCGGCGACGTGCAGGGCAAGGGGTTGGGGGCGGTGGAGATCGCGGCGGTGCTCCTCGGCTCGTTCAGGGAATCCGCGTACACCGAACCCGACTTGCCCGCGATCGCGCGCAAGCTCGAAGCCAGCATGCGCCACTACGAGTCACGCGTCGGCATCGGCGACGCCGACCGCTTCGCGACGGTGATCCTTGCCGAGATTCCCGTCGACCGCCCCGTGATGCGCCTGCTCAGCTGCGGTCATCCGCCGCCCGTCCGCCAGGCTCGCGGACACGTGGCCCAGTACGTCGACTTCCCCCGGCCGTCCCCGCCCGTCCACCTGCCGGTGCTCGTCGAGGAGGACCACGTCGTCGAGGAAGTGGCCTTCGACGTGGGTGACCGCGTGCTCATGTACACCGACGGCGTCAGTGAGACCCGCGACGCGTCGGGGGCCTTCTACCCGCTCGTCGAGCGGGTGTCGGCCTGGCAGGAGGTGGCGGACCGCGAGGTGCTGCCCCGACTCGCGGCCGACCTGCACCGGTTCAGCGCGCAGGGCTTGGACGACGACACGGCCGCCGTACTGGTCGTACGCGCCGCCGTCACGCGCGCGGACGACGACACCTCGATGGCGCGGGCCGCCGGCGAGGACGCCGGCCGGTCGACGGTGGCCACGGGCGGGAGCCGGCCGTGAGGCCCGCTCCGCTGATGTCCGCCGCGGTCCGGCCAGGCCGTTTCCCGGCCTGAGACGATCGGCAGGAGGGTACGGACGAACGCGGGGGCGGGGATCATGGTGGTCCCGGGGCGTCGGCGGTCGGGGGGCGGGTGTGGGCCAGGGTCGCGGGCAGTTCCGCCCTGCGGCGTATGCCCAGTTTCCGGTAGGTGCTCGTCAGATGGGTCTCCACGGTGCGGCGGGCCAGGTGCAGCAGGTCGGCGATCTCGGTGTTCGTCCGCCCCGCCGCGGCGAGTTCCGCGATACGGCGTTCGCTGCCGGTCAGGGCCCCCGAGCCGGTCCGCGCCGCGGCCGGGAGCCGGGCGCCGCCCGCGCGGAGGGCCTGCTCGGCGAGGGCGAGCAGGCGCAGGCCGCCCTTGCGTTCGGCGAGGTCCGCCGCCTCCCGCAGCCGGTCGCGGGCGCGTCCGCGTTCGCCGGCGGCGTGGAGTTGGCGGCCTTGGGCGAGGAGGGCCTCGACGAGTTCCATGCCGGCGTCGGCGGGCGCGCTCCTGAGGGTTTCGACCGCCTCCTCGGCGAGGTGCAGTCCTCGGCGGCCGCCGGTCGCGGCGCCGAGGACGCGCAGCGCGCGTCCCACCGTGCGCGGGGTGTTCCACACCCGGGCCAGCCGCAGTTCCTCGGTGGCCAGGGCGAGGGCCTCCTGGCTGCCGCCGAGCGCGAGGCGGCACTGGGCGACGGCCGTGCGCCAGGGGGTGACGACCGGGCTGAGCACCTCGCGGGCGCTCTGGCGGCGGCCGCACTCCAGGAAGTCGTGGAGCGCGCCCGCCGGGTCGCCGGCGGCGAGGCGCTGTACTCCCCGCGCGTAGAGGAAGCGGTTCAGCTCCCATGATTCCGGGGCCCGGCTGAGGTCGAAGGCGTCGGCGAGCAGGGCGGCTTCCTGCGCGCGTCCGGTGTGGACGAGTGCCATCAGTACGTGGGCGTCCCGGTTGGAGGGTCCGCTGTGGGCGCGGGCGGCGACGGCCGCGCCGTCGCCGCGCACGGCGATCAGCCGGGCGACGTCGCCGCGGGCCGCCGCGATGTCCGCGCGGGTGTTGAGCAGCGCGTGTTCCATGGGGTGGAGCAGGGCGGGGTGTTGGCCGGCCAGTCCGCGGTCCACGAGCCGTTCGGCCTCGTCGAGTTCGTCGGCCCATTCGGCGACCGCGGCCGCCGTTCCCAGCAGGAACGGCTCGGCCAGCGGGTCGGAGGGCTGGGCGAGCAGGGCCCGTACGCGGGTCATGGCCTCGCCGGCCGAGATCAGTCCGGCCGTCGCCTCGTAGCGCACCAGCAGGGCCCGGCTGGCGGTGCCGACGAGCTCCGGCGCGAACTCTCCGCTCTCGGAGAGCCTGCGGTAGGTCTCCTGACGGGTCACGAGGTCGGCGTCGGCCAGCAGGGCGGTGGCGGTCTGCACGGTGCGGGTGAGTCCGGGGTGTCCGTCCAGACTGCCTTCCGTGCGCCGCAGCACCTCCAGCGCCGTGGTGACCTCGCCGCGGCCGACCAGGGCCGTGCCCAGGGCGACGGCGGCGCGTACCCGGTCGCCGGGGGCGGCCGGCAGGTGCTGTGCCTCCGCCAGACGTGCGATGGCCACCGAGCCACCGGCCGAGGCGTACTCCAGCGAGCCCAGTTCGGTCAGCAGTCGCTGGCGGCGGTCGTCGGAGAGCGGTTCGTCCAGGGCGCGGCGCAGGTAGCCGGCGGCGTCGTCGGGCCGGGCGTCGTGCACCGCGACCGTGGCCGCGTCCCGCAGCACGCGCAGTGCCCAGGGCAGGCCGGCGCCCGGCGCGCGCAGCAGGTGGGCGGCGACCGCCTCGACGCGTTCGCCGCGCCGCAGCATCGTCTTGGCCGCGATCCGGTGTGCCGCTTCCCGTCGTACCGTCGGCCAGCCGGTCAACACGGCGTCCCGCAGCAGCCGGTGGGCGTACCGGGGCAGGCCGGCGGAGTCCGGGCGCAGGAGTCCGATGCGGGTCATCGCGGTGAGCCAGCCCGTGACGCGTGCGGGGTCGGCGCCGGCCGCCTGCGCCAGCACCCCGGCCACGTCCGGAGCCACCGGGTCGCCCGCGCCGGCCCCGGTGCGGTCTCGGTCCGTCTCCGGCCAGGCCTCCTCCAGCGCCGCCAGGCAGCGGGCCACCTCGGCGGTCGCCGCACCCGCGCTGTCCAGCCACCACGAGACGGCCGCCGGATAGCTCCCGGGATACAGCGCGGCGCAGGTGTCGGGCAGCGGCGGGACCGTGTCCGGTGCGGGGTCGGACGGGCGGGGGCCGCCGAGGTCGTCGAGCAGGGCGTGGAGCAGCAGTGGGTTGCCGGAGGCCGCCCGTACGCACTCCGCCGTCCAGTCGGGTCCGGCCGCCGGCAGGGCGGCGCGGACGAGTTCGGCGGCGGCCGTGTCGCCGAGTGGGTCGATGGTGTGGGTGCGGACGAGGGACGGGGACAGGGATTGGGCGAGCCCGGCGCGTCGGGGCTCGATGTCGTACTGGTTGCGTTCGCTCGCCACGAGCAGGACCGGTAACCGGTCGATGCGGCGTACGGCCTCGCGCAGCCAGCGGCGGGACGGTGCGTCGGCCAAGTGGACGTCGTCGACCGCGACCAGGAGCGGGCCCTCGGCCGCGTACGCGCGCAGCAGCCGCCACAGCCGGGCGGCGCTGCCCCGGTCGTCGCCGTCGGGTCCGATGTCGGTGAAGTCCGATACGGGTCCCAGGAGTTGCAGCACCGTGGCGAACGGCACCGCGGTGTCCTCCGGTGAGCACCGCGCCTGCAGCACCCGTAAGCCTCGGCCGGCGGCGTCCTGAACGGCGTTTTCCAGCACGGAGGTTCGGCCGGTGCCGGTGGCTCCCTGGAGGAGCACCAGGCCGCCGGAGCCGGAGCGGGCCCGCTCCGTCTCGGCCGCGATCAGCGCCCGGGCGCCTTCACGTTCACGGAGCGGCCTGGTCATCAATGCCTCCTGTGGTGAAGGGTGTGCTTCGCCGCCGGGTGAGACGACGGTTTCCGTGTCGGGGTGACGTGAAGTGGGATACCTCACTCCGCGGCCCCCGGCCTGCCCCGAGGCCTACGGGACCCGCTGTGACCTGCGGCGACGCGCGCGGAGGAGGTCCGCCTCGTGGTGCTCGGCGCCGGGGTCTCGTGGTGTGGCTCGTGGTGCTCCACGATTGCGGTTCCCGTGGCGCCCGCAGAAGTGTTGAGGGTGCTCATCCACTGCCGGCCGCGCTCCGCCGCAGGCCGCTGAACAGGGGAAACGGTTGCTCAACTCACCCCGGACCATGACCACGTCCTCTTCCGGCACGGGCCGCGGCACAGGCTCCCCGGACCGGCGCGTTCCCGTGGCGGTGTCCGCCGCGGATCCGATCAGCAGGGAGGGAGCGGTCGGCCTGTTGCGCAGACACCCGGAGATCGAGCTCCGCGAGGAGTCCGGTCCGGGCACGGTGGCCCTGCTCGTGGAGGACGCCCTCGACGAGGCGGCGTTGACCCGGCTGCGCCGGATCGTGCGCAGCGAGGGGGCGCGCGCCGTTCTCGTGGTGGGCGAGATGCGGGAGAACGAGCTGCTGGACGTGGTGGAGTGCGGTGTCGGCGCGATCGTCTGGCGCCACGAGGCCACGGCCGAGCGGTTGGTGCAGGCGGTGTTGGCCGCGTCCCGCGGTGACGGTGATCTGCCCGCCGATCTGCTCGGCCGGCTGATCCACCAGGTGGGCACGCTGCACCGGGGTGCGGCGGGCCGGACCGGATCGCCGACCCTGGGCCTCACGTCCCGGGAGGTGGACGTCCTGCGCCTGGTCTCCGAGGGCTTCGACACCGGTGAGATCGCGGGCAAGCTGTCCTACTCCGAACGGACCGTCAAGAACGTCATGCACGGAGTCACCACACGGCTTCACCTGCGCAATCGGGCGCATGCCGTGGCTTTTGCCCTTCGGGAAGGCTACATGTGACCGGTGGGGCAGACGAAAACGGCGGGGCGTGCCCGAGGGGGCATCGCCATGTGCCCGTCGGTCGTCCCCCGTGCCCCTGCGGCCCGGGCCGCGGGCCGGGCGACGATCGACGGTGAACGACGGGCCGGGCGGAAACGGCCGTGCGGGCAGAGCGGAGTGCGGGCGTGATCCACGAGGTGGACGAGATACTCAAGGGCCTCCTCGGCGGCGGGGTGTTGGCGGGTTCGGGCATCGAGGTGTCCTTCGAGGCACCGACCCGTGACTGGGCCGCCCGGCGCAACGCCCCCGTGGTGAACACCTATCTGTACGACATCCGGGAGGACGTGGCCCGGCGTCAGCGCGGGCAGGTGGGGGTGCGGGACGAGCGGGACGTGGTCGTGCGGCGGAGCCGGCCGCCGCGCTGGTTCAGGCTGTCGTACCTGGTGACGGCGTGGACGAAGACCCCGCAGGACGAGCACCGGCTGCTGTCCGCCGTGCTCGCGACGCTGTTGCCGCGCGAGATGCTGCCGCCGGAGGAACTGCCGGGGTCCTTGCGGACGCTGGGGCTCTCCGTATCGCTGTCCGTGGCCGGCATCCAGACGGAGGCGCGGTCGCTCGCCGAGATCTGGTCCGCGCTCGGCGGCGAGCTGAAGCCGTCCCTGGACCTGGTGGTGACGGCGCCGTTCCCGGCCTTCCCCGAGTACGACGCGGGGCCGCCGGTCACCGAGGGCGCGACGGTCCGGGTGGGCGGCCTGGACGGCGACCCGGCGGCCTCCGAGGGCCGTTCGCACCGTCCCCACCAGGTGGCGGCCGCCGGGGCGGCGCGGGCTGCCCGCAAGGGCGCGGGCTCCGGCCAGGAGGCCTCCCGGCGCTCGGACGCGCGGTGAGCGCCCCGTACGCCGTCCCGGAGCAGGAGCAGGAGCCGCAGCCGGGGACGGGGACGGGGACGGGGACGGCTTCGGCCGGCGCCGGAGCACCGCCGCCCGACGCCGTCGACGATCCCGCCCGCGCGCTGCTCGCCCGTCTCGACGGGCTGCGCGGGCGGGTGTCGGCGCTGGTCGAACGGCGGGCCGCCGGCGATCCCACGGCCGACGACCCCCTGCGCGGCCTCTACCTGTCCGAGGAGGCGGTACGCCATCTCCTCGGCGCCTGGCCGGCGACGGCTCACGGCGGGAGCAGGGCCGGGGCGGTCGTCGGCGGGGAGGACGCGCCCGACCCCGACGACCGGCTGGCCGCTCTGGCCGGGCGGACGGGCCTGACCGCTCTCGACGTCGCCGTCGTGCTCGTGGCCCTGGCTCCCGACGTCGACCGGACCTTCGAACCGCTCTACGGCTACCTCAACGACGACGTGAGCAGACGCCGGGCCACCGTCGGCCTCGCCCTCGACCTGTGCGGGGTGCCCGCGCAGTCCGCCGCGGCCCGGTCCCGGCTGCACGCCTCGGCGCCGCTCGCGGCCCTCGGCCTGTTGGAGGTCACCGAGCCCGAACGTCCCTTCCTGTCACGCTCGCTGCGCGTGCCCGACCGGCTCATCGGGCATCTCCTCGGCGACGACACACCGGACGCCGCCCTGCTGGACCTGCTGCGCCCGATGCCGGAGCCGCTGCCCCGCGACGGGGCCGCCGAGCAGTTCACCCACCGGCTCGTGGCCCTCCTGGAGTCCGGCCCCGCCACCGTCTACCTGCGCGAACAGCGCGAGGGCGAGGGCCTGGCGGCGTACGCCACGGCGCTGCGCGCGGCGGGCCTGGCCGGGCTGTGCTGCGCCGCACCCGGTGACCACGTCGCCGAGCTGCTGCGCGAGGCCCGCCTCAGCGGCCGGCCCGTCGTCGTGCCGGCGCTGCCCGAGCGGCCCGGCCCGCTGGTGCGGGCGCTCGTCGCGGCGCCGGACGTGACCGTGCTGCTGGCCGATCCTCGCCCGTACGACCCGCACTGGTGCCCCGAGGATCCCCTGGTCCTGGACGCGCCGGGGCGCCGGGACGGCGGGACGGCCGCCTGGCGGGCCGCGCTGGGCGCGGACGCCGACGACTTCGACCTGGCCGCGACGGTCGCCCCGTACCGCCTGGGCGGGGACCGCGTACGGCGGGCCGCGCGGGCCGCACGCGCGCTGGCCGCCTTCGACGGCGGTCCGCTCGCCGCCGCCCATGTGCGGCGCGCCGCGCGCCGCCAGTCGGCCTCGGGGTTGGAGAGCCATGCCCGACGCGTCCGCCCGGACGTGGACTGGGGGGACCTGGTCCTGCCCGAGGGGCCTCTCGGGCAGTTGCACGAGCTGGCCCTGCGGGCCCGTCACCGCGACCGTGTGCTCGGCGACTGGCGGCTCAGCGCGGGCGGCGGTCGCGGGCGGGGCGTCATCGGCCTGTTCGCCGGGGGGTCCGGCACCGGCAAGACCCTGTCGGCGGAGGTCGTCGCGGCCGATCTCGGTCTCGATCTGTACGTGGTCCAGTTGTCCTCGATCGTGAACAAGTACGTCGGCGAGACCGAGAAGAACCTGGAGCGGATCTTCACGGAGGCGGACCGCACGGACGCGGTGCTGCTCTTCGACGAGGCCGACGCCGTCTTCGGCAAGCGCTCCGAGGTCAAGGACGCGCACGACCGCTACGCCAACATGGAGAGTTCCTATCTGCTCCAGCGGCTGGAGTCGTTCGACGGCATCGCACTGCTCACCACCAACCTGCGCGCGAACATCGACGAGGCGTTCACCCGGCGGCTGGACCTGGTGGTCGACTTCCCGTTCCCGGACGCCGGGCAGCGCCTCGCGCTGTGGCGGCACGGGCTGGCGCACGTGCCGTCCGCCGACGACATCGACGCGGCGCCGTTGGCCCGGGACTTCGAGCTGGCCGGCGGTTCCATCCGCAGTGCGGTGGTCACCGCCGCCTATCTCGCCGCCGGGCGCGGGGACGAGGTGACGTCGGACGACCTGCTGGAGGGCGCCCGACGGGAGTACCGCAAGGCGGGGCGGCTGGTGCCGGGCGAGGGCGGCTGGTGATCGTCGCGGTGGCCGGGGCCGGTCACCGGCCGCGGGCCCCGGCCGCCGCGGGCCTCAGTCGGACTTGGGGTGGATGATCTTCCACTCCTGGTTGCCGGTGTTGCTGCAGTCGGAGATGTTCAGCCGGTCCCCGGTGGCGGCCCCGCCGTTCACGTTCAGGCACTTGTTGTTGCTGGCGAAGTTGCGGATCCAGTAGTCGCCGCTCTCCTGCTTCTCGATCCACCACAGCTGGTTGTCGGCGGTGGTGCCGACGCAGTGGAACTCACCGAGGCCGGTGCCCACGGGCCGGCCCCCGTACTCGCCGAGGTCCATGCAGAACCGGTCCTTGATGTTGCGGATCTGGAAGAGGGGCTTTGCGCCGGGGCCCAGCTTGGGGTACTTCACCTCGAGGTTCCAGAGCTGGTTGTCCCCGTCGGTGCCGTCGCAGTCGGCCTGCTGGACGACCGTGTTGATCGCGCCCTTGTCGCGGCCCGGCAGATCGGCGCACTTGCGGGTGGCGGCGTTGCGCAGCAGGACCTTCTCGGCGGGCACCACGGGCGGCGGTCCCGCGGGCTTGGAGGGCTTGGGGGGCTCCCCTCCCCCGCCACCGCCGCCGTCGTCCTTGGGCTTCTCGGTCTTCTGCGGTTCCGGTTCGGCGCTGGGTGACGGCGGCGGTGGCGGGGAGAGGGCCGGCGGGGCGGGCAGGACGGCGCCCGCCTGCTCGGTGGCCTCGGTGGCCGCGCTGCGGACCTGCGGCTTGTAGGCGATCCAGATCATCACGAAGGCGATGCCCAGGGCCAGGAAGAGCCCGAAGAACGTGGCCAGCCAGCGGGGGAGGAAGCCGCGCTGGACGAAGGTCCCCTCGACCTCCAGCGGCTCGGTGCCGGAGCGTCGCACCGCCAGGGTGTAGGGCCGTTCCTCCTTGGAGCCGAACCAGATGGTCTGCCGGGGCCGCAGGGTGGTGTCGACGAACACCGCCCGGCCGGGCTCGATCTGGACGTTCCCGGGGCGGAGTTCGTAGGCGAGGTGGTCCCCGGTGTCGCTGCCCGCGACCGACGCCGTCACCTTGGTGTTGCCGAGGTTGTCGACCGCCAGCCTGGGGCGCCCGCGGAAGCGGCCCTTCACGATCGGCGGCACGAGTTCCGCGCGCACCTCGGCGAACGGGGTGATCGTCAGGTTCCCCTCCGGAACCGTCACGGCCTCGGGGTGCTCGGTCGGGGTGATCCGCACCGCGTACGGGTTGGGGCCGGCCGTGGCGTCGGGGGTCCGGGGTGGCGAGAACGCCAGCTCCACCGTCCCGGTGGTGCCCGGGTACAACCGCAGGGTCGCCGGCTCCACCGTCGTCCAGGGCGCCACGTCGCCGACGGGCTCGAAGCGGTACTCGTCGACCACGTCACCGGTGTTGCGCAGGCGCAGCCGCACGCGCGCGCTGCTGCCGGGGTCGACGGTGACGGAGGCGGGTTCCAGGGAAGTCCAAAGGCTCACCCCCGGCACGCTAACCGGACCCCCGGCCGCCGGTCAGGAGCCGCGAGGGCAGACCTGGTTGCCCCGGCGTACCCCTCACGCGGTGCACCGGGACGGGGGCCCGCGTCAGAACCTGGGCGCCGGAGCGCCGTTGGCGACCATGACGAACTGGGCGTAGGAGTCGGCGTTCATCAGGGCGCGCCGTCCCATGGCGTACCAGTTCGGCTGCCGGTCCACTCCGTCGTTCGCGCCGCTGTACTGCTCCGGATCCCGCAGGGCACGCTTGCCGAGGTTGGTCCTCTCCTGCTCGGCGGAGGCCTCGGGGAAGTCCTGGGCGAGGTTCTCGGCGATGGTGTCCTGGGTCAGCTCGGCGTCGCGCGGGCTGTACTGGTAGTCCAGCGTGCCGGCGAACCGGTGGGTGGCCTCGTGGATGAAGTACCAGGCGATCTGGCCGCCCTTCGTCAGGTGGATCGGCCCGGAGCGGGCCGTGTCCATGGGCGGCAGTTCCTCGGTCTTCTGCGAAGGCGACATCAGCTTCTCCTTGAGGGGGAGATCGACCCAGCCCATGGCGTCGGAGGGGGCACCGGTGCCCGCGCCGGCCAGGGCGATCTGCGCGCCCTGGGCGTCCAGGCCGGCCTGGATGCGCCGCACGACCTCGGTGACGTGGGGCAGGAACGTCGCGATCTGCCGGGGCGTCATGGCCCGGAGGGCCGGGAACCCGGAGTGCAGCCCGGTCAGGAGCGCGCCGGCCGGGTTGTCCCCGGCGGACTTCAGCAGGGTGAGGGCCGAGGCGATGTACCGCTTGGCCGTGACCAGTTCGCGACGGGCCATCGACTCGCGCTCGGGGTACTCGCGCTCCGGGATGGTGCCCTTCTTGGAGAACGCCGCGTTCGCGCTGCTGTAGAGCCTGCCCGTCGCGTCGTCGTAGACGTCCGTGTGCCGCGGTGTGGTCCCCGCGGGGACGCCCACCTGGGCGGAGGTACGGATGTCGCGCGGGTCGTCCCTGTTGCGCCAGCGCGTCTCCCGCGCGTCGACGGCGTCCGTGAAGGTGCCGCCGGGCTCGAACTCCCAGAGCGTGCGCTGGACGGCGGGGACGCCGGGGGCGGTGCCGTTCCCGACGGTCCCGTTGCCCTCCTTCTCCTCGGTGGCCGCCCCCCGGGCGAGGGAGGGGGCGGTGCCGTGTCCTGCCGCGAAGGCGGCGCCGTCGGCCGTCGCCGCGCGTTCGGAGCCCTGCCCGGGGTCGGTCACGGACACGCCTGCGCCATTGTCGTGGCCCGTCTCCCGGATGCCCCGGAGGTTCTTGTCGAGGTGACTGGCCTCGTGGGCGAGGATCTCGGTGCTGCCGACGGCCCCGCGGCCGAGCAGGATGTGGCTGCCGACCGTCACGGCGTGGGCGCCCAACGCCGCGGTGGCGCGCTGGGCCGCCGGGTTGTCGTGGACGCGCCCGGCGCCCAGGTGGTCGTTGCGGTAGAACGCCTTCGCCCTGTGGAGGAAGGGGTCGGGCAGCGGGCTGCCGGGCGTGGCCAGCGCGGCCCCGAGCAGGCTGAGCTGCGACGCGGGCCGGGTGTCCCCCAGGCCCTCGCGCCCGTGGTCGTGCCCGTGCCCGTTTTCGTTTTCGTGGTCGTGCCTGTTTTCGTGGTCATGGTCGTGGTCGTGCTGCGCGGACTCCCGGCGCTGGACGGTCGGCTCCGCGTGCCCGCAGCCGGAGCCGTGCCGGTGCCGCCGCGCCTCGACGGCGCGGGCCACCGCCGCGTTCCCCGCCGCCTGATGGAGGTTCAGCAGTCTCTGCACGGGCGTGCTCGGCGGCACCGACCGGCGGGGGGCGTCCCGTTCGTCCGACGACGGATTGCGTTGACCGTGCGCGCGCATGACGCTCTCTTCCCGACTGTCCGGACGACTGGCCATCCAGCCCTACCCGATGTCCCGCCTACCCCACAGGTCCGCGGGGGCAGACCTGCGGGCAGCCGGCAGGGCACCCGGCGGCCGGGCCCGCCGCCGGGTGCCCGGACGCTGCCCCTCCAGGCAGCGGCAGGGGCAACGGCCGTGCCCCCGGTCGGGTACCGAGGGACGTTTCGCCGGGCGCGACGCGCGCGTCAAGGTGGAGTGTCCTGTCTCGTACCCGAGGAGAGCAGAGCATGCCGTCCTATCTGTCGCCCGGCGTCTACGTCGAGGAGGTGGCCAGCGGTTCGCGCCCGATCGAGGGAGTCGGCACGTCGGTGGCCGCGTTCGTCGGTCTGGCGCCGACCGGCCCGCTGAACGAGCCCACGCTGGTGACCAACTGGACTCAGTACGTCGCGGCCTTCGGCGACTTCACCGACGGCTACTACCTCGCGCATTCCCTCTACGGGTTCTTCAACAACGGCGGTTCGGCCGCGTACGTCGTGCGCGTCGGCGGCTCCGCCGAGGACGCCGCCGGCCAGGGGCAGGCGTCCGCGCCCGCCGCGGTCGCCGCCGCGGCCCCCCCGGCCGCGCTGCCCGCCGCCGAGTCCCGCCCGCTCGGTACCTTCGCGGTGGCCGCCACCGCGGGAGGCAGCGGAGGCCCGCTGTCCGTCGAGGTCGCCGACGCCGAGGGCGAGGGCCCCGCCGAGCGCTTCAAGCTGATCGTCAAGGACGGCGACAAGCCCGTCGAGACCTTCGACGTGAGCGCGAAGAAGGGCAACCGTTCCTACGTCGTCACGCAGGTCAAGGAGCGTTCCAGGCTCATCACCGTGACGGAGGCCGCGCCGGCCGCGCAGCTGGTGCGTCCGGAGAACCAGACCGTGGCGCTGCCGGCGCCGCCGCCCGCGCCCGTCGAGCCGGCCGCGCCGGCCGGTCGCGCCGAGGCCTCCCACCCCGGTCCGGCGCAGTACCTCGGCGACTCCGCCGACCGCACGGGCTTCGGCGGGCTGGAGGCCGTGGACGAGATCTCCATGGTCGCGGTGCCCGACCTGATGGCCGCCTACCAGCGCGGTGCGATCGACCTGGAGGCCGTCAAGGCGGTCCAGCTCGGTCTGATCGCGCACTGCGAGCTGATGGGCGACCGGGTCGCGATCATCGACCCGCCGCCCGGTCTGAACGCCCGTGCCATCCGGGTCTGGCGCCAGGAGACGGCCAACTACGACTCCAAGTACGCGGCCCTGTACTACCCCTGGATCAAGTCCTTCGATCCGGCGACCGGGCAGTCCCGCCTGGTCCCTCCGAGCGGTCACATCGCCGGCATCTGGGCCCGCAACGACGCCGAGCGCGGTGTGCACAAGGCCCCGGCCAACGAGGTCGTCCGCGGCGCCGTCGACCTCGAACTCCAGATCACCCGCGGCGAGCAGGACCTGCTCAACCCGATCGGCGTGAACTGCATCCGGGCCTTCCCCGGCCGCGGCATCCGCGTCTGGGGTGCCCGCACCCTCTCCTCCGACCCGGCCTGGCGCTACCTGAACATCCGCCGGTACTTCAACTACCTGGAGGAGTCGATCCTGATCGGCACCCAGTGGGTGGTGTTCGAGCCGAACGACCACAACCTCTGGGCGCGCATCCGCCGCAACGTCTCCGCGTTCCTGGTCAACGAGTGGCGCAGCGGGGCCCTGTTCGGGCAGAGCCCCGAGCAGGCGTACTACGTCAAGTGCGACGAGGAGACGAACCCGGCGGAGTCGGTCGACCTCGGCCGGGTCATCTGCGAGATCGGCATCGCGCCGGTCAAGCCCGCCGAGTTCGTGATCTTCCGGCTGGCGCAGTTCTCCAGCGGCAACGGGGAGTTGGAGGAGTAACGGGGCGCGGAGCCCGCCTCCGCCGCCGTCGCCTCCCGCGGCCCCCTCCTCCCCTCTCCAGAAGGACAGCGAACACATGAGTCTCCAGCCGGGTGACGCCCTCACGTCACACAACTTCGGCCTCCAGATCGACGGGGTGATGGTCGAGTACCTGGCCGAGGTCAGCGGTCTCACCCTCGAACAGGACGTCATCACCTACCAGCAGAACAGCGCGCAGGGCCGGGCCGAGGTGTCGCTGCTGCCGGGCGTGCAGAAGAACGGCCAGTGCACGGTGGTGCGCGGCATGACCCAGTCGGCGTCGTTCACCCAGTGGATCAACGACTCGATCCGCGGCCAGATGAGCACGGCCCGCAAGAACGCCTCCATCATCATGATGGATTACCAGGACAACCCGGTGAAGCGGTACAACCTGCGCAACGCCTGGTGCAGCAAGATCGACGCGAGCACGGTGAAGGCCGGCGAGGCGTCCGCGCTGACCGAGACCGTCACCATCGTGTTCGAAGAACTGGTCATCGAGTAATGCGGCGTTCGACTGCCAGGGCCGCGGCCTCCACGGCGCCCCAGACCGCGTTGGCGGGAGCCGAGACCCCCCGCTCGGCTCCCGCCACCGCACCGGACCGCGCACCCGCCGGCCCGCCGACCGACCCGGCACCGAGGCAGTCCTTGCGCACCGAGTTTCCCTTCGAGTTGCCGCGCGGGTACGTCGACGACGCGGGCACCGTGCACCGGGACGGTGTCATGCGGCTGTCCACGGCGCGCGACGAACTGGTCCCGCTGCGGGACGTGCGCGTGCAGGAGAACCCGGCGTACCTGTCGGTGGTGCTGCTCGGTCGGGTCATCGTCCGACTGGGCACGCTTTCGATGGTGCACGACGGGATCGTGGAGAACATGTTCGCGTCCGACCTGGCGTTCCTCCAGGACTTCTACCGCCAGATCAACGCGGAGGGCCACACCCGCGCGGCCGTGCGGTGCCCGCACTGCTCGGAGCCCTTCGAGGTGGAGCTCGGCGGGAGCCGCCTGGGGGAATCGTGACGTACGCGACCGACCGGCTGCACGAGGAGATCGCGTACGTCGCCTACCACTTCCACTGGGGCCTGGACGCGATCTTGGACCTGGAGCACCAGGACCGGCGCCGGTACACCGAGCAGATCGCGTCCCTCGTGACGCGCGGCGGGTCGGAGGGCTGAGCGGGTGGCATTCCTGAACCGGCTGCGGGGGCGGCGGGGCGAGAACGGCCCGGCGGCGCCCGGCGGCGCCCCGGCTCCCGGCGGTGTACCCGCTGAGACGTCGCCGGCGGAGGCTGCCGGGGGCACGGCTCCCGCGTCCTTCGCGGCGCCGGTGGCCGTCGCCGCCTGGATCGGCCTGCCGCCGCTTCGGCGCACGACGGGCGACGGACCGACGGGCATCGCGGACGCCGGTTTCGGCGGGCGGCTGCCGACCTGGCAGAACCCCTCGTTCACCCGGGCGCCCTCCCCCGCGGTCCTGGACCCCGCGGCGGGCGGCGGCCTGCTCTCGGGTGTGATGCACGGCGAGTCCGCCCGGCCGGTCGCGGGGCTCGGACGGCCCGCCGCGGAGCTGCCGTCGGGCCGCCCGGCCGGCGGACCCACCGTGCAGCGCGTGCCCGTGGCGCCGCTGCGGGCGATCCCGACGCGGACGGGGCCCCCTGCGGCGACGGGGGCGCCTGCGGCGATCGGAACCTCCTCGGCGACCCGGACCTCCTCGGTACGCGAGGGGGGCCGGGCCGTCGGGTCCGTGCCGGCGGTGGGCGTGCCGGCAGTGGGCGCAGCCCCGGCACTTCGGGTACCGGCGCGCTCGGGCGGCGGCCGGCCGGCCCCGTCGCAGACGCGGACCCGGACTCAGGCGCCGGGCCTGGCGCCGGGCCTGGCGCCGGGCCTGGCGCCGGGCCTGGCGCCGGGCCTGGCGCCGGGCCTGGCGCCGACGTCGGCGCGGGAATCGGCGACGGCCCCGGCCGCGAGCCGTGGCGTCCAGGTGACGCCCGTACCGCCGGCGGTGCCCCGGACGCGGCAGCTCCTGGCCAAGGCACCGGCCGCGCCGGCGGCCGATCGGCGGACCCTGCCCGCGACGCGCCGGACCACCCTTCCGGTGCCGGGCCCCGCGTCCCCGCCGGCCGATGCCGCCGGGGGCGGCTTCGGCGCGTCCGCCGCCGCCCCGAGCGCCGTGCCCCCTGTGCAGCGGGCCGCGACTCCCCGCGCCGGCAGGCCGTCCGTCGCCGGGGACGCCCGGGCCCCTTCGTCCCCGGCCCCTTCGCCGGCCCCGACCCCTTCGTCGTCCCCGGGTGACCTCGGAGTTCCGGCCGCGGCCCCTTCCTCTCCGGCCTCTTCGCCGTCCCCCGCCCCTTCGCCGTCCCCGGCCCCTTCGCCGTCCCCGACTCCTTCGTCGTCCCCGGGTGACCCCGGCGTTCCGGCCGCGGCCCCTTCCTCTCCGGCCCCTTCGCCGTCCCCCGCCCCTTCGTCCCCGGCCCCTTCGTCGCCCCCGGCCCCTTCGTCGCCCCCGGGTGACCTCGGAGTTCCGGCCGCGCCCGTGGGCGACCCGCAGGTCGCCCGTCCCCTGCGGAACCGTCCGGTGCAGGGCGGCCCGGTACGGGACACCCCGCCGCGTCCCCCGTCCGCGCAGCGCACGGGTCCGGCCGCCGGGCGCGCGGGACTTGGCGCACCGGTACAGCGGCAGGCGGTGCGCGGGCCGGAGAGTTCCGCGCCGCGCACCGACATGCCGGGCGCGCGTGGGGCGTCGGGATCCGAGGCGGCGGCCACCGTGCAGCGTGCGGTGCCCCGGCGGGGCACCTCGCCCGCCGCGAAGTCGCCGCGTACGGACCCGCCCGGCGGTGCGCCGGCGGGCGCGGGGCCCGCGCCCGCTCCGGGGCCCCCGCCCGCTCCGGCGCCGCGGATGTCCGAGCGGCGTCCTGGTGCGTTCGGCTCCCGGGAGAGGGGCGCGACTCCGTCCAGCGCGGGGGAGAACTCGCCCGCGACCGATGCGTCCGGCCCCGCGCGGGAGGTGACACCGGCCTCCCCGGCTCCGACGTCCGCCTCGACCGGGGGTACGACGGCGGCAACGTCCGGGACCGGCGCGCGCGTTCAGCGATCGGCACCCGTGCCCGGTGTGCCCGCTCCCGCTCCCGCTCCCGTCGAGGATCGTCGCTCCTCCACCGTGCCCGACGGTACGGCCGCCCGGCCCACCGTCCAGCGGAACGTCCAGTCCCACGCACCCGCACCCGCGCCCACTCCCACTCCCGCGCCTTCGCCTTCGCCTTCGCCGTCACCGCCCACCAAGAGCAGTGCTCCGGCGGCCGGTCCGGGCGCGCCGGCGACGTACGCCGCTCCCCCGCAGGAACGCCCCGCCGTCCCCGCCGACCGGCCGACGACCGCGCCGCGCGACGCGCGAGGCGCGGGCGCCCCGGCGACGCCCCGACCGGCTCCGGACGCCCCGCCCCGATCCGGCGTTCCCGGGGCGACGCACGTTCCCGGCACTCCGCCGGTCCGGCGCACCGTGGCCCCGGCCGCCCCGGTGGCGGGTTCACCCGCCGGACCCGTTCCCGTGTCTGCGCGCACGGACCGGCCCGCCGACCCCTCGGTCCCGCGCCGGGCGTCGAGCCCGCAGCAGCCGCAGGCAGTCCAATCCCCCGCTGTCGCCCCGGCCGCCCCGTCGGCCATGGCGTCGCCTCCGGTGCAACGCTCCACGACCCGTCCGTCCGCGCCCGCCGGGCCACCGGTGCCCGTCGTCCCCCGCGACTCCGCGGCCGTACCCCCGTCGGCCGCCGGCGGTACGGGGCCTCGGCACGGGTCCGTGGCCCCTGGGCCCGTACCGGAGCGCCGGACCCCGACCGCGACCCCGACCACCGGTACCCGTACCTCCACCGGCTCCGCGCCTGTGGCGCCGCTGGAGCGCCGCGTCGCCGCTCCCCGTGCGGGGCTCGGTGCGCCCCTTCCGTCCCCGGCGCGCCCCGCGCCCGCACCGGGGGCCGCGTCACCGACCGCCCCGACGCCCGGCTTTGGCCATGGCACGGCCCCGACCGCCGCCCGCACGCCCGACGCCCCGCGCCCCTCCGCTGCCGCGCCGACCGCCGCGCGGCGACGCTCCCCGCTCGGCGCCCCGCTCGCGGGCACGCCCGCTCCCCCGCCGATCCAGCGGGCCTCGGCCTCGACCACACCAGCCACACCGGCCACACCGACCGCACCGGCCACACCGGCCGCGGCCACTCCCCCGCTCGCCCCTCCCCCGGTGACCCAGCCGCCCCCGATGACCCAGCCGCCGCCGGCCCTGCCGCCGCCCGCGCCCGCCGCCCGGCCCACCCCGGCTCCTCCCCGTACGGCCGGCGCCCTCCCCGTCCAACGGGCTTTGCCCGTGCGGGGCGTTCCCCTGCGCCGGCCCTCCCCGCACGGCGCGGACGCCACCGCGCGCGGTCCGCTCCCCGTGGCGCCGCTGACCCCGCCCCCCGCGGCGGCGCCTTTGGCGTTGGCCGCGGGCCCGGCGGCCGGGGCACCGTCCGCGAGTGCGACGGCGTTCGGGCCCACGGTCCAGCGTCTTCCCTCGTTCGGCTCCGGCTCCGGCTCGGGCTCGGGCTCGGGCAGGTCCATCGGTGCGCTCGCGTCCGCCGCGGCGGCCACCATGGCCTCGACGTGGGGGCACCTGCGGCCGTCGTCGCAGCACGCGCCGCCGACCACACCGTCACCGCCGACCACACCGCCGCCGCCAACGCCACCGTCCGAGCCTCCCGCGGCCGCCGGCACGTCGGTCTCCCAGGGGGACCCGCCGCCCGAGTACACCGCGGTCCCCGCGGGCGGGTTCGATCCGCGGGAGTTGACCGAGTTCCAGTTGGACGAGCTGGTGCACCGGATCATCGACCGGGTCACCCGCCTCGTCCGTGCCGAACTGCGCATGGACCGCGAGCGGATCGGCAGACTCCGCGATCCGCGCGCCTGACCGGCCACGCGGTTCCCCGAACCGCAGTCCCTACGTACGTGGACGGACCCGCCGACGGACCCGCCGACGGACCGCCCCGACCGCCCGGACCGCCCGGACCCGCGCCGGCCACCGGTGACCGGTCACCGCCCGACACCACCGCAGAACGACAGGAAGGCCACCTCGGATGCCCCGCCAGGACCCCGGGTCCACCATCTGGTTCACCCTCACCATCGACGGTGAGAGCCTCGGATACTTCAACGGGTGCGCAGGCCTGTCGTCCCAGGTGGAGGTCGAGCACCGACAGGAGGGCGGCAACAACGGCTTCGTGTGGCAGTTGCCCACCCGGGTCACGTTCTCCACCATTCGGCTGACCCGGCCGCTCACGCCGGACACCGCGAAGGTCGCCAAGTGGATCTCGTCGGTCCAGACGGGGATCAAGCGGCCCACCGCCCAGATCGCGGCGCTGCGGGCCGACGGGTCGCTGGTGGCCCGATGGGGGCTCATCGACGTGCTGCCCGTGAGCTGGCAGGGGCCCACCCTCGACCCCGCGAGTCCCGCCGTGGCCACGGAGGTCCTGGAGATCGCCCACCACGGGTTCACGGACTGACGGCGCGGCGGAGCGGAAAGGAGGCACATCCATGGCGAAGAGCAGCAGCAGGGGCGCCGGCAAGAGCCTGGTGCGGGCGACGTTGGCGATCCACGAGCCCCCGATCGGGACGAGCACGACGCCCGGGGCGCTGATGCGGACGTTCGGCTTCGAGTTCAATCCGGCGCAGCTGTCGCTGAGTCGGCGCGCGCAGTGGAAGGCGACGCCGACGATGGCCGTGCGCGACGGCTCCAAGCCGGAGTTCATGGGCGCCGAGCCGCGCGAGATGACCCTGGAGGTCTTCCTGGACTCGTCGACCGCGCCGACCGGCAACACGGTGCTGAAGAAGGTCGAGTCGCTGTTGGGCTGTTGCGAGGTCACGGCGAAGAGCATCGCCGCCGACCAGCCGTCGCCGCCGTGGGTGGTGTTCGAGTGGGGGTCGTTCTCCACGGCCCGTTTCGTCGCGTACGTGAGTTCCGTCGAGGCGTCGTACAGCCTCTTCGGCACCACGGGCGTGCCCATCCGTGCCACCTGTCAGGTGCACCTGGTGGAGATCCCGGGGAAGACCAAGGGCCAGAACCCGACGTCCGGTGCGCTCACCGCCCAGCGCGTGCACCGGGTCGTGGCCGGCGACTCGCTGCAGTCGCTGGCGTGGCGGGAGTACGGCACGGCCACCGTCTGGCGGGCGATCGCCGAGATCAACGGCATCGACGACCCGTCCCGGTTGCCGACGGGCACCGAACTGGTGCTTCCCGCGCCCGAGGAGGTGTCGCGCTGATGGTGCAGCCCGCGTTCTCCAGCATCATGCAGGTGCGGATCGGCTCCGCGAAGCTGCCCGACGACATCGCCCCGCTGCTCGTGGAGGGTTGGGTCGATCAGGGCGTCGGCGTGCCCGCCGCGTTCCGGCTGACCTTCCGCGATCCGTACCGTCTGGTCCTCGGCAAGCTCGGCGTCACGTTCGGCACGCGGGTGGTCCTCACGCCGATCGCCGACGGCCAGGGCGGTGGCAAGCCCTTGTTGACCGGTGAGGTCACCGCGTTGGAGGCCGACTACGACGGCACCGGCAGTTTCACCGTGATCCGCGGCTACGACCTCGGGCACCGGATGATGCGCCGGCGTCGTGTGGCCGCCTACCGCAACCAGAAGGCCTCCGACATCGCCCGCAAGCTCGCCGCCCTGGACGGGGTGCCGATCGGCCGGATCCAGCCGACGAAGGGCACGTACGGCTTCCTCAGCCAGTCCAACGTCACGGACTGGGACTTCCTCTCCCGGCTCGCCGACGAGAGCAACATGGTGATGTCCCTGGACGCGAAGGGGAAGTTCCGGTTCGTCACGCCGACCCCGTCGGCCGGTGGGCCGTCCCCGCAGACCGACGGTGACAAGAGCCCCTTCGTGCTGCAGGCCGGCCACGACATCCTGCGGCTGCGGGCGGCGGTCACCGCCTCCGACCAGGTCGGCACGGTGGAGTCGCGCGGTTGGAACGTGACCACCAAGAAGAAGATCGTCGAGACGGCCCCGGCCGCCACCGATCCGGGCATCTCCATCGGCCTCACCCCGGGTCAGGCGGCCGGGAAGTTCGCGTCGGCGCGGCTCGTCGAGACCGCCACGCCGTACGACCGGCAGGACGAGGTCCAGAACGCCGCCAAGGCCCTCGCCGCCGACGTCACCTCGTCGTTCGCGGAGCTGGAGGTCGCCGTGTACGGCAATCCCGAGCTGCGGCCGGGGGTGCCCGTGGCCCTCGGGGACGTGGGCAAGCCCTTCGAGGGCAAGTACACCGTCACCTCGGTGCGGCACGTCTTCGGCGACGGCAGGCACTACGAGTCGTGGATCACGGTGAGCGGGCGCCAGTGGCGCTCCCTCTACGGGCTGGCGTCGGGCGGGGGCGGCGCGGACACCACGAGCGCCGCCCGACTGCCCGGTGTCGCGAACGCCATCGTCACCGACGTGCAGGACCCGTTGAAGCAGGGGCGGGTCAAACTCCAGTTCCCGTGGCTGGACGACACGTACGTGAGCGACTGGGCGCGCAGCGTGCAGTCCGGCGGCGTGGGCGGCGGTGGTGTCTTCCCCATGGACGTCGGCGACGAGGTGCTGGTCGGCTTCGACCGGGGGGCGCTGGACCACCCGTTCGTGATCGGCGGTCTCTACAACGGCCGGGACGTGCCGACCCGGGTCGCCGACGTGCCCCTGCACGACGGGCTGAAGAGGAAGGCCGCCCGGCACACCGTGTCCGACCGGCAGGGCAACCGCGTCGACCTGCTCAGTCAGCGGACCGGCGGGCGCAGGCAGGGTGTCCGCATCGCCAGCGGAGACGACCGGCTGACCATCAACCTCGACCGCACCAAGACCGAGATCACCGTCGACAGTTCGGGGTCGGTGACCATCAAGGGCGGCCGTTCGGTGTCCATCGAGGCGGGAACCGACCTGACGCTCAGCGCCCGGCGCCGGCTCACCATCAAGAGCGGCGGGCTCCTCGACATCCAGGGCCGGGGCCTCGTCAACATCAAGTCGCTGGCGGGTGCCCTCACCATCGACGCGATGGGCGCGCTCAACCTGAAGGCCCTGGGCGCCACCATGATCTCCTCCGGCGGCACGGTGCAGGTCAACTCCATCGCCAACGTCGGCATCCGCGCCGTCCGGCTCGACCTCCAGGGTCTGGTCTTCGTCAACACCGTGAAGTACCCCCTCCCCGCATGACCGGACGAACGCACCGGCGCGCCCGTGCCGGCGGCAGAAGGAAAAGGCAGGTGGCCCACTGATGGCCGAACAGTTCATCGGCTCCGGCTGGGCGTTCCCGATGCGCATCGGACCCACCGGGGGCATCGCGCTGGTCAGTGGCGAGCGCGAGATCGAGGAGGCCATCCGGCTCGTCCTGGCCACCGCCCCGGGCGAGCGTCCGATGCGCCCGGAGTTCGGCTGCGCCATCCACGACCTCGTCTTCGCCCCGGTCAACGAGCAGACCGCGGGACGCATCCAGCACGAGGTGTACGTGAGCCTGGACCGCTGGGAGCCCAGGATCGAGGTCCACGACGTGGAGGTCTCCGCGGGCGGCGACCAGAGCGTCCTGTTCATCGACGTCCGGTACTCCATCCGCGGGACCAACAACCCGCGCAGCCTCGTCTTCCCCTTCTACGTCATCCCCTCCCACGACGAGCCGGGCGCGCCGGGCGCCCCGGAAAGCGACCGCTGATGTCCCTGCCCTCCCCCAATCTCGACGACCGGCGCTTCCAGCAGTTCGTCGACGACGCCAAGCGCTACATCCAGCAGCGCGCCCCGGAGTGGACCGACCACAACGTCTCCGACCCCGGCGTCACGCTCGTCGAGACGGTCGCGCACATGGCGGACCAGATCGTCTACCGGCTCAACCGCGTCCCGGAGAAGAACCACCTCGCCTTCCTCGACCTGGTGGGCATCACCCTCTTCCCGCCGTCCGCGGCGCGCACCGACGTCACCTTCTGGCTGTCCGCGCCCCAGGAGGACGTGATCCTGGTCCCGGCCGGCGCCGAGGTCGCCACGCTGCGCACCGAGCGGGAGGACGCCGTCGTCTTCGCCACCGAGCGCGACCTGGCCGTCGTCCCGTGCGCGCTGTCCCACGTGGTGGTGCAGCACCACGGGCAGCCCGTCGTGGACCGCACCACGGACCTCGTCGAGGGCAAGGACGTGCTGTGCTTCACCGAGGCCCCGAGCCCCGGCGACTGCATGCTCCTCGGTCTGAGCGCGGCCGCCCCGCACTGCGCGCTCGCGCTGGAGCTCGACAGCCGCGTCGACGGCGTGGGTGTCGACCCCCGTCAGCCGCCGTTGCGGTGGGAGGCCTGGACGGAGGACGGTTGGCAGTCCTGCGAGGTGGACCGGGACGGTACCGGCGGTCTCAACCGGCCCGGTGACGTCGTCCTGCACCTGCCCGCCGGTCACGTGCTCTCGCGCAACGGCGGGCACGAGGCCGGTTGGGTCCGGTGCCGCGTCACCGACCCGCTGCCGGGCCAGCCCTTCTACACCACCTCGCCGAGCATCCGTTCCGTCGAGGCGTACACCATCGGCGGCACCACCCGCGCCGTGCACGCCGAGACCGTCCACGACGAGGCCCTCGGCGAGGCCACCGGGCTGCCCGGTCAACGGCTGCGGCTCACCCACGCCCCGGTCGTCGCCGACGATCCGCCGCTGATCCTGCAGAGCGCCGACGACGACGGCTGGCAGGACTGGCGGGTGGTACCGCACTTCGCCGCCTCCCGGCCGGGCGACCACCACGTCACCCTGGACGCCGCCACCGGCGAGATCGCCTTCGGCCCGGCCGTGCGCGAACCGGACGGGACACTGCGCCAGTACGGCGCCGTCGCCCCCAAGGGCGCCGTCGTCCGCGCCCACCGCTACCGCACCGGAGGCGGACGCGGCGGCAACGTGGCGCGGGGCGCCGTCCAGGTGCTGCGCACCTCCATCCCGTACGTCGCCGAGGTCGTCAACCGTGAGGCGGCGCGCGGTGGTGTCGACGGCGAGACGGTCGAGGAGGCCAAGTTGCGGGCGCCGATCACGCTCCGCGCCCAGGACCGCGCCGTCACCTTGCGCGACTACGAGGAGCTCGCGCGCCGCGCCGCGCCCGAAACCGCGCGCATCACCTGCCTGGAGGGCGAGGAAGGCGAGCACGGCGCCTACGCGGTCCGTGTCCTGGTCGTCCCCCAGGCCGTCCCCGACCCGGGCGGGCGGCTGCGTTTCGAGCAACTCGTGCCCGGCGACGCCCTGTTGGGCCGGATCACGCGCCACTTGGACGAGCGCCGTCTCATCGGCACCCGGCTGGCCGTCGGCCCGCCGTACTACCAGGGCGTCACCGTCGTCGCCACGGTGCACGCCTTCCGCGGCGTCGACACCGACCGGGTGCGCCGCCAGGCGCACGACGCGCTCTACCGTCACCTCGATCCGCTGACCGGCGGCGCGGACGGCCAGGGCTGGCCCTTCGGCCGGCCCGTCCAGACCGGCGAGGTGTTCGCGGTCCTCCAGCGCGTCCCCGGCGTGGAACTCGTCGACGAGGTCGTCCTGCACCCCGCCGATCCCCTCACCGGCAAGCGCGGCGACCCGACCGACCGCATCGACCTGGAACGGCCCTCGCTGGTCTTCTCCTTCGACCACCGCGTCCGGGTGATCGGGGACGGCGGATGACGGCCACCCCCTACCGGGGCTCCGTCGACGGCCTCGGCTCCTCGCTCCCGCTGGGCACGATGCTCCCCGCCGTCTTCGCCGACGACGACCTGGCCCAACGGTTCGTCGGCGGACTCGACGACGTCCTCGCGCCCGTCCTGAACGTCCTGGACTGCCTGGACACCTACTTCGACCCGGCGCTGACCCCGATCGACTTCGCCCGGTGGCTCGGCACCTGGGTGGGCGCCGAGACCGACGGCGGGGAACCCGAGCCCCGGCTGCGGGCCGCCGTCGCGGCGGCCGTCGCGCTGCACCGGATCCGCGGCACCCGCCGCGGCCTCGCGGAGGCGGTACGTCTGGCGTTCGGCGTGGCACCCGAGATCGCCGAGAGCGGCGGCGCCGACTGGAACGCGCGCCCGCTGGGCCCCTTCCCGGGCGCCCCGCGCCCCCGTCTGCACGTCACCCTCCGGCTGCCCGACCCGACTCAGGCCGACGTCCACCGGCTGGACTCCCTCGTCGCCGCCGCCCGCCCCGCCCACATGCCCTACACGGTCGAGGTGACCGCCACCGAAAGGACCCCGGAAACATGAGCACGCAGAACTGCGCCGAGTGCGGAACGCGCGCAGAACCGGGCCAGTCCTTCTGCGACGCGTGCGGCGCCGTGCTGAGCTGGGACCAGGGCGCCCGCGCCGCTCGACCCGCGAGCCCGTCCGAGCACGCCGCTACGCCCGAGCACGCCCGTACGACCGCCGGCGCCATGGACGCCGCCCGTGCGGAACGGGCGGCGCGGGCCGCCGGCCGCGCCACCGGGCCCGCCGCGACGTCCGCCCCCGGCGGTTCGCGGGGGCCGGCGTCGGGTCCGGCGGAGCCGGAAGGCCTGGAGGGCTTCGGGGGTTCGCAGGTCACGGGAACGCGGGACGCGGCCGACGGTGCGGGAGCGTCCGGGGCCGCGGCAGCGACCGGCGCGCCCGGACCCGCCGAGGCGACCCGGCGTGCCGGTGAGTCGGATCGGCCCGGGCGGCCCGGGCACTCGGCACAGCCGGACGAGCCGGGGGGCGCCGGGCCGGCCGGTACGGCCCGCACCGCCGACGGCGACGGGGTGCCCGGACCCGCTCCGGCGCGCCCGAGCACCGCGTCGCCGCAGGACACCCCGTCGCCGCAGGACACCGCACCCACCGAGCCCGTGCCCGCCGCCCGGAACCCGGCCCCGCACGCGCTGAGCGACACCATGTCCGACCGGGCACGCTCCCTCCTGGTGCCCGTGGCAGACCCGCAGGCGCCGCACCCCGCCCAGTCGGCCGCCGCGCCCGTCCTGCCCGGCAGGCCGGACGCCGACCGGCCCGCCGTGCGCGCCCCCGGGCAGCAGCCCGGCATCGCGGGCGGCCCGCCGTGCCGGTGGTGCTCGACCCCCAACCGTCCCGACCGCCACTACTGCGTGCGCTGCGCGATGCCGCTGGCCGAGACCGGCGAGGCCGCCGCAGCGAGGCGGGCACCCTGGTGGCGCCGGCTCTTCGCCGGGCGGCGCCGCGAGACGCCGTGGGCGGGCGACCGTCCCCGGCTGCGCCGCGTCTTCGACCGCATCGGCACCTGGATCATCCTCGCCGTCGTCGTCACCCTGGCGATCCTCGGTCTCGTGTACCTTCCCGACGGCGTGCAGGCAACCCGGGACCACTTCGCCAAGCGCGCCCCGGTCGCCCCGGACCGGCTCGCGGCCTCCCGCTCGTATCCCGGCCACAAGCCGGAGCTGGCCTTCGACAAGCGCAGCAACACCTGGTGGGGGCCCGGGGTCTCCGCGTCCGGCCAGGGCGAGTGGATCGAGGCCACCTTCAGCGAGCCGACCCGGCTGCTGGACCTGATCATCACCCCGGGCGTCTCCGCGCGGGCCGAGAAGATCGGCGAGTCCGCCCTGCCGCACCGCGTCACGGCGACGATCACCGGGAAGGACGGCAAGGTCACCACGCGCCGGCTGACCCTGGATCAGGGGGCGGGCGGCCAGCGGCGTCCGTTCCGCGTCGGCGAGGTCACGAAGGTCCGCTTCACCATCGAGTCGTCGCACGCGGTCTCCGCCGACAAACAGGTCGCCATCACGGAGATCGAGTTCTTCGGCCCGTCGAACGCCAACCGCTGACCGGGCGCACCGCCGGCGGATCGCCGGCGGATCGCGGCGGGTCGGTGGCGGCGCGCGACGGGTCAGTGGCGGTCGACGGCACCCGAGGGGTCCGTGGCCGCCGTCGGGGTGTCCCTCCTCGGGACGGACTCAGCTGTACTCCAGCAGGTAGTCGCAGGTGCTCGTGCCGTCGTGGAGCGAATTGTCGCTGCTGAGGACGTAGAAGGTCCCGGCGAATCCGGCCGCTGTCATCTTCGGCACCACGATCAGCGTCTGGTTCGCCATGTTCAGCCCGTACGGCACCACGAGGTACCGGGACAACAGCGCGAAGAGGTTCTGCCCGAGGTTGGGCAGCCTGAGCGCCCGGTACGTGCGATCCCCCGTGCCCTGAGGGCCCGAGATGGGCACCTGATGGGCCTGGGCACCCCATTGGGCGGGTTGGGTGGCGATGCGGCCCATCGATTCGAGGTCCTGCAGCCGCCTCTGCGTGCTCGCCCGGACGCCGGCCATGTGAAGGTGCAACTGGTTGAAGCGCCGGGCATTCTGCGAGTTGATCCCCAAGCCGATATTGGGGTATTGAACGGGGACGCTCCCCCCGCTCCTCGCGTTCTCCCATGCGTCGTTCCAGTAGTTCTCCGCCCCGGATGTCGTGAGCGAGGGGCATTCGATACCCGTGATCCGACAACTGGGCGACAGCAGGTAGTTGTGTTGGTTCTCGGGCCTGCCGTGCAGCACGACGTAGTCCGGGGTCGTCCTCAGGCAGGAGGGCGGGTTCTGCGGCGGCGGCGGGAGCGTTCCGCGCGTGCAGTACTGGACGTCGTTCCACAGCGGGTCGTTGTCGGTGGGCCTGCCGCAGACGGGCTGGAGCTGTGCGGGAGGGCAGGGGCTCTGGCCGGCGCCGGGAGGGGGCGTGGGACACCGGCCGGACAGGGTATCCCCGTGTACCGGGGCGGCCGCCGCGACCGCGTCCCCGATGCCTCCCGTACCGGCCAGGAATGTCGCCGCACCCATGGCACCGGAGAACGCCAGGAATTGACGCCGAGGCAACTCGCCGGAATTCTTTCGGTCATTCATGCGTGCTCTCCCCTGGCGATGACTTTGACCCCTCGCTGAACCGCTCACAGGGTAAACGGCGGCGATCAGGTTGCCCATCGACTGAATGAGTGAGCATCACCTTCATCCGCCATTACGGCCGCTCCCCGTGTATTGCGAGCGGTAAATGGGCGGGTGGTGATTTCGGGGGCGGCGAACGGCGTGAGGGCCCGGGACGACGCAGCGGGGGCCGACCGCGGCAGAGCGCGGCCGGCCCCCGCCGGGTGGTGCGGTACGGGTCAGCCTGCGGAGCCTGAGCGGCGCATCCGCGCGGCGAGCAGGAAGCCCGCGCCGACGACGAGCGCGGTGCCCGCGCCGCCCGCGATCAGCGCCGCGTCACCGGCGCCGGTGGCGGCGAGGGGTGTGCCGCTGCCGCCGTGAGGGGTGGCGGCGGTGTTGCCGACGTTCGCACCGGTGCCGGTGCCCGTGCCGGGCTTGGTGTCGGGCTTGTTCTGGTCCTTGCCGGGCTGGTCCTTGCCGGGCTGGTCCTTGCCGGGCTGGTCCTTGTTCTGGTCCTGCGCCTTCTTGTCCCGGGCACTGGCCTCGTATCGGCCGGTCGTCAGGAACGCGACGCGGTCGGCGGGGGTGCCCGCCAGCGCGGCGCGGCCCGCCTTGACCAGTTCCGGGCCGCCACCGTCGATGATCTTGGCGATGGAGGCGCGGTTGTCCTGGTCCCGCAGCTGGTGCTGGGTCACTTCGAGGAACTCGCGCAGCTGGGCCGGGGTCGGGGTGCCCCTGAGGAGCTCGCTGATCGCCTCGCTCAGGATGGGGCCGTCCCACGCCTCGTCGATGCGGGCCAGCTCGAACCGGTCGTCCGAGGCCTGCGCGAGGTACTGCCCCGTCTTGAGGAAGGCCGTGCGGTCGGCGGGGGTGCCCTTGAGCGCCTTCTTGCCCGCTTCCTTCACACCGGGCCCGCCGGTGCCGATCAGCCGGGAGATGTCGACCTGGTTGTCCTCGTCGCGCAGCTCGTGCTGGGTGACCTCGTAGAAGTGGCGCAGCTGCGCCAGAGTCGTGTGGTGGTCGGCGATGAGCTTCGTGATGCCTTCCCGCAGGCCGGGGCCGGCGCCGTTCAGGAGGCGGATGACATGGATTCGATAGTCGGTGAGACGGATCCCGTGCTGGTCCGTCTCGATGAACTTGCGCATGGCCGCCGGCCCGGCGGCGATGGCCTCGTGACCGGCTTCCTTCATGCGTCCGCTGGCCATCGGGTCGGCGATGATGGCGAGGATGGTCTTGCGATCCTCCTCCGCCTGGTCGGGCGCGGGCTGGTCCGACGCGGGCTGGTCAGGCGCGGTCGGGGCCGGCGGGTTGCCGGCAGCCGGCGTGTCCGAGCCGGCGGCGAACGCCGGCGACGCGATGAGGACGACCGGAGCGAGAGCGGCGGTGGTGACCGCTGCGGCGATGCGGGACAACTTCACGAAAACCCCCTGGAAATGTTCTTACAGGGCACGAGACTCGCAGGATCCGCCGATGGTTGTACGGCACACCGGGATTGGTCGCAGGAGGCCGGCCGGCCATGCCCGGAGCCGCGCGAGCCGCGCGCTGCGCGAGCCGGAGCGGCGGCGGAGCACGGGTGCCTGATGTCGAGGAATCCGTCCGGCGGGAGCAGTCCCGTTCACCGCGCTGTCCAGCTGGAGACGTCGGACGGCCGTCTCTGCCTGGACGCCTCCCCCGACAACTCCACCTCCCTGGACGACTGCAGGATGGACGGGGCCGGCGTCGTCGCCCCGGGACTCCGTCGCGGCCTCCTCCGTCGAGGCTCCGTCCGGGCCCCGGCGGCCCAGGGCGCGCGCGAGGAGGTCCTGCGCATCGCCAAGTCGGGGCTCTCCGCAGAGTTCCGCACCTCGGCGTGGAGCGCCCTGCGCAGCACTCTGGGCGACGAGGCGATCGTGGCCTGGCCTGCCCCCGGCGGCGGCTTCGACCTGGCAAAGGAGCGGCTGCGCGACACCCGTACGCGCAACAGGTTCTTCTGCGATCAGGGGCACGGACCGACCGGGCGGTGTTCGTCCGCACCGGCTACGAGCAGGCGCGGCAGCGTGACTGTGATGTCCGGGCCGCTGACGCCGCCCATCAGCGGGAAGTGACGTCCAGGCAAAGGGACTTCGTACGGTCCCTGGCCGCGACGGACCCCGGGGTGGAGGTCAGGGTGCCGGCGCGGTGGGCCGTGCGGCCCGGGGCGACCGACGCGGACGTGTCGGAGTTCTTCGGGCACGGCCGGTCCGGCGGCGCGACCCTCGGACTGGAGGGCTACCGACTGCGGGTCACGGACGGCGAGACCCACCGCCACCACGCGCTGTCCCTGTTGCTGCGGAAGGCGGCCGACGCCGGGGCGGCATTGAAGAACGCGGCCGACGTCGCGAAGGCCAAGGCCGAGGCGCAGGCCGCTGGCACGCCGTGGCCGAACAGGCCGCCGACGCGCGCGGTACCTGGCTGGCCGAGCAGGCGGAGAACCGGCGGGTGATCGCTGAGGCGGGCCGGGCGGGTGCGGACGGGATCTGGAAGAACATCACGGGCCCCGCCGGGCTCAACGAGACGTACTGGGCCCGAGAGGGCACGGGAGCGGCCGAGTCCGCCGCCTACTGGCAGGAAATGCTCGTCCGGGCCCTGAGGCCGAGAACGGGCCGGTCCCGGTCCGGCTCCGCCCCGGAGTTCGTGTTCCGGGGCGGAGCCGTCGACGGCCGGGTCAGGCGGTGGTGATGTTCTCCGCCTGCGGGCCCTTCTGGCCCTGCGTGATGTCGAAGGTCACGGCCTGGCCTTCCTGGAGCTCGCGGTAGCCGGTGGAGTTGATGTTGGAGTAATGCGCGAAGACGTCCGGTCCGCCGCCGTCCTGCGCGATGAAGCCGAAGCCCTTTTCGGCGTTGAACCACTTCACGGTTCCGCTGGCCATGTTCATGCCTTCCAGTCAATGTCGGATCCGCACCGCGCGGACCCGGAGGTGATCGCCCTGGTCCGGCACTGCACAGCCGAACACCCACGCCAGGGCGCGGGCAGATACTGCGAACCACGACAGCTGGAGCAGAAGTTACACGGCGAAGCCGCCCGTCACCAGAGAGCAAGGATCATTTCGACGAGGGACTTCGGTCGGCGCCCCACGCGGGCGTCGGGGACACCCGCTCCCGCCGCCGCACCATCCTGCGCGCCGCAGTTGCCACCGCCGCCCTCGCAGGAGCGTTCCTCGCCCCGGGCGCCGCCTTCGCCGCCGACTCCCCCAGGCCGCCGATGCCCCCAACGGCGCCGCCGCCCCGGTCCAGGCACCCACGCCGGCGCAGGACGAGGCAACGACCAAGACAACGACGGGGGAACTCGTCGGACACCCCATCCTGGCCGACGCCTCCAAGGGCGACCTGTGGAAGAAGGGCCAGGGCTGGTACTACCTGGACCTCCACACCGAGAGCGGCATGCCGATCGGCAGCCGCCACGCAGGCGGCACCGAGACCCGTGAGGGCTGCACCGTCACCTGGAACACGGGCACCCCCTTCGAAGGGGTCAGCCTGCGTCTCCCCAACGGCACCTCGGGACCGGCCGCCCGGCTCATCGACGCCAAGACGGCCTGGACGCTGACCACGCTCACCACCACCAACCGCACCGGTCTCGCCGGGGGCGCCCGCATCAAGGACAGCGACGACCCCAAGACGCCCCAGTTCCAGATGCGCGTCATAGGCGGTCAGATCCCGTGGGAGGGCGTCTCCTTCCCCAAGCCCCTCAAGGGCTGCGCCGCCGAGCCCACCGCGAAGCCGACCGCCACCGCCAAGCCCACCCCCGCGGCCAAGCCGGCCGTCGCGACCAAGCCCGCCCCCGCGGTCTCCACTCCCACGCTCTCCACCCACAACGTCGCGCAGACCTCGGTACTGCCCAAGGGTGGTGTCGCGGCCGACGCCGAGATCGCGCAGGAGAACTCCGCCCTGATCGCGGGCGGCGCGAGCACCCTGGCCCTCGGCGCGGCCGGAGCCGGGTTCGTCGTCCTGCGCCGCCGCACGGCCAAGCAGAACTGACCCCGTACCGCGAACAGAACTGAACCGCCCGCCCTCGGACGCCCTCGTGCTCCCGAGGGCGTCGGCGTGTTCCGCCGCCCAGGAAATTTCTTCGCGTATCGGGAAAAAGCGACACACGGGAAGGCCTCTCAGAGCGCCGATCCCGATACTGCCGGTATGAGGCGACCCCCCGTCACCTGAAAGGGCCTCAGCGGGCCACACAGCCGTTTTCCCTCGCTCCCAGTCGACGCAGAACCGCTGAAAGCCGCGCCGAGTGGACGAGGGCGGCGGTTGTACTGGCACCACTCCCCCGGCGGCACGTGAAGACGGGAGGGCTTGGGCTTGGCTGCCGGGGGCCCTGGCCGGCTTGTCGGCGGACCCGGTCAGTCAGCGGTTCCGAGCAGCCGGGCCCGTTGCTCTCGGCCGCCGTCCACCGAGGGCTTCAGGTATCGGCCCCAGATCTGGGCCTTGCGGTAAGGGCCGTCTCCCTCGCTGTCGTACTGGGGCTCGTCGAAGGCCACCAGTACAGCAACTCGCCACCGAGCGCCTGCGCATGTTCATTGGGCTCGGCAGCGCCCATGGCATCGATCGTTGCGGGGAATTCGACCTGCCAGGGCTCGCCCCCATTCAGGTCGCGAACGACGGTGACCCGGCTGCCTGGCTCCAAGGCGCCCGCCGGCCATGTCTGGTTCAGCGGACGACCGATGATGCGTTCGGTCGCCTGGCGATGAGGATGAGGATGGTCTGTGATGCCGACCATCCTGTCCCGACCGGACGATGACGGGTCGAGGCGGGGGTGCTAACGCCGTTAGCACCCCCGCCTCGACGCGCCTGCAGAACCGGCGACCGGTCATTTCTCGCCGTGGGCGGCCAGAAGGCGTTCGAGGAGCACAGCACGCTGCGCTTCGGCCATCTCCTCGAGGACGAGATCGGCCACCGCGTTGCCGTCGTGCCAGGGGATCCGCAGCACGGCGGGCTCCGGCCTCTCGGGTTGTACGACGTGCTGCTCCCCCGGCTCCCCCGGCTCCCCGCTTCCGGCAACAGCGGACGCCGGTACGGAAGCCGGTACGGAAGCCGGAACGAGAGCCGGAACGAGAGCCGGTGCGGAAGCCGGGCCGGGGGTGCTAACGCCGTTGGCACCGGCAGCCGGGTCGGGGGTGCTAACGGCGTTAGCACCCGGGGTGCTCTTCTTGCGCGCCTTGCCGGCGGCGCGCTTGGCGAGGGCCCCTTCCGCGGCCGGTTGCTGCTGCTGCGCGGGCAACTGGCCGACGTTGCGGGCGATCTCGACCGGGAGGGTGCGGTCCTCGACCTGCTTCTGAAGCTCGGGCGTGAGCTTGAGCAGGGCGATGCGCTGGGTGACCCACGGGCTGGACTTGCCCAGGGCCCGGGCGACGGCGCGCTGGGACCCGTGGACTTGGACGAGGCGCTCCAGCGCCTTGGCTTCGTCGAGCGGGTCGAGGCTCTCGTGCTGGATGGCCGCTGTGAGGGCGGTTTCCAGGAGCGTGTCGGCGTCCTCGGCCAGGGAGTCGTCGAGGTGGACGGGTACGTCGTCCAGGCCGGCGAGGTTCGCGGCGGCGAGGCGCCGGTTGCCGTCCACGACGATGTACGCCGCCGTTCCGACCTCGTCCTCCTGGCCGGGGTGCGCGGCGAGGAAGGCCTGCCGGGTCACCACGGTGAGGGGTTGGATGACGCCTCGGGACGTGAGGCTGTCCGCGAGGTCTTCGACGGCCCTGAGTTCCTCACGCGGGTTGTAGGGGTTGTGCGCGAGAGCGTCCAGGGCGACCCGGAGCGTCCCGGCCTGACCTGCCTGGGCGGCGTCGGCCGGGGGGAGGTCCTGTCCGGAGAACCGCGCGAAGGAGGCCGCGCGGCTGCTCATGGGCTGGGCGACCGCGTTGAAGGTGGGGGAGTCCCCCAGCATGTCCGCCTTGCTCACAGGAGTTTCACCCCTCGGGCGATCTTCCTCATCTGGTGGGACTGCTCGCAGTCGGGCGCGTAGTCGAGGAGCGGACGCTGCTTGCGTACGGCTTCACGCTGCTCCTTGACGTCGGGGACGACGGCGAGGACCGGGGGAGTACCGAGCGACTTCCACTTGTCCAGCGACGAGGTCGCGATGTAGCCGCGGCGGCTGTCGAACTTGTTGACGACGAGACCCAGCTGCTCGATGACGACGTCGAAGTCCTGCGACACGGAGTCGATCTGCTGGATGAGCATCCCGTACGCCTGGGCGGAGGTGTCCTCGGCCTCGACGGGAACGACGAGGCCGGACGAGCCGGGCTTCTCACCGTCCCGCCGGCGACCGTAGGTGAGGGCGGCGTCCATGGCGAGGCCGAGGCTGGGCGGAGCGTCCAGGACGATGACGTCGAAGTGCTCTTCGAGGGGGGCGAGGGCACGCTCGAGTGCGGCGTGGCGCAGCCCCCGGAACGTGGTGAGGCCCGAGTCCAGGAGGAACGCGTCGAACGCGGCGGGCAGGATCCGCAGTCGGTCGCCGAACCGGTCACCCTCTATGGCGACCGTCAGGTCGAGCAGCGCGTGCTTGGCCTGGTCACGGTGCAGCATGTGGGTGATGAGGCTTTCCTCGCCGGCCGGGATGGCGGTGAGGCCGAGCTGGTGGGTGAGGTGGCCTTGCGGGTCGTAGTCGACGAGGAGGACCCGCAGGCCTCCGATCGCCGCGTTGGCGGCGGCGCCGACGGCGGTCGGGTCTTCCGCGAGGGCCTGGGCGAGACCCGCGGAGACAGCGGTCTTGCCGACTCCGCCCTTCTGGTTGCAGACGATGATGCGCCGGGTGGTTTCCGCCGCTTCATCGGGGTTGTCGGCGAGCCAGAGCACCACGGACTGGGCCAGCCCCTGGATGTAGGAGACGCCACGCTCGCGGCAGTCGGCCTTGAAGTCCTCGTAGAGGCCTTCGGGGAGGTAGGTGCCGAACGAGTCGGCGCCCGCCGTGTTGACGTGGGGAAGTTCGTCGGTGCAGTTCCGCCAGGCGTTGATGCCGTTGGTGACGGCGTCCTGCATGTCGGTCTGGAGCTGCGCCGCGCGGACCTTGAGTGCTTGCTGGAGGTGGGCGGGCAGCTTGGAGACGAGCTTCTCCCGCTCACCCCCCGGGAGGGGAGATGACATGGACGGCAGCATACTGCCGTCTGAATGATTTCAGACGGTACGTTAGGCGCGTTTTGCCTGATTCCAGCGTTAGTTCCTCCACCGGTGCTCACGTCGTTGACGGGCCGATGGTCGATCGGCGCGTTCACGCAGCACGGAAGCAGGGTCGGCGGCAGGGCGTTGTCGCGGCCGACGGGCCGTTGTGCTCGATCTCGCTTCAGTCGCTTTCACATCACCGCAGCTCAGAGCAGTGCGGGCCGAAAAGCAGCGACTGAAGCGACTCAGGAACGGACATGCGCGTCTCCCGACGGTCCGTCGGGAGACGCGCACACGCTAGTTCGCTGCCTGCGCCGGCCTCTCCGAGCGTTCGGTCTTACGGCCCTTGCTCCCGGCCACCAGTGTGGTGGGGTCCACGGCTTCCGCCGGGGCTCCGGAGGCGTACAGACCGTCCGGAACGGTGTCGCGGTCGTGCGGCAGGAGCCAGAAGACACGGCGGCGGAACGTGCCGCTGGACCTGGAGGGCTTGGCCTGCGGACCGAGTTGGGCGTAGCCGACGAGGCGGCCGTCGCGGTGGTAGGCGGGCTTGCCCCGGCGGGTGGGGAGCCGGTCGAGGGACTGGCGGACGTAGTCGAGTTCCGTGACGTCTTCGAGCCAGATCAGGTCGACTTCGTGCTGGATCTCGTCGTCGGAGATGAGCGAGCTCACGCGTTCTCCTCCTCTGCGAGCAGTCCGATGCCGGGGTAGTACTTCTTCGAGTTGGACAAGATCATTTCTTTGGGTGAGGCCAGGCCCACGAGTTCGCGGGCCCGCGCCGCGAAGGCGCGGGAGGAAACGGTCGGCGCGCCCTCATTCTGGCACCAGGTGCGGTAGACGCTGTAGAGGCGAGCCTGTTCGGCTCGGTGGTCGGCGTGGAAAGTGCAGCATTCCTCGAAGAACCGGCCGGTGTGGTCTTCGGTTTCCGCGTACGCCGTCGTCGCGATGCGGACGGGGGCTGGGCCGGTGAGGTCCTTTTCGCCGGCGAGGTACCGACGTGCGCCGTCGATGAGCCAGGCGAGGATGCCGGGGCCCTCCTCGGTGACGAGGATGTCGGCGAGGTTGTCGATCTTCCGGTCGTCGGAGACGACCTTCTCGAAGGGGACCAGGCGCATGCGGCGCCAGAACGCGAAGCCGCCGGTACCGACCTCGGGTCGGTGGTTGCCGATGAGCCAGAGTTTGTGCGTGGGCGCGAAGGAGAAGAAGTCCTGACGCATCCGGCGCGCCTTGATCCGGTCGCCGCCGGTGAGGAGCTTGACCCGGGCCTCGTCGAACTTGTCTCCGGGCTTGACCTCGGAGCAGACGATGACTCGTCGGCCGTGGAGCTCGGCGAGTTCGGTGGGGTGGCCGTCGAAGGCGCGGGCCATCAGGAATCCGGGCGGTGCCGCGTCCGCGTAGTCGCCCAGAAGCTTCATGAGGACGTCGAGGAGGACGGACTTGCCGTTCTTGCCCGCACCGAAGAGGAAGGGCATGACCTGGGCGCCGACGTCGCCGGTGATGGAGTAGCCCAGCATGAGGTGGAGGAAGTCGATCATCTCCCGGCCCTCGGTGTCCGCTCCGAAGGTGTCGGTGAGGAACCGTTCCCAGCGGGGGGTGGGCTGCTGCTTGGGTCCGGTGGACGTCGAGCGGGAGTGGAAGTCCTTGTCGGGCTGGGGTGCGCGCAGGAGCCCGGTGTGGAGGTCGACGATGCCTGCGGGGGTGCACAGCGCGTAGGGATCGGCATCGAGGAGTTCGGCCCGAAGGACCATGCCGGGGGCGGACTTCGCCTGGGTGAGCATGGCGTTCACGCCGGAGGTGCTCAGAGCGCGGCGGCGGTGCTTCTGCAGGGACTGGTTGCTGTGGATTCCGCGGGGGTCGGTCGTGGCGATGGCCTCGGCGAGGTCTCCCGCCGCCCAGACGACGGTGTCGTCCTCGTCGACCTGCCAGCGGGTGGTGTCCCAGCGGTACCAGCCCAGGCCGGGGACGTGGCGGTAGTCCCCCGCGTACAGCCGTACGAAGAGTTTGGCGTTGCCCCGGTCGCTCAGGGTGTCGGGGAGGAGCCCGGCGGAGGTCGCGTGATCCAGGTGCGCCTGCTCGCCGCCCTGTGCGGGCAGGGGAGGCGGGGGAGTCTGGGCGAGGATCTGTGCGGCGACGGCCTCGGGGTCGAAATCGAAGAGGAAGCCGTGGGTCTCGGGTGCGGGGCTCACCGGCGGCCTCCAAGGTGCAGGGGGCGCTGGGCGCCGGCGGCCATGCCGCTGCGGATGATCTGGCCGGAGCGCTGCTCTTGCCCGGGACGGGCCGCCCCGGCGGCTTCCCGCAGAGCCTCCTGCGCGTCGGAGTCACTGAGATGGCCGGCCGCGACGAGCCCTCCCAGGGTGTAGGCGGCCCTGTTCAGCTTCTCCGTGAAGCCGGCCCCCTCGGCGAACTGCGCACAGGACACGACGTCGGCGAGCAGGGCCGTCAGCAGGCGTGAGGTCTTGTCCTGGCCCCCGCCGGCCGCGAGCACGGCCTGGCGGGCCCGTGGGGGGACGGGGCGGGGGGCCGGGATGTGAGCGGCGGGCAGGTGTCCGGTGCGCTGGAGTTCCTGGGCGAGCCACGCGGGCAGCGGGGCGGGCTGTCGTACCTGTCCCAGCGGCTTGTAGGTCCCGGCGGACGTGCTGGTGCCGGGCGCGATGATGTACCCGCCGTGGGCCCGGATGTCGACCTGCCAGGCGAGGGCCCTCTTGCCGGACCCGGTGGAGCACTGCCACCGACGTCCGTCGGTCGCCCGGTACCAGACGTGCATGCCGCCCGAGGGCGTCCGTACGCGCAGCGTCGACTCGTCGTCCGCGGGGGAGTTCTCGCCGCGCAGCGCGGCCAGTACGGCCAGCGAGTGGAAGCCCGTACGCAGGCCCCGCAGGTCGACGGCGTCACCGACGGGGATCCCGGGGAGGAGCCTGTCCCGGTGGGGGAGTTCGCTCTCGTGGGCGTCGATGTCGATGACGACGATGTCCGCGGGGCCGCAGGCGACGCCGACACCCAGCGACGGGTTGGTGGTCCACCACTGCTCGATGCGGGAGTAGTCCAGGGTTGCCGCGTGGAAGCCGTGGCACCAGCGACCGGCCGGCAGGCAGGGGCAGTTGGTGTGGGTATGGCCTTGCTCACCACAGTCGTGGCAGTTGGCTGTGGGCGTTTTACGGCCGGGCGCCAACGGGTGGACCGGCCAGCCGTTGCTGGCACACCACCGAGCCAGTCTCAGGCCGGCGACTGAGCGCTCAGGGGTGGGCTGCCCTGAGTCGCTGCGAGAAAACCGCAGCTCAGCGGGCATGCACTTCCTCTCACAGCGACTGAAGCGACTCAACAACGAACACAGCCTAGCGAAGTTGACGGGCAAGCGGGCGCAGCGTGTCGCGGCTAGCTGACTCGGCGTGTCGCTGCGCGGTCACGGGCCTGCCCGGCAGCGACCGAAGAGAGGGACGGAGCGACTCAACGTCTTCAGTCGCTTGAGTCGCTCTCAGAAAAGGTCCAGGTCACAGACTTGCAGCAGCACCAACAGCGACTGAAGCGACTGAAGCCCCCTATATATGACGCACACGTGCACACACGAATGTCCTCATATACCGGAAGTTGAGTCGCTTCAGTCGCTGTCCGAGTGCTTGGAGGGGCTCTGACCTGCACTTTCCTGGAGCGACTGAAGCCAGCGACTGAACTTCGTCAGGGTCGCTTCCGGTACGGCCCCCGGTGAATCGCCCTGCCGGCCACCCCGGAGTCGCCCGAAGCGAACGGATGAACGGAATTTGATATTCCAGTCCCTTCAGTCCCTTCGGACCCTGGATCTACCCCCTGGGCAACGCCGTGACCTGCGTCTATGCGGGTCGTGTCGGGAAGGGACTGAACGTGCGGAGGAAGTGGAGGGACCCAACCGGGCAGGCCCTTCGGAAGACGCGGGCCGCTCAGGCAGCGACCGGAGTGCCCGAACGGGCCCTTGGCCGGCGGCATCCGGCGGGCCGGGTCTTCGCCGGATGGCGCCCCGGGTGCGGTGCGAGGAGGCGCGGTGCGTTCAAGCCCTCGGGCGACAGGCGCCACCGGAGCCATCCCCTCGGTGAGCGCCGGTCAGGAACCGTCCAGGAACCGCGTCGAGGGGCTCACAGGGCCGCTACGGCCGCCGGAGCCCCCCTGACGGCCCGGAGTGCGGGTCGACCGGACGCAGGCCCGCACAGGGGCTCTCCAGGGCCCTGGAGTCCCTCTTGGGGTCAAGGGTCGAAGGGTGGGCCCCCGGGGCGGACGCGGGAGTGGGTGCGGGGGGAAGCCTGGAGGACCCCCTCCCTCGGTACCCGCTCCCCCCGGAACAGGTACTGAACGCGGGTGGAACCCCTTCGGTCCCTGTCCCTTCAGTCACTGCATAAACCTGCTGGTCAGCGGCCCTCCCCTCGTCGTTCAGGGACTGGAGGGACTCAATTTCCCAGTTATGAGCCACCCAGGAATACAGGAACCTCTTGCTTGCACCTGCGCATACACCCACACGCATGAGAAGTGGAAGTACCAACTTTGAGTCCCTTCAGTCCCTTTGAGCAGATCTCAACCTCTCTGAGCTGCGGTTTTTCCCAGGGACTGAACAGGTAGGGACTGAACCGGAGTCCAGGCGCTTCAGTACCTGACCCGCACCTGACCCCCACGGCAAGCCGTTCCGCTGCGTATCGAGGGCCGGCCCGACCGGCAGGGGCTGATGGCAGGAGGTCGACCTGAGTCCGACTGGAGGACGGGACGAGCCGTGAGCGCACACCCCGGGTGAACAGCTGCGACACGCCCGGAAGTCGTTCGGCTCCAGGGCAGGATTTTTTCCGGACGAACCTGCCTAAAACTCCAGGTACTGAGGGACTGAAGGGACTGAAGTCTCAATACAGCGGCAAAATCAACCTGAGTCTCCACGGACTCTGGGGTAACCTCCGCGATAGTGAATCTTCAGTCCCTCTGGTCCCTGAACTGCAGGTGAGAGCGCACTCCAGGGAGCAGCACCGGGACGGCAACAACCGTTCCTCACACCGCGTCAAGGAAGAGCCAGTGCCCGTCCATTCCGAGAACCCGCCACAAGACGTGCGCGGCGGGACAGCACTGGACGTGGCGCTCTGGATGGCCCTGCGGGGCTACCCGGTGCACCCCCTGGCCCCGGGGACCAAGACACCCGTACCGAACTGCCCCGACTGCCCGACCGGCCGGCACGCGCCCCAGGAGTGCCCCTGCCACCCCCGGGGAGGTTGGTGCCACGGTTTCCACGCGGCGACCACGGACCCCGACACGGTGCGCCGGTGGTGGGGGAGGAACCCGGAACCCGGCATCGGGGTCTCCTGCGGACCCGCGGGGCTCGTCGTCGTCGACGTCGACGCCCACGGGGCGCCGGTGCCGGACCGCCGGTCGCTGCTGCCGGGCATTCCCATCGACGAGCGGGTGGACCTGACCGGGCTGGGCAGCGGATACGACACGCTCGCGCTCCTGGCCGCGTACAGGTCCGCGCCCAACCCCTGCGAGGACCCCTCGACGTTGCGTGTCCGTACGCCGTCGGGAGGCATGCACATCTGGTACCGGGCACCCCAGGGCGAGCCCCGCTTCCGCTGCTCCAGTGGGTCGAGTGCGAAGGTGGCGCTCGCCTGGCAGGTCGACGTCCGCGCCGTCGGCGGTTACATCGTCGCCCCGTCGACGCGCACGACCGCGGGCGTGTACGAGCCGCTGTCCGGGGCCCGCGTGCCTGCGGCCCTGCCCCTGTGGCTCACCGCCGAACTCGTCCGGACCGGCCACCGCATCGAGACCCCGCCCGCTCCGGCGAAGCCCCGTGCGCGAGCGCAGGCCTCCCCGGCCCCCCGCAGCCGACGACAGGACGGACAGCGCGTGCTGGGAGCCCTCCTTGACGAGGTCCGTTCCTGCGCAGCGAGCCGCGAGGGAACCGCGTTCAGCGAGAAACTCAACCGGGCCGCCTTCACCGCCGGAGGCTTGGCGGCGGCCGGGCACTTCAGCGAGGCGGAGGCCCGACAGTCGCTTCTGGAAGCCGCGGAGCACGCCAGACCCCACCAGTCACGCCGCATCGCACTCATCGTCGAAACAGGGCTGCGCGCCGGAAGCGATCGACCGATCCACCCCAAGGGACGCCCATGAGCAGCGCTGGAAGCACGGGGTTCAACGCCCAGGCAGCGGCGGAACAGCTCGCCGCGTTCACCACGGACACCGCCACCCCGGGCCGGCGGCTGCCCGCTCAGCAGAGCGGAGCTCCCGGCGCGGGCGCCGACTTCATCCAGGCGGGCCTCCTGCACAACCTGACCGACCGGGGCAACGCCAAACTCTTCGCCTACCTCCACCACAACCGGTTCCGGCACGTCGAAGGCCTGGGCTGGTACGTCTGGGACGAGTACCGGTGGAAGCGCACCGGCGGCGAGAAGGCCGCGATCTGGGCCGCCGGGGACATGGCGGAGGACCTGCCCGCCCACGACCCCCGGGGCGTCTTCACCGATCGGGAACTGGCCCAGCACCGCAAGCGCACCATGTCGACCTCTGGTGTGAAGGCCATGCTCACGCAGGCCAAGGCCTCGCCCGAACTGGCCCTGGACCCGGACACCCTGGACGGCGACAAGTACGCGCTGTGCACGCCGGCCGGGGTCGTGGACCTTCGTACCGGCGACCTGCACAAGCCCAACCCGACCCGGGACCTGCACTCCCGCGCCACGCATCTGGCGCCCGAGGCCATGCCCACGCCGAGGTTCCACACCTTCCTCAAGCAGACCTTCGGCGACGACGACAAGGGCAAGGAGATGATCCACTTTCTTCATCTCCTGCTCGGCTACTCCATCACCGGTGACGTCGGCGGGCAGGTGCTGCCCTTCCTCTACGGAGTCGGCGCGAACGGCAAGTCGGCCCTCCTCGACGTCGTCATCAAGATCCTCGGCGACTACGCGGACGTGGCGCCGCCCGGCTTCCTCATGGAACGCGGCAAGTTCAACGAGCACTCCACCGAGCTGACCGAACTCCACGGACGACGCCTGTTCGTGTGCAGCGAACTCAAGCCCCATGACAAGTTCGACGAGGCGCGTGTCAAACTCCTCACCGGTGGCGATCGCCTCAAGGCCCGCCGCATGCGGCAGGACTTCTTCAGCTTCGAACCGACCCACAAGCTGTGGCTCCTGGGCAACCACCGCCCGGAGGTGGGTACCGGAGGCCACGCGTTCTGGCGCCGGATCCGGCTGATCCCCTTCGAGAAGGTCGTGCCCGACCATCGGAAGATCGACAACCTCGCGGAGGCGCTCGTGCAGGAGGAGGGGCCGGGGATCCTCCACTGGATGATCCAGGGCGCCAAGGCCTACCTCGCCGGCAAACCGCCCCTGACCGGCCCCAACGTCGTGCGCGCCGCCACGCAGGCCTACGCCACGACCGAGGACCACATCGGGCGGTTCCTCGCGGAATGCTGCACCACCGGCGCGCACCTCGCCGAACCCCGTGACCTGAAGGTCGAGCAGGGAGCCCTCTACCGCGCCTACAGTGCCTGGTGTCTTGATGGGGAGGGCCTGCGCCCCGCCACCACGCGAGCGTTCGCCACACGTATCCGAGCCGAGGCGGGCGTCGCCTCGCCCAACGAAATGCTCCGTTCGAACGGCCAGAAGTTCTACCCGGGGCTCGCCCTCCTGGCCGACGAGGAGCAGGTTCCGCGTGACGCGATCAGGGCAAGCACGACGTGACTGGCCGACGTGTGCCGCCGCCTCGGGACGGGCACCCCTACGATGGACAAGGACGATGAACACACCCACCCACCGACGGAGACCCTCGCGGTCCTGTCGCATATCGGCATCGGCGCCGCGAGCGGCGCGGAGAGACCAGGGGCCCGGAGGGCCGACGTGAACGAGGAAGGACTCAGGCCATGAGCTCGCTACTGACAGCCAGCGATCTCGCCCACGAGGTCAAAGTGGTGTGGCTGGAGGACCCTGAAGAGCTCGACTACGTCCGACAGGCCCTGGACAAGACTCCCCGCCGCCGGGGCAAGCCGCGCTACCACCGCGACGGCCGCATGATCGGTTTCACCGAACTCGGCGAGACGGCGGAAGCCGACCCCGACAGCGGCCTGCAGAAGCGGCGTGTGTTCTACCTCCTGCCGCACGACCGGGACGCCGAGCCCGAGGGTCTGTACCGGGAAGGCGCTCCGGGCGAGGCCGTCGATCCGCGCACGATCGAGCCCAGGCAGGTGGGACGGAAGACCGAACGCTCACAGCGGGGGCTGTCCGCGCCCACCGTTGCCTGACTTCGGTCCCTCCGGTCCGTCTCCTTTGGCGTGATGCAAGCCGCGCCAAGCCCCGCCCGCTGGCGCGCACCGCCCTGACCTGAGGCTTTTCGGGGCCCGGCCTTGTCTCACCCCGGACGCCCGGTGGCTGAAACACGCTGAGGGCAATGGCGAATTTCAGTCCCTTCAGTCCCTTGGGACCCTGCGGAGTAGATCGTCTAGAAGGCGAAATCGACGTAGTCGATGTCGGTGAACTCGACCAGGAGGCTCGTGGCGCGGGCGCCGTTGTCCTTGAAGTAGACCTCCTGGAGGCCTTCCGCGGCGATGGCGCGGAGCTGGGCCTCGGAGGCGCCGGCGTCCTGGGCCGCGAAGAGCCGGGAGGCGTACTCCGGGGGCAGGTGCTGGGTGATGCGGCGCATGCGGCCGTCGTCGGTGGTGCCCGGGGCCGCGGTGAAGCCGAAGCGGGCGCGGGTCTCGATGACCAGGCCGGTGGTGCGGGCCGCCTTGTTCCGGGCGCGCCTGCGGACCAGGGGCTGCCAGCGCTTGCGTACCTCCGCTTCGAGCCGGGAGGCCAGTTCGGGGCGCGGGGTTTTGATCTGTCCCTTGACGTAGCGCTCGACGGTTCGGGGGGAGACGCCGAGGAGCACCGCGGCGGCTTTCGTGGACTTGGCGGCTTTGACCAGGAACCTCATCCGGGCCTGCGGGGACTTGGGGACGGAGCGGGTGAAGTGCTGCTCGTCGGCGCGAGTGAGGCTGTCGTCGATGTCGGTCGGGGTGGGCATCTCTTCTACTCTCCGTCAACCGCGGCGTCGTGGCCCTTGATGTGGCGGGCTGGGTTCAGGCGTTCGTCGAGCATCCGCACGGCCCACAGGAGGGGCTGGGTGCCCTCGTGCTTTACCATGCCCGGGCTGACGCCGAGGCGGAAGCCGCCGGGCAGGGGCTTGCCGTCGGGGGCGCGGGGGAGGAAGTCGAGGGGGCTGGGGCCGTCCGAGAGGTACACCGCGCAGTCGGACAGGACGGCGATGGGGTACTGACCGGATGCCGTGGCGAGCTTGTTCATCTTGCGGTGCATGTTGACGCGGGCCGTGGCGATGACCGCGGCGCGGATGTCGGGGCGCCAGGTGGGGCGTTCCAGGGCGGGCCAGGGTTCGCCGGGCCGGTAGCCGGCGCCCTGGGGACGCTCGCGGAGCTTGCCGATGCCCCCCTTGACGGTGGACTTGATGGCGGCGAGGACCGCCGTGAGCGCGGGGTCCTGTTCTTTGTGGACCGCCATCGCGGCGAGGAACTCGGGTTCGGCGAGGTCCGAGGTGACGCCGAGGTCCGCCATCGTGGCGACGTACGCGTCCCTGAGACGGCCGTACCAGGCGTCCAGGTACGGGCCGTTGTCGGGGCGCAGCCAGGCTTCGGTGGCGTGGACGGGGTGGCCGAGCTCGCGGGCGTAGGCGAGGGTCGGCGTCGCGTACCAGGCGGGGCCGGTGGGGGGTTTGCCGTGCGGGGTGAAGGGGCTGGGAAGGCGCGGGTCCAGGGTGAGTGAGGAGAGGTCCGCGAGCCAGCAGCCGGGGGTCTTGGGGTCGAAGGGCGGGTTCTTCGCGTGGATCGCGGGGCCCAGGCCGACCAGGAGCCGGTTGGCGGCCGCGGCGAAGGCCATGTTGACGTCGATGCCGACGGCGTGGGTGCGGGTGCACTCGGCGTCGGTGAGGAGTTCCGGGTCGCGGATCCAGTCGTAGGCCTCTTCGTCGAGGACCTGGTCCGGGGTGCGTTGGTGGGCGCGCGGGTAGAGCGCGGCGACCACCGGGTGCTCGTCGGGGGCTTCCGGGGGAGCCGGGTCGACGGGGCCGGTGAGGGATCCCGCCACGGGCGCGGATTCCCAGGCGTGGGTGACGGGGTTGCGGGCCGCGCGGGTGGGCGGGCGCAGGGCCGTCATGAGCTCCAGGCCCGAGACGGCGGTGGAGCCGCGGGGGGTGAGGACGCGCGTGGCGTAGGTGGTGAGCAGCGCGGCCAGTTCGGGAGCCGGGAGGTCGGCGGTCCCCTCACCCCAGGCGCGGGGGTCGAGGGCGCCCCAGGGGAGGACCGCGAGTTGGACGCACTGGCGACCGGTGGTCGGGCCGGCCGGGCGGTAGATGCGGGGCCAGGGGCCGAAGCCGCGGCGGGTGAGCTGCCACTTGTGCTTGCCGAGGAGCTTGATGACCGGGTGGTTGTCCGGGAGGCGCAGGGCTCGGCGGTCGTCGAGGACGAGAGGCAGCCCGAGGGCTTCGGTGGCGGCCGCGGTGAGGACGAGGAGGGGGTCGCCGTCCTTCCCGTTGCGGTGGAGGCGGGGCGAGCGGAGGTCGGCGTCGGGGCCGAGGGCCCAGGTGATGAGCGCGGGCAGGTTGGCGGTGGGGTGGTCGAGGACCTGACCGCCGGCGGTGTGCGCGTGGCCGGTGCCGTCGAGGACGGCGAGGGGGCCGTTGCCCTCGACGGGAAGTGGGCGCGGTGTCGCCGCGCGTGCTCGGGTCCGCGCCGGTGCGGGGGTGGGAGGTTCGGCGTTAACGGCGTTAACGGCGTTAACGGCGTTAACGGGGGCGGCGGGGGCGGCGACCGTCGGGGGCGGCGTGGTTGCCGGGGGGGTTGCCGGGGTCGGCACGGTTGGTGGGGTGGCTGGGGGCGGGGGAGCGTTAACGGCGTTAACGGCGTTAACGCCGTTAACGGGGTGGAGGGCGGAGAGGCCTTCGAGGAGCCGGGCGTAGGCGGCACGCTTGGGTGGGCGAGGGGCGGTGCGGCCGGTTTCCCAGGAGGTGACCGTTTCACGGCGGACGCCGAGTGCCTTGCCGATCTGGTCCTGACTCAGACCGGCTGCCTCGCGCAGTCGCTTCCGCTCGTCGGGGTGCGGGAGCGGGTCCTGCGCGGCTTCTTCGAGCAGGGCGTCGACTGCCGCGAAGAGCGTCGTCTGTTCCGTGTGGTCGTTCAACTCGTTCATCTCGCTCATGGGGGCCTCCAGGGGCAGCTTAGGTGAATCGCACCTCTGAACGCACGTGAAACGCACGTGGGGGCGTTAACGGCGTTAACGGCGTTAACGGCGTTAACGGCGTCAGCGCCCCCGGCGTGGGTGCGGCCTCAGATACGGGTCATCAGCAGCTCGGTGACGGCCTTGAGGTCGTCGGGGGTGAGGTGGGCGGTGAGGGCGTCCGCGATGGTCTCCGGGGAGTTCGTGGAGATCGTGATGCGGGGGGAGGCGGGGATGGCGGAAGCGACGGGGATGGCGGGGGCGGCGGCTGCGGGGGGTGCGGACGGCGCGGGAGGCGTCACGGCGTTAACGGCGTTAACGCCGTTAACGGGGGTCGGGGTCGCACGGGTGCGCTGGCGCGGGGGATTGACGGCGCTCACGGCGTCGTTCGCCGCCGCTGCCTGCTCCTCGTGGGGGAGGCGGCCGATGCGGCGGGCCGGTTCCACCTTGAGTTCGCCCGTCTCCACCTTCTCCTGGAGGGAAGGGGTGAGGTTGAGCAGCGACAGGCGTTGGGAGACCCAGGCCGGCGTCTTGCCGAGCCGCTTGGCCACCTGGGCCTGCGAACCGTGGACGTCGACGAGTTCCTGGAGGGCGCGCGCCTGGTCCATGGGGGCCACGTCGACCCGGTGGACGTTGGCGATCAGCGCGGATTCGAGGATGTCCGCCGCCGAAGCGGACAGGGCGTCGTTGACGTGGATGTGCATGGTCTTGAGGCCGGCCAGCTGCGCTGCCGCGAGGCGCCGGTTCCCGTCGATCACCACGTACGGCGCGCGCCCGAGGCCGTCGGTCTGGCCCGGATGGGCCTCCATGAACGCCATGCGGGTGGCGACCGCGAGGGGCTGGAGTTGGCCGCGGGAGACCAGGGACTGGGCCAGCTCGTCCAGTTCCGTCAGGTCCTCGCGGAGGTTGAACGGGTTGTGTGCCAGCGCCTCGATGGGTACCTCGGAGGGCGGGACGACCCCGGAGGTGGGGGCGCCCGTGGCTTCCGCGATCGCGGCCCGGCGGGAGCTGACGCCGGCCGGCTGGGCTCGGGCGAAGGACGCCGAGACTCCGAGTTTGTCGGCCTTGCTCATGAGATCTCCCTGGCGAGCGCGCGCAGGGCGACCGCCTGGTCGCCCTTGGGTGAGTAGACGAACAGGGGCTGCTTGACCCGTACGGCCTCGCGCTGTTCCTTGAGGTCGGGGACGATGGCGACGACGCGCGGATCCTTTATGTCCATCCAGGCCTGGAGGGACGAGGTCGCGATGTAGCCGCGGCGGCCGTCGTAGAGGTTCACGACGAGGCCGAGGTAGTCGATGTCGAGGCTGAGGTCGTCGCGGAGGTCGTTGATCTGCGAGGTGAGCAGGTCGTAGGCGTCGGCCGAGGAGTCCTCGGCCTGTACGACGATCAGGGCGCCGGAGGCTCCGGGCTGTTCGGCGTCGCGACGTCGTCCGTAGTAGATGGCCGCGTCCATGCTGAGGCCGAGGCTCGGGGGGCAGTCGATGAGGATGACGTCGTAGTCGGCCTCGACGGGGGCGAGGGCGCGTTCGAGAGCGGCCTCGCGGGCGCGGACGGTGGAGAGTCGGACGTCGAGGAGGAAGGCGTCGGTGCAGGCGGGCAGGATGTGCAGCCGGTCGCCGAAGCGCTCGTCCGGGATGGGGACGATCAGGTCGGCGAGCGGGCCCTTGGCCTCGCCGGCCATGTGGCAGGTCAGGCTGTCGCCGCCGATGGGGAGCGGCTGTTGACCGAGCTGCTTGGTGAGGTGGCCCTGCGGGTCGAAGTCGACGAGCAGGACGCGCATGCCCAGACCCGGGAGGTCTTCGAGGTCGAGGGGGGTGGTCGGCAGCGGCTGCTGGTCCTCGTAGGTGGCTTCTTGGTCGACCTGGGCCGGGGAGCGGCGGGCCAGTTGGCGGGCGACGCGGACCGGGTGGAGGGAGGCGGGGTCCTCGGCGAGGGCTTCCGCCGTGCCGGCGGTGACGGCGGTCTTGCCGACGCCGCCCTTCTGGTTGCAGACGACGATGCGTCGAACGACGGAGGGCCGCTTGACCGTGGGGGCCGGGTTCATCTCCAGCCAGAGGCGGACGGCTTGGGCGAGGCCCTGGATGAGGGAGACCCCGCGGTGCTTGGAGTCGGTACGGAAGGATTCCCACTGACCGGCGGGCAGCCAGGTGGAGAACGACTCGGCACCGGAGGTGTCGACGGAGGAGGGTGACGAGGCGAGGGCGCTCCAGTGGGCGATGCCCTCGTGGACGGCGTCCTGGATGTCGACCCGCAGTTGAGCGGTGCGGATCTTCAGTTCCTGGCGCAGCCACGGGGGGAGCTTGGAGACGACCTTCTCTCGGTCGCTCTGGGACGAGGGTGAAGTCATGAGAGGGACTTTACTAACGTTCCAGGGTGTTGGTGAGCACCACGCTTGGGTTTTGCTAACGAAACCCTACGCAGAGGCGATTTTTGAGCCCTGGTACGTGACAGGACGGCCTCGCAAACGCCGTGGCGAGCACCCCCGTGGTTCGCCACGGCGCATGTGAGGCCGCCCTGGATACGTCGTCAGCCGATCTGCTCCGCAGGGGAGTCCGGGCTCGGGAGACCGAGTTGGGCCCGGCACTCGGGCGAGCCGGCCGGGTCGAATGCGGAAATGCGGTGCGCGGGCGCGATCCCGGGGAGGAGGAACGTCCACAGGTCGGCGATCCGGGCGTGCAGGTCCTCGCGGGTGGTGCGGACGTACGAGGTGACCTGGATGCCGGTGAACGACCCGATGAGGAGGGTCGAGAGATCCGTGACGTCCAGCGCGGGGAGGACGTCGCCCGCCTGCTGGGCCGGCGTCAGCAGGCTGTGGGCGGTGTCCACCCACGTGTTGTACGGGGTCGCGTCCGGGTGCGTGAACGAACCGAACTCGATGACCAGACGGATGCCCGCGCGGATGCGGACGTTGGTGCGCAGGCCGTGAGCCATCTGGTGGGTCACGTCGATGGCGGTCTGGAGGCCGGGGTTCTCGATGGCCGGGAGGTCGTCGGACACCTGGAACTGCTCGTCCATCAGGGTGCGGGCGAGGGCTTCCTTCGACTGGAAGTGGAAGTAGAGGGCGCCCTTGGTGACTCCGGCGTGCTTGACGACGTCGCTCAGGCTGGTGCCGTGGAAGCCGGCGTCGTCGAAAGCGATGGCCGCACCGTCGAGGATCGCCTGTCGGGTGACCTCGGCACGTTCCTGTCTGACCCTGGCCACGTGCGTGTCTCCTGATGATGTCCGGGCGGCTGTCCGGCCAATGTAGTGGGGTGGGGGCAAAAAAAACCAGTCGGCAAGTACTTTTCTGCGGGGCGGGGCTGACGGCCTGTGGGGCGGATATCGGTTAACGGCGTTAACGCCGTTAACGCCGTTAAGTGGAGTGAGGCCCTCCGGTGGTCAGGGTGTGTGCGCGCCCGCCTGCGTGCGCGCGAGGCTCTCCGGGAGGGCGAGGCTCTCCGGGAGGGCGAGGCTCTCCGGGAGTGCGAGGGTGCTGACCTTCTGGCCCTGTTTCAGCATCCAGGCCAGGCAGCGGGGTCGGCTGAGCACCGTGTTGCGCAAGCGCAGGCCGAGACGGGTGGCGGGGGCCAGGAAGGGCCCCGTACGGTCACCGCCGCGTTGGCACCCCTCGGCGTACGGGCGGACCAGGGACTCGTAGCGGGCGAAGGCGGCCTGATGATCACCGGGGGTACGGGCGAGTTCGGAGGCCAGGACGTACGCGGCCACGATCCCGGTACCGGTCCCCATTCCGCCGATCGTCGCACCACAGGCGGCGTCTCCCACGAGGGCCACCCTGCCGGTGGACCAGGTGTCGACGTCGGCCCGGCTGATCGAGTCGAAGTAGAGCTCCGGGGTTTCGTGGAGGGTGGCGAGCAGCTCGTGGGTCTTCCAGGGGAGGGAGCTGAAGGCGCGGGTGACGAGTTCCTTCTGGGCGCGGAGGTCGTGGCGGTCGTACGGGACGGCCGGCGAGGCGAAGACGAAGAACGCGCCGTCGGCGCTCGCGGACGCCAGTCGGCCCGGAGCGTTGTAGCCGGTGCTGCCGGGGCGGGGGAGGTCCAGGCGGGTGGGGAGGGCCCAGGAGGCGGCGTAGTAGCCGAGGTGCCTGACGTGCTTCTCTTCCGGACCGAAGGCGAGCCGGCGGATGTTGGAGTGGAGGCCGTCGGCGCCGATGACGAGGTCGAAGGTGCGGGGCGGGGAGTGGTCGAAGGTGACGTGCACCCCGGTGGAGGTCTCGGCGAGGCGGGTGACCGAGTCGCCGAAGACGTACTCGGTGGTGGGTCGTGAGGCTTCGTACAGCACGCGCGAGAGGTCGCCGCGGAGTACTTCGATGTCCCCGCCGGCGAACTCGGCCGGCAGGTGGAGGAGTTCCTTGTCGTCCTGGTCGACGAAGGTCATGGGGCTGCCGCCGGTCTGGATGCGGCGAAGGGTGTCCAGGACGCCCATGCGTTCCAGGACGGTGCGGTGGGTGTCGCCACGGAAGTCGACGGCCTGGCCGCCTTGGCGGAGGGCCGGGGCGATCTCGACGACGGTGGGGCGGAAGCCGTGGCGGCCCAGCCAGTAGGCGAGGGCGGGTCCGGCGATGCTCGCGCCCGAGATGAGGACCGTCACGGGGTGCTGCGGGTGTCGGGGCATGGGATCTCCTTGGGCGCGCACATCTGCGTGCCGGGGACATGGTGTGCCCGGCAGAGACTGCGTCTGCTGAATACTGCGTCCGGTGGATACTGTTCGCTCCGTGTACGGTAGACGCAGTTTTCGTGCGAGCGCAAGGGGATGGCGATGTCCGGCGAACAGTGGGGTGCGGCGGTACGACTGCTGTGGGGGCCGCCGGCGAAACCCGCACGCGGGCCGAAGCGCGGCCTGACGCTGGAGGGCATCGCGGCGGCGGGCGTCGGGATCGCGGACGCGCAGGGGCTGGGCGGTGTGTCGATGCAACTGGTGGCCGGGGAACTGGGGGTCACCAAGATGGCCCTCTACCGGTACGTGCCGGGGAAGTCGGAACTGGTCGCGCTGATGGTGGAATCGGCGATGCCCGAACCGGTTCTGCTGGACGAGGCGTTGGCGGACGCCGACGGATGGCGCGGGAAGCTCGGCGTCTGGGCGCGGGGCCTGCTCGCCGGTTTCCGGGAACACCCGTGGTTGCTGGAGGCGACCGTGGGGGCGCGGGTGATGGGGCCGAGGGAGATCGGCTGGATGGAGCGGGCCCTCGTCGCGCTCGACGGGTGCGGGCTGAGCGGGGCCGAGGCCATGGACACGGTGGTGCTGATGTCCGGGCACGTACGGGGAATCGCCGAGCAGGAGCGAGCCGCGGGCGGTGGGACGGGCGGCCCGGATGGGCCGGGCGGGCGGGGCGGGCCGGACGCGGAACTGGGGAAGCTGCTGGGCGAGGTGATGCGCGAGCACGGTGAGCGCTACCCGGCGTTGAACGCCGCACTGACCTCGGTCGCGGAACACGGGGGGCAGGACCAGGCGCTGGAGTTCGGGCTGGAGCGGATCTTCGACGGCGTGGGGTTGTTGGTGGAACGGCGGACGCGAGGCTGAGGCGGGTGGGCGCGGCCGGGGAGGGGGCCGGGGCGGGGAGGGGGAGGGCCGGGCGCGGGCCGGGGCGGTGGTGCCGCGCGGGGTCGGGGTCGGGGATCCCGTCGGGGGTGTCGGGTAGGTTGTCCGTCATGGCTGAGCCGGGGCCCGTTGTCTGGCCGCCCGCCCCCTTGCGGACCGAGCGGCTCGTACTCCGCGCGTCTGTGGCCCGGGACCGTGCGGCGTTCATCGACCTGTTCGCCTCGGCGGAGGTGCGGACGTACCTCGGTGGCCCCCGACCACGTGCTGAGCTTGAGAACGCAGTGCCCGAAGTGCCCGGGCGGCGCCCCGGCGTGTTCGTGGTCGATCACGACGGGGCGATGATCGGCATCGTCACGCTCGACCGGCGGGACGCTGAGCGTCCCGGGCACGTCCGTCCTGATGCCGCGGAGGCCGAGCTCAGCTACATGCTCCTGCCGGAGGCATGGGGACGTGGGTACGCCCTGGAGGCATGCACGGCGGCGCTCGGCTGGTTCGCCGACGCGTTTCCCGGCGAGCCGTTGGTGCTCTGTACGCAGGCCGCCAACGATCGCTCGGTACGTGTCGCGGTGAAACTGGGGTTCACCGAGGTGGAGCGGTTCGAGGAATTCGGCGCCGAGCAGTGGTTCGGCGTGTGGTCCTCGGTCCCGCCGTCCGGTTGAGCTCAGGGTCGACAGCCACGAGACTGCCGTCGAACGCCGCGCCGTTAACGGCGTTAACGGCGTTAATGCCTCTGGCTGTCGGGGCGCCTTCCGGACAGCGGCTTTCAGGGCCTTGGCTGCGTCGTCGGGTGGTGCGGCGTCAGCGGGTGGTCCAGCCGCCGTCCACCGAGAGGGTGGTGCCGACCACGAACGAGGCGCGGTCGCTGCAGAGCCAGGCCGCGGCTTCCGCGATCTCCTGGGGCTCCGCGATACGCGGCAGCGGCGCCGAGTTCAGGAGCATCTGTTCCACCTCGGGGTTCTGCTGGAGCCAGGTGTCGATCATCTCGCTGCGGGTGGAGCCGGGCGCGATCGCGTTGATGCGGATGCCGTGGGGCGCGTACTCGCACGCCGCTGCCTTCGTCATGCCGACGACCGCGTGCTTCGAGGCGACGTAGGGGGCCGCGACGGGGGTGGCGACCAGACCGGCGGTGCTGCTGTTGTTGACGATCGAGCCGCCACCGGTGGTCAGCATGGCGCGGATCTCGTGGCGCATGCAGTTCCAGACGCCGCGGACGTTGGTGTCCATGATGGTGTCGTAGACGTCCTCGTCGAGTACGTGCATGGGCGCCGGAAGCGCGCCGACACCCGCGTTGTTGAAGGCGGCGTCCAGCCGGCCGAACCTGGTGACGGCTGCCTCGACGGCGCGGGCCACGTCCTGGGAATCACGGACGTCGGCGACGACGTACTGGACTTGGTGGCCGGCGTCGCGCAGTTCGTCGGTGAGCGCGGCCAGTGGGTCCTCGCGGCGGGACACGAGGGTCACGGAGGCGCCCTCACGACAGAACACACGGGCGGCGGCTGCCCCGATACCGGCGCTCGCTCCCGTGATCAGTGCTGATTTCCCAGCCAAAAACCGACTGCTGTCGTCCCCCGTCATCACGTCCGCGACCGTAGCACGTGCACGGACGGCGGGAGGGGGCGGAGTGCAGGTTCCACCAACCGGCCCCGACCGCGGATTGCGCTGGTTGGAGGCTTGGGGAGGCCGGGTCGGGGCAGAGGTTCGCGTGTGCCCTGTTCGGAGGGTGGGTGGAGCCGCTCCAGCCGGCCGGAGTTGTTCACTCCGGTACGAGTCCGGCCAACCTCCAGCGCACCCACCGACCGTGGCACCAAGATCTCGTGACCCTTTGTGTACATCGAGGGTGCGATGAATGCGGCGAGTGCGGTGTGTGGAGCCTCCATGGTCAAGAAGGAGCGTGCGGCTCGCACGCGCGAAACGTTGGTGCGTGCTGCCGCGCAGGTCTTCGCGGAGGAGGGGTTCGCGGCGGCGTTGGTCTCGGCGATCAGTCGCCGGGCCGGGGTGACTGCCGGCGGCCTGCACTTCCACTTCGCGAGCAAGGCCGAGATCGCCCGGGCCGTCGAGGAGCGGGCGGCGGACGCGGTCGGTCGGATCACCGACGCGCCCTGGTCGGCGGGCGATCCGGTGCGGGTGTTGGTCGATTCGACGGCCGAGCTGATGGAACTGCTCGCGCAGGACGTCGTGGTGCGGGCCGGTTTCGCGCTGTCGGCCGACTCCTCCCACGCGAGTCGGGTGGACCTGCGGGGGCGATGGCGCTTGTGGGTGGAGGAGTTGCTGGGGGCGGCCGAACGGGGCGGGATGCTCGCCGAGGGGGTGTCCTCGCAGGACGCGGCGCGGGCGGTGGTGGCCTCGACCGTCGGGCTGGAGGTGTTGGGCGCGGCCGAGCCGGAGTGGGTGGCGCCCCAGACCCTCGCGCGGATCTGGGGGTTGGTTCTGCCGAGGTTGCTGGCGGGGGAGAGGCCGGAAGAAGACTAAACGGTCTGTTTGATGGGCCCGATTCGAGGCTTTTGGTGTCCTGTCGGGGGGTGGGTCAGGGGGCGACGTTGTTGCTCCACTCCTGAATGAGCGATGAACTCGCAGGTCAGATAGGTCTCTTGAGTGAGCCTGGGGCGTCGCCGGCCTGAAACTGGTGCGGTGGGAAGTTCATTGACAAACCGCCGGTCCTGTTTTTTACTGACTCTTGCGACTCATCCAAGGACAGGGGAGTACGACGTGGACATCGATGTACTGGGCGCACTGGCCGTGCGGGAGAACGGGATCTCCATCACGCCGACCGCCCCCAAGCCCCGGCAGGTCCTGGCCCTCTTGGCCCTCCATGCCGATCAGGTGGTGCCCGTGTCGGCACTGATCGAGGAACTGTGGGGCGGCCTGCCGCCGCGCAGCGCCCGCACCACGCTGCAGACCTACGTACTGCAGTTGCGCGCGCTGATCGCGACCGCCCTGGAGGGCGGCGACGGGACGCGGACTCCGAAGGACGTGTTGGTGACGTTGCCGGGGGGTTATCTGTTGAGCAGTGGTGGTGGGACGAGTGATGTGCGGGAGTTCGAGCGGTTGTCTGGGATGGGGTATCGGGCGGTGGATGCCGGTGATCATCCTGGTGGTGCGCGGTTGTTGAGGGAGGCGTTGGCGTTGTGGTCGGGGCCGGCGTTCGCGGATGTTCAGGGTGGGGTGCAGTTGGACATGGAGATCCGTCGGTTGGAGGAGACGCGGTTGTGTGCGTTGGATCAGCGGATCGAGGCGGATCTGCGGTTGGGTCGCCATCGTGAGTTGTTGGCGGAGTTGACGGTGTTGGTGAGTCGGTACCGCACTCACGAGAACCTGCACGGGCAGTTCATGCTGGCCCTCCACCGCTCCGGCCGCCGCGGCGAAGCGCTGGACGTGTACCAGCGGCTGCGCACGACGCTCGTACGGGACCTGGGGTTGGAGCCGTCCGGAGCGCTGCGCAGACTCCAGCGGTCGATCCTGATGGCAGGGCCCGAGGGAGGGGCGACGGCCGCTGTCGGCGCCGGCGCCGGGCCGGGGGCCGTCGGGAGTACGCGGGTGGAGCGGCTCGTACGGGTCTGAGCGCGGCGCACCCGTGGGGACGGGCGCGTGAGTGGTCGCGGGCGCGTGGGTGGCGGTCGCGTGTGGGTGGCGATCGCGCGTGGGGGTGGGCGCGTGAGTGGGTCACCCGGGTGGGTTGCGTGGCGGGTCGAGCGGGGCTGGGGCTGAGCGGGGGCTGGTGGGGTCGGACGAGGGCGGCACGTGCGGTGCCGCCGCGGACCGGCTCGGGTGAGAGGAGACGAGCGGTGCAGGAGAGGTCGGAGCGGACGCGTAGGCGGCTGCTCTTCGCCGGGGCCGAGATGTTCCATCGGAACGGCTATGCCAATGCGACGCTCGGTGAGATCGCGGGTGCGGCCGGGGTCACGAAGGGGGCGCTGTACTTCCACTTCGCCTCGAAGGACGAGCTGGCGGACGCGGTGCAGCAGTGGGGCTGTGGGCTGTTGCACGAGGCGGTACGAGGATTACGGGAGGCCGGGGACTCACCGTTGCAGGCGCTGATCGGCACGACGCACTGGCTGGCGCGCACCCTGCACGAGGACCCGGCGATTCCGGCGAGCTTCCGGATCACCAAGGAGTGCGCGGGGCAGCAACCGGCGGTGGTGGACTTCCAGGAGGCATGGCTGTCGGTGGTCTACCGGCTGCTGCGGATGGCCCGGGACGCGGGGGAGTTGGCGGGCTTCTCGGGCGGGGCCGCAGGGGCAGGCAGGGCGGACGTGGTCGGTACGGCGGACGTGGTCGGTACGGCGGACGTGGTCGGTACGGCGGACGTGGTCGGTACGGCGGACGTGGTCGGTACGGCTGATGTGGTCGGCGCGGCCCGCAGTGGTGGTGCCGGCGGTCGGTGGGAGGGCGCGGAGGCGCTGGTGGCGGCCGCCGTCTGCGGGATCGAGGTGCTGTCCGGGACCGGGCTGTCGTACCGGGAGTTGAAGGGCAAGGTGGCCGCCCTGTGGGGGCTGCTCCTGCCGAGCCTGGTGGGGGAGGCGCGGGCCGGGGAGTACCGGACCTGGGGCGAGGAGGGCACCGCGGACGAGCGGTGCCTGGAAGGCGTGGGGTTGAGCCGGGCGTGAAGAGTCGGGTGCGGGTGCGGGTTCAGGTACGGGTGCGGGTTCAGGTACGGGTGCAGGTTCAGGTTCGGTTTCGGGTTCGCGAAGTGGAGGGGAGACCGTGAAAATTCAGGTTCTGGGTCCGTTGAGTGCCGAGGTTAACGGGGGCTCGATCGTTCCGACTGCCGGCAAGCCGCGCCAGATCCTGGCGCTCTTCTCGCTGCAGCCGGGGCGTGTGATTCCCGTACCCACGCTCATGGAGGAGATCTGGGGTCACGATCTCCCGCAGAGCGCGCTGACCACACTCCAGTCGTACATCCTGCAGCTGCGTCGCCGACTGGGCACCGCCATGGGGCCGGGACGGCCGGGCAGGGCGAAGGAAGTGCTCGCCACGCGGCACGGGGGGTACGTGCTCCAGGTGCCGCCGGAGGCGGTGGACGTGTACACCTACGACAGCCTCCTCGCCCGGGGGCAGAGGGCGTTCGAGGCCGGCGACGACGAGGGGTCCGCGGCCATGCTGCGGGAGGCGCTCGCGCTGTGGAACGGGCCGGCGCTGGTCGACGTACGGCTCGGCCCGATCCTGGAGATCGAGGTCATGCGGCTGGAAGAGAGCCGGTTGGTCACGGTCGAGCGGCGGATCGACGTCGACCTGAGGTTGGGTCGCCACACGGAACTCCTGGTGGAACTCACCGAACTGACGGCGCGGCACCCGCAGCACGAAGGGTTGCACTCGCAGGTCATGGTGGCGCTCTACCGCTCGGGCCGGCAGGCGGCGGCCCTGGACGTGTACCGGCGGTTGCGGAACCGGCTGATCGACGACCTGGGGGTGGAGCCGTCGCCGCAGTTGCAGCGCTTGCACCAGGCGATGCTGGCGGTGGATCCGGCGTTGGACGTGGCGGCGGGGGCGAGGCGGGGGTCGACGTTCGACCTGTACGCGGCGTAGCCGTTTCCCTGGCCGGGAGGTTTTGTGGCGGGTGCCGGTGCCGGTGCCGGTGCCGGTGCCGGTGCCGGTGCCGGTGCCGGTGCCGTGGCCGGTGCCCCCTGGTGGGTGCCCTGGCTGGGGTGGGTGGCGGCGGGGTGGTGCGAGTGTGGCGGCGGGGTGTGTGCGGCCCGGACTGCGTTCGGCTTTCCGGGGCTCCGCCCCGGACCCCGCGCCTCAAACGCCGGCGGGGCTGTGAGTGGGCCCGGGTGCCGGTGCCGGTGCTGCGGCGGGGCTGGATAGTGGGCCCAGGTCGCCTCGGCGGGGCTGGATGGTGGGTCCGGGCCCGGGGGGCGTGGCAGGGTGGGGGGATGGGTGAGCTTGGGCAGGGGTTTCGGGAGTTTCGGCTGGATGTGGGCGAAGGGGAGTTGGACGACCTTCGCGGGCGGTTGGCGCGAGTGCGGTGGCCCGATGAGTTGAGCGGGGTCGGGCGGGCGTACGGCATGCCGTTGTCCGAGGTGCGGGAACTCGTCCGGTACTGGCGTGAGGAGTACGACTGGCGGGCCGCCGAGGCGCGGATCAACGGATGGGCGCAGTACACCACCCGGATCGACGGGGCCACCGTCCACTTCGCGTACCTCCGCTCGCCCGAGCCGCACGCGACACCCCTGCTGATGACCCACGGCTGGCCCGGGTCGTTCGTGGAGTTCCAGCGGGTCGCCGGCCCGTTGACCGATCCGCGGGCGCACGGCGGGGACCCAGCCGACGCCTTCCACCTGGTGCTGCCCCACATCCCCGGGTTCGCCCTGTCGGGGCCGACCACCGAGCCGGGCTGGGAGTTCCAGCGGGTGGCGCGCGCCTTCGGGACCCTGATGGAGCGGCTCGGGTACGAGCGGTACGGGGTGCAGGGCGGCGACTGGGGCGCCGCGGTCTCACGGGAGTTGGGGCGGCTGCGGCCCGGGAACGTGGTCGGCGTCCATCTGAACCTGCTGCCCGGCGCCGGGGCGACCTCCGAACCCACGCCGGAGGAACTGGCCGCGCTGGAACCCGCCGAGCGACAGCGGACGCTGGCGTCCTGGGAGCGGTACCGGGGGTGGGCGCGGGAGCGCCAGGGGTACGCCGACATCCAGGCGACCCGGCCGCAGACCCTCGCGTACGCGTTGAACGACTCACCCGTCGGGCTGCTCGCCTGGATCGGGGAGAAGTTCGCCGAGTGGAGTGATCCGCGGACCCCCGTGGACCGCGACCGGATGCTGACGAACGTCATGCTGTATTGGTTGACGGGCACCGTCGGTTCCGCCGCCCGGATCTACTACGAGCGCGCCCACGCCGACTACTTCGGGCAGCCGCCCGAGGTGTCGCGGACCCCGACCGCACTCGCCGATTTCCCCCGGGACAACTTCATCCCGCTGCGGCACATCGCCGAACGCACCGACCACATCGTGCGCTGGACCTCGTACGACAAGGGCGGCCACTTCCCCGCCATGGAGGTGCCCGATCTGCTGGTGGCGGACGTACGGGCCTTCTTCCGGGAGCTGAGGACGGCATCCGGCATGTGAAACGGTCGGCGGGCGGGGAGCGGGACTGTGATGATCGCCCGATGAACGACGAACAGAGGACCCGACCGGTCCTGACCGGCGACGAACGTGCCACGCTCACCAGCGTCCTGCAGGGGCAGCGGGACACGCTGATGATGAAGTGTGCGGGACTGACGGACGAACAGCTGCGCCGCAGGGCGGTCGCGCCGTCCGCGCTGAGTCTGCTCGGGCTGGTGCGTCATCTGGCGGAAGTCGAGCGGAGCTGGTTCCGCAATGTCATCAACTCCGAGGACGTACGCCGCTACTTTCCGGAGAACGAGGCCGGTGAGTGGACGGACTTCCACGTCGAGGACGCGGACCCGGCGGAGTCGTTCCGCATCTGGGAGGAGACCTGCGAGCGCTCCCGCGCGATCGTGGCGGCGGCCGAGTCCCTCGACGCGCGGGGCCACCACGAGGATCAGGCCTACTCCCTGCACTACGTCCTGGCCCACATGATCGAGGAGTACGCCCGCCACAACGGGCACGCCGACCTGCTGCGCGAGACGATCGACGGGGCCACGGGGGAGTAGTCGGGTTCAACGGCGAGCGGCGAGCGGCGAGCGGCGAGCGGCCGGGGCTACGGGGCCGGCGGCTACGGCGCCGGGGTGCCCTGGCGGTCCACGGCGTCCAGGGCCACGGCCCAGGGGAAGTGTGTCGGGGCGTCCTCGTCCGGCGGACCGGGAACGTGGCCGCCCTCGCCGTGGAGGAGTTCCACGCCCGCCCCCCGCAGCTCTGCCAGCGAGAGGTCGAACCGCGGGTGCGCCGCGAGCGCGGCGTTCGTGCAGGGCATGGCGACGACGGGGATGCCCTTGCCGATGGCCTCGGCGGCGATCCCGGCCACGAACCGGTCGGTGAGCCCGAGCGCCCAGGCGTTGAGCGAATTGAAGGTGACCGGGGCGAACAGCACGGCGTCGGCCGCGGGCCACACGTCCGGATCCCCGGGCAGCTTGTACTGCCAGCGCACCGGGTTTCCGGTCAGGGCGGCGAGTCCGTCGAGGCTCTCGGACACCCAGTGCGCGGCCGTCGGGGTCAGACCGAGGCAGACGTCCCAACCGCGCGACTGGGCGTTCTCGATCACGTGGGCCACGTCGAAGACGGGCGGGGCGGCGGAACAGAGCAGATACAGAGTCCTCGTCATACCGCCATGTGATCATATTCCTCCACCTCAAGCGGACTTGAGGTGTGAAAGTCATCGCCGAGAAGACAAAGAACGCCGGGGACGCGGCGCCCTCGGGGTCCTTGTTCCGCTGGGAGTGCTCGACGGTGGCGACGGGTCGGCCGATCGCTTCGATGTCCGCCGCGTGGGGCGTGGATTGCGCGGTCATGTGGATCAGCTTCATACCTCAAGTCTGCTTGAGGTCAAGGGATTCTCGCGGGAGCGATGAGTTTCGGGTGGCGGGTTCGTCTGTCTCTGTGACGTGGCGCGACAAGAATGTGGACGGTGTGCACATTCCCTTGTAGGCTGCGGAACGTGCAGATGTGGACGCCGTCCACATCTGAGGGTGGGACCGTCGGGCACCGGCGGTCGACGAGGGAGCGAGTCACATGCGCATCGTGGTCAGCGAGTTCATCAGCCTGGACGGTGTCGTGCAGGCACCCGGCGGGGCCGGCGAGGACGGCGACGGCGGGTTCGCGCACGGCGGTTGGTCGCACCCGTTCTTCGACCCGGAGGTGGTCGGCGGTGCCTTCTCCGACGCGATGGGCGGGGCCGAGGCGCTGCTGTTCGGGCGACGCACGTGGCAGACCATGGCGGCCGCGTGGCCGGAGCGGGCGGGGGACCCGTTCGCCGACCGGATGAACGCGATCCGCAAGTACGTCGTGTCCGAGACGCTCGGCGACCCCGAGCCGGCCTGGGGGAACACCACGCGCATCCCCGGCGGTGAGGCGGTCGCCCGCATACGGGAGCTGCGCGGGACCGAGGGCGGCGACCTGGTGGTCATGGGAAGCCCCACCCTCGTCCGCACCCTGCTGGGCGAGGGCTTGGTCGACGAACTGCGGCTCATGATCATGCCGGTGCTGCTCGGCGGTGGTAAGTCGATCTTCCCGGACGACGGCGGTCTGCGGACGCTGGAGTTGGTCTCCACGGTCACCAGCGCCGCAGGCGTCAACGTGTGCACCTACCGGCCGGTGACCGGGGGCTGAGGCCGGTACCGACCCGTCCATCCGCTCACCCACCTGCGTACGGAAGGAACCCCCGACATGACCGAAGCGGTCAAGGGCCCCGCGAGCTACTTCCCCTCCATCGAGAAGAAGCACGGCCGCCCGATCTCGGAGTGGAAGGCAATCATCCGCTCCTCGCCCCTCACCCGGCACATGGAGCTGGTCAGCCGGCTCAAGACCGAGCACGGTCTGGGCCACGGCCACGCCAACGCCCTCGTGGCGCACACCCTCGCCGAGGATGCCGGCAAATGAGGCGTTGAGCCGAGCGGTTTGGACGCTCGCGTATGGAGCTGAGCTTTTCGGCTATGTTCCGTCTCGGCGGCCGGCGGTTGACTGGTCACATGACAACGACACGGAACGCCGAGAACCCCGCGAACACGCAGGACACGCAGGACGCGCCCCTCACCCTCGTCATCGGGGGCAACGGCAAGACCGGCCGGCGCGTCGCCGAGAAGCTGCGGGCGCAGGGCCGTCCGGTCCGGATCGGATCGCGCACCGCGGAGCCCGCCTTCGACTGGCACGAGCCCGCGGGCTGGGGCGCGGCGCTGGAGGGCGTCGACCGGGTGTACGTCACCTACTACCCCGACCTCGCCTTCCCGGGGGCGGCCGAGCAGGTCGGCGCGTTCGCCGAGGCGGCCGTCGCGGCCGGTGCGCGCCGGTTGGTGCTGCTGTCCGGGCGGGGCGAGCAGGCGGCCGAGCGCAGTGAGGACAACCTCAAGGCCTCCGGCGCCGACTGGACCGTCGTCCGGGCCAGCTGGTTCAACCAGAACTTCGACGAGAGCTTCTTCCTGGAGCCCGTGCTGGCCGGGGAGATCGCCCTGCCGACCGGGGACGCCGTCGAACCCTTCGTGGACACCGAGGACATCGCGGACGTGGTGGTGGCCGCGCTCACCGACGACCGGCACATCGGCAGGACGTACGAGCTGTCCGGCCCGCGGCTGCTGAGTTTCTCCGACGTCGCCGCGGAGCTGTCGAAGGCCACCGGTCGCGAGATCACGTACGTGCCCGTCTCGGACGCGGACTACCGCGCGGTCCTGCGGGCCCACGACCTGCCGGAGGACTTCGCCGAGCTGTTCACCCTGATCCTCGACGGGCGCAACGCGCACCTGGTGCACGGGGTCGAGGAGGTACTGGGCCGGGGGCCCAGGGACTTCGCGGACTTCGCCCGGGAGGCGGCCGCCACCGGGGTCTGGGACGTGTGAGGGCGCGCGGGGGAGGATGGGGCTCATGGACACGCTGACCGGTCTCCTCGAAGGGCCCAAGGCCCGGGGGGCCTTCCTCCTGAAGTCCGTTCTCAATCCTCCGTGGTCCCTGCGCGTGGAGGACCGGGCCCCGCTCTCGGTGATGACGCTGACCCGGGGCTCGGCCTGGTTGCTGCCCGACGACGGCGAGCCCGTCGCGATCGGCCCCGGTGACCTGGTGGTCGTACGGGGGCCGGCGCCGTACACCGTCGCGGACGCGCCGGACACGCCGGTACAGATCACCGTCGGCCCGGACCAGCGCTGCAACACCGAGGCGGGCGAGGACGTCACCGACACCATGGCGCTGGGCGTGCGCACCTGGGGCGAGGCGCCGCGGGACGCCGACTCGACGGTGATGCTCAGCGGCACCTACCAAGCGCCGAGCGAGATCGGGCGCAGGTTGTTGAGCGCGCTGCCGACGGTGCTGGTCCGCCCGGCGGGCGCCGCGGACGCCACGCTGGTCGCGCTGCTGGCCTCGGAGATCTCCAGGGACGAGCCGGGGCAGGAGATCGTTCTCGACCGGCTGTTGGACCTGCTGCTGATCGGGGTCTTGCGGGCCTGGCTCGCCGACCCGGGATCGGGGTCCCCGGCCTGGTACCGGGCGCAGGGCGATCCGGTCGTCGGGCCGGCCCTGCGCCTGCTGCACGAGGATCCGGCGCACGGCTGGACGGTCGAGGAGCTGGCGCTGAAGGCGGGGGTGTCCCGGGCCTCGCTGGCCCGCCGCTTCACGGAGCTCGTCGGGGAACCGCCCGTCGCCTACCTGACGGGTTGGCGGATCGCGTGGGCGGCGGACCTGCTGCGTGACCCGGAGGCCACGGTGGCGACGGTGGCCCGCCGGGTCGGCTACGGGAGCGCGTTCGCGCTGTCCACGGCCTTCAAACGGGTGCGGGGGGTGAGCCCGCAGGAGTTCCGTGCCGGCAGGGCCCCGGTTGCCGCGGCCCCGAAGGAGGCGCGGCCGCTGACCGTGGTCCTGCGGGAGTAGCGGCGGCCTTCGGGGTCTGCGGAGCCCGGTCCCGGCGTCCGTCAGAGGGGGAGGACGCCGACGCGCTGGGTGCCGCTCAGTTCGCCCGTGAGCGTGAAGCCCAGGCCGAGGTAGAAGGGCTCGGGGGTGTGCTCGGCCGGGTTCCAGGAGACGTACGCACGGGTGCCGCCGAGGCCGCGGATCTCGTCGGCGACGGCCCGGACCGCGAAGCGGCCGTATCCCCGCCCCTGGTGTTCGGCGGAGACGTTCAGGCGCCAGATGCCGGAGCGACGGTCGTTGGCGTCGCCGCCCCAGGAGATGTCGAAGAAGGCCATGACGAAGCCGACCACTTCCTCCGCACCGTCGTCCCGGCGGTCCACGATGGCCCGCGGCCAGGCGCTCGCGCCGTACACGTACGCCTCCGCCAACGATTTCAGGACAGGTGACACGAGGTGCTCCTGGTGCGGGTGAAGCCGGATCGCGCACACCGCTTCGAAGTTTTCCGGGGTGACCGGCACCAGGCGGGGAGTTGAGCTGTTCATCGTCTCAGCCTACTTTCCGCCAGGGCGATGGTCGGCGAGAGCGGAATGCTGATAAGACAGTAAGTGCGGACCGCTCCTCCACTTCCCGCACCTCCCGTACTTCGCGACGAAAGGCCGGCGTTGATACCCGAACGGATCCTCGTGACGGGCGGCACCGGTTTCATCGGATCCCATGTGACGGCCCGCCTGACGGCCCCTGTGGGCGGCTCGGACGACCGGAGCGGCCGGGAGGGTCCGGCCGGTCCCGCGTTGCGGCTGCTCACCCACCGGCGGACGCTCGCGGGCCACACCTTCGACGGGGCGCCCGGGATCGAGACGGTGACCGGCGATCTGACGGACCCGGCGTCCCTGCGCGGCATCTGCGAGGGCGTCACCACCGTCGTGCACCTCGCGGCCCGGATCGGCGGCACCGAGGAGGAGTGTCGGACGGTCAACACCGAGGGCACCCGCGCCCTGCTGGACGAGGCCGCGCGGGCCGGCGTAGGCCGCTTTGTGCACCTCGGCACCGCCGCCGTCTACCGGGACGGACCGCACCGGGGCGAAGCCGAGGGCCTGTTGGCCGAGGAACCGGTCTCCGCGACCAGCGTCACACGTCTGGAGGGCGAGCGCCTGGTCCTCGCGGCGGGGGGCGTCGTGGTGCGGCCCCACCTGGTCTACGGACGCGGCGACACCTGGATGGTTCCCGCGTTGGTCGACCTGATGGGGCGCCTGCCGTACTGGGTGGACGGGGGGCGCGCACGGCTCTCGATGATCTCCGCGGACGCCTTGGCGGACGCGCTGGCGGATCTGGCCCGGCTGCCCGGAAGGCTCGCGGGACAGGTACTGCACGCCTGCCACCCGGAGCCGGTGTCCGCCCGGGAACTGGTCACCACCGTGGGGCAGGCCCTCGGGGTGCCGCTGCCGGAACGGGACATCACCCTGGAGGAGGCGTGCGAACGGCTGGGTGCGGCGGGCGACCCGGTCACCCGCCGCAGGATCTCGCTGCTGGCGGTCGATCACTGGTACGACGGCAGCCGCTTGTGGAAGCTGGTCGGCGCGGAGCCCGGACCGGGGCTGCCGCAGGGGTTCGCCCGGTACGCGCCGTGGTACCGGGAGAACTCGGCCCGATGACCGGCCGCGGCTCCCGGCCGAAGGGGCCGAATCAGTCGGAGGCTATGGTTCCGGTGACGGTCGCCTCGAATATCCGGGCGTCGCCCTGGCGTCCGGTGACGTGCACGGTGCGGACGCCGGGATCCATGGAGTGGGGGACCTCGGTGTCGATCCAGCACGGGGCGTCCAGTTCCGCGTAGTTGTGGAACGAGGACTCCACCGCCGTGGGTCTGAAGGAACGGGTGTGGAGCGTCCCGCAGGCGGCCTGCCGGGCCGCCTCCACCAGGACCATGCCCGGGTGGTGGTCGTTGGCGTGCTCGAAGAGGATCGGGTGCGTCAGGTCCGGCGAGAGCAACCAGCGGCCGGGCCGGTCGCCCGGGGCGAGGACCACGTCGAAGGGCAGCAACCGGCCCGCCGTCGCCGGCTGGATCGGGGCCGGACGCGGCGGGAGCTGCGCGGGAGCGGCAGTGGAAAGCCTCCCGTACTCACCGCGCAGCCGGCGGTAGACCGCCGGGGGAACGAAACTGAAGAGCCCGGAGCCGGTGGCCGCGATCCGTCCGTCCCGGCGGACGCTCACCTCCAGGAAACCGGAGAACCGGTTGCCCTTCCAGCCGAAGTCCCGGCAGGTGGCGATGAGTTCCAGGTCGGTCGGGCCGGCGCCGATCAGCAACTGTTCCAGGTCGGCCTTGAAGCCCAGGCTCCACAGCAGCACGTTGTGTCCCAGGGGCACCCCGTACTCCGCGTGGCACAGTAAAAGGCCGGCCTGACGGACGGTCTCCCCCACTTGGACGAGGTCGTGTCCGGTACCGTCCGCGCTGATGAAGAAAGTATGGGCCCGCGGCCACTGGCCGGTCAGCAGGAAGGTGTCGTCACCGATCCGCTCGTAGCCGGTCAGGAACACCTCCGCCACCGAGCTGCGATGCACGTACTCCCGGGGGACGGTGCTAGTGAGCCGGGGAAGCTCGTCACAGCGCGTCGTCCGCCGCACGCCGGCTTCCTTCATGGACGGCGCGGGGGTGTTGTTCTCGAACGTGAGCAGGGTCATGGACCTCTCCGCAGAGCCGAGTTGACGGATGGGACGAGCACTTGAAGTCGTAAGATACGTACTCTCCGGTTTTGTTTGCAAGGATGTTCTGGCCTCCACTTGGCGCAGATGTCGCCACGGGGCCGATGTGAGGGTGTCGGTATCACCGATAGGTTAAAACAAACCGGGTGGATGGTTTGCAAAGGGCTGTTACAGCCTGTTCATTCTTGGCTGCTCAGCGAAGTTGATCGTGCGCGCGCTCGACGAACGCGAGAACTTCTTCCGTTCCCTGAGACGGACTTGACTGCGGTGGCCAGAAGGTCACGGTTTATTGTTTCCGTCTTGATAAAATACGGACCTTCTGGTTGGTTTTACGTGGGGGGAGCGGAACCCGAAGGGTTCCGTCCGTGTGGGCCCGTGGACATCGGAGGCATCGTGGCACGTCAAGAGCGTGCAGTACGCACGCGTCGTGCGATCTTGGAAGCGGCGGCCTCGGTCTTCGACGAGCGCGGATATGAGGCTGCGACCATCGCGGACATCCTCACCCGTGCCGGCGTGACCAAGGGTGCGTTGTACTTCCACTTCTCGTCCAAGCAGGATCTGGCGCGAGGAGTCCTCGACGAGCAATTCGCCGAGGGGGGCGTACCACCGCGCCAGAGCAAGCTGCAGGAACTCGTCGACACGTCGATGGTGATGGCCCATCGCATGCAGCGCGACCCCATGCTGAGCGCCGGTGCGCGGCTCTCGCTCGGGCCCGACATGCGGGAGATCTTCGGAGGCGGATCCGTCCCCGGCTGGATCAAGGTGACCGAGGGGATGCTGATCCAGGCCAAGGCGCGCGGCGAGTTGTTGCCGCACGTCAACACGGCGGAGACGGCCTGGACCCTCTCCGCCTGCTGGACCGGGGTCCAGATCTACTCGCAGACGCTCGTCAACCGCGAGGACATCGAACACCGGGTCTCGGTGCTCTTCGAGCACGTCTATCCGAGCATCGCGACGCCCGCGGTCCTGGCCCGGCTGGAGATGGGGCGGACCCGCGGGGCCGAGGTGGTGGCCGAGATGGAACGGTTGGAGGCCGCGGAGGTGGCCGGCGGCCAGGTCGCCTCCTGACTCGCTCCAGCGTTTCTCGGGCACGGCTCCGTCGAGGCGTCGGATCGTGCCTGCGATGCTGTGTACCCCCCTGGGCAAACCGCCGAGGCGGTTTGTGGAGATCGCATGGTCAAGCAGGAACGTGCTGCCCGCACGCGTGAGGTTCTGGTCCGCGCCGCCGCGGAGGTGTTCGTCGAGGAGGGTTTCGCCACCGCCTCGATCGGCGCGATCAGCAAACGGGCCGGAGTCAGCGCCGGCGGCCTGCACTTCCACTTCGGCAGCAAGACGGCCTTGGCCGAGGCGGTGGTGGACCGCGCCGCGGCATCCGTGCGCGTGATCACGGTGTCCCGACTGGCAGGGGGGAACGCGCTCCAGGCGCTCGTCGACTCGACGCACGACCTGATGGCCCTCTTGGCGCACGATCCCGTGGTCAGCGCGGGATTCGGGCTCTGCGTGACGGCCGGAACCGGCCGCGACGCGGGGGCCGGCACGTGTGGCGTGCGCCGCCAGTGGCAGCGCTGGGTCGAGGCGATGTTCCGTACCGCCGCCCGGAACGGGGAACTGGCCGACGGCGTCTCGGCGCAGGACGCGACGGCCGCCGTGGTGGCGGCGATCGTCGGCTTCGAGGCCCTCGGGGCCGACGAGGGGGCATGGCTCGCGGAGCCCTCGCTCGCCCGCTACTGGGCCCTGATGCTGCCCCGGATCGCCGCGGACGGCTCGCTCGGAGTGCTGCGCGCCGACGGTTCGGACACGATGTGCGTGGCCGGTGCCGTTCCGAGCGGCGTCCGCGACTAGCAAACTGAATGGTCTGTTCCGGTCTTGAAGCACCCCTCAGGAAGGTTTCTGAGGGGTGTTTTTTGCGTACGCCGGCGGCTCTCCAGAGCCGCTATTTTCTGGCAAATGCGCAGGTCAGGTGCTGTGCTGGGGTGCCCATGGCGCATGTTCCCAAAAAAACGGCCCGGCCGGTTTGGTATTGACAAACCGCTGATGCTGTTTTTTGCTCATTCCGGTGAAAGTCGAGGGCTCATCCAACGAAGCAGGGGAGTACGGCGTGGACATCGATGTACTGGGCGCACTGGACGTACGGGAGAACGGGATCTCCATCACGCCGACCGCGGCCAAACCCCGTCAGGTGCTCGCGCTCCTGGCGCTGCACGCCGACCAGACGGTCCCCGTCGCCGCGCTGATCGAGGAACTGTGGGGCGAGCGACCGCCGCGCAGCGCCCGCACCACGCTGCAGACGTACATCCTCCAGCTCCGCGCGCTCATCGCCACGGCGCTCGCCGGCGGCGAGGACGCCACCCGGACTCCGAAGGACGTGTTGGTGACGTTGCCGGGGGGTTACTTGTTGAGCAGTGGTGGTGGGACGAGTGATGTGCGGGAGTTCGAGCGGTTGTCTGGGATGGGGTATCGGGCGGTGGATGCCGGTGATCATCCTGGTGGTGCGCGGTTGTTGAGGGAGGCGTTGGCGTTGTGGTCGGGGCCGGCGTTCGCGGATGTTCAGGGTGGGGTGCAGTTGGACATGGAGATCCGTCGGTTGGAGGAGACGCGGTTGTGTGCGTTGGATCAGCGGATCGAGGCGGATCTGCGGTTGGGTCGCCATCGTGAGTTGTTGGCGGAGTTGACGGTGTTGGTGAGTCGGTACCGCACTCACGAGAACCTGCACGGGCAGTTCATGCTGGCCCTCCACCGCTCCGGCCGCCGCGGCGAGGCCCTCAGCGTCTACCAGCGGCTGCGCACCACCCTGGTGCGCGAGCTCGGCATAGAGCCCTCGGCCGCCCTGCGCCGGCTCCAGCGCTCGATCCTGATGACCGGGCCCGAACGCCCCCTGGAATCCACCGAGACGCCCCGCAGGCGACTGGCACCGGTGGGCTGACGGGTCATCGCACGGTCTTTGCGCGCTCATTTCCCCACGGCCGCCGGACCCCCACTGTGAAAAAGACCGGACACCACCGCGGAAAAACTGCCACGGGAGCCCCCGGAAAAGGGTCATCACCACTGGTTAAGGGGCTCCCACCAGCAGAAACCCGTCCGACAAAGCACCAGTGCGGAGGGCTGCTCGATGCAGGCTCAAGAATTCGGGGACATGGCCGGGGGCGCCGTTACCGTTACCGGGTCGAATGCTGAAATCCGAGTGTGGCGCGACGAATTGCGGAGGGGAGACGGGAGACCGTGAAGATTCAGGTTCTGGGACCTTTGAGTGCCGAGGTCAACGGAGGATCGATCGTTCCCACGGCGGGCAAGCCGTGTCAGATCCTGGCGCTTCTCGCGCTCTACCCGGGCCGGGTGATGCCCGTGCCGACCCTCATGGAGGAGATCTGGGGCACCGACCTGCCACAGAGCGCGCTCACCACCTTGCAGACGTACATCCTCCAACTGCGCCGCAGGCTGGGCACGGCCATGGGGCCGGGGGCCCCCGGCTCGGCGAAGGACATCCTCGCGACCCGGCACGGCGGATACCTGCTCCAGATCCCCCCGGAGTCCGTGGACGTCCACACCTACGAGACCCTCGTGGCCGGCGGCCAGAGCGCCTTCGACGAGGGCGACGACGAGACCGCGGCGGACCTGCTGCGCAAGGCGCTCGCCCTGTGGCAGGGGCCGGCGCTGGTCGACGTACGGGTGGGCCCGATCCTCGACATCGAGGTCCTGCGACTCGCCGAGAGCCGGCTCGTCACCACCGAACGACGGATCGACGTCGACCTGCGGCTGGGACGGCACACGGAACTCCTCGCCGAACTCACCGAACTGATCGCCCGACACCCGCAGCACGAGGGCCTGCACTCGCAGGCGATGGTCGCGCTGTACCGGTCGGGGCGGCAGGCGAGGGCGCTGGACGTCTTCCGGCGGCTGCGGACGCGGCTCATCGACGAACTGGGCGTGGAGCCGTCGCAGCAGCTGCAACGGCTGCACCAGGCGATGCTGAAGGTGGACCCGGCGTTGGACGTGGTGGCGGGGCCGCGGAGGTCTTCGACGTTCGACCTGTACGCGGCGTAGGCCTCCGGGGGTTGTGCGGTGGCGCGGTGCGGGTGGCGCGGTGCGGGTGGCGCGGTGCAGTGCGGGTGGGCCGGCCGCCGCCCGCCGGGTTGCGGGGCTCCGCCCCGGACCCCGCGCCTCAAACGCCGGCGGGGCTGGATTGGCCGGACCCCGCGCCTCAAACGCCGGCGGGGCTGGATTGGACGGGCCCCGCGCCTCAAACGCGGGGCCGGAGTGGTCCGGGCGGGCGTTGAGTCGTGCTCCAGGGAGGGTGGTCAGGCTCGGGGGACCCGGGACGCGTTCGCGTGCTCGCGGACGAGGAGAGGGGTACACCCATGGACCGGCTGGAACTCACCGATCTGACGCGGATCCTGCGCGCCTGGGGAGGTGAGGAGGAGGGCGTCGAGCTGGACGACGACGTCCGCGACCTGTACTGGGTGGAGCTCGGCTACGACTGCCTTTCCGTCCTGCAGACCACCGGCTACCTGGAGCAGAGGTTCGACATCGCCTTCGACGAGGAGGCCGTGGAGTACGCCGACACCCCGCGCCGCTACCTCGACCTGGTCAACCACGTGCTGGGTTCCCGCGCCGCGGTCTGAGACCGCGCCCCGGAACTCCACCCGGAGTCCAGGAAGCTTCCTGCGGATACGGACAGGCTCTGCATCAAGCTTTGAGAGAGGGTGTCTGATGTCTGTCGAACGAGTGCACCGGATGTCACACGCGGTGGACGCGGCCGCACCGGCCGGCGTCCTGTACGCGCTGGTGGCCGACACCGCCCAGTGGCCGCTGCTGGTACCCGACACCGTCCATGTCGAGCCGTGGGACTTCGACGGCAGCCGGGAACGGTTCTCCCTGTGGGACACCCGCGACGGGACCGTGCGATCGTCGTTGTGGCGGCGGACCCTGGATCCCGAACGGCGGCGGATCGACTTCCGCCAAGAGGTCCCCGCCGCTCCCGTCACCTCCGCGGGCGGCAGTTGGACGGTACGGCAGCTCGCCCCGGGCTGGTCGCGGCTGACCCTGGAACAGGACTTCACCGTCGCCGGCAACCGGGGCTCCGACGTCGAGCGGGCCCGCGCCGACGTCGAACGCGGCGCTCGCGCCATGCTCGACCGGATGCGCGAGGCCGCCGAGCGCTGGGAGCGGCTCGACGCGCTGACGATGAGCTTCGAGGACTCCGTACGGTTCGACGGGCCGGGCGAACCGGTCGGTGCCTTCCTGTACGACGTGGCCTCCTGGCCCGGCCGCGTACCGCACATCGCGGGGGCCGACGTCGTCGAGGACCGCCCGGGGGTGCAGCGCGCCACCGTCCACACGCTGACCGCCGACGGCTCCGTCCACACGACGGAGTCCGTACGGGTGTCGTTCCCGGCGGCCGGCCGCACCGTCTACAAGGAGACCGTGCCGTCGGCCCTGCTGGCCGCGCACACGGGGGAGTGGTCGGTCGTCCCGGACGAGACGGGAGTCACCGTGCTCTCCCTGCACCACGTGCTGCTGGACGAGCGCGGGGTGGAACGCGTCCTCGGCCCCGACGCCGACCTGTCGCAGGCGCGCCGGTACGTCCGCGAGACCCTGGCCCGGGAGAGCGCGGCCACCTTCGAGCAGGCCCGCGCCTACGCGCTGACCTCGGTCAGGGGCCTGCGGGCGCTCTGAGCGCCGGACCGCGAGCGGAGGTCCGGCGCCCGTGCGCACCGGTCAGCCGCCCAGGACCGTCCAGGTGTCGTTGCCGGCGAGGAGGCCGGAGAGGTCCGCCTTGCCCTGCTGCGCGATCGCGGTGTCGAGTTGGTCGGCCATGAGGGTGTCGTAGACGGGTCGTTCGACGCTGCGCAGGACTCCGATGGGGGTGTGGTGGAGGGTGTCG